>NZ_JBIUZD010000001.1:0-529383 GCF_044744885.1 Streptomyces sp. NPDC087215
CACCTCAACCCCACACCCCCCGGCACCACCGGCGAGCTCTACCTCACCGGACACGGCCTCGCCCACGGCTACCACCACCAACCCACCACCACCGCAACCCACTTCACCCCCAACCCCTACGGACCCCCCGGCACCCGCCTCTACCGCACCGGAGACCTGGTCAGACGCAGGCCCGACGGAGCACTCGACTACCTCGGGCGCGCCGACGAACAGGTCAAGATCCGTGGCTTCCGGGTCGAACCCGCCGAGGTCGAGGCGGCCCTGCTGAGCGACGACTCGGTCGCCCAGGCGACGGTCCTGGTCCGCACGGACGGTGACCCCGGCCGGCCCGAGGAGGGCGGCGAGAAGATCCTCGTCGGATACGTCGTGGCCGACCCGGCGGGCCCCGCCGCCGACCCGGCCGCGCTGCGGGACCGTCTGCGCGGTCTGCTCCCCGAGCATCTGGTGCCCGCCAGGATCGCCGTCCTGGACCGGCTGCCGCTGACCGCCAACGGGAAGATCGACAAGCGGGCCCTGCCCCGGGTCGACGCGCCCACCCGTACCACCGGCGGCGGACGTCCGCCGCGCACCCCCGTCGAGCGGACCCTGTGCGCGCTGTTCGCCGACGTGCTCGGCGCGAGCGGACCCGTGGGCGTCGACGACGACTTCTTCGACCTCGGCGGCCACTCCCTGCTCGCCGCCCGCCTCACCGGACGCGTCGCCACCGCGCTCGGCTCCGCCCTCCCCGCCCGGCTCACCACCCGCGACGTCTTCCTGCATCCCACCCCGGCCGCCCTCGCCGCCCATGTGGCGGCCCAGGAGACGGCCCCGGCCAAGCGGGCCAGGCCCGCGCTGCGCCGCCGTACCGCCGACGACACCCACACCGATCGGAGAAGTTCATGACCCACGACCCGCGCCCCGCGCCCGAGGACGTCGTCTGGGACCTGCCCGGCAGCGGGCCGCACCGGCTCTCGCTCCTGGTCCTCCCGCACGCGGGCGGCAACGCCCACGCCTACGCCGAGTGGCGGGAGCACCTGCCGTCGGACGTACGGCTGCTGATCGGCCAGTACCCGGGCCGGGGGGCACGCTTCTCGGAGGACCTTCCGGAGTCCGTGGACGATCTGTCCGGGCCTGTCGTGGAGGCGCTCCCGGCCGACGCGGGCGAACTGGTGGTCCTCGGGCACAGCATGGGCTCCCTGGTCGCCTTCGAGGTCGTCCGTGCCCTCCAGACGGCCGGGCGCACCCCGCGCGCCCTGATCGCCTCGGCCTGCCGGGCGCCGTTCCTCGCCAACCCGTGCGCCGTACACCCCGAACTCCTCGACGACGACGCCCTGGTGGCGGCGATCAAGGAGCGGGGCGGCACCGACGACTCGATCCTGGACGAGCCGGAGCTGCGGGAGATCGTCCTGCCGTCGATCCGTGCGGACTTCGCCATCGACGACGTCTACCAGTGCGCCGACCGGGACGCCCGGGTGGACTGCCCGGTCACCGTCATCGGCGGCGACGCCGACCCGGTGGCACCGGCGGAGAACCTGCGCCACTGGGCCGGGGTCACCGAGCACGCCTTCACCACCGAGGTGCTGCCCGGCGGTCACTTCTACTTCCAGCAGCGGCTCGACGCGTTCTTCGCGCTGGTCAACCCGGTGCTCGACGCCGCCGTGGCGCCCGCCCCGACCCCGAGCGCGGTCTGACCCCCACCCGTCTCCCCTCCTCACCGACGGGATCGGGATCACCGGCGGCCCGGCCCCCGGCCGCACCCCGAAGGCCGCCCCCTCGCCCCACCGCCTCCCCCGCTTCCTCTTCTTCCTCCGCTTCCTCTTCTTCTCCTTCCGCTGTCCCTTCCGCACCGACCGATCCGAGGACTTCCCATGACCACGTACGCCGAACCGACCACGGCGACCGCGCTCGACATCGTCCGCGAGCCCGGCAAGCCCGTCGTCGTCCGCACCCCGGCCTTCGACTCCATGGCCGAGGCCGCCGCCTGGCTGGACGGGCAGCGGGACGCCGTCCGGGCCGAGCTGCACCGCTCCGGCGCGGTCCTCCTGCGGGGCCTCCCGGTCACCGACGCGGCCGACTTCGCCCGCGCCCGGGACTCCCTCATCCGGGAGCGCGCCGGATACAAGGAGAAGGCCACCCCGCGCACCGACTTCGGCGAGGGCGTGTTCTCCTCCACCGACCTGCCGGCCGTGCAGCCGATCCGGCTGCACAACGAGAACAGCTACACCCTGGACTTCCCCGGCGTGCTGCTCTTCGGCTGCGTCACCGCGCCCGCCGTGGGCGGCGCCACCACCGTCGGCGACATGCGCGAGGCCCTGCGGCTGCTGCCGCCCGAGCTCGCCGAGCGCTTCGCGCGGGCCGGCTGGCTCCTGGTGCGCAACTACTCCGAGCTGGCGGGCCTGCCCTGGTACAAGACCTTCGCCACCGAGGACAAGTCCGTCGCCGAGGCCTACTGCCGGGAGAACACCGTCGGCTACGAGTGGCTCGACGACGACTCGATGCGGACCACCCAGCGCCGCTCGGCGATCGTCACCCACCCGGTGACCGGCGAGAAGGTCTGGTTCAACCACTTCGCGTTCTGGAACAGCCGCACCCTCGACGAGGACGTCCGCGAGGTCCTCCTGGAGACGTACGGCGAGGACGGCCTGCCGTTCTCCACCTATCTGGGCGACGGAACGGCCCTCACCGACGCCGAGGTGGACATCGTCAACGAGGTCTACGACCGGGTCACCGTCCGCGAGACCTGGCAGCGGGGCGACCTGATGCTCGTCGACAACGTCCTGTGCGCCCACGGCCGCGAGGCGTACGCGGGCGACCGGAAGATCCTCGTCGCCATGGGCGAGCCGGTCGCCCTGGCCGACTGCGCCCCCGAGACCGCCCCTTCGACCGCCCGCCACGGGGAGTGAACCCGAGATGACCGCCGTCCTGCCCGAGCGCGCCACCGCGCCCGCCCCCCGTACCACCGTCCCGTCCGCCGCGCCCGCCGACCTGATGGAGCGGCTCGCCCGGGTCCCCGGCGGCCGTACCGCCGTGGTCGCCGCCGACCGCACCCTCGACTTCGCGGAGCTGCGCGCCGAGGCGGCCCGGATCGCCGCCCGCCTCGCCGGTCTCGGGATCGGCCGCGAGAGCGTCGTCGCGCTCTGCCTGCCGCGCGGCGCGGACCTCGTCGCCGCCCTCGTCGGCACCCTCACCGCCGGTGCCGCCTATCTGCCCGTCGACCCGAACCTGCCCGCCGACCGGCGCCGCTATCTCGTGGAGGACGCCCGCGCCGACCTGGTCGTGACGTCCGGGGCCGGGGCGGAGCCGCTCACCGGGGGCGTGCCGCACCTGACCGCCGCCGAGCTGAGCGCGCCCGGTCCGGACGCGGGTGGGTTCCGGCCGCTGCCGGTGTCCGCCGACACGCTCGCCTACGTCATCTACACCTCCGGGTCCACCGGCCGCCCCAAGGGCGTGGAGATCGGCCGGGCGTCCGCCGCCGCGCTGCTCGACGAGCTGGAGGGGGCGGGCATCGCCGTCACCGACGGCGGACGGGTCGGCTGGAACGCCTCCCCCTCCTTCGACGCCTCCGTCCAGCAGTGGGTACGGCTCTGCCGGGGCGACACCCTGGTGATGGTCGACGAGGAGACCAGGCGGGACCCCGCGCTGCTCGCCGCCTTCGTGGACGCGCACGCCCTCACCGATCTCGATCTGACGCCCTCGCACGCCGATCCGCTGCTCGACCTGCTGTCGGCCGACGGCGGGCCGCGCCCGCTGACCCTCCTGGTGGGCGGTGAGGCGGTGTCGCCCGCGCTGTGGGAGCGGATCGCGGCCCGCGCCGCCGCCGGGACGGTCCGTGCGGTGAACCTGTACGGGCCCACCGAGTGCACGGTCGACTCCACCGCCGGGTGGATCGAGGGGCCGGACACGGAACCGCACATCGGCACCGCGCTCCCGGGACTGCGGACGCGGCTCCTGGACGAGAGGCTGCGGCCGGTCCCCGAGGGCGCGACCGGCGAGCTGTACCTCGCCGGGCCCCGGGTCGGACGCGGATACCGGCGTCGCCCCGCCCTGACGGCGGACCGGTTCGTACCGGACGTCGAGGACCCGGCGGGCGGCGGCCGGATGTACCGGACCGGTGACCTGTGCCGGATGCGCCCGGACGGCCGGCTGGTCTCCCTGGGCCGCACCGACGGACAGGTGAAGCTGCGCGGCCACCGCATCGAACTGCCGGAGATCGAGGCCGCGCTGACCCGCCTCCCGGGCGTCGCCGAAGCCGCGGTGCTCGTACGGGAGGACCAGGGCGGCACGCCGGGACTCGCCGCCTACTACCGGGTGGCGACCGGCGCCGGGGTGACGGCGGAGGAGCTGCGCACCCTGCTCGCGGCCGAGCTGCCCTCGTACATGGTGCCGTCCTCGTTCACCGCGCTGGAGCGCTTCCCCACCACCACGAACGGCAAGCTGGACCGGGCCGCGCTGCCCGCGCCCGCCGCGCGGGAGTCGGCGGGCGCCGTCGACACCGGTGAACTCTCCGGCGAGGTCGAGCGGTTGATCGGCGGTGTGTGGGCCACGGTGCTCGGCGCCTCCCGGATCGGCCCCGAGGACAACTTCTTCAAACTGGGCGGCCACTCGCTGCTCGCGATCAAGCTGGTCTCGCGGGTGCGGGCCGAGCTGAAGGTGGCGCTGCCGGTGAAGGCGGTCTACTCGCACCCGCGCCTGCGTGATCTGGCCCGGCACATCGAGGAGTTGCTCGCCGCCCCGAAGCCCTGACCTCCGCACTCCGCGCCCCCGCCCTTACGGCCCCGCTCCACTCGCCCCCGATCACCCCGAGGATGACCGTGATCCCCCTGTCCTTCGCCCAGCGCCGTCTGTGGTTCCTGAACCGGCTCGACGGCCCGTCCTCGACGTACAACGCGCCGGTCGTGCTGCGGCTCGACGGGGTCCCGGACCTTCCGGCCCTCCGGGCGGCGCTCGGGGACCTGGTCCGGCGGCACGAGGTGCTGCGCACGGTGTTCCCCGCCGGGCCGGACGGGGAGCCGTACCAGGACGTCGCCCCGGAAACCGGCATCACCCTGTCGGTACGGGAGTGCCCGGCGTCCGAGCTGGACGAGCGGGTCGCCCTCCTCGGCCGGGAGACCTTCGACATCGGCTCCCAACTGCCCTTCCGCGCGACCCTTCTCCTTCCCGTGAACGGCCCCGGCTCGGTGCTCGTCCTGCTGCTCCACCACGTGGCCACCGACGGCTGGTCGCTCGGCCCGCTGCTGCGTGACCTCACGGAGGCGTACGCGGCGAGGCTCGCCGGGAAGGCACCCGACCGGCCCGGACTCCCCGTCCGCTACACCGACTACACCCTGTGGCAGCACGAGCTGCTCGGCGATCCGGCCGACCCCGGCAGCCTGGCCCGCGAGCAGCTGGACCACTGGACGGAGGCCCTGGCGGGGCTGCCGCCGGTGACGGCGCTGCCCGCGGACCGGCCCCGGCCGGCCGAGCCCAGCCACCGGGGCGGTACGGTCACCGCGCGGATCGGCCCGGAGGCCCACCGGGGGCTGCTCACGCTGTCGCGGAAGGCGGGCGCGAGCCTGTTCATGGTGGTGCGGGCGGCGCTCGCGACGGCGCTCTCGGCCGCCGGGGCGGGCGAGGACCTGGCGATCGGGACGCCGGTCGCGGGTCGTCCCGAGGAGGACCTGTACGAGCTGGTCGGGTTCTTCGTGAACTCGCTCGCGCTGCGCACCGATCTGTCGGGCGACCCCACGGTCATGGAGCTGGTGGACCGGGTGCGGGCCGCCGACCTCGCCGCGTACGCCCACGAGGAGCTGCCGTTCGACCTCCTCGTGGAGCATCTCAACCCCGACCGTTCGCTCTCCCACCACCCCTTCTTCCAGGTGATGCTGAGCCTCCAGGACGCCGGGGCGCCCGAGCGGATCGCGTTCGGTCCGGTCGCCGCGACCCTGGAGACCTCGGACCTGGCGGCGGCGAAGTTCGACCTGACGGTGGTGTGCGCCGAACGGCAGGGCGCTTCGGGCGGACCCGACGGACTGGAGGTAGCCGTCCAGTACGCGACGGACCTGTTCGACGAGGGGACCGCGCGCCTCCTCCTCGACCTGTACGTCCGGTCGCTCCTGGCCTTCGCCGAGCGGCCCGGCGCCCGGCTCGGGAAACTCGCCCTGGTCGGGGAGGAGGAGCGCGCCGCGCTCGCGGACCGGCACGAGCGGCTGGCCGTCGCCGCGGCCGAGCGGCACGCGGCGGAGCGGGAGGCGGGCTCGGCGGAGGGGACGGACGCGGGGCCGCTCGCGGAGATCCTCTGCGGGCTCTTCGCCGAGGTGCTCGGCCTCGGACGGGTCGGCGCGGAGGACAACTTCTTCCGTTCGGGCGGGCATTCACTGCTCGCCGGGAAGCTGATGAACCGGGTGCGGACGGTGGTGGGCCGGGAGGCGGGCATCCGCGACCTGTTCCTCGCGCCGACCCCGGCCGGGCTCGCCCGGCGCATCGGGGAACGGGGCGGCGACGGCGGGACGCGCCCGGCGCTGCGTCCGGTGCCTCCGGCCGAGCGGCCCGAGCGGCTGCCGCTGTCGTACGCGCAGCGGAGCCTGTGGTTCGTGGGGCAGTTGGAGGGGCGCAGCGCCACGTACAACATTCCGCTGGTGCGGCGGCTCGACCGGCCGCTGCTCGCGGGGCCGTTCGCGCGGGCGCTCGCGGACGTGGCGGAGCGGCACGAGGTGCTGCGGACCGTGTACCCCTCGCTCGCGGGCGAGCCGTACCAGGAGATCCGGTCCGGTGTCCGGCCCGCGCTCGCGCTGGTGCGGGTCGCGGACGCGGCGGGGATCGCGGCGGCGGTGGACACGGCTGCGGGGTACGTCTTCGACCTGGCGACGGAGATCCCCTTCCGGGCCACCCTGATCGACTGCGCGGCGGACGGCGGTCAGGTGCTCGTCCTGCTGGTGCACCACATCGCCGGGGACGGCTGGTCCACCGAGCATCTGCTCGCCGACCTGGCCGAGGCGTACACGGCACGGCTCGCGGGGCGGGAACCGGGGCGGGAACCGCTGCCGGTCCAGTACGCCGACTACACCCTGTGGCAGCGGGAGCTGCTCGGGGACGCCGAACGGGCGGACAGCCTGATGAGTCGTCAGCTGGGTTACTGGAAGGAGAATCTGGCGGGTCTTCCGCCGCTGATCGGACTGCCCACCGACCGTCCGCGTCCGGCCGAGCCCTCCCACCGGGGCGCCCTGGCCCCCTTCTCCCTGGACGCGGAGACCCACCGGGCCCTGGTGCGTACCGCGCACGCCACCGGTACGACCCTGTTCATGGTGGTGCAGGCGGCGCTGCTCGCGCTGCTGAGCCGTCACGGGGCCGGGTCCGAGCCCGTGGTGGGCACCACGGTGGCGGGGCGCGGCGACGACGCCCTGCACCGGCTCGCCGGGTTCTTCGTGAACACCCTGGTCCTGCGGACGTCCACGGACGGCGACCCGCGCTTCACGGAGCTGCTCGGCCGGGTCAGGGAGACCGACCTCGGGGCCTTCGGGCACCAGGACGTGCCCTTCGACCGGCTCGTGGAGCACCTCAACCCGCGCCGGTCCTCGGCCCATCACCCGCTGGTGCAGGTGATGCTCCAGGTGCACACCTCCGCCGGCGGGGCGGCGCCCTCGGCCCTGTCGGGGACGCCGGTGCCGTTCGGGACGGACAGCGCCAAGACCGATCTGACCTTCGCCCTGACGGCGGGCCGGGACGCCGCCGGGGAGCCGGGCGGGCTGACGGGCGTACTGGAGTACGCGACGGACCTCTTCACCCCGGCGACCGCCGCGCTGCTCACGGCGCGTCTGGTGGCCACGCTGCGGGCGGTCGCCGCCGACCCGGAGCAGCGGGTGGAGGACCTGGTGTACGCGGATGTCACGGCCGGTGCGGCGGCGGACGGTGAGGAGGTCGTCCTGGACGGGCGGGGACGCCCGGTGCCGGTGGGCGTACCGGGTGAGGTGCACCGGCGCGGGGGCGCGGCGGGCGCGGCGCCGGTGCGGACCGGGCGGCGGGCGGTGCGGGGCGCCGACGGGGTGCTGCGGACGCTCGGGGACAGCGCTGTCGGCGGGTACGTGGTGGAGCCCGGCCGGGTGGAAGCGGCGCTCACCGCGCATCCGGCGGTCGCGGAGGCGGCCACGACGGTCCGCGCGGACCGGCTGCTCGCCTATGTGGTGCGGCGGCCCGGCGCGGCGGCGGCGGAGGTGGCGGAGCTGCGGTCCTGGGCGGCCGGGCGGCTGCCCGAGTATCTGGTGCCCGCGGTGGTGGTGGTCCTGTCCGGGCTGCCGAGGGACGCGGACGGCGCCGTCGACGCGGCGGCCCTGCCGGAGCCGGGGCAGGAGCCGCCGGTGGAGGCGGCCACGCCGTGGGAGGAGCGGGTCGGCGCCCTGTTCACGGAGCTGCTCGGCGGTCGTGCGGTCGGCCGGGACGACAACTTCTTCCGGGTGGGCGGGCATTCGCTGCTCGCGGTGCAGTTGGTGAACCGGGTGCGGGCGGACCTCGGCCGGGAGATCACCCTGCGGGAGGTGTTCCGCCATCCGACGGTCGCCACCCTCGCCGCGCGGCTCGCCGAGCCCGCCGCGCAGAGCCCGGCGAAGGCGCCCGCCCTGCGCCGCCGCACCCGGGCGGGGACGCGGGTGCCGACGAGCTGACGGCCGGGACGGGGCACCCGGGGCGTGCACGCCGCGCGTGGGCCCCACCGGGGCGGACGGCTCCGCCGGGGAGCGGCTTCACCGGGGAGCGGCTTCACCGGGGGACGACCGGTGCGGGGTGGTCCGGGGCGAGACGGTCCGATGCGAGACGGTCCGGTCGGCCGGGGCCTGACGGCTGCTCCCGCTCCTGCCCGCCCGCACGCCTGCGGGGACCGCCTCCCCTGCGGGACGGGCGCCCGCACGGCGTCCGTCTCCGGGGAGGCGGCTCCCGGCGGTGCGGCCCGCACCACGGCTCCCCCGGCGGTAGCCCCTGGCGGCAGTATCGCCGGGGATTCTGCCGGAGGGACTGCCCGCCGGGCCGGTGGGGCGCGCCTAGCGTGGGGGCACGGAGGCGAGCGGCACCGACGCCCCCGGCCCTCACCCCCGTTCCCGTTGGAGGACCCACGATGCCCGCACCCGAGCCGATGCTCCTCGACGGCGGCCCCGCGGTGCGGCCCGCGCCGCGCGTGCTGGACCGGATCGACGCCCGGGTCGCCGCGGGCCCCGGGCGGCTCGCGCTGGTCCACGGGGACGAGCGGATGACGTACGGCGAGCTGGCCGGGGCCGTCGCCGCGCGGGCCGCCGAACTGGCCGCGCTCGGGGCGGGCCCCGGGCGGCTGGTCGCGGTGCACCGGCCTCGTGGTGTGCGGGCGATCGTGGGGCTGCTGGCCGTGCTGCGGACCGGCGCCGCGTATCTGCCGCTGGACATCCAGGCGCCGGACGCCCGCAACGCGGCGATCCTCGCCGACGCCTGCGGGGACGCCGCGCCCGAGCCGGCCGAGGTCGCCGCGCGGGGCGAGCTGGTGCTCGGCGGCCCCGGGGCTCCCGAGGACGCCGCCTACGTCATCTACACGTCCGGTTCGACGGGAACGCCCAACGGCGTGGTCGTCGGGCACGGTTCGCTCGCCCACTTCGTGGCCGGGGCGACCCCGGCGTACGGCATCGGCGCCGGGGACCGGGTGCTGCAGTTCAGCCCGCTGCACTTCGACGCCAGTGTGCAGGAGATCTTCTGCACGCTCGGCGCGGGCGGTGTCCTGGTGCTCCGCACCGACGACATGCTGGACGTGCGGGACCTCCTCGCGGGCTGTGCGGCCCACGGGGTGAGCGTGCTCGATCTGCCCGCCGCGTACTGGCACGAGCTGGTCTACGCGCTGGCCGCCGGTCTCGTCGCGCTCCCGGACCGCCTGCGCACGGTCCTCATCTACGGCGAGGCCGCGCTGCCCGAGCGGGTGGCGCAGTGGTGCCGTCTGGTGGAGGGCCGGGTGCGGCTCCTCAACGTGTACGGTCCGACGGAGACGACCGTCGTCGCCACCGTCGCGGACCTGTCCGGCTACGGGGACGGTCCCGTGCCCATCGGTCGTCCGCTGCCGGGGGTGCGCGGTGCGCTCGTGGACGGTGAACTGTGGCTCCTGGGCGGCGGTCTGACGCTGGGTTACCTCGGACGTCCGGAGCTGAACGCGCGCCGGTTCACATCGCTGGGCGGCGAGCGCGCCTACCGGACCGGGGACGTGGCGAGCTTCCGGACCGACGGGCAGATCGACTACCACGGCCGGATCGACGACGAGGTGAAGATCGGCGGCCAGCGGATCGATCCGGCTTCCGTGGAGTCGGTGCTCTCCGGCCACCCCGGGGTCCGCGAGGTGGCCGTGGTCGCCCAGGAGGCGGAGGCCGGGGTCAAGCGGCTGGTCGCCTTCGCCGTGGTCGAGCCGGGTGTCGGGGCGGAGGAACTCCGGCACGCCGTACGGGAGTCGATGCCCGCCGCAGCCGTGCCGAGCGTGGTCGCGCTGGTCCCGGAGCTGCCCCGGACGAGTTCGGGGAAGATCGCCCGGAAGGTCCTGCGGACCACCGACCCGTGCCCGCCGCTGGTGCTCCTCGACGAGGCCGACCGGGTGCCGCTGTCGGCCGCGCAGCGCAGGCTGTGGCTCATCGGCCGGATGGAGGGGCCCTCGGCGACGTACAACATGCCCGTCGTGGTGGAGCTGGACGGGCTGCCCGACCGGGTCGCGCTGGCCGCCGCCCTGACGGACCTGGTGGAGCGCCACGAGGTGCTGCGGACGGTGTTCCCGGCCGCCGGGGGCGAGCCGTACCAGCACGTCCTGGACACGGCGGCGCCGCTCTTCACCGTCGAGAGGTGCGCCCCCGGGGAGCTGGCCGCGCGGGTCGCCGCGCGGACCGCCGAGCCCTTCGACCTCACCCGTGAGCGGCCCTTCCGGGCCCGTCTCATCGACACCGGGGACGGCGGGTCCACGCTCGTCCTGCTGCTGCACCACGTGGCCGGTGACGGCTGGTCGGTCGATCCGCTGCTCCGGGACCTGGCCACCGCCTACGAAGCCCGGCTCGCGGGCCGCGCGCCCGGCCGGGAGCCGCTGCCGGTGCAGTACGCCGACTACACCCTCTGGCAGCACGAGCTGCTCGGCGAGGTGACAGATCCCGAGAGCCTGGCGCACCGTCAGCTCACCTACTGGAAGGCCACGTTGGCGGGGATGCCGGGGGCGGCGCCGCTCCCGGTGGACCGGCCGCGGCCCGCCGATCCCTCGCACCGGGGCGCCACGGTCACCGCCCGGCTCGACGCGGACGTCCAGGGCCGGCTGGCCCGGCTCGCCGACGAGCGCGGCGCGAGCATGATGATGGTGCTCCAGGCGGCGCTCGCGGTCACCCTGGCCGCCACCGGTACCGGCACCGACGTCCCCCTGGGCACCCCGGTGGCGGGGCGCTCCGACGAGGCGCTGGGCGATCTGGTCGGCTTCTTCGTGAACACGCTGGTCCTGCGCACCGACACCTCGGGCGCGCCGACCTTCGGGGAGCTGGTGGAGCGCGTGCGGGACGCCGACCTCGCCGCCTACGCCCACCAGGAGCTGCCCTTCGACCTGCTCGTGGAGCAGCTCAACCCGGAGCGCGTCCTGGGCCGTCACCCGCTGTTCCAGGTGATGCTGACCGTGCAGGGCGAGGCGCCGGGCGGTGAGCGGACGACGGAACTCGGCGGGCTGCGGGGGCGTTTCGCGGACAGTGGGCTGCGGGTCGCCAAGTTCGACCTGATGGCGTCCTGCTTCGACGGCCGGGACGAGGCGGGGAACGCCACCGGGCTCGACATCTGGCTTCAGTACGCCACGGATCTCTTCGACGGGTCGACCGCGCGGCTGCTCCTGGACGTCTTCGAGCGGGTGCTGCGGGCGTGCGCCGCCGACCCGGAGCTGCGGCCCTCCTCGCTCGCCCTGGTGGCGCCGGAGGAGCGGGAAGGGCTCGCGGCGCGCCGTACGGCCGTCGCCGGGCTGGCCGCCCGAGCGGCGGAGGCGGAGCGGTCGGCCGGGAGCGGCGCCGGGCAGGGCGCGGCCCCGCACCAGGAGGCCCTCCAGGCCTTGTTCGCCGAGGTGCTGGGGGTCGAACGGGTCGGCGCCGACGAGGACTTCTTCTCCATCGGCGGGCACTCCATGTCGGGGGTGCGGCTCTGCAACCGGGTCCGCGCGCTCCTCGGCGTCGAGGTCCGCATCCGGGACCTCTTCCTGGCGCCGAGCCCCGCCCGGCTCGCCCGCCGGATCGCGGAGCGCCCGGCGGACGGGGACGCCCAGGGCGCGGACGGCCGGGCGACCGGGGACGGAGCGGCCGGGGAGGGACCGGCCGGGCGGGGGCGTTCGCGGCGGGAGCCGCTGGTCAGGGCCGCCCGGCGGCCGGAGCGGCTGCCGCTGTCGTACGCCCAGCGCAGGCTGTGGTTCGTGAACGAGCTGGAGGGCGCCGGTCCCTCGTACAACATTCCGATCGTGCTGCGGCCCGCGCGGGCCCTGGACGCTCCGGCGCTGACCGCCGCGCTCGCGGACGTCGCCGCCCGGCACGAGGTGCTGCGGACGGTGTACCCGGCGGTCGAGGGCGAGCCGTACCAGCGGATCCTGGACGGCGCGCGGCCGGTGCTCGAAGTGGCGGAGGTGCCCGCCGGGGAGCTGGACCGCGCCCTGGCCTCGGCCGCCGGGCATGTGTTCGACCTGGCGCGGGACGTGCCCCTGCGGGCCTGGCTGATCACCCCGGACGACGGCAGCGGTCAGGTGCTGGTGCTGCTCCTGCACCACATCGCGGGCGACGGCTGGTCCACGGGCCCGCTGCTCGCGGACCTCTCGGCCGCCTACGGTGCCCGGCTCGCGGGACGGGCCCCCGACCGGGAGCCGCTGCCGGTGCAGTACGCCGACTACACCCTGTGGCAGCTCGGCGCGGCCCATGACGGACGCGCGGACAGCGATCTCGCCTTCTGGGAGCGGGAGTTGGCGGACCTGCCGCCGGTCCTGGAGCTTCCGGTGGCCCGCACCAGGCCCGCCGAGGCCACCCACCGGGGCGCCCGGGTCCCGCTGGACGTGACCCCCTCGACGCACACGGCGCTGGCCCGGCTGGCCCGGGAGACCGGCACCACCCTGTTCATGGTGGTGCAGGCGGCCCTCGCCGCGACCCTGACCCGGCACGGCGCGGGCACGGACCTGCCGCTCGGCACGATGGCGGCGGGCCGCGACGACGACGCCCTCGGCGGGCTCGTCGGCTTCTTCGTCAACACGCTGGTGCTGCGGACGGACACCTCGGGCGACCCGTCGTTCCGGGAGCTGCTCGGCCGGGTCCGGGAGACCGCTCTGGCGGCCTACGCCCACCAGGAACTCCCCTTCGACCGGCTCGTCGAGCACCTCAACCCGCGCCGTTCCACCGCCCATCACCCGCTGGTGCAGGTGATCGTGCAGCTCCACCAGGACTACACGGCCGGACTCGGTGACGCGGCCCTCGCCGGGACTCCGGTGGCGGTGGAGAACGGCTCGACCAAGTTCGACATGACGCTCGCGCTGTGGGAGGCCCACGGCCCGGACGGCGTGCCCGCCGGGCTCTCCGGCGGTCTGGAGTACGCCACCGACCTGTACGACGCGGCCACCGCCGGGCTGCTGGCCGGCCGGATCGCCACGACCCTGGAGGCGGTGGCGGCCGATCCGGGCCTGCGGATAGGGGAGTTGGGGCGGCTGACGCCCGAGGAGCACGCGCTGCTCGTGCGGGAGCACGACGACACCGTCCACGACGCCGCCGCCGAGGGGCCGTTCGCCCCGGGCCCGGTGCACGTCCTGCTCGCGGAGCGGGCCCGCCGGACGCCCGACGCGCCCGCCGTGACCTTCGGCGCCGAGACCCTCTCGTACGCCGAACTCGACTCCCGGGCCAACGTCCTGGCGCACCGGCTGCTCGCCGCCGCGCCCGCCCCGCGCCCCGCTGTCGGCGTCCTCCTGGAGCGCGGTCCGCTGCTCGTGGTGGCGGCGCTCGCGGCCCTCAAGTGCGGCGCGGCCTATCTGCCGCTGGACCCGGCGCTGCCGGAGGCGCGCCTGGCGATGATGCTGGCGGACGCGGGGGCGGGCGCCCTGG
Organism: Streptomyces sp. NPDC087215; assembly: GCF_044744885.1. NCBI lineage: Bacteria > Bacillati > Actinomycetota > Actinomycetes > Kitasatosporales > Streptomycetaceae > Streptomyces > Streptomyces sp. NPDC087215. Next base: position 14,022 of record NZ_JBIUZD010000001.1, read on the forward strand.
TCACGGACGGCTCCCTGGCGGACGCGGCGGCCGTGACGGCGGCGCGGGAGGCCGGTCTTCCGGTGCTCGTCGCGGACGCGGCGGACGGCGACACGGGAGGCGGCGGCACGACGGACGGTGCGGCGCCGGACCCGGGCGATCCCGGGGTCCCGGTCGCCGCCGACGACCTCATGTACGTGATGTTCACCTCGGGCTCCACCGGCCGCCCCAAGGGCGTCGGGGTCACCCACGCCAACGTGGCGGCGCTGGCCGCGGACCGCGAGTGGGACGTCGCCCACCACGCCCGGATGCTGGTGCACTCGGCGATCGGCTTCGACGCCTCCACGTACGAGCTGTGGGTGCCGCTGCTGCACGGCGGGGAGCTGGTGATCGCCCCCGGGGACGGCGCCGACCTGGCGGAACTGGACCGGACGGTCCGGGCCCACGGGGTCACCGCCGCCTACTTCACGATGGGCCTCTTCCATGTGATGGCCGACGAGGGTCTCGACACGCTGCGGCTCCTCAAGGAGGTGTGGACGGGCGGCGACACGGCCTCCCCGAGCGCCCTGCGCCGGGTCCTCGCGCACTGCCCGGACACCGTGGTCGTCCACTCCTACGGTCCCACCGAGACCACCTTCGCCTCGCACAACCAGCGGTTCGCCGTCCACGAGCGGACGCTGCCCGGGGTGTTCCTGGGGCGGCCGATGGACAACACCCGGGGCTACGTCCTCGACGAGCGGCTGCGGCCCGTGCCGCCGGGGGTGCCGGGAGAGCTGTACGTGGCGGGCTCGCACGTCGCCCGGGGGTACGTGGGGCGGCCGGCGCTGACGTCGGAACGGTTCGTGCCGGACGCGTACGGCGACGGCGGGCGGATGTACCGCACCGGTGACCTGGTGTGCCGGACACCCGAGGGCGAACTGCGGTTCCTCGGCCGGGCCGACGGCCAGGTGAAGCTGCGCGGCTTCCGCATCGAGCCCGGCGAGGCCGAGGAGGCCCTGTCCCGGCACCCCGCCGTCGGACAGGCCGTGGTCGTCGTCCGGGAGGACCGGCCGGGCGAGAAGGAACTCGTCGGGTACGTGGTCCCCCGCGCGGGTACCTCGGTCACCGGGGCCGAGGTCCTGGCGACGGCCGCCGCCGAGCTGCCCGCGCATCTGGTGCCCGCCGCCGTGGTCGTCCTGGACGCCGTCCCGCTGACCGTCAACGGGAAGCCCGACCGCCGGGCCCTGCCCGCCCCCGAGCGGCCCGCCGCGACGGCTTCGGGCCGACGCCCCCGCAGCGCCCGCGAGGAGGTGCTGTGCGGCCTCTTCGCCGAGATCCTCAAGGTGCCGGAGGTCGGCATCGACGACAACTTCTTCACCCTGGGCGGCCATTCGCTCCTCGGCGTCCGGCTCGTGAGCCGGATGCGGACGGTCCTGGGCGTGGAGCGCGGGGTCCGTGACCTCTTCCGCACCCCGACCGTCGCCGGGCTGCTCCGGGCGCACGAGCAGGACGGCGCCGACGGCGGCGCCATGGGGGTGCTGCTGCCGCTGAGCACCCGGGGCCGCCGACGCCCGCTGTTCTGCGTGCACCCCGGGACGGGGGTCGGCTGGTCGTACGCCGGGCTCGCCCGGCACCTCGGCGAGGACCAGCCGCTGTACGCCCTCCAGGCCCGCGCCCTGAGCGAACCTGGGTACGCCCCGGGCAGCGTGGAGGAGATGGCCGAGGAGTATCTGGAGCGGGTCCGGCTCGTGCAGCCGTGGGGCCCCTACCGGCTGCTCGGCTGGTCCTTCGGCGGCACCGTGGCGCACGCCATGGCCGTACGGCTCGCGGAGCTCGGGGAGCGGGTGGAGCTGCTGGCCCTGATGGACGTGCACCGGACCGGTCCCGGCAGCCCCGCGCACGCCGGTGCCGCCGCGGCGGCGGCCGACGGCCCCGACTCCTCCGACCCGGCGGCGGTGGCCGCCGCGGTCGAGGCGGCGCGCCGGGACGATCCGGTGCTCGCCGGGTTCACCGACGCGGAACTGCGGGCCGTGGCGGGCGCCTCCCGCACCCACGCCGAACTGATGGCCCGGTACGTGCCCGGACGTGCCGCAGCGGACACGGTGTTCTTCACGGCCCGACGGCCGGGCGAGGAACCGGGGGCGCTCGCCGCCTCGTGGCGTCCCTTCCTCGACGGGAACCTGGAGAACCACACGGTCGACTCCACCCACCTGGGCATGACCGAACCCGCGCCCCTCCGGGAGATCGGCCGGATCGTCGCCGGGAAGCTCGACTCCTTCAGCAACACGCACACCCACTGAACAGAATTCCGCAGACGGACTCCACACCAGCCCCATGCATCGACTCCATACATCGACTCCATAAACAAACCCCCGTACATCAAGTCCGCGCATCGATCCGCACCTCCATTCCGCACACGAATGCACCGAACGAATTCGGTGCATCAATTCCGCACCCCGAGGAGACAGTGATGACGAACCCCTTCGACGACGCCGACGGCACCTTCCACGTCGTGGTGAACGACGAGGGCCAGCACGCCCTGTGGCCGACCTTCGCGGACGTCCCCGCAGGCTGGGAGGTCGTCCTGGAGGCGGCCGGCCGCTCCGACGCCCTCGCCTACGTGGAGCTGAACTGGACGGACATCCGCCCGAAGAGCCTGCTCGCGCAGTACGCCTGACACACCTCCGCCCCGCACCACCCCGAGGGCCGGGCCCCGCAGACCACTGCGGGGCCCGGCCCTTTTCCCCCTTCCCCCGGAAGGCGCGCACTGCCGTCCGATCTGCCGCTCCAACTTCCCCCGGACGCCTTTTCCGAATTCTAGGGTGAAGCCATGAAGATTCTGCTGACCGGCACCGCATCCGATTCCCACACATGGAATCTGGTCTATCTGCAGCTCCTCCTCGAGGAGCTGGGACACCGGGTCGTCAACATCGGCCCGTGTGTGACGGACGACCTCCTGGCCGCCGCGTGCCACACGCACACGCCCGGTCTGGTGGTCATCAGCAGTGTCAACGGGCACGGCTACCGCGACGGCCTCTCGGCCGTGCGGCGGCTGCGTGCCGAGCCCGGTCTCGGCACGACGCCCGTCGTCATCGGCGGCAAGCTCGGGGTCGCCGGGGCCCGGGACCACGAGCGGGCCGCCCAGCTCCTCGCGGCGGGCTGCGACGCGGTGTTCGACGACGGTGACGTCGCCGGGCTCCGTACCCTCGTCGCCGGGCTCGACCGCGCCGGGTCCCTCCGGGTCACGGCATGACCGGCGGCACCCTGGCCCCGGCCCCCCGCCGGGGGACGACGGCCACCGCCGAGGCGCCGGGCGCCCCGATCGCCCCTTCGTTCGGGGCGTTCGTAGCCGCCGCCGCGGCCGACGGCCGGCTGGTGGTCCAGCCCCGGATGGGCTTCAGCGACCCGGCGGCCATGCGGACCGGCCTCGAACGCACCCGGGCCGCGGCGGCCACGACCGTGGGCACCCTCACCATCGACAGCTACACCCGCGTCGGCGACGCGTCGGCCGCCCGCGCCTCCCTCGCCGAGGGGATCCAGCTCAACGGCTACCCGATCGCCACCCACTCGGCGGCCCTCACCCGTGAGCTGCTCTCCGGTCTGTCGGGTCCGTCCTTCCCCGTGCAGGTCCGGCACGGTTCGTCCCGCCCCGAGGCCATCATCCGGGCGCTGGCGGCGGCGGGCCTGGACGCCACCGAGGGCGGCCCCGTCTCGTACTGCCTGCCCTACGGCCGCACCCCGCTCGCCGAGTCCGTCGAGAACTGGGCACGGGGCTGCGAACTCCTCGCCTCCCTGGTCCCGGAGCCCCGGACACCGCACGTCGAGACCTTCGGCGGCTGTATGCTCGGCCAGCTCTGCCCGCCGGGCCTGCTGGTGGCGCTCAGCCTCCTGGAGGGCCTGTTCTTCGTCCGGCACGGCATCCGCAGCGTCTCGCTGAGCTACGCCCAGCAGACCGACCCGGTCCAGGACGAGGAGGCGGTACGGGCGCTGCGCAGGCTCGCCGCCGAGTTCCTGCCGCCCGAGGTGGACCGGCACGTGGTGCTGTACACGTACATGGGGGTCTTCCCCCGGACCGCGCACGGCGCGACCCGGCTCCTGGAGGCGTCCGCCCGGATCGCCGTGCGCGCCGGGGCGCACCGGCTGATCGTGAAGACGGCCGCCGAGGCGCACCGCATCCCGACGGTCGACGAGAACGTGCGCGCCCTGGAGACGGCCGCCTCGACGGCGGTCCTGACGGAACGTCCGCCCGGCGGCGCCGGACCTGACAGGCCCGAGGGCCTTCACGGGTCCGACAGCGAGGTGTACGCGGAGGCCCGCGCCCTCGTGGAGGCCGTCCTCGACCTGGACGGCGACCCGGGCCGGGCGCTGCGGACCGCGTTCGCCCGCGGCCATCTCGACGTCCCCTTCTGTCTGCACCCCGACAACGCGGGCCGGTCCCGCAGCTTCGTCGACGACCGGGGGCGGCTGCGCTGGTCGGACGCGGGGCGGATGCCGGTGGCTCCGTCCCTGGTCGCCGGTGCCCGCTCGGCGCTCACCTCGGACGGGCTGCTCTCGGCCCTCCACGGTGTCGCCGGCCGCTTCGACGACGGTCTCGACGGCCCGGACACCCCATGAGCCCGGCCCCTCCCCCGCACTCCGTTCCTCCCCCGCACTGCGCTCCTCCCCCGTGCTCCGCCCCTCATTCGGGCTCCGCCCCGACCGCCTCCCCCCGCCCGTGTCCCCATCCGTATCCGTATCCGTCCGAACGGAGTCGTCCCATGGTCCAGTCCGTGCCCACCCCGCAGTTGCCGCCGCCCCTCGGTGAACACCTGCGCTCCGCCCAGCTGCGCGCCGCGATGCTGGTGCAGCAGGAAGCCCTGTACGCGGCACGTGAGTTCCTTCGCGGTGAGGGCTTCACCGAACTCCTGCCGCCGCTCGTCGGCCCGGTCACCGACCCGGGCGGGCGCGGCGCGAAGGCCCTCGACGTGGACTACTACGGGCACCCGTACAAGCTGATGACCAGCGCGATCCTCTACAAGCAGGCCTCGTTGCGGGGCTTCCCCCGGCTCTTCTACATCGCCCCCAACGTGCGGGTGGAGCCGGAGGAGACCGCCTCGACCGGACGGCACCTCGTCGAGTTCCACCAGATCGACGTGGAGATCGCCGGGGCGAGCCGCCAGGACGCCCAGGACGTGGCGGCGGGGATGCTGACCCACATCGTGGAGCACGTGTGGACCGCCGTCCCCGACGTCCTCGCCGAACTGGGACGGGAGGAGCGGGACTTCGCCGAACTGCGCACCGGGAAGTTCGACACCCGTACCCACGAGGAAGCGGTCGCCCGGCTGATCTCCGGCGGGCACCCGCAGAGCCCGGACGCCGAGATCGACTGGACGGGCGAGCGCATCCTCTCCCTGGAGGCCGACCGGCCGTTCTTCGTCGACGACTATCCGAAGGGCTCGCGCGGCTTCTACGACCGCGAGGACCCCGAGAGGCCGGGCGTGCTGCGGAACTTCGACCTGCTGGCGCACGGCGGCTACGGCGAGCTGGTCAGCGGCAGCGAGCGCGAGTCCGACTACGCCACGATCGTCACCCGGATGCGGGAGAGCGGCGAGAACCCCGCCAAGTACGCCTGGTACCTGGACCTGGCGCGGGAGGGCATCCCGGCCAGCGCCGGATTCGGCATGGGCCTCCAGCGGCTGGTCCGCTTCCTCACCGGGCTGGACTCGCTCTGGCAGGTCAGCGCCTACCCGAAGCTCCCCGGGGTGGTGGCTCCGTGAGCGGGCTGCGGGCGGCGGGCTTCCCCGAGGACGCGGTACGCGCCCGAGCCCGCCGGGGCACGGCCGAGGTGTTCCCCCCGGCGGACGGCTACGGCACGGAACTGTACGGTCAGAGCGGCGGCGCCTCCCCGGACGCCCGGGAGGCCCCGGCCCCGGCCCTGTCGCCGTACCCGTCCCCGGACGAGCTGGACCGGGCCCGGATCGCCCCGCCGGTGTTCATGCCCCGGCGTCTGGAGAAGCTGATCGAACTGGGCCGGGAACCGGGCCACGACGATGTGGATCTCCGCACGCGGGTGGGCGGCTTCACCAGTGAACTCCCTTTGTTCCTCTCGGCGTTCGGGTCCACCCGGGTGGGCAGCGGCGATCTGGGCGTGGCCGCGGGCGAACAGGCGGCGCGGCTCGGCATCCCGATGGTCGTCGGGGAGAACATGGTGCCGGTGCACGGCTACCGGCGCGGCGCCGGGGACGGGATGCGTTCGGCGCTGCTCGCGCGGATCGCGGCGTACACCGAGAACGTCGCCGACGGGGTCGGCGGGGTGGTCGTCCAGCAGTCCACCGAGGACGCCGACTCCGAGGTGTGGAACCTGGTCTACAGCGACCCGGGGACCCGTCCGCTGCTCGAATCGGGGCGTCTGGCCTTCGAGTTGAAGACCGGGCAGGGCGCCAAGCCGGGCCTGGGCGGGATGACGGTGGTGGGCCGGGCCGACGCCGAGCGGCTCGCGGGCCGGTTCACCGTACGGGACGTGCTCGGCGGCGACGGGGCGGGCGGGGCCGAGGACGAGGGGCACCGGCTGCGGTGCGCCACGCCCGGCACGTTCACCGAGGAGATCGTCCGCCAGCAGCTGCGGTTCATGCGGAACAACTTCCCCAAGGCCCGTACCTGGGTGAAGTTCCACCCCGGACGTGATGTGGCGCGGGCGGCGGCGACCGCCTGGGGGGCCGGTGCGGACGCCGTCACCGTCGACGGCGCCGAGGGCGGTACGGGCTGGGCGCCCCGGGTCTTCCTCGACCAGGTCGGGCTGAGCCTGGCGGACTGCCTGCGGCTGATCGCCGCGTCGGGCGGGCGCCCGGCCGGTGCCCGGGGCTGTCTGCTCGCCACCGGACGCATGTGGGAGGGCGGCCGGGCGGTGCGCGCCCTCGCCCTCGGCGCCCGAGCGGTGGGGCTCGGCAGGGCGGCGCTGATCGCGGTGGACGAGGACCCGGAGCACGGCCTGGTCCGGCTGGCCGAGGCCCTCGCCCTGGAGACCCGTCTCCTGGTGAGCGCCCTCGGCAAGTACGCGGCGGACGCGCTCGCGCCGGAGGACCTGTGGTGGCCCGGCGGCGGGCCCGCCGGAGGTGCGCGCATGCCGGTCCCGGCCGCGCTGGACGCGGGCGGCCCGTCATGACCGCGCCGTGTCCCGCGCGGGCCGGGCGCGGGCCGGGCGGGCCCCGTCCCGGCGGTCGCCCCGGCGCCACCGGGGCGGTCCGGAGCGCGGGTCCCCACACCGTGCGCGCCCGGTTCGCGCTCACCGAGCTGCCCGTGATCACCGTGTGCCCGGAGAACGCGGGGGCGGCGGGCGCGGCTGCGGGGCGGGCGCTCCGCGCTGCGGGACGGGGCCAGTTGGGGGGCAGGCTGGAGCTCCGTACCGGTGGGCCCGCCCCCCGGACGGCCCGGCAGGCAGCCGCCGTGGAGGCCGTCGAGCGGCGGGTGGCGGCCCTGGCGGTCGCCTCGGCCCTGCGCGGTGGACCCGGTACGGCGTCGCTGCGGGTCCGCCCGGCGGACTGAGGGACACCGGCCCCGCCCTCCGGGAGACCACCAGGAGACCGCCGGGAGACCACGGGGCGCTCTTCGGACCCGGAGGACGACCAGCCTCTCCGTCCCCGCTCCTCCCCGGCCCCAGGCGGACCACCACAACCGGTCCGGCGCCCGCGTCGGCCCCCGAGCGGCGACCCGAACCACATGGGCGGGTGCCCTCCCGGACACCTCTGACACCGGGACCCCGGCACGGGCGCCTCCGACAGCGGCACCGGCACCGGCACCGGCACTCCCGACTCCGACACCTCCGACACCTCCGGCACCTCCGACACCGAACACCCCTGACACCGAGAGAAAGAGCACCCATGGCCACGACATCCCCGGCGACCGTGCACTGGGGCAAGGTGGGCGCCCTCGTGGGCGGCCAGGCCGCGGTCCAGGGCGGCAGTTTCGCCCTCCTCATCGCCATGAACTGGACCGCCGTGCAGCTCGGCGGCACCCGGGCCGTGACGCTCCTGATGCTGGCGGCGACCGTCCCGCGCGCCCTCATGCTGATCTTCGGGGGCGCCGTCTCGGACATCCTCGGCCCCCGGATCGTGCTGCTGCGGGCCACCTCCGCGCGGGTCGTCGTCCTGGCGGCCGGGGCGCTGGTGGTGGCCGGGACCGACCGGCTGTGGCCGCTCGCCCTGGTCGCCGTCGTCGAGGGCTCGCTGCTCGGTCTGACCGGACCGGCGTCCGGGGTGCTCCTGCCGCGCTTCGCCGCCCGCGAGCACCTGGCCCGCGCCAACTCGCTGTACGCGATGGTGCTCCGGGTCGCGCCGATCGCGGGCGCGCCCGCCGGGGCGTGGCTGATCACCGTGGGGCACCTGTGGGTGGCGCTCGCGGTGGCGGCGGGGAGCTGCGCGGTGTGGCTGGTGTGCGCCGCGTACGTCACCCGTGGGTTCGCCAGGCCCCGGCGCGAGCCGGGGGTGTCCCTGGTGAAGCGCTCCGGCGACGGCATCCGGCTGCTGAGGGCGCGGCCCCGGTTGCGGTGGATGTTCCTGGCGGCCTTCACCATGGACCTGGCGTTCAGCTGGCCGGCCGAGGTGGCGCTGCCGCTGCTCGTGACGGAGCGCGGCTGGGGCGTGGGCGCGGTCGGGGTGGTCCTCGCCTGTTTCGGTGCGGGGGCGCTCGGTTCGAGTGCGCTCGGGGCGGCCTTCGCGCACCGCGTGCCGCTGTTCGTGCGGCTGGTGCTGGGCGGTGTCGGTCTCGCGGCGGGCATCGTGGCGATGGCGCTGATGCCGTCGGTGGCGACGCTGGCCGCGGTGGCCGCCGGGGTCGGTGTGCTGTCGGGGATCAACGGTCCCGCGATCGTGACGTTCTATCAGCAGGCAGCTCCCGAGGGGCAGATGGGAGCGGCGATGTCCACCCTCGCGCTGGCGGGCATCGGTACGGCTCCGGTGTCCATCGCCCTGTTCAGCACGGTGTCGCTGGGCCTCGGGGTGGAGCGGACCTGGCTGCTCTGCGGTGCGGTGGCCGTGCTGTCCCCGGTGTTCGCGCTGTGTGCGCTGCGTGCCCCGGCGGCGGCGCCCCGGACCCAGGCCGTGTCCCTGCCCGACGACTCCCCCGCCACGGTGTGAGGATGCCATGACCGAACTGATCGTTCCGCGTACGTCCCCGGGCGCGCCCCTGGTCCCGGCCGCGCTGGCCGCCGTGTACGTGGCTCCGCCGCCGACCGGCGAGCTGTCGCCCGGTGCGCCGCGGGTGTGGCTGGTCGACACGGTCACCCATCGGGTGGCGGCGGCCCGGTACGCCCCGTCCGTGCTGGACCGTCAGGAGCTGGCGCGGGCGGCGGAGTTCCTGCGCGAGGCCGACCGGGACTCGTATCTCTGCGCCCATGTGGGGCTGCGGCGGCTGCTCGGCTCGTACCTCGGGCTGCCGCCTCTGGAGGTGGAGGTCTCACGGGCGCCGTGCCCGGGGTGCGGGGAGCCGCACGGGCGGCCGGTGCTGCCCGGGGACCGGCTGCACTTCTCGCTCTCCCACTGCGAGGGCCTGAGCCTGCTGGCCTTCGCCACGAGTCCGGTGGGGGTGGACGTGGAGGCGGTGCCGCCGCCCGCCACGATCGCGGAGACCGCCGATGTGCTGCACCCCCGGGAGGCGGCCGAGCTGGCCGCGCTCCCGGAGGCCGAGCGGGCCCTCGCCTTCACCCGGGTGTGGACGCGCAAGGAGGCGTACCTGAAGGGTCTCGGGGTGGGTCTGTCCGAGGATCCGGCGGCCGACTACGTCGGTTCGGGGCCGGTCCCGGCGCCGCTGCCCGGCTGGTCCCTGACCGATGTCAGGGTTCCGCGGGGGCACTGGGCGGCGGTGGCCCTGAGCGTCCCGCCCGCGGACGGGTGACGGCGGGTCGCGGCGCCCGTCCCGGCCGGTCGGCGGGGAGGAGGGCGGCCACCGCGCCGAGCATCAGTTCCAGGGCGAAGGGGTAGCCGCTGCCGCTCATGTCGGCGGCGAGCAGCGGGAAGGTCGCGGCGATGTGCGGGTGCGTGTCGGGCGCGAGCCTGCCGTAGACGGCGTGCCAGACGGCGTCGTCGGCCTCCCGGGCGGCCTCGGGCAGGGCGAGCGCGGCGGCGTCCTGGGCGGCGAAGGCGAGGGCCTGGTCGACGAAGGCGTGGTAGGCGCGCACGGCGAGGGCGTCGGGGAATCCGGCGGTACGGAGGATGCCGAGGATGCGTTCGACGGCCCGGGTCTCGTGGGGCCGTCCGGTGGTGCGGTGGGCGGCGAGGACGGCTGCCTGCGGGTACGCGAGATAGCCGGCGTGGATCCGCAGGCCCATGGAGCGCAGGTCCTCGCGCCAGTCGCCGGTGGCCGTCCAGCCCTCCTGGGCCCGGCCGATCAGCTCGTCCGCGAGGGCGAGGAGGAGGGCGTCGGTGTTGCGGAAGTAGCGGTAGAGGGCACTGGGGTCGGCGCCGAGGGCGGCGCCGAGCCTGCGGACCGAGAGCGCTTCGGCGCCGTGCCGGGCGACCAGCCGGAGCGCGGTGTCCACGATGAGCTGTTCGGAGAGGACGGCGCCCTGCTTGGTGGGTCTGCGGCGCTGCCGCCGGTCTTCGGGAACGACGCGTTCGGACATGGCCGGGACCTTACGTCAACACCATTGACGTGTAAACGCCCTTGCGGCTTCCATGGCGGCCACCACCCGTCGCCTCACGTTCTGGAGCACGCGCATGGCCAAGGCCGATCTGGTCTTCACCCGGGGTCCCGTCTTCACGGCCGACCCGGCCCGTACCCGGGCGTCCTCGCTCGCCGTCGTCGGCGACCGGATCACGGCCGTGGGCCACGACGAGGTGCGGGAGCTCGTCGGGCCCGGCACCGAGGTGGTGGACCTGACCGGGAAGCTGCTGCTCCCCGGTTTCCAGGACGCGCACGTGCACGCCGTGTTCGCCGGGATGGAGCTGGCCGAGTGCGATCTGACGGGGACCGTCGGCGTCGGCGACTATCTGGAGCTGATCCGGGCGTACGCGGACGCGCACCCGGACCGGGCGTGGATCACCGGCGGCGGCTGGTCGATGGAGAGCTTCGACGGCGGGCTGCCGACCCGGCAGCTCCTCGACGCGGTCGTCCCGGACCGTCCGGTGCTGCTGTCCAACCGTGACCACCACGGTGCGTGGGCCAACACCCGGGCCCTCGAACTGGCGGGGGTCACGGCCGGCACCCCGGACCCCGCCGACGGCCGGATCGAGCGCGAGGCGGACGGCACCCCCAGCGGAATGCTCCAGGAGGGGGCGACGGCGCTGGTCGCACACCTGGTCCCGGCGAGCACCCCGGCGGACCGGCTCGCCGGACTGCTGCGGGCCCAGCGGCTGCTGCACTCGCTGGGGATCACGGCCTGGCAGGACGCCATGCTGGGCAGCCTCGACGGCCGTCCGGACCCTTCGGACGCCTATGTGACGGCCGCGCGGGACGGTTCGCTGACCGCCCGGGTCGTCGGGGCGCTGTGGTGGGACCGGGCGCGGGGCGCCGAGCAGATCCCGGAGCTGGTGGCGCGGCGCGAGTCGCTGAGCACGGGCCGGTTCCGCGCGGGCTCGGTGAAGATCATGCAGGACGGGGTGGCGGAGAACTTCACCGCCGCGATGACCGCGCCCTACCTGGACGGCTGCGGCTGCGCCACGGGCAACTCGGGGCTGAGCTTCGTGGACCCGGCGACCCTGCGCGGCCATGTCACGGAGCTGGACGCGCTGGACTTCCAGGTGCACTTCCACGCGCTGGGCGACCGGGCGGTGCGGGAGGCCCTGGACGCGGTGGAGGCGGCGGTGGCGGCCAACGGACGGCGGGGGAACCGTCACCATCTGGCCCACCTCCAGGTGGTGCACCCCGAGGACCTCGGCCGGTTCGCCGCGCTCGGCGCGATCGCCAACATCCAGCCGCTGTGGGCGGCCCACGAGCCGCAGATGGACGAGCTGACGATCCCGTTCCTGGGCCCGGAGCGGTCGGCCTGGCAGTACCCGTTCGGCGATCTGCTGCGGGCGGGCGCCACGCTCGCGGCGGGCAGCGACTGGCCGGTCAGCAGCCCGGACCCGCTCGCGGGCGTCCACGTGGCGGTGAACCGGCGCGAGCCGGGCTCCTCCGACGGCCGGGTCTTCTATCCCGAGCAGCGGCTCGACCTGACGACGGCGCTGGCCGCCTACACCGCGGGGACCGCCCATGTGAACGGTCTCGACGACACCGGCAGCCTGCGCGTGGGCAACCTCGCCGACCTGGTCGTCCTGGACCGCGACATCCTCACGGCGCCGCCGGAGGAGATCGCGGAGGCCAGGGTCGAGCGGACCTATGTCGGCGGGCGGCTCGTGCACTCCGTCTGACCGGTCCTGAGCGATGACGCCCGTACGTCGAGCCGGGTCGGGACGAGCGCCCCCGGAAGCTCCCGCCGCCCGTCCTCCAGGACCGCCACCAGATGGGCGACGCCCGCCTCCGCGACCGCCTCGGGCCGCAGGCTGAGCGTGGTCACCGGCGGTTCGGTGTGTCCCGCGGTGACGTCCTCGCTCACACAGACGAGGAGCAGGTCGCCGGGGACCTCGTAGCCGTGGCGGAGGGCCGCCGCCAGGACCAGGGGCGGACTCGCCTCGGCCACGACCAGGAGGGCGTCGGGGCGTTCGTCCCCGGTGGCCGCCAGGGCGGTCTCGACGGCCCGGACGACCGGGCCGTTGCCCGGTGCGCCGACCCGTACGACCCGCTCCGGCAGGCCGTGGGCGGCGCACCAGGCCCGGTGGGCGGCGCACACCTCGGTGTGGAAGCGGGTCGTGCTGTCGGGGACGACGAGCACGGGCCGTGCGGCGCCCTGTTCCGCGAGGTGGTCGAGGGCTCCGCGCACGGCGGCGCCCGCGTCGACGTCGACCCAGTAGGTGCCGGGCCGTCCTTCGACGGAGCGGTCGCTGAAGACGGGGATGCGGGCGGCGACCAGGTCGTCCACGACCGCGTCGTCGGCGACGGGGTCGGCGACGATCACCGCGTCGAGGGACAGGTCGGCCCATTCGCTCTGCAGGGACCCGGCGGGCAGCAGCACCACGGCGTAGCCGCGTCGCAGCGCGGTCGCCGAGGTGGCGGCGGTCAGCCGGGCGAAGTACGGCGACTCCAGGAAGGTCCAGGGGGCGTCGGCGAACTCCCCGATCACGTATCCGATCAACCGGGCCCGTCCCGCGCGCAGATGGCGTGCGGTGGCGTTGGGCCGGTAGCCCATTTCGCGCGCGGTCCCGCGGGCCCTCTCCCGGACTTCGGGGGAGAGCCTCCCGGTGCCGTTGAGCGCCGCCGAGACGGTCGTCTTGGACAGGCCCGCCTCGCGGGCCACGTCGATCAGGCGGACGCGCGGAAGGGGCCCCGAGGGCTGTCCGCCGTTCCGTGGGACTTCGGTCATGGAAACGATGCTGCCACCCTCACGACCTGCGGAGAACCGTTCCCGCAAAGCCTTGTGCGGGAACGTTCCCGCATCAATACTCGCTCCATCCCCCCAGCGCCCGTCACTACACCCGTAAAGGGGTGGGTCCCCATGCGCGTGCCCCGCGTCATCGCCCTTCTCTCCTGTACCGCCGCCCTCGCGGCCACCACCGCCTGCTCCGGCGCCACCGTCCCGCAGGCCGGCGCGGGGGGGCCCGGTGGCCCCGGATCGGCGGTCACCCCGCTCTCCCCGCCCGCGCGGGGCCCCCTGGACTCGTTCACCTGGTCCCTGTACGCGGAGCCGTACACCCTCGACTACGCCCTCGCGTACGACTACCCGCCGAACACGGTCCTCGCCAACGTCTGCGAGCAGCTCTTCCGCGTCACCCCCGACATGCGGATCGAGCCCGGACTCGCCCTCAAGTACACCCGGCCCGACCCGCGCACCCTCGTCTACACCCTGCGCCCCGGGGTGCGGTTCCACGACGGCACCACCATGACCGCCGACGACGTCGTCGCCTCCCTGAAGCGGCACACGGACCCGGAGACCGGCTCCCCCTGGGGCTCCGTCTTCAAGAACGTCGACGCGATCGAGAAGACCGGCCCGCTGGAGGTGACGCTCCGGCTCGGCAAGGCCGACATCCTGCTGAACGAACTGATGGCCGCCTCCCCCGGCACCGTCGAGAGCGCCGCGTTCCTCGCCAAGGCGGGCAAGGACTACGGCACCCCCAAGGGCGGGGTGAACTGCACCGGGCCGTACGCCCTCGACTCCTGGTCGCAGGGGGCCGCCATCACCCTGAAGAAGCACGACGCCTACTGGGACCCGAAGCTGTCCCCGAAGTCCGCCGCCGTGAAGTTCACCTTCATCGAGGACGTCGCCGCCCGCACCAACGCCTTCCGCTCCGGCACCGCCGACGGCGGCTACATGGTCCCCGCCTCCTCCCTCGGCCAGCTGCGCGCCGGAGGCAGGGGCGCGGTCCTCTTCGGCCCCAACACGGCCGCCTCGAACCTCGCCGTCCTCGACTTCCACGGTCCGCTGCGCGACCTCCGGGTCCGCAGGGCGCTCTCCCTCGCCCTCGACCGGAAGAACATCATCAAGGCCGCCGCCGGTGGCGTCGGCGTCCCCGCCAAGGCGCCCGCCGCGCGCGGCGCCTGGGCCCTGGCCCCCGAGAAGACCGCCGCGCTCTTCGACACCCTGCCCGAGCCGGTGTACGACATCGAGGCCGCGAAGAAGCTGGTCCAGGAGGCGGGCGTCGCCGGACGCACGGTCACGATCGCCACCAGCACCCTCTCGCCGGAGATCAGCGTCGTCGCCAACGCGGTGCAGGCCGCCGGACGCCGGATCGGCCTCGACGTCCAGCTCAAGTCCGTCGCTCCGGAGGCGTACAGCAACATCTTCGTCGACCCGAACGCCCGCGCCGGACTCGACCTCGTCATCACCAGCGGCTACGACAACACGCCGGACCCGCTGGAGTTCTACCAGTACCTGCGCACCGGCGACTTCGGGAACTACGGCCGCTGGTCCAACGCCGAGTTCGACGTGGCCTTCGACCGCGCCAACGCCGAGCCCGACCCCGCCGCCCGCGCCGAGCGGACCGCCGAACTCCAGCGGATCGCGATGGCCGAACTGCCGATCATCCCCGTGTACGAGGCCCCCTACTCGGTCTTCCTCGGCGAGCGGATCACCGGTGCGCCCACCGGCATCGCCCAGCTGTACTACCCGTGGGCCGCGACGATCGGGGCGGCGAAGCGATGACCCGCTATCTCGTCGGACGGCTCATCGGCCTGGTGTCGGTGCTGTTCGTGACCTCGCTCGTGGTCTTCGGCAGCGTCCATCTGGCCCCCGGCGACCCGGTGTCGTTCCTGCTCCACGGCCGCCCCGCGAGCCCCGAGACGGTGGCCGCCCTGCGCTCCCAGTACCACCTGGACGACCCGCTGCCCACCCAGTACGTACGGTGGCTCGGCGGCGTCCTGAGCGGCGACTTCGGCACCTCCGCCCAGTTCCACCAGGACGTCGCAGGACTCATCGGCTCCCGGCTGCCCGGTACGGCCCTGCTCGTCGGGTACGCGGCGCTGCTCGTCGCGGTCCTCGGCGTGGCCTCGGGCGTCCTCGCCGCACTGCGGCCGGGACCGCTGGACCGGGCGGTGCTCATGGGCACCGGTGTCGCCACCGCGACCCCGTCGTTCGTGACCGCCATCGTCCTGGTCTCCGTGTTCTCCGTGCGACTGGGCTGGTTCCCCGGGCCAGGCGGCACCCCCACCGGCTTCACCGAGCGCCTCCACCACCTGACCCTGCCCGCCCTCGCCCTCGCCCTGACCTTCGCCGGACTGCTGGCCCGGGTGACCCGCTCGGCCATGCTCGACGAACTCGGCCGGGAACACGTCGAGGTGGCGCGGGCCCGGGGCGTCCCCGGCCGGACCGTCGTCCGCAAGCACGTGCTGCGCAACGCGCTGGGCCCGGTCGTCACCGTCGGCGGCACCATGCTCGCCGGACTCCTCATCAGCACCTCCATCGTCGAGACCGCCTTCGACGTGCCGGGCCTCGGCTCACTGCTCGTCAAGGCGGTCACCGCGAAGGACTTCGCCGTCGTCCAGGCGATCACCCTGCTCAGCGTGGCCGCGTTCGTCCTGGTCAACCTGGCCGTCGATCTCCTCGCTCCCCTCATCGACCCCCGGCTCTCGCTCCACGGGGAAGGCTCCTCATGACCACCACCACCGCCCCGCCGGTGCCGTACCGCAGACCGGGTCTGCGCGGACTGCGCCCGCTCTCCCAGGGGCCCCTGTTCACCCTGTCGGTCGCGGTGCTCGCCGCGCTCGTCCTGGTCGCCCTGCTCGCACCGGTCCTCTCCCCGTACGACCCCGAGGCCCTCGACCTGTCGGCCAGCCTCACCGGGACCAGCGGCGCCCATCTCCTCGGCACCGACCAGTCCGGCCGCGACATCCTGTCCCGGCTGCTGCACGGCGCCCGCACCGGGCTCCTCGGTCCGCTGCTCGTCGTCGCGGTGTCCACCCTGCTCGGCACCCTCCTCGGGGTCGTCGCGGCCTGGCGCGGCGGCTGGGCGGACTCCGTCCTGTCCCGCTCGATGGACATGGTCTTCGCCATCCCCGGGCTGCTCCTGGCGATCCTCCTCGTCTCCGTCGTCGGCTCCGGCATGACCGCCCCGGTGATCGCGATGGCCGTGGCCTACACCCCGTACGTGGGCCGGCTCGTCCGGGGCATCGCCCGGCAGGAGAAGGCCCGCCCGTACATCGAGTCGTACCGGGTGCAGGGCTGGTCCGGCTGGACCGTGTGCGTCCGGCACCTGCTGCCGAACATCGCACCGACCGTCTTCGCCCAGTCCGCGATGAACTTCGGCTACGCCCTGATGGACCTGGCCGCCCTCTCCTACCTGGGCTTCGGCGTGCAGCCGCCGACCGCCGACTGGGGCGCCATGATCAACGAGGGCCAGTCGGCCGTCCAGCAGGGGGCGATGCTGCCCGCCCTCGCCCCCTCGGTGTGCATCGTGCTCGCCGTGGTGGCGTTCGGCATCGTCGGCGAGGGGCTCGCCGACCGGATAGCGCGGCGGGAACGGTGAGCACCATGACAGAACGCACGGACCGGGCACCGGTCCTGGAGATCGAGGACCTCGGGGTCCGCCTCGACGGCGACCGGGCCGCCCGGCCGATCCTGGACGGCGTCACGCTGACCGTCCGGCCCGGGGAGACCGTCGGCCTGGTCGGCGAGTCCGGCTCCGGCAAGTCCGTGGCCTGCCGGAGCGTCCTGGGCCTGCTGCCCTCCGGCGCCCACGTCTCCGGACGGATACGGGTCGCGGGACGGGACGTCCTCTCCATGGACCGCGCCGCGCTGGCCGCGCTGCGGACCCGGCAGGTCGCCATGGTCTTCCAGGACCCGCGCGCCTCCGTCAACCCGCTGCGCCGCATCGGGGACTTCCTCACCGAGGGCCTGCGGGCCGCCGGGACACCCGCCGCCGACGCCACCGCCCGCGCGGTGGAACTCCTCGGAGCGGTCGGCATCCGCGACCCCCGGGGCGCCCTGCGCCGCCGCCCGCACGAGTTCTCCGGCGGGATGCTCCAGCGGGTCGTCATCGCCGCCGCGCTCGCCGCCGAACCGGCGCTGCTCGTCGCCGACGAACCCACCACCGCCCTCGACGTCACGACCCAGGCCGAGATCGTCTCGCTCCTCACCCGGCTGCGCGCCGAACGCGGCACCGGCCTCCTCTTCGTCACCCACGACCTCGAACTGGCCGCCGCGATCTGCGACCGGGTGTACGTGATGTACGCGGGCCGGATCGTCGAGGCCCGGGGCGCCGACGAACTGTTCGACCGGCCCCGCCACCCGTACACGGCCGGTCTCCTCGCCTGCGCGCCGAGCCCGGAGGCGGGCGCGCCGCCGCCCCGGCCGATCCCGGGGCGGCCGGTGTCCCTGGCCGAACGGGCGCCCGGCTGCGCGTTCGCCGCGCGCTGCGCCCACGCGGTGCCGCGCTGCACCGCCGAAGTGCCCGTCCTGGCCCGCCACGGCGACGGCCTCGCCGCCTGCCACCGCGCCGACGAAGGGATCACCCCGTGACCGACCGGACGAAGGAGGGCCTGGCCGTCACCGGTCTGCGCAAGCGGTACGGCGACCACCTGGCCGTCGACGACGTGTCCTTCACGCTCGCACCGGGCGCCTCGCTCGCCCTCGTCGGGGAGTCCGGCAGCGGCAAGACGACGACCGTGCGGATGCTGGTGGGCCTGGAACGTCCGGACGGCGGGACGGTCCGGCTGGACGGCCGGGACCGTTCGGCCCGGCCGCGCGG
Organism: Streptomyces sp. NPDC087215; assembly: GCF_044744885.1. Taxonomy (NCBI): domain Bacteria; kingdom Bacillati; phylum Actinomycetota; class Actinomycetes; order Kitasatosporales; family Streptomycetaceae; genus Streptomyces; species Streptomyces sp. NPDC087215. The sequence continues at coordinate 32,168 of NZ_JBIUZD010000001.1, forward strand.
CCGGGCCGAACGCCTGGCGCGGGCCCGCGAGATCCAGATGGTGTTCCAGGACCCTTACCTCTCGCTCGACCCCCGGGTGAGCGTCTCCGGCTGCCTGGACGAGGTGCTCCGGCTGCACACCGGCCTCGACGCGCCCGCCCGGCGCGCCCGGGTCACGGAGCTGCTGGACCAGGTGGGCCTCGGGGCCCGCGAGGCGACGGCCCTGCCCCGGGGCCTGTCCGGCGGGCAGCGGCAGCGCGTCGCCATCGCGCGGGCCCTCGCCGTGGAGCCCCGGGTGCTGGTCCTCGACGAGGCGGTCGCCGCGCTCGACGTGTCGATCCAGGCGCAGATCCTGGACCTGCTCGCCACGATCCGGCGGGAGGCGGGCATCTCGTACCTCTTCGTCACCCACGATCTGGCGGTGGTCCGGCACATCGCGGACGAGGTGATGGTCCTGAAGTCCGGTCAGGTCGTGGAGGCGGGCCCGGCGGACCGGGTGCTGGACGCCCCGGAGCACCCGTACACCCGGCTCCTCCTGGCCTCGGTCCCCCGCCGGGGCTGGTCCCCGGCGGGCCGCTGAGGGGGGCGGGGCGGCCGTACCGGACCCGACGGGGGTGGGTCAGGTGCGGCTCAGTCCGCGAGCCGGGCCAGGACGGCCCGCATCGCCCGTTCCACGGCGGCGCGGGACTCGTCGGTGCGGTCGACGAGTTCGAAGGAGTGGTGGCCGTCCGGCACGTCCACGATCTCGACCTCGGTGCCGCTCGACGCGGCGGCGGCCAGGTACTCCTCGACCGTCGCCGCGAACGCCGGGTGCTCGCGCCCGGCCCGGGTCAGGACGAGCGGCGGCCCGGCCGCCGTGCCCGGCGCGGCGGCCGGACGGAACCGGTCGTGCACGGCCCGCCAGCCGGTGAGCGGCGCGAGGACGGGGTAGTTCGCGGCCAGGCAGCGCAGCCACGGCGGGGGCGCGGCGAGCCAGTCGGCCATCAGGAGTCCGCCGCCGGAGAAGAACCAGAGCGCGATCCGGTCGGCGTCCACCCGGGGGTCGGCGCGGACGGCCTCGACGGTCGCGGCGACGTCCTCGGCGGCCCGGGGGTAGTCGCCGAGGCCGTGCAGCCGGTGGTCCAGGGTCACCCCGATCGCGCCGAGTTCCGCCGCGTAGCGGCCGTACCCGAGGTAGAACGGGGTGTCGCGCGGAGTGGGCCGCCGGTCGGCCTCGACGGGGCCGCCGTGGACGAAGACGATCGCGGGCCGGGGCCGGTCGCCGGGCCGCGCCCCGGTGGGCAGGTGCAGGTCGTGGCGGCCCACGCGTTCGCGCGGCCCCTCGGCCACGTCCAGGAGGAACGGCAGGTCGTACGGGTCGGTGCCGGGGTCGGTGCCGGTGGGGCGCTCCGGCGCGGTGACCCGTTCGCCCTCCCCGGCCGCCGCCCGCAGCAGCGCCCCGGCGAGCGCGGTGGGGTCGGAGAGCATCGGCCAGTGCCCGGTGGGCAGTTCGAGGAAGCGCATCCGCTCGTCGGCGAACGCCCGGAACTGCGGGGGTCCGGACGCGACGAGCATCCGGAGCAGGTCGAGGTTCGATCCGTTGCCGCCGCACAGGAGGCCGGTGACCGGCAGCGCCCCGGCGGCCCCGGCCGGAGGGAACGGCCGGGTGAGGGTGTCCGCCGGGTGCGGGACGGCCTCGCGCTCCAGCCGTTCGAGGGCCTCGGCGGGGAGGTCCGCCGTGCTGCCCCAGCGCTCCCAGCCGCCCGGCTCCGGCGGCGGTACGGCCGCGGCGCCGCCGGTGACCAGGTCGCGGACCCCGGGGTCGGGCAGGGCGTCCACGGCGGCCTGCCCGTCCCGGGGCAGGAGCGTGTCGACGGCGACGATCCGGGCGACGCGCCCCGGGCGCGCTCCGGCGGCGGCGTACGCCGGGTGGAGCCCGTACCCGTGTCCGACGAGGACGACCTCGGGGGCGTCGAGCCGGTCGAGGAGCCGCACGAGGAAGTCGGTGTGCTCCTCGGGGCCGACGCGCCGGGGGCCGGCGGGGGCGGTGTCTCCGGTACGGGGGACGGCGGCTCCGGTGCCGGGGGCGTCGGCCCCGGTACGAGAGGTGCTGGCTCCGGTACGGGGGACGGCGGTCCCCGTACCCGTGTCCCCGTCCGCCACACCCACGACCGCGCCCGCGCCATCGCTCCCCGACCGGGCGTCGCCGTCCCCCCGCTCGGGGCCGTCCCCCGGCTCGGCGCCGAGGCCCGGCAGGGTCACCGGGTGGGCCTCCGCGCCCTCGGCCCTCAGGGCGGCGGCCGTCGCGTCCCACACCCGGCCGTCGGTGAAGGCACCCGGCACCAGTACGAAAGCGGTCATGTCCGTCTCCTCGTCTCTCACGGGCCCCTCAACGGCGGGGCCGTCTCCCCGGAGCCGTCGGGCGGCCCCGGGGCGGCCACCGTAGGAACTCCCCCTGCGGGAGATTCAAGGCCGGAGCGGTGGCGCACACTGGAGCCGACCGACAGAGGTGTACGCGGGGCCCCGGGCCCTGAGGGGGGATCACGTCGTGCCGATCGACGGGCTGTGGAGCATCGGTGAGCTGGCCGAGCGCGCCGGGGCCACCGTGAAGACCGTGCGCCACTACTCCGACCGGGGGCTGCTGCCGGAGGCCGGGCGCAGCTCGGGCGGGCACCGCAGATACGGGCCGGAGGCGCTCGACCGGCTCCTCCTCATCCGCTCGCTGCGCGCCCTCGATCTGCCGGTGCCCGAGGTGGGGCGGGCCCTGGACGGCCCCGAGGCCCTGGAGGAGGCCGTGTCGGAGCAGTTGCGCGAGGTGGGCGACCGGCTGACGGAGCTGCGCTGGCGGGAGGCGTCGCTGCGGCTGGTGCGGGATGCTCCGGAGGGACGGCGGAGCGAGCGGCTGCGGCTGCTCGGCGCGATGTCCGTGCCGCCCGACACGACGGTGCTCGCCCGGTTCTGGCGCCGTGTCCTGCCGGTGCGGCTGCCGGGCCGGGTGGTGTCGTCGGTCCTCGACGCGGTGGTGCCGGGCACGCCCGCGGAGCCGACGCCCGAGCAGGTCCTGGCCTTCGCCCGGCTGCACGCGCTGGTGTCCGGGGCGGGCCTGGACCGGGCGGAGCTGCGGACGGCCCGGCCGCTGCCGGACGGGGAGTACCGGCCCACCGTGCTGTACGAGGGTCTCGCCGAGGTGTACGGGGCGGCCTGGGGCGCGGTGCGGGCCGGGCGGGACGCGGCGGGGGCGGGTGTGCTCGACGGGTTCGTCGGCGCCTACGCGCGGGCGCTCGGGGTCCGTGACACCCCGGCGTTCCGGGTCCGGCTGACGGAGCTGCTCGCCGCGCACGAGGGGCCCCTGATGGTCCGTTACTGGAAGCTGGCGCCCGCGCTGTTCGGCCCCGACGAGCCGGTCCTCGGTCTGCTGCACCACCGGCTCTGCGCCTCGCTGCGGGTCCAGGTCGGTGAGCGGACCGCCTGAGGTCTCCCCGGCCCCGGGGGCAACGGCGGTCGGCGTGCGGGCGGATCTCCTCGGGCAGCCCGTGGCGTGGTCGGCGGGTCGTGGCCGTGCGGATGCCCGGGGCGGGCGCGGCCGACGGCATGTGCGCTCGCGCGTACGGACCTACCCGGGCCTCGGTGTCCAGGTGGGTGGCGAGCCAGGCACGCGGGTGCGGGGCCCCGTGGTGACGTACGAGGGCTTCGGTGTCCTCCGGTGTCCAGGGGCGCGGCAGGAGGGGCGGGGCGGACGGGTCCGTGCCGGTCGTGGGGGCTTCCCTGGGGGTGGGCCGGGGGCTGCTCATGGCCGGACGGTGTCCGTCGGGTCATGGGCGGTCGCACCCGGGCGTGTGGTGATCGGCGGCAGTCGGGGGAACGGGCGTGTGCGGGGCGGCGGGGAGGGGAAGAGGCGCACGGCGCACGCAGCGCGCTGGACGACGAGGAGGTGGTGCCGGTGTCGGGGCCGACGACCGGGAAGACGGTGGGAGCACCGTGCTGGCTGGGTCTGACCGCACGCGATCTGGAGGCGGCGGAGCGGTTCTACGGGGCGGTGCTGGGCTGGACGTTCCGGCGGGGCGAAGGGGAGCGCGCGTACGCGGTGGGTGAGCGGGACGGGGTGCCGGTGGCCGGGATCGCGGGGGTGGCGGCGGAGCTGTCGGTGCCGGTGGCGTGGACGGTGTTCTTCGCCGTGGCCGACGTCGACCTGGCGGTGGCGCGCGTGCGGGAGCGGGGCGGCACGGTGGGGGTGGGCCCGGTGCCCTTCCCGCCGCACGGGCGGGCGGCGCTGGCGACGGACCGGGAGGGGGCGTCGTTCGGGGTGTGGGAGGGGCGGGCGGAGACCCCCTGGCATCTGGGTGAGCGGACCGCGCCCGCGTGGCTGGAACTGCACACCCGGGACGCCTTCGAGGCGGCCGTGTTCTACGGGGAGGTGCTCCGCTGGTCGGACGGCGGGCCGGGGGGCTTCGAGGTGTCGTACGAGGAGGACAAGGTGGTGCTGCGGCGCGACGGCGAGGCCGTCGCGCGGTTGAACAGCGGTCCCGTGGAGGCCACCGCGCCACAGCCGCAGTTGCGTCCGCGCTGGCTCGTACGGTTCCGGGTGCCCGATCCGGAGGCGGCGCGGGAGGCGGTCGTGGCGCACGGCGGTTCGGTGGTGCCGGGCGGGGACTGGGGCGGGGTGCGCGGGCCCGCCGGGCGCGGGCCGGTGGCGGTGCGCGATCCGGAGGGCGCGCTCTTCACCCTTGAGGCGGCCGGGCCGCGCTCCTGAGGCGCCCGGTCGCCCGGTGGGCCGCGCCTCCCGGCGATGGCCGGACGGTGCGGGGCCGGACCGGCGGGAGCGGGCGGGGCCGGTGGGCGACGGCCCGTCCGGCTGTTCGGCCCGTGCCGAACGGTGTCCGTGTCCCGCGGCGACCGGGGGCGCGAACGGGCCGGTGCCGGTCGGCGTCCGGCACCGGGCGCGTCAGCTCGTGACGCCCGTCGGTCGGGGCGGTGGGCGCCGAAGCGGCCGGGCTCCGTCTCGGGCGTCCGGCTCAGTGCCGGCGTACGACGGGTGTCTCCGCGCAGCCTCGGCGCCGGGCGTCCTTGTGTGCCCGGCCCGGTGTTCTCCCGCTGCCCACCGCCCGGCCGTCGACGACCGCGAGCCAGTCGCCGGGGGACGGCGCGGTCGGCAGGGCGTCCAGGCCGGTCGGTTCCAGGGCCAGGAGGAGTGCCGGGTCGGGGCCGGTGGGGGCGTCGGCCGCGGCCGGGCGCGCCGCTCCGGCGTGCCACTCGGCGGTCGTCCGCTCGCCGGACCTGGCCCGTGACCACAGTACGTGCTGGAGCACGATCAGCGGTCCGAGGGCCGTCAGGAGCGGGAAGGCGCCGGTCAGCACGCCCAGGCCGAACAGCAGGCTGACGCTCGCGGACACCGCGAGTCCGACCGCGGCGGCGAGCAGGGCGGCGGCCCGTCCGAACGCCTTGAGCGCCACCAGCGGGAAGAGCGTCAGGAGCAGCAGGTCGCCGAGGCCGAGCGCGACCGGCGGTCTGCCCTGGGTGACGGCGAGGAGCGGGGCGAACGGCAGCCCCATGACCTGGGCGGCGAACCGGTCCATGACGGAGGTGAGTCCGGTCGCCACCAGGTCGTAGCAGCAGAGCGTGCCCGCGAACCAGGCGGCGTGGGCGGAGCGCATCCCGCTCTGCGCCCACATGTTGGCCACGCCCACCACCGCGACGGCGAGCAGGACGTCGGTCAGCGCGGTCACCGCGACCGGCAGGTCCGCGAGGGCGCACCCGGCGGTGACGGCCACCAGGGCGACCGCCGCCGCCCAGGCCCGTCCGGCGCCGGTCAGCGGCGCGAGGGTGAACTGGAGCGCCACGCAGAGGACCAGACCGAAGACGACGGCCACGGCGGCCCGGGGCGCCGCCAGATAGACCAGGGGGGCCGCCACCACGACGGCGCCCATCACGGCGACGTCGGGCAGTTCGTACCGGCCGACCGGGGGACGGGGCATCCGGACCCGTGTGAAGTAGACGGCGCCCGCCGCAGTGACGGCGGCGACGGCGGCGTTGAGGCCCACCAGGGCGGGGGCGGTGCTCATGTCCGGCTCCCCGCCCGTACGGCGGTGGGGCGGACCGACTCGAAGGTGTGCTCGCGCAGATCGGCGCGGACCGGGCCGGTCGGCGGCATCGTCGCCGGGTCGTCGTGGAGCACGATGTCGTCCAGCGCGAGGCCCGCCGTCGTGGCCCGCTCCCGCAGTCTGCCGAGCAGGGTCGTGGCGGGCGTCCGGCGGACCAGGACGTGGAGGACGGGGCCCCCGGGCCGGTCCTCCAGCGCGTGGCGGGCGGGCAGGGGTACGTCCGGTTCGGCCTCCAGCAGGTCGAGGACCGATCGGGTGGGGACCGCGAGGCTCGACGGGCCCGACCAGCGGCCGAGTACGGGCGAGGTCGCGGGCAGGTGGGCCAGTTCGCAGGCGGGTTCGGCCATCGGGCGGCGGACCAGGTCGCCGGTCGCGTAGCGCAGCAGCAGGGTGCAGTCGCGGTAGGGGACGTACGGGGTCTGCACGATGACGCCGACGGCGCCGGGGGGTGTCGGCTCGTGCGTCACGGGATCGAGCGTCTCCATGTGTCCGAACTCGGTGGTGTGGTGCAGATGTCCCTCGGTGCAGGTCGTGCCGCCCGAGGGAACGGCCTCGGTCATCATGTACGCGGTGGAGATCCGGCCGCCGAGGGCTGCCTCGGCCCGTTCCCGCAGCGGGTCCGAGAGCACTTCGCCGCCGACGCCGATGGATTCCAGGCCGAAGTCCGCAGGCCGCCAGTCGTTGCGCTCCGCTTCCTCGACGAGGGCGGAGAGGTAGGAAGCGGAGACCGTCAGATGGGTGATCTGCGGGGCCTTGCCGCGCAGGCCGAGCGGGGTGGCCAGCCGGTCGAGGGCCACGGCGGGGTCCACGGTGCCGATCTGGACGAACGAGGCGCCGATCCGGGTCACCGACTCCTCCACGTTGAGCAGGGGGAGGGTGGCGCGGGAGCAGCCCGCGTACGCCATGGTGTGGTGGGCTCGCAGGCCCTGGCCGAGTACGGCGGAGACGGTGCTCATGGCGACCGAGATCTCCACCTCCGCCCGGGAGAACCAGACGGTGGTGGGGGTGCCGCTGGTGCCCGTGGTGAGGGCCATCAGGGCGGGGGCGGAGGCGGCGGAGACGAAGGCGGCGGGCAGCGCGCGCAGTGCCTCCTTGGGCGTGACCGGTACGCGGTGCCAGGTCTCCGGGGTGAGGGTGTCCGGGTCGAGCCCCAGGGCGCCGAAGGTCCGCCGGTAATGAGCGGTGTGCCGGGCGGCGGCCCGTGCGGTGGCGCGCAGGCTGCGTTCGGTGACGGTCCTGCGCACGGCGGGGTCGACGGCCCCCGCCTGGCCGGGCAGCAGGGCCGAGTCGGCGCCGGGTTCGCCGAACTCGGCCAGGGTGGCGACGAGGTCGCGGGCGATGCGTTCCAGGTCCTGCGGGCGGATGCGGCGGTTGCGCAGGATCGCCATTCCGTAGCGGAGTTGACTGAGGGCGGTACCGAACAAGGGGGCTCCTGACGCCTGGACCGGTTGTCCTCCCGGTCCAGGCCGGGGCCGAGCGTCAGACCATGCTGGCGAACATCGCCGCGGTGAGGGTGCTGAAGGCGTACTTGACGTAGTGCCTGACCATGACGGGTCTCCCTTGTTCCGCGCCGCCCGGAGGCGGCTGGGCTCCTGATGGTGCACGCGCGGCCGGAAACGGCCGTTCGGTGAACGCGACCTTAGGGGAAGGGAATTGGGCGATCAATGGTCTTGCCGAGATCGGCCGGGAGGACGGGCGGCCCCGCCCCGGGAGGACCGGAGGGGGACGCTCGGGGGTGGGGCGCCGCCCGCCGGGGCGGCCGCTCAGGCGGTGGCCTCCGTGGCGGTGAGCGGCGCGGCCCCGGGGTCCGTGCCGGTACGGGCGTCGGCGGGACCGGCCGTCGTACGGGTGGGGATGAGCGCGGCGACGGCGGCGGCCACCAGGCCGACTCCGCAGCCGATGAGCACGGCGACGCGGAAGCCGTTCTCGGAGGGCAGGGCGTGGCCGCCGAGGGTGGTGGTCATCTGGGCGAGGACCACGCCGATGACGGCGGCGGAGACGGAGGTGCCGATGGAGCGCATCAGGGTGTTGAAGCTGTTCGCGGAGGCGGTCTCCTCCTGGGGGACGGCGCCCATGATGAGGGCGGGCATGGCCCCGTAGGCGAGTCCGACGCCGGTGTTGCAGACGAGGGTGACGAGCAGCAGGCCCCAGGTGCTGCCCATGAGGACGAAGGCGGAACCGTATCCGGCGGCGATGACGAGGGCTCCGAGGGAGAGCGTGACCTTGGGGCCGCGGGCGGCGGAGAGCTTGGCGCCGAGCGGGGCGAGGGCCATCATCATCAGGCCCGCGGGGGCCATCCACAGCCCCATGGCCATCATCGACTGGCCGAGGCCGTAGCCGGTGGCCTCGGGGAGCTGGAACAGCTGGGGGACGACCAGGGACTGGGCGTACATGGCGAATCCGACGAGGATCGACGCCAGGTTGGTCATGAGGACGACCGGGCGGACGGTGACGCGGAGGTCGACGAGGGGTTCGGCGATGCGCAGTTCCCGGACGCCCCAGCCGAACAGGACGACGACGGCGACGGCGAAGAGGCCGAGGGTGGTTCCGCTGCCCCAGCCCCAGTTCGCGCCCTTGGAGACGGCGAGCAGCAGGGCGACGAGGCCGACGCCGAGACCGAGCGCGCCGAGGAGGTCGAAGCGCCCGGCGGCGGGAGTGCGGCGCCCGGCGGGGGCGACGCGCCAGATGAGGACGCCGACGAGGGCGCTGAGTCCGGCGGCGACCCAGAAGAGCACCCGCCAGCTGGCGTTCTCGGCGACGGCGGCGGAGAAGGGCAGGCCGAGGGCGCCGCCGACGCCCATGGAGGCGCTCATGAGGGCGATGGAGCCGCCGAGCTTCGCGGGCGGGAGGATGTCGCGGAGCAGGCTGATGCCGAGCGGGACGACGCCCATGCCGAGGCCCTGGAGTCCGCGTCCGACGATCATCGGGACGAGGGAGGAGGCGAGGGCGCAGACCACGGAGCCGACGACGAGCGGGATCACGGAGACGAGCAGGACGCGCCGCTTGCCGAGGGTGTCGCCGAGGCGTCCGGCGACGGGGGTGGCGACGGCGCCCGCGAGGAGGGTGGCGGTGATCACCCAGGAGGCGTCGGACGCGGTGGTGCCGAGCAACCGGGGGAGGTCGCCGATGAGCGGTACGACCAGGGTCTGCATGAGCGCGGCCACGATGCCCGCGAGCGCGAGGACGCCGACGACGCCTCCTGGTCGGGCGTCGGGCTTGGTGACGTCCACGTGTTCTCCCTCTTGATTCTTCACTGCCGGCTTTCACTGCCGTCTTCCACGGCCGCTTCCCGACTGTCCCGGGGCTTCCCGGGGCTGCTCCCGAGCCGCTTCCGGGCCCCTTCCGAGCGACCCCCGGAAGCTTTCTATGCATGATGCACATTAATTGCCACATGCACAAGTTATGTATGATGCACACGTCGTCGCCTCAGGAGAGAATGTGCCCATGGACAAGCCCGTGGACAAGCCCACCCGTCTGGTCGAGTTCGAGACCATGCTGCTCGGGCGGCACGCCCATCTCTACGCACCCCGCTCCCGGGCCGGCGGCGGCAATCTCGACCGCAGCGCCTACGTCCTGCTGAGCCGCATCCACATCCACGGACCGATGTCCATCGGGCAGCTCACCGAGGCCTTCGGGCTCGACGCCTCGACCCTCAACCGGCAGACGGCCGCGATGCTCCGCGCCGGGGTCGTGGAACGCATCCCCGACCCGGACGGCGGCATCGCCCGCAAGTTCCGCATCACCGAGGAGGGCGAGCGGCGCCTCGAAGGCGACCGCACCGCCAACATCGCGGGCCTCGAACGGGTCATGGAGCACTGGGCGCCCGAGGACGTGGCCCGGTTCGCCGAATTCCTCGAACGCTTCAACCGGGACATCGAGCGGCTCGAAGGCCGCCCCTGGCCGCGCCCCTGAGGAACCCCCGCCCCACGACGACCCCCGGCCCGCCCGCCCGCTCAGGCCGTCGCCCGGCCCCCGCGGTCCCCCGCGACGAAGCCCGTGTCCACCACCGCGACGACGGCGAAGGCCACGGCCGGGCCGGGGTGCCCCAGCGCGTGGAGGACGAACACGGCGGCCCCGAACACCAGCGCCTTCACGGCCAGGACACCCGCGAGGGGCAGCCGCACCCGCGCCTTCGGGCCGCGAAGAGCCCCCGGAGGAGCGCCGTCGCGCCCGGCGCCGCCACCGCGGGCAGCACGCGCGCGGCCACCGCGTCCGCACTCCGCCATCCCCACCCGGCGAGCACCGCGAGCGCCGCCGGTTCAGCAGGAACGCGCGCTCCACGCTGAGCACGCGCAGGGCGCGGGCAGGGCGCGGGCAGGGCGCGGGCAGCTCCATCGGGCGGGCCCTCCTTCATTCCGGACGTCGATCACCGAAGCGCATCACATCGCCCCCGAACCCTTTACGCCAGGATCCGGCGGCGGTAACTTCCGGCCGATGCAAGATGTTTCCGCAACTTTCCGAGTGCGTTTCCAACAGTGTCGTCCCCTGCCCGGGGAGAGCGCTGTCCGGTGACGCTCGGCCCTGTCTGGAGATCCGGATGACACCCACCCGCAGACGGCTTCCGGGCCGCGCGGCGACCGCCCTGGCGGTCGCCGCAGGCGTCCTCGGCCTGATGACCGCGCCCGGCGGGGGAGCCCCCTCCCCCCGTACGGCGCCGGTCGCCGCGAGCGCCGACGCCACGGCCACGGTCTTCTACTGGACGAAGACGAAGAACTGGGCGCGGTACAACCTGCACTACGCGCCCGACGGCGGTTCCTGGACCACCGTCCCCGGCGTGGCCATGGAGGCCGCCTGCGCGGACTGGGTGAAGAAGACCGTCCCCCTCGGCACGGCCGCCGGACTCCGGGCCACCTTCAACGACGGCGGCGGCACCTGGGACAACAACGGCGGCCGGAACTACGCCCTGGGCACCGGGAGCGTCACCGTCAAGGACGGGGTCGTCGCCCACTCCGACCCGTGCGGCGACACCGGACCGACCCCGGGGCCGGGCGCGAGGGCCACCGTCTACTACTCGACCGAGGCGCTCGGCTGGTCCACGGCCAACATCCACTACCAGCCGGCCGGCGGCGCCTGGACGAGCGTGCCCGGCGTCGGGATGCCGGCCGCCTGTCCCGGCTGGTGGAAGCGGGAGATCGACCTCGGCACCGCCACCGGGCTCAGGGCCGCCTTCAACAACGGCAACGGCACCTGGGACAACAACCGGGGCTCCGACTACGCGCTGGGCACCGGCGTCAGCACCGTACGGAACAACGTGGTGACGGCGGGCGCGAGCGACCCGTGCGCCGCCGAGACGCCCGACACCCGGCCGCCGACCGCGCCCGCGCGGCTCAGCGCCCGGCCCGACGGCACCTCCGTCCTGCTCGGCTGGGACCCCGCCACCGACGACAGGGGCGTGACGAAGTACCAGGTCACCCGGGTCGGCGGCAGCGGCACGGTCGTGACCGACGTCTCCTCCACCGTCCACTCGGACACGGGACTCGCCGAACGGACCGCGTACACCTACACCGTGCGGGCCGTGGACGCGGCGGGGAACGTCTCCGCCGCGTCCGCCCCGGCGACCGCCACCACCGGCGACGCCCCCACGACTCCCACCACGGGCAGACCGCTCGGAACCGACCCCCGCAAGGACCCGATCTACTTCGTCCTCACCGCCCGCTTCAACGACGGCGACCCGGCCAACAACCGGGGCGGCGGGCAGCACGTGAAGTCGGGCAACGCGGCCAACGACGACCCCATGTTCCGGGGCGACTTCAAGGGCCTCATCCAGAAACTCGACTACGTCAAGGGGCTGGGCTTCTCCGCGCTCTGGGTGACCCCGGTCGTCCTCAACCGCTCGGACTACGACTACCACGGCTACCACGGCTGGGACTTCTACCGGGTGGACCCGCGCCTGGAGTCCGCCGGAGCGTCCTACCAGGACCTGATCGACGCGGCCCACGCCAAGGGCATGAAGATCTACCAGGACGTCGTCTACAACCACTCATCCCGCTGGGGCGCCAAGGGCCTGTTCACACCCACCGTGTACGGCGTCCGGGACACCCAGTGGAGCTGGTACTACGACGAGAGGCAGCCCGGCTTCGAGTACGACGGCCTGACGGTCGACCCGAAGTCCGGCAAGTCGTACTACAACGGGGACCTGTGGTCGACGGCCGAGCCGACCGGGAACACCTGCGTGAACTGGGGGAAGCCGACCGGCGGGAAGAGCGCCGAGGGCTACACCGTCCACAACTGCCAGTGGCCGAGCCCGACGTCCGGCATGTTCCCCGCGTCGCTCTACCACCAGTGCTGGATCGGCAACTGGGAGGGTGAGGACTCCCGTTCCTGCTGGCTCCACGAGGACCTTGCGGACTTCAACACGGAGAACCCGGCCGTCCAGAACTATCTGATCGGCGCGTACGACAAGTACATCGACATGGGCGTGGACGGCTTCCGCGTCGACACCGCCGTCCACATCCCGCGCACCACCTGGAACCGGCGCTTCCTGCCCGCGATCCAGGAGCGGGTGACACAGCGTCACGGGGCGGAGGCGGCGAAGAACTTCTTCGTCTTCGGCGAGGTCGCGGCCTTCGTCAACGACAAGTGGAACCGGGGCTCGGTGAACCACTCGGCGCAGTTCTACACCTGGAAGGAGCGCAAGGAGTACGACGCCGACGACACCAGGGCGGCCCTGGAGATGTACGAGTACGAGCAGCGGCAGGGCACCGGGAACCAGCCCACCTCCACCAACGCCTTCCTCGCCGGGAACAGTTACCACACTCCCGACCGCAGCCGGTTCTCGGGCATGAACGTCATCGACATGCGGATGCACATGAACTTCGGCGACGCGCAGAACGCCTTCTCCAACGGCAAGGACTCCGACGACAGTTACCACGACGCCACCTACAACGTCGTCTATGTCGACAGCCACGACTACGGCCCCAACAAGTCCAGCGAGCGGTACGCGGGCGGCACCGACGCCTGGGCCGAGAACATGTCCCTGATGTGGACCTTCCGCGGCATCCCGACGCTGTACTACGGCTCCGAGATCGAGTTCCAGAAGGGGAAGAAGATCGACTGCGGGCCCGGCTGTCCGCTCGCCACCACCGGCCGCGCCTACTTCGGCGACCATGTCGCGGGCTCCGTCACCGCCAGTGACTTCTCCCAGGTGTCCGCCGCCTCCGGGGCGGTCGCCACCACCCTCCGGCAGCCCCTGGTGAAACACCTGCAACGGCTCAACCAGATCCGCCGGGCCGTCCCCGCGCTCCAACTGGGCCAGTACTCCACCGAGGGCGTCTCCGGCGCGATGGCGTTCAAGCGCCGCTACACCGCGGCCGGTACGGACAGCTTCGCGCTGGTCACGATCTCGGGCGGGGCCACCTTCACCGGAATCCCCAACGGCACGTACGCGGACGCCGTCACCGGCGACGTCCGTACCGTCACCGACGGCACCCTCACGATCACCGCGCCCGGCAAGGGCAACCTGCGGGTGTACGTGCTCGGCGGCCCCGGCCGGATCGGCGACCCCGGCCCGTACCTCAAGTAGCCCTCGGTGAGCGGTGGATGGCGGCACCGAGGGGCCGCCGTCCACCGTCACCGGTCGCGCCGCGCCGACCCGCGTCACCCTGCGTGCGGTCAACAGTGCGTAACGCGAACAGACTTCTCGGGCAGAACCCTTCCCTCCGGTCCGTGATTCTGGGATCTTGCGTCCACCCCACACATCACAGGACCCGGCGGGCGCCACCCGCGCCACCGGGTCATCGGAGGACGCATTGTTTTCCCACATATCCAGCCGGTTGAGAACGTCGGCCGTCGCCGTCGCCGCCCTCGGGACGGCCGTGGCCCTCGCCGCCCCCGTCGGACTCGCCCAGGCCGCCCCCACGGACACCGCGCCCGTAGCGCCCCGTTCCGCGACGGCGGCGCAGCCCGCCCCGGCGGCGAAGGCGGCGGCACCCGCCGCCTGGGCCGCGGGCACCCGCGCCTACCTGGTGATCACGGCACCCGGCGGCACCGCCGCGGTGAGCGGCGCCGTGGCGACCAGCGGCGGTTCGGTCTTCGCCACGTACGACGCGATCGGCGTGATCGTGGCGCACTCGACGTCCACGACGTTCGCCTCCTCGATGCGCGCCGTCGGCGGTGTCCAGCAGGTCGGGGCGACCCGGACCTCGGACGTCCCGGCCGACGCCTACAACCCGGCGCTCCCGGCGAACCCGGCGCAGTCGACGACGACGCTGACCGAGTCCAACCGCTGGGACATGACGCAGATCAAGGCCGAGCAGGCCTGGGCGGTCACCACCGGTTCGGCCTCGGTGAAGGTCGGCATCCTCGACACCGGCGTGGACGACCAGCACCAGGACATCGCGCCCAACTTCAACGCCGCCGACTCGGCCTCCTGCGCCTACGGCAAGGCGGACACCCGCGCCGGCGCCTGGCGGGACGTCGGCACCCACGGCACGCACGTCGCGGGCACGGTCGCGGCGGCGAAGAACGGCAAGGGCGTCATCGGCGTCGCGCCCGGCGTGAAGATATCCTCGGTCCGCATCGCGGAGCCGACCAGCAGCCTGTTCTTCGCGGAGAACACGATCTGCGGCTTCATATGGGCCGGTGACCACGGCTTCAAGGTCACCAACAACAGCTACTACACGGACCCGTGGCAGTTCAACTGCCCGGACAACGTGGACCAGGCCGCCATCATCGAGGGCGTCCGCCGGGCGCAGGAGTACGCCGAGGGCAAGGGTTCGCTCCAGGTGGCCGCCGCGGGCAACTCCAACTACGACCTGGCGAACAAGACGACCGACTCCGAGAGCCCCAACGACTCGACGCCGGTCACCCGCACCATCACCAACGCGTGCATCGACATCCCGACGGAGCTGCCGGGCGTGGTGACGGTCGCCGCGCAGGGCAGCGGCGGCGCCAAGTCCTCGTACTCGAACCTCGGCAACGGCGTGATCGACATAGCGGCTCCGGGCGGTGACGGCGCCACCGGTGTCTACTCGACGCTCCCCGGCGGCAAGTACGGCACGATGAGCGGGACGTCGATGGCGTCCCCGCACGTCGCGGGTGTCGCCGCGCTGATCGCGAGCGTGAACCCGACGTTCACCCCGGCGCAGATCCGCGACCAGCTGGGCACGCAGGCCACGGACCGGGCGTGCCCCTCGGACACCCGCTGCAAGGGCACCACGGCGAAGAACGGGTTCTTCGGCGAGGGAGCGGTCGACGCCCTGAAGGCCGTCGGCGGTACGACCCCGCAGCCCGGGGCGTACTTCGAGAACCTCGCGGACGTCACGATCCTCGACAACGCGACGGTCGAGAGCGCGATCACGGTCAGCGGTGTGACGGGCAGCGCCCCGGCCGCCCTGAAGGTGGGCGTGGACGTCAAGCACACCTACATCGGTGACCTGAAGGTCGATCTGGTGGCGCCGGACGGCACCGTGTACGTCCTGCACAACCGGACGGGCAGCGGGACGGACAACATCCTCCAGACCTACACCGTCAACGCCTCGTCCGAGGTGGCGAACGGGGTGTGGAAGCTGCGCGTGAACGACAACGCGGCACAGGACTCGGGCAAGATCGACGCCTGGAACCTCACCTTCTAGCTGCGTGTGACCCCCGGACGGGGCCGGAGCCGACAGGCTCCGGCCCCGTCCGCGTGTCCGGCCGGTGTCGCCGCCGAACTCCCTTCGGAGAACTGGACCTTACCGAGGGGTAGGCCCGTACGGGATCCTTGTTATACGTTCCATCTAACAAGCTTGTTAGACATCATGTCTCACAAGAGTCCGGACCGGCGCACCCGTGACCCGAGGAGCCGCACCATGGCAAGGAGCACCGCCCGCACCGGCGGCCCCGACCAGGAGGACGACGTCGCCGAGCGACTGCTCGGATCGGCCGCCGCGCTCTCGTACGACCCCGCCGTCGAGGTCGACTGGGACACCCCGCTCGACAAGGACCTCCACGGCCAGAGCCCCGAGTGGAACAGCCTCTACGGCACCGCGTACTGGCAGGAGATGACCGAGCAGCAGCGCAAGGAGCTGACCCGGCAGGAGTCCGCCTCCGTCGCCAGCACCGGCATCTGGTTCGAGATGATCCTCCAGCAGATGATGCTCCGCGACATCTACCTCATGGACCACACCGACCCCCGGTTCCAGTGGGCCCTCACCGAGATCGCCGACGAGTGCCGGCACTCCATCATGTTCGCGCGCGGCTCCCAGAAGCTCGGGGCGCCGCCCTACCGGCCCCGCCGCACGGTCCTCGAACTCGGCCGCCTCATCAAGACCGTCGGCTTCGGCGAGGCCGCCTACGCGGGCATCCTGGTCGCCGAGGAGGTCCTCGACGTCATGCAGCGCGACTGGATGCGCGACGAGCGGGTGGTCCCCTTCGTCCGCACGATCAACAACATCCATGTCGTCGAGGAGTCCCGGCACATGAGGTTCGCCCGGGACGAGACCCGCCGCCGCCTCGCCCGTGCGAGCCGCGCCCGCCGCCACTTCCAGGCACTCGTGGTCGCCGTCGCCGCGTACTTCATCATCACCAGCCTGGTGAACCCCGAGGTGTACGAGCGCGCCGGGCTCGACCCGGGGCGCGCGCGCCGCGAGGCCGCCGCGAACGAGCACTACAGGTCGCGGCTCCGCGCCAGTTGCGCCGGGCTGATGCAGTTCCTCTCCGACGTCGGCATGTTGACCCGCCCCGCGCTCTTCTTCTACCGGCGCGCCCACCTCCTCTGAGCCGCCCCGCGGCACGACGGACCGACGAGCAGCCCCGACGAGCGGAGCGGAGCCGACACCATGACCTACGCCATCACCCAGACCTGCTGCAACGACGCCACCTGCGTCGCCGTCTGCCCGGTCAACTGCATCCACCCGACGCCCGGGGAACCCGGCTTCGGCACCACGGAGATGCTGTACGTGGACCCCCGGGCCTGCATCGACTGCGGTGCCTGCGCCGACGCCTGCCCGGTGGACGCGATCTTCCCCGTGGACCGGCTGACCGGACCGCTCGCCGCGTACGAGGGGATCAACGCCGCCTACTACGCCGACCGGCCGCCCGCCCCGCCCGCCGCCCCGCCGACCTTCCACCCCTGGGGGGAGCCCTCCTTCCGCCGCTCGCTGCCCTCCGACTTCGGACCGCTGCGCGTCGCCGTCGTCGGCACCGGGCCCGCGGGCATGTACGCCGCCGAGGACCTGCTCCTCCACACCTCGTCCGAGGTGACGCTGATCGACCGGCTGCCGGTGGCCGGAGGGCTCCTCCGCCACGGCGTGGCGCCCGATCACCCCGCCACCAAGGGCGCCGGGGAGGCCCTCGCCCGTTTCCACTCCCATCCCCGGGTACGGCTGCGGCTCGGCGTCCAGGTCGGCCGGGACGTGACCGCCGGGGAACTCTCCGCGCACCACGACGCCGTGGTGTACGCGGTCGGCGCGCCCGCCGACCGGCGGCTCGGCATCCCGGGCGAGGACCTGCCGGGCAGCGTCTCCGCGACCTCCCTGGTGTCCTGGTACAACGCGCACCCCGAGACCGGCCCGGACGCCGTCCGGCTCCCCTCCCCCGCCGCACGGGTCCTCGTCGTCGGCAACGGCAACGTGGCCCTCGACGTCGCCCGCGTCCTCCTCTCCGACCCGGCGGCCCTCGCCCGCACCGACATCGCCGACCACGCCCTGGCCGCCCTGCGCGCCGACCCGGTCCGCGAGGTCGTCCTGCTGGCCCGCCGGGGCCCCGGCGGGGCGGCGTACACGAGGTCCGAGCTCCTCGCCCTGCGACACCTGCCGGGTGTCGACCTGGTCGTCGACGACCACGACCCGCGCACCGGTGCGGCCGTGGACGCCGCCGGAACCGGGGAGAAGGCGGCGCTGCTGCGCGGGGTCGTCCGCGAGGCGGTGGACTGGGCGCGGCCCCCCGTGCCCGGCCGCCGCCGGATCGTCCTCCGCTTCCACTCGGCTCCCGTCGAGGTGCTCGGCGGGGACTCGGTCCGTGCGGTCCGGGTCACCGGCGGAAGCTCCCCCTCGGGTACGGAGATCGGGGCGGGGCTCCTCGTCCGCGCCATCGGCCACCGGGGCGTCCCGCTGCCGGGGCTGCCCCTCGACGAGGCCACCGGAACGGTGCCGCACACCGCCGGGCGCGTCACCGGGCTGCCCGGGAGCTACGTCGTCGGCTGGATCAAACGCGGTCCCACCGGAGGCATCGGGGCCAACCGCAGCTGCGCCGGGGAGACCGTCGGGACCCTCCTGGCGGACGCGGTCGGCGGCGCGCTGCCGACGCCCACGGGCACCGAGAGGGAGTTCCGCGGGCTGCTCAGGCGCCGCGGTGGGCAGGTGGTCGACGCGCGGGGCCTCGCGGCCATCGAGCGGACCGAACGGGCGAGGGGCCGGGCGGCGGGGCGTCCCCGGGTCAAGCTGGCCACGGTCCCGGAGCTGCTCGCGGCGGCGCGGCGCGGCCGGTGGCGGCCCGGGGGCTGATCACCGGACGTGCGGGGGCCCGGCCCGGGACGGCGGGCCGGCCGCACGGTGCGGCGGGGGGAGGTCAGGCCGCGAGGCCCAGGGGACCGCGGAGCACGATCGCGTTCAGCCGTACGGCGAACGGCACCACGTCCGTCAGCTCCAGGGCGACGGCACGGGCCTTCGGCAGCTCGATCGTCACGTCGACGCAGAACGCCAGGGCGTACAGGTGCTCCCCGGTCTCCTCGTCCTGGAGGGCGAAGAACAGGTCCTGGTGGAACCGGGTCCGCTCCGCCGACTCCTCGTGGAAGGAGAGACCCGGCCGTCCCTCCTGGGCGGCTAGGTCCGTGAACGCCCCGACGAGCTCACGCTCCACGGTGGCCCAGAAACCGGCCTCGGCGCACTCCGGCGGCAGCGCCTGCCGGACGGCCTCCTTGAGGGAGAGGACCATGACGAGGACGGGGGCGTGCTCCTGGAGGCGCCAGCCCCGCACCGTCCTCACCACGGTGCGGTCCGGGACGGCCTCGGCGGCCTCCCGGATCGCGTCGAAGCCGAAGTCGACGGTCGCCGGGGCGATCGCCTCCTGGAAGACCCGGTCGATGGACCGGGCCTGGTCGAGGTGGTCCGGTGCGACCTCGACGACGGTCCTGAAACTGGCGGCCGAAGCTCCTCCTGCGGGCTCTCGGTGATCAGGAGGAGCCAGTATGCCGATCACACCGGGAGCGTCGAGGGGTGTGTCCGCCGTACGGACCGCGAGCCGTCGTACGCCCCGGGGCGGCCGGGCCGTGTACGGCGTACGGGCGCGGGCCGTGTCCCACGTACGTCCAGGTCCGCGTACGGGCGGGCCGTTCAGGACTTCCGGCGCGGCTTGCCGCTGGTGCGGCCCTTCCCGGAGCCGCCGGTGCCGCCGCCCTTGCGGGCCGCGGGCCGCCCGGCCGTCCGGGAGCCCCCGCCGGGCTTCCCCGACCGGGCGGGATCGGCCTGCTTCCGGCCGCCGCCCTTCCGCTCCTTCGGCTGCTTCTGGCCCTTCAGGGCCTCGGCGCGACGCCCCCGGGTGCTGTTCACGGTGCGGCCCCGCACGATCCCGATGAACTCCTCCACCAGGTCGGGCGCCTCGTCGGCGGCGGGCCAGGCGAGACCCACCCGCGACTGGGCGACGTCCACGAGCGTCCGGTAGGTGAGGTCCTTGCGGTGGTGGAGCCGGGCCACGGACTGCGGGACGGCGAGCACGCCCACGCCCGCCGCGACCAGCTCGATCGCGTCGGCGGTGGTCGCCGGGCGCTCGTTCGCCGCGAGGCCCGGCGGCCGCTCCCAGCCCAGGGTGTCGTCGAGGGGGTGCAGCACCAGTTCCCCGGCGAGGTCGTCCGCCGTGAGCTCCTCGGCGGCGGTGAACGCGTGGTCCTTGGGGACGACCACGACCGTGGTCTCCGTGTAGAGCGGGATCGCGCTGAGGTCGTCGCCGTCGACGGGGAGCCGGACCAGACCGGCGTCGGCCGTGCCGTCCCGGAGCGCCCCGAAGGCCTCGGCGGGCGTCACGGGGAGCAGCCCGAGGGACACGTCGGGCAGCCGCTCGTGCCAGACCCGCACCCACTTCGAGGGGGTCACTCCGGGGACGTACGCCAGCCGGAAGGAGGGGGCGCCGGAGGGGGAATCCGAAGCGAGGTCTGAGGGGGAAGCGTCCGAGCCTGTCACTCCGCCAGGTTACCGGTAGCAGCCGTGGTCGGAGTTCGTCCGGGCGCTCGATACCCTTGACCCATGACGTCGCACCAGAGCACCCAGACGATGAAGCCCGCCACCGCGGCGAAGAAGCTGGGTGTGTACCTCGAGGCCACCCCCGCCGATTTCCAGGAGGGTGTCGTCTCGCGCTCCGAGCTGAACGAGCTCCAGTCGAACCCGCCCGCCTGGCTCCAGGAGCTCCGCAAGAACGGCCCGCACCCCCGTCCGGTGGTCGCGCAGAAGCTGGGCGTCTCCATCGCCGGTCTCGCGCGCGGAGGCATCACCGAGCCCCTCACCACCGAGCAGATCGAAGCCCTCAAGCAGGAGTTCCCCGGGTGGCTGCGCAAGGAGCGCAACACTCAGCTGGAGGTCCGCAAGGAGACCGTCCGCATCAAGGAGCGCGACGCGGAGCGGGCCACCCGCGAGCAGGAGGCCTGACCCTCTCCCCCGGGACCGGTCACGGCCGGTCCTGACCGGTGTGGCGGACGGGCGCGCGCGGGAGGCATTCCCGCATGAGTGACACGAGCACCGCGCCCGAGCCGCCGGTCGTCGTCGGCGTGGACGGTTCCGCGCACAGTCTGCGGGCCCTGGAATGGGCCCTGGGTCACGCCGAGAGCCTGGGATCGCCGCTGGTCGTGGCCCATGTCCGGTCCGGCACGGTCCGCACCCCCTCCCCGGGCAGTGTCCCGGAGCCGCCGGACACCGTCCTGCGCGCCGTGCGGACCGTCGTGGAGGAACGCGGGCACCGCGTTCCCGTGCGGTACGCGCCCCTGGACGGGACCGTGACCGAGGCCCTCACGGCGGCGTCCCGGGACGCCCGGCTCCTGGTGACCGGCTCCCGGGGGCACGGTGGTTTCGCCACCCTGCTGCTCGGCTCGGCCGGTCGCACCCTCGCCGCCACCGCGCCCTGTCCGCTCGTCGTCGTCCCGCACGAGGCGCGCACGGCGGCCCTGGAGAGCGGGGCGGGCGCGGGCCGGGTGCTGCTGGGGCTGGCGGCCGACGAGACTCCGGACGCGGTGGTGGCCTTCGCCTTCGGGACGGCGCAGCACCGGGGCGTACCGCTGGAGGTGGTGACCGCCTTCCGGATCCCGCCGCAGCCGGGCGCGCTCCTGGCGGCCCCCTCCCCCGCGCTCCAGGTGCCGCCGCCGTTGCCGTTCGAGGACGACACGGAGGAGATCCTGCGGGAGGCGGAGCGGGAGCAGACCGCGCTGCTCGCGCCGTTCGCGGAGCGGTGGCCGGGAGTCGGGCTCACGGCCTCGGTGGTGCCCGGGGACGCGACGGGGCGGCTGGTGGAGGGCTCGCGGGACGCCGGGCTCGTCGTGGTGGGACGCCATCACCGGCATCGTTTCGGTTCCCTCCTCCTCGGTTCGGTCACTCACGCGGTGCTCCAGCACGCGTACTGCCCGGTAGCCGTGGTTCCTCCGGGGCCGTCCGTCTGATTCCCTCATATTCGATCGCCAGTTCGATTGCCGTGACCGTGTGCCACCGCGCGCTCCCGGGCGAGCGTGACTAGCGTGGCTCACAGGAACACGTCATCGAATCGGAAGTGGGAGTCACCGTCATGGCCGCACGACCTGAAGGCACACCGGTCTGGACCGACGCGATGTTCACCGACCTGGAGGGCGCCAAGACCTTCTACGGGGACGTGCTCGGCTGGACGTTCGGCGAGTCTTCCTCCGAATACGGCAACTACACCCAGGCGTACAAGAACGGCAAGGCCGTCGCGGCGGTCGTCCCGCCCATGCCCGGCCAGGACGGCGGGGCCCAGTCGGCCTGGTGTCTGTATCTGGCCTCGCCGGACGCCGCCGCGACGGCGGAGAAGATCCGGAGCGCGGGCGGCACCGTCCTGATGGAACCGATGCAGGTCGGCGACTTCGGCTCGATGTGCCTCGCGCAGGACCCGGCGGGCGTCACGTTCGGTGTCTGGCAGGCCGACCGGCACGAGGGCTTCGAGCTGGAGGGCGAGACCGGCTCGTACACCTGGGCGGAGATCTTCACCCGGGAGCCCGCGAAGTCCGACGCGTTCTTCACGGAGGTCTTCGGCTACGGCAGCAAGAAGATCAAGGACGAGCACATGGACTACCGGCTCTTCGACCTCGGCGGCCCCCGGCCGGTCCTCGGACGGATGGTGATGTCGGCGGAGGACTTCCCGCCGGAGGTCCCCTCGTACGTCCAGCTGTACTTCGCCGTCGACAACTGCGACAAGGCCGTCGAGGCCGCCGAACGGCTCGGCGGGCGGAAGGTGTTCGGGCCGATGGACAGCCCGTTCGGCCGGTTCGCGGCGGTCCTCGACCCGCAGGGCGCCCCGTTCGCCGTGATCGACGCGAAGACCACCGTCGGCGAGATGCCCGAGCTGGTCTGAACCCCGCACGGCGACCGACCCGGGACACGAGGTCCCGGGGCGGTCGCCGTGTGTGCCGTGCGGGGATCAGGCGGTGTCGCGGACGGCCACGATGCCGTTGAAGACCCCCACGTAGGCGGTGCCGTCGGGGCCGAGGGTGATCGGCGCCCAGTTGTTGTCGTACGAGAGTCCGGTGCCGGTGAAGCGGCTGAAGGCCCGGCGGCCGGTGCGGAAGTCGACGGCGGTGAGGTACCAGGCGTCGATGCCCCAGGAGCTGGGGCGCTTCTCGTAGAAGTAGAGCAGTCCGTTGGCGGTGGAGAGCTTCGGCACGGTCGAGGGCGAGCGGACGTCGCTCTCCCAGACGGTGTCGCAGCCGCTGCCGTCGGCGCGGACGTCGATCCGGGTGGCGCCGCCGACGACACTGCGGCCGAGGAGGAGGGTGCTCGGGTTCTCGTAGCCGTAGTTGTTCTCGACGACGAGGCTGTCGCCCCAGCTGATCAGCGAGTTGTCGGTGGTGGAGGCGCCGCGCCCGAAGACCGGGACCTTGCAGACGAGCCGTCCGCCCTCGGGCGCGTCGGCGCCCCTGCGGTAGACGAGGACGTTCATCCGCTCGTCGGCGTTGTCGGTGATGGCGACGTACTCGTCGTGGACGCCGAACAGATCGGGGGTGGTGCCCGAACCCTGGTTCACCGAGCCGGGCTTGGTGCCGGTGCCCCGGTCGTACACCTCCCGCCACCGCACGCGCGGGACGCCGTCGGCATCGGCCTCGAAGGAGTACAGGGCGTGGTCGGTGACGAGCGAGACGCCGTCCTCGGCGACGGAGAAGGAGTTCTGGATCTCCTCGCCCGCGAGGCGGACCGCGCGCAGCCTCCCGGTGGCCGGATCGACGGTGCCGACCCGGCCGAGGCGGGTCACCCACCAGATGCGGCCCTCCCAGTCCGGCATGACGGAGGTGACGGGATCACAGACGCCGCTGGGGAACAGGTTCGTCCAGGTGACGCAGTCGTGCGGCACGAGCGAGGTCAGGTCCCAGTCGTCCTCGACGACGAACTCCCATGATCCGTCGGACTTCTGACGGTGCGACAGGCGCTGGATGTGCTGCCTGGAGTCGGCGACGACGACCCGGTCCCGCTCGTCGAGGTAGAAGTAGGCACCCCCCGAGGTGTCCTTGAAGATCTTCTCGAAGTCGAGGCGGGTGATCGCCTCGACCGTGGAGGAGCGCTGCGGCAGCTTGTACTCGGCGAGGGTGTCCAGGGTGCGCGGGTCCAGCAGCTTCAGGAGGAAGCCGCTGAAGGTGCCGCAGACGGTGACGAGCCTGCCGCCGGAGTCGAAGGTGACGGTGGCGCACTCGCCGCCGACCGGGGCGATCTTCTCGCTGGTGACGCCCGGGGCGCGGCCGAGCGGCCCGGGGTAGGGGTGGGTGCCGCTGCCCGCTCCGTCGGCGTGCATCCCGCTGCGCCCGTTGGGGGCGAGGTACGGGTGCTGGGCGGGGCCCTTACCCGGCACCGGGAGCGCGGTCGCGGGGGCGCCCTCGTAGTGCTCCACGAGGCGGTGACCGGGGGCGAGGGGGATCTCCTCGGCCTGGGCCACGGGCGCGGCACCGGTCAGGAGGATCGCGCCGAGCGCGGTGGCGAGCACCAGGATGCGCGCTCGTCCTCGGGGTGGGTGGGGGCTCACGGTGGCTCCTCGGGTTGCCTGCGCCTGTCGCGCCGACGACCGACGCTAGGTCCGAGGATCTGAGATGTACATGGCATCAGCCCGGGTTTCACGGGCGGTTCACGGTGCCGCAACGCTCAGGGCCGGATGCTGGAGACCAGGTCGGCGGTGGCGGCGACCCCGTGGTGGATGGTGGGTGCCATACCGGTCCCGGCGAGGAAGAAGCCGAGCAGCGCGCAGACGAGGGCATGGCTGACCTTGAGCCCGCCGCCCCGCAGGAAGACCGTGGCCAGGATCAGCAGCAGCACCACGACGGAAAGGGAAACGACCATCGGCCTCACGTCCTCCTTCTGCCGCACCTGAATTGCGGCGTTCGGCGGACATTGTGGCGGAACGAGAGGTTCGTTCGGGCGCAAGGCGGGGCGGCCATACGGGTGGAAAGCGGGTGCTATCGGTCGCCGGGGGCTTCGAGGGCCGCGAAGGTCTCCGCGACGGTCGGTCCGCGGACGGCGTCGAGTCCGGGGTCGGCGAGCAGCGCCTCGATCAGCGCGGTGTCCCCGAAGACCTGGGTGGCGCTCAGATCGTGGTCGGTCACGACCAGCCAGTGCCCGTCGGCGGCCCACCAGGTGGCGGGGAAGTAGAAGTCGGGCGCGGCGTCGTGGTGGGCGAGGGTGTCCCCGAGCCTGCCGCGCCGCGCCAGGAGCGTCTCGTCCGGCGACATCGCTCCGGGCGGCGCCGCGACGGGCGCCCGCGCCGCGCCGACGCGCGAGTCGGCGCCTCCTGGCGACCGCCGGACGAGGTGCTCGACGAGCCGGGCCAGCGAGACGCGGTCCAGCTCCGCCGGGTCGGGCCCGTCGAGTTCGTCCGCGCCCGTCACGTCCTCGAAGACCAGGTGCGAGAGGGTGCCGGGCCAGTCGGTGAGGCGTCGGTCCTCCCGGGACAGGACCTCGTCCCAGCGGAGTCGTACCGGACCGTCGTGGATGCCGTGGAGGAGCCAGCAGTGGTCCTCGTAGCCCTGCGCGGGCTCGTAACCGCAGGGGGCTTCGAGGAGCGCGGCCCGCAGCCCGTCGAGAGGGTCGTCCTCGGTGGCGCGGGGCCAGGGGTCAGGCGTCCCCCCGGTCACGGGGTCTCCTCGGCGGGCAGGCAGTCGGCCCAGTCCACCGTACGGTCGCACCAGCGGCGCAGCAGCACGCGGTCGTGGCCGACGGCGAGGAGCCCGGCGCCGGTCTCGGCCCGGTACCCCTCGACGGCGGCGACGAGCGCCGCCGTGGTGGAGGCGTCGAGCATGGCGGTCATCTCGTCGCAGATCAGCCAGCGGGGACGCAGGGCCAGGGCCCGCCCGAGGCAGGCCCGCTGGAGCTGTCCGTCGCTGACCTCGTGCGGGCGGCGGACCAGCAGGTCGGGGGTGAGGCCGACCGCCGGGGCGAGTTCCGCGAGGCGCCCGGCGGCCTCGGCTCGGCGGCCGGTCGCGCGGAGCGGCTCGACGAGCAGGTCGGCGAGGGTCAGCCGGGGGTCGGCGGCGGTCCTGGGCTGCTGGAAGACCACGCCGACGGAGGTCCGCAGGGCGCGCGGGGCGCGGTGCCGCCAGGCCCGGACCTCGGTGCCGTCGAGGACGAGACGGCCCGCGTCGGGGCGGTGCAGCAGGGCGGCGACCCGGGCGAGGGTGGACTTGCCGCAGCCGCTGGGGCCGAGGAGCCCGACGGACTCGCCGGGGGCGACGGTGAGCGAGGCGCCCCGGAAGACGGGGGCCCGGCGCTCGTATCCGGCGGTGACGGAGTCGAGTTCAAGCACGGGGGCGCTCCGGGTGGTGGCAGGCGACGCCCGCGGTGGACTCCGGCCGGACGGCGCAGGCGTCCCCGGCGCGGGGGCAGCGGGCGGCGAAGGCGCAGCCGTCGGGCAGGTCCGACAGCTCCGGGGGCATCCCGGGGATCGGGGTGAACGCCCGGTCGGGCAGGGCGTCGAGGAGGCCCCGGGCGTAGGGGTGGCGGGGGCCCGCCGTGCCGAAGAAGCGGTGGGCGGGGGCGATCTCCACGATGCGGCCCGCGTACATGACGGCGACGCGGTCGGCGATCCGCGCGGCGGCGGTCAGGTCGTGGGTGATGAGGAGCAGGGCGCGGCCGTCGTCGGCGTGGCGGCGCAGTTCGTCCGCGGTGCGCTCGACGAGGTCGCGGTCGAGTCCGGTGGTGGGTTCGTCGGCGATGAGCAGCGGCGCGCCGCCGATGAGGGCGAGGGCGGTGGCGGCGCGCTGGGCGAGTCCGCCGGAGAGCTCGTGCGGGTAGCGGTCCAGGTGCCCGGCGGGGAAGGCGGCGCGGTCGGCGGCGTCCTCGGCCGCCTCGCGGCGGGCCCTGCGGGCGGTGCCGGTGAGGGCGCGGACGGTCTCCTCCAGTTGGGAGCGGACCGTGCGGACGGGGGTGAGGTGGGCGGCGGGGCTCTGCGGTACGAGGCCGACGCGGCGGCCCCGTACCGTGCGGGCGAGGGTCTTCTCGTCGGCGGTGAGCAGATCGACGCCGTCCCGGCCCCCGGCGCCCGCCAGCAGGGCGGAGCCCGAGATCTCGGCGTTGCCGGGCAGCAGGCCGAGGAGGGCGGAGGCCAGGACGGACTTGCCGCAGCCGCTCTCGCCGACGAGGGCCAGGCACTCGCCCGCGCCGAGGTCGAAGTCGGCGCCGGTGACGGCGGCGACGGTCCGGCCGCCGCGCAGCCGGAAGCGGACGGTGAGGTCACGGACGCTGAGGACGGCGTCCCCGGCACGCTCGGCGGAGACCGCGTCGAGGGCGCGGAGGAGATCGCCTCCGGCGCGGCGGGCGGGGGTGGTGGGGGCCGGGTGCCCAGTGGGGGCCAGGTGCCCGGTGGGGTCTGCGGGGTCTGCGGGACCAGAGTGCCTGGTGGGACCAGAGCGCCTGGTGAGGGCAGCGTTCCCGGTGAGGGCAGCGTTCCCGGTCAGACCCGTCGAGTCGGTGAGATCTGTGAGACCGGCGGGGTCGGTGTGAGTGGTGGCGCCCCGGGGGGTGGTGGAGTCCTCGGGGGTGGTGGGGCCGTTCACAGCATCAGCTCCGATCGGCGGCGCGGGTTGAGCCGGTCGCGCCACACTCCGGCGAGTCCGGCGATGGCGAGGGTCGGCACGATGAGCAGCAGGCCGGGGAAGAGGGTGGGCCAGCCGTACCCGGCGAGGAGCGAGGAGCGCGCGTTCTGCACCAGGTTGCCGAGGCTGGCCTGGTGGCTCGGCAGTCCGAGGCCGAGGAAGGACAGCGCGGACTCGTGCCACATGGCGTGCGGGACCATCAGGACGGCGGCGAGCCCCGCCTGCGGCAGCACGGCGGGCAGCAGGTGCCGGACGGCGACCCGCCACCGTCCGGCGCCGCCGGAGACCGCCGCGTCCACGAACGGCCGGGTGCGCAGGGAGAGCACCTCGGAGCGCACGATGCGGGCGGTGGAGAGCCAGTGGGTGACGGCGACGGAGGCGATCACGGGCCAGACCCCGGGCCGGAAGAGGGCGACCACGAAGATGCCGAGGAGCAGGTGCGGCACGGACGAGAAGGCGTCGACGAGCCGCATCAGACAGCGGTCGGTCCAGCCGCCGAGCGCCCCGGCGGCGGCTCCGACGGCCGTGCCGACGACGGTCGCGACGAGGGCCGCGACCAGTCCGACGAGCAGGGAGATCCGCAGGCCGTAGACACAGCGCAGGAGGAGGTCGCGCCCGAGGTCGTCGGTGCCGAAGGGGTGCTCCCAGGACGGCGGGAGGAGCTTGCGGGAGAGGTCGACGGCCTGTTCGTCGAGCTGGACCAGCGGGGGGACCAGCAGGACGGCGAGGAGGACGGCGCCGACGACGACGGCGGAGCTCCACAGTCGCAGGCGGTGGGTGCGCTGGTCAGCCATCGAAGCCCACCCTCGGGTCCGCGAGTCCGTACAGGAGGTCGGAGAGCAGGTTCCCGGCGAGGACGGCGGCGGTGGCGAGCACGGTGAGCGCGGCGAGCAGCGGGAAGTCGACGGAGGTCGCCGCCTGGACGGTGGCGGCGGCGATCCCGGGCCAGCTGAAGACGGTCTCCACGAGGAGGGCTCCGGTGATGAGTTCGGGGACGCGGGAGCCGACGAGGGTGAGCATGGGCAGCATCCCGGAGCGCAGCGCGTGGCCGGTGAGGACGGTGCGTTCGCTCAGGCCCCTGGCGCGGGCGCCGCGCACGGGGTCCTCGTCGAGGGCGTCGCCGACGCCCTGGCGCACGTACAGGAAGAACCAGGGCAGCTGCGAGACGCCGAGGA
Organism: Streptomyces sp. NPDC087215; assembly: GCF_044744885.1. Classification (NCBI taxonomy): domain Bacteria; kingdom Bacillati; phylum Actinomycetota; class Actinomycetes; order Kitasatosporales; family Streptomycetaceae; genus Streptomyces; species Streptomyces sp. NPDC087215. The sequence continues at coordinate 60,592 of NZ_JBIUZD010000001.1, forward strand.
CGAGCGCGGGCAGCACCAGGTGCCGGGCGACCTGGTCGAAGGTGACGGTGTCGCTGGCGGTGTCGGTGAGGCCGCCGGCGGGCAGCACGCCCAGTCGCAGGGCGAAGAACCAGATGGCGAGGAGGCCCAGCCAGAAGGCGGGGGCCGCTTCCAGGGTGTACGCGACGGAGCTGACGGTCCGGTCGACCGGACCGCCCCTGCGGCGTCCGGCGAGGACCCCGAGGAAGGTGCCGAGCGCGATGGCGACGAGGAAGGCGGTGACGGCGAGGAGGACGGACCAGCCGAGCCGTTCGCCGACGACCTCGGCGACCGGGCGGCGCATCACGGAGGAGTCGCCGAGGTCGCCGGTGAGGGCGGAGGTGAGCCATTCCCACCAGCGGGTGAGGAGGGGCCGGTCCACGCCGAGGTTGGCGCGGAGCTGGTCGAGGTTCTCCTGCGAGGCGGTGAGGCCCGCGGTTCCCGCGTACGCCTTGACGGGGTCGAAGGGGGACGCCTCGGCGACGGCGAACACCGCGAGGGTGACGCCGAGGAGGACGGGGACGGCGGCCAGGGCGCGCCGTCCCGTCATCCGGGCCATGGCCCCCCAGGGGAGGCGGCGGTTCACTTCGCGGTCGTCCCGGTGTTCTTCGGCTTCCAGTTCTCGATGTTCCACCAGGGGCCGGAGGCGAGACCGTGGTCGTGGGGCTCGGTCTGGGTGCTGAGTCCGTCCCAGGCGTCGTTCACGACGTAGAGGTGGTCGATGTGGGTGAGGAAGGTGTAGCCGGGGTTCTTGACCAGTTCGCGCTGGATCGTGTCGTACGCGGCGCGGCGCAGGGCGGGGTCGTCGGTGCGGCGGCCGTCCTCCAGTGCGCGGTCGACGGTCCCGTCGGCGTACCAGGCCATGTTGTTGAAGCCGTCCCCGGCGAGGCTGGACTTCAGCAGGAGGTACTGGTCGAAGTCGGGGTCGCCGGGGGAGCCGCCGCCCGCGAGGACGGCGTCGGTCTTCATCCGGGGCTCGATGACCTCCCAGGTGCCGGCCTGGGCGGTGATGTCGATGCCCGCCTTCTTGGCGTCGGAGGCGTAGGCGAGGGCGTGGTCCTGGCGGAGCTTGTCGCCGGAGAGGTACCAGAGCGGGAAGGCCGCGCGGACGCCGTCCTTGACGCGGACGCCGTCGGGGCCGGGCTTCCAGCCCGCCTCGTCGAGGATCTTCTGCGCCCCGGCGAGGTCGTGGCGGCGTTCGGTGCCCTTGGCGAACCAGGGGCTGTCGGTGGGGACGGGCCCGTAGGCGGGCTTCCCGGCTCCTTCGAGGATCTTGTCGACCATGGTCCGGCGGTCCACGGCGAGGTCGAGGGCGCGCCGGACGGCGGTGTCGCCGGTGACCCGGTGGTGGGTGGGGAGGGTGACCGTGCGGTAGTCGTAGGTCTTCGCGGTCCAGGTCTTCCTGGCCTTGTCGTCCTTGAACCCGGCGGCGAGGTTGGGCGGCAGGATGGCGCCGTCGAGGTCCCCGGCGCGCAGCCGGGTGGCGCGGACGTCGTCGTCCTTGATGATCGCCATGGTGAACTTCTTCACCGCGGGCGCGCCGTTCCAGTACGTCGGGTTGGCCTTGAAGGTGAGCTTCTCGCCCTTGGACCAGCCGGTGAGGACGTACGGGCCGGTGCCGATCGGCTTGCTGGAGAAGGCTCCGGTGTTGACGTCCTGCTTCGCGGCGACGTGCTCGGGCGCGATGGCCTGGACGGTGCGCTGCGCGAAGGGCGCGTAGGGGTACTTGAGCCGGAAGACGACGGTGCCGTCACCGACCGCGTCGACGCTCTTGAGGGCGTCGAGTTCGGTGCGGGAGGCGTTGTTCGTCTTCGGGTCGAGGATCGTCCGGTAGGTGTAGACGACGTCCTTCGCGGTGAAGGGGACGCCGTCGCTGAAGGTGACCCCCTTGCGGAGGGTGTACGTGTACGTGAGGCCGTCGTCGCTGATCCGGGGCAGCGCGGTGGCGAGCGCCGGGGTGAGCTTCATTCCGGCGTCGAGGGCGAGGAGCCCGTCGAAGATCTTGGAGTTGCCGTCCTTGCCGTAGCCGAGGAGCGGGCTGAGGCTCTCGGGCTCGTAGGCGATGCCGACGACCGCGGAATCCTTGGGTCCGGTGGCGCCTCCGGCGGCGCCGGGGTTCGAGCAGGCCGCCACGGTGAGTGCGACGGCCGCCGCGGGTATCGCGGTGGCGGCACGCCGGAAGGATCGGGCGGTCATCGTGGCCACACCTCTTCTTGGAGATCGACAGTTGTTGCGAGCAGCTTGCAATTAAACAGTATGTAAGGAAAAGGGGACACGGAGGCCCCTTACGTACGGAGGTTCCGGCCACTCGCGGGACTCCGCGCCGTGTACCGCCGGTGGGCCCGTCCTCGACTCCGAAGGCTCCGGGCCCTGGGGCTCCGGGCCCTGGGGCTCCGGGCCCTGGGGCTCCGGGCTCCGGGGCTCCGGGCTCCCTGTGGTCCCGCCCCGCGTACTTGCGCGGGTTCCCCCCGCCGTTCCGTACGATGATCCGTCCGCCGACGCACCGGGAGCCCCCCTCGTGAACCGTCCCACCGCCCTGTACCGCGCCACCGCCCGGACGCAGCTCGCCGCCCTGCGCCGCCGCGCGGTGACCGCGCGGGAACTCCTCGACCAGGTCCTGGCCCATCACGCCGAGGTGAACCCCGGCGTCAACGCCCTGGTGACCCTCGACGCCGAGGGGGCGCGCGCCGCCGCCGACCGGGCCGACCGGCACCTGGCGGACACCGGCCGCACCCTGGGGCGGCTGCACGGGCTGCCGATGACGGTCAAGGACTCCCTGGAGACCGCCGGGCTGCGGACCACGTGCGGCAGCCCGGACCTGGCGGAGCACGTACCGGAGCGGGACGCGGACTCCGTGGCGCTGCTGCGGGCGGCCGGGGCGGTCGTCCTCGGCAAGTCGAACGTCCCGCCGATGTGCCAGGACCTCCAGACCTCCAACGAGCTCGTCGGGACGACGGTCAACCCCCACTCCCCCGCCCACACGGCGGGCGGCTCCTCGGGCGGCGCGGCGGCGGCCGTCGCCATCGGCGTCAGCGCCCTGGAGGTCGGCTCCGACCTCGCCGGATCGCTCCGGCTCCCGGCCGCGTACTGCGGTGTGCTGGCGCTGCGCACCTCGCGGGGCGCGGCGCCGGTCGTCCCGGTCCGGGGGCACGTCCCGCGCCCGCCGGGCTGGCTCACCGGTTCGGACATGCTCACTCTCGGGCCGGTCGCCCGGGACGCCGACGACCTCGCCCTGCTGCTCGGCGTGCTCGCCGCGCCCGCGCCCGCCGACCGGGCCGCGTGGCGCGTCGACCTGCCGGGGCCGACCAGGACGACGCTGCGCGGGCAGCGCGTCGGGGTGTGGGCCGACGACGCGTACTGCCGGGTGGACGCGGCGACCCGGGACCTCCTGGAACGCGTGGTCCACGCGGTGCGCGGGGCGGGTGCCGAGGTGGACGGGACGTCCCGGCCGGTCGGCTTCGCCGCGAGCGACGCCCTGTTCCGGCGTCTGATGTTCGCGGCCTCGGCCGCGTCCGCTCCGGACGACGTGTTCGCGGCGGAGGTCGAGGCCGCCGCCTCGGTTCCCGACGGCTCCCCCGCCGCCGCCTATCTGAGGTCGCGCACCGTGCGGCACCGTGACTGGGCGCGCGCCGACGAGGAGCGGCACGGCCTCCGGGCCGTGTGGGAGGCGTACTTCGAGACGCATGACCTGCTGATCACCCCGGCCGCGCCGACCGCCGCCGTGCCGGACCAGACGTCCGTCGCCGCGCAGGACCGGCACATCACCGTGGACGGGGTGCGGCGCGGTTACTACGAGCAGACGAGCTGGCTGAATCTCGCCTCGTTGGTGGGCCTGCCGTCCCTGGTGCTGCCGACCGGACGGACCGCCGAGGGGCTGCCGCTGGCCGTCCAGATCATCGGCCCGTACCTCGCCGACCGCGAGGTCGTGGCCGCCGCGAAGGCGCTCGCCCGAATCGTTCCACCCGCGCCCCGGGCCCCCGCGCTGCTCGGGTGAGGGCCCGGCCCTCGGCGGGCGCCGGACCACCGGCTTCCCCGGCGCCCGCCGTGGCGGGCGGGACGTGGGGCACGGCGGCCGTACGGCGGTGGGGCGTCCGCCACGAGTGCCTAGCCGCGGAAGACCGTTCGGCGTCGAGGGCCGTACGGCGACGGGTCACTCCGGCGGTGTCAGGTTCATCAGGGTGGCGACGGTGTCCTGGTGGCGGCCCGGTGAACCCAGGGCGATGGATGCCGACTTGGCTCTCTTGAGGGCCAGATGGGCGGGGTGTTCCCAGGTCATGCCGATCCCGCCGTGCAGTTGTACGCACTCCTCGGCGGCCCGTACCGCCGTCTTCGAGCAGTACGCCTGCGCCACCGCCACCAGGAGCGGGGCGTCCGGGTGTCCGCCCGCGAGGGCGTCGGCGGCGGCGCGGGCCGCCGCGCGGGCCCCGACGAGGTCCAGCCAGAGCTGGGCCATGCGGTGCTTGAGCGCCTGGAAGGAGCCGACCGGCCGGTTGAACTGATGGCGCTCGCGGGTGTGGCGGACGGTCTCGGCCAGGCACCGCTCGGCGAGCCCGAGCTGTTCGGAAGCGAGGAGTCCGGCCCCGGCCAGGAGTCCGCGCCGGACGGCGGCGCGGCCCGCGTCGGCCCCGGCCAGCCGGATGCCGCCGTCCCCCGGGGTCACCACGGCGAGCGGACGCGTGAGGTCCAGCGGGACCTGCGGCTCGATCCCGGCCTCCCCCGCCGGTACGGCGTACAGGCCGTCGGCGCGCGGCACCAGGAACACCTCGGCGGCGACCGCGTCGGCGACCCCGGCGACCGAGGGTGCGGGCACCGGGTCCTGGCCCGGCGCCGTCCCCAGCGGAACGGCGAGGACCGCGACCGTGCGGCCGGACGCGAGGTCCGCGAGCAGTCCGGTGACGGCCTCCCCCTCCGTCACCAGCGCGAGCAGGGTCTCGGTGGCCACCACCGCGCTGGTCAGGTACGGCAGCGGGGTCACCGCGCGGCCCAGTTCCTCCAGGACGACGGCGGCCTCGCGGTGGCTCGCGCCCTGGCCGCCGAGCCGCTCGGGGACCAGCAGGCCCGCCGCGCCGATGCCGGTGGCGAGGGCCTTCCACAGACCGGGGACGTACGGGCTCCCCGTCCCGGTCCGCCCCAGGACCTCCCGGTGACCGGCCTTGTCCGTGAGCAGGGCGCGGACCGCCGCCCGCAGCTCCTCCTCGGTCTCGGAGTGCAGGAGGTCCAGCGGCTGCTCGTCCGGTTCCGTCCGTCCGGTCATCGGGCGAGGTCCTTCCACGGGACGTCCTTGTCGGTGCGGGGCTCCGGGGGCAGGCCGAGGACCCGCTCGGCGACGATGTTGAGCAGCACCTCGCTGGTGCCGCCCTCGATGGAGTTGCCCTTGGAGCGCAGATAGCGGTAGCCCGCGTCGCGGCCGGTGAAGTCGACGAGTTCGGGGCGGCGCATCTCCCACTCCCCGTACAGCAGCCCCTCGTCGCCGAGGAGTTCGACCTCCAGGCCGCTGATCTCCTGGTTGAGGCGGGCGAAGGAGAGTTTCGCCGCGCTGCCCTCCGGGCCGGGCCTGCCCTCGACGAGCTGCTGGCGGAGGCGTTCGGCGGCGAGCCGGGCCACCTCGGCGTCGACCCAGAGTCCGAGGAGGCGCCGGTGCAGGTCGTGGGTGCGCAGTTCGGGGCGGGCGCGCCAGGTGGCGGCGGCCTTTCCGATCATGCCGCCCTCGCGCGGGAGGGCGGCGCCGCCGATGGAGACCCGCTCGTTCATGAGGGTGGTCCCGGCCACTCGCCAGCCGTCGCCCTCCGCGCCGAGGCGGTGGGTGTCGGGGATGCGGACGCCGGTGAGGAAGACCTCGTTGAACTCGGCCTCGCCGGTGATCTGGCGCAGCGGCCGGACCTCGACGCCGGGGTCGGTCATGTCGAGGACGAAGTAGGTGATGCCCCGGTGCTTGGGCGCGTCCGGGTCGGTGCGGGCGATCAGGATGGCCCAGCGGGCGAGGTGGGCGCTGGAGGTCCACACCTTCTGGCCGTTCACCACCCAGTGGTCGCCGTCGCGGACGGCCCGGGTGGCGAGGGCGGCGAGGTCGGAGCCCGCGCCGGGCTCGCTGAAGAGCTGGCACCACACCTCCTCGCCCACCCAGAGCGGCCGGAGGAAGCGTTTTCTGGTCTCGTCGGTGCCGTGGGCGAGGAGGGTGGGGGCGGCCATGCCGAGTCCGATGCCGATCCTGCGCGGGTCGTTGTCGGGGGCGTCCGCCGCCGCCAGTTCGGCGTCGACGACGTGCTGGAGCGCACGGGGCGCGTCGAGTCCGCCGAGGCCCACGGGGTAGTGGACCCAGGCGAGTCCGGCGTCGAAGCGGGCGCGCAGGAAGTCGGTGCGGTCGGTTCCGGCGGGCGGGTGCGCGGCCAGGAAGTCCCTTGTCCGGGTGCGGAGTTCTTCGGCGCCGGTCATGTGCGGGCTCCGTCCGGGAGGACGACGAGACGGCCGGTGGTGGTGCCGTCGGCGACGCGCTGGACGGCGTCGGCCGCCCCGGCGAAGGGGACGCGTTCGGCGACGAGCGGTCGGATCAGGCCCTCGGCCGCGTAGGCGGTGAGGGTCTCGTGGCAGCGGGCGACCGATGCGGGGTCCTTCACCGCGTACAGGCCCCAGTGGAGTCCGAGGATCGCGTAGTTCTTGACCAGGGCGTGGTCGAGGGTGGGCGCGGGGACGGTGCCGCCGGCGAATCCGACGACCACGATCCGGCCCTCGAAGGCGACGCACTTCGCGGACTGCCGGTGGGCCTCGCCGCCGACCGGGTCGTAGATCACGTCGGCGCCGCGTCCGCCGGTGGCGGCCTTGACGGCGGCGACGACGTCCTCGGCGCGGCGGTCGATCACGGCGTCGCAGCCGAGGGCGCGGGCGACGGCCGCCTTCCCGGGGCCGCCGACGACCCCGATGACGGTGGCCCCGGCGGCCTTGCCCAGTTGGACGGCGGCACTGCCGACCCCTCCGGCCGCCGCGTGGACGAGGAGGGTCTCGCCGGGCTGGAGGGCGGCGCGGCGGTGCAGGCCGAACCAGCCGGTCTGGTAGCCGATGTGGAGGGCGGCGGCCTCGGCGTCGTCCAGTGCCTCGGGGGCGGGGAGGAGTCCGGCGGCGTCGGCGAGGACGTGGTCGGCGAAGCCGCCGTGCGGGAGGGCCGCGGTGGTGACGACCCGGCGTCCGTCGTCGGTCTCGGCGCAGACCTCCACGCCGGGGGTGAAGGGCAGTGGGGGCCGCACCTGGTAGTGGCCCCGGCAGAGCAGCGCGTCGGGGAAGTTGACGTTGGCGGCGCGGACCTTCAGGAGGACCTGGCCCTCGCCGGGCGTGGGCGGGTCGACCTCCTCGCGGCGCATCACCGCGCGGGGTTCCCCGTTCTCGTACACACGCCATGCCCGCATCCGGGAGCCTCCTCCGTACCGCCGATCGGTCGAGGGCATACTAAGCGGTCGCTTGCCTCTGGGGGAACGGCTCGGCCGGACTTCTTCGGACGGGCCGGATCGCACCCCCGGCTGCGCCGGGTACCCGCTCCGGCCGGGCATCGGCGGTTGTCCCCGCGCAGCTCCCGCCCACCTCAGGGGCGCTTCACCCATCCCGTAGGGGGCACGCCCCCGATCCCGTACGGGCGCTCTCCCCGTCCCGTACGGGTACCCGCCCACCCCCTACGGGCCCACTCGCCCCGTGCGGGACCCGTGCGGGACCCGTGCGGGACCCGTGCGGGACCCGTGCGGGACCCGTGCGGGACCCGTCACCCCGACTTCTTCGGGCGGGCCCGCACGTGCATCCGCTCGCCCTGGGGGCCGAAGAGGCTCAGGAACTCCACCGGCCCCTCGTCCGTCGGGCCGAACCAGTGCGGCACCCGGGTGTCGAACTCCGCCGCCTCGCCCGCGCCGAGGATCACGTCGTGGTCGCCGAGGACGAGCCGGAGCCTGCCGGAGAGCACGTACAGCCACTCGTAGCCCTCGTGGACCCGGGGGTCCGGCTCCCCCTGCGCCACCTCCTGGATCACCTTGTACGCCTGGAGGCCGCCGGGCTGCCGGGTGAGCGGGAACATCGTGCGGCCGTGGCGCACGATCGGCTTGGCCCGGACCCTCGGGTCGCCGGTGGCGGGCGCGCCGACCAGTTCGTCCAGCGGGACCTGATGGGCGCGGGCGAGCGGCAGGAGCAGTTCGAGGCTGGGCCTGCGCTGCCCGGACTCCAGCCGGGAGAGGGTGCTCACGGAGATCCCGGTGGCGGCGGACAGTTCGGCGAGGGTGACCCCCCGGTCGCGGCGGACCCGGCGGAGGCGGGGGCCGACCTCCTGGAGGACGGAGTCGATGCGGTCGTCTTCGGTCATGCCTCCCAGTCTTGCAGAAACGGCAAGATTGCTTGCCGGTACCGCCGCCCCGGGGCACGCTCGCCCCATGAACGCACACCTTGACGGCACACACGGAACCCGCACGCGCGGAGACGAAGCACCCGGACCCACCACGTACGCGTTCGACGCCGTGGTGGTCGGCGGCGGGGCCGCCGGGCTCAGCGCCGCCCTGGTCCTGGGCCGGTCGCTGCGCCGGACCCTGGTCGTCGACGCGGGCCGCCCGCGCAACGCCCCCGCCGCCCACATGCAGGGCGTCCTCGGCCGGGACGGCATGAGCCCCGGGGAGTACCTGGCGGCCGGACGCGCCGAGGTCGCCGGATACGGGGTCGAGGTCAGGGACGGCGAGGTGACGGGCGCGGCGCCCGACGGGGACGGCGGCTTCCTCGTCACCCTGGCGGACGGCGGCCCGGTCCGCGCCCGACGGCTGATCGTCACCACCGGGCTCGTCGACGAACTGCCCGCCGTCGAAGGGCTCGCCGCCCGGTGGGGACGTGATGTGCTGCACTGCCCTTACTGCCACGGCTGGGAGGTCCGCGACGGGGCCTTCGGGGTGATCGCCCACCCGGAGATGCCCGCGCACCAGGCGCTGATGGTGGCGCACTGGTCGAAGGACGTCACCCTCTTCACCCACACCGCGCGGGAGCTGTCCGGGCACGAGGAGGCGCTGCTCGGCGCGGCGGGCGTCCGGATCGAGCGGGGCGAGGTGGCGGGGCTCGCGGTGGCGGACGACCGGCTGACCGGGGTCCGGCTCGCGGACGGCCGGACCGTGGACCGTACGGTGGTCTTCGCCGCCGCCACCCGGCTCGCGCCCCGGGACGGGCTGCTGCGGCAGCTCGGCGCGGAGCTGCGCGCCACCCCTCTCGGCGAGTTCGTCGCGGTGGACGAGACGGGCCGGACGAGCGTGCCCGGAGTCTGGGCGGCCGGGAACGTCACCGGGCCGCAGGAGCAGGTGGTCAACGCGGTCAGCCGGGGGTACCGGGCGGGCGTGGCGCTCAACAACGAGCTGGTCCTCGGTGGCCTGGAGGAGGCGGTGGCCGGTCGGCCGGTCGGATGAACCCGCGCCGCCGGGCCGTCGGCCACGCCCTTCGGCGGCCGGGGATCGGTGAGGGTGGCCGGACACACACGACACGGACCCGGGGCACGGGCCGGGACCTCGGCACACGGACCCGGACCGTGGACCGCGCGACACCCGGTACGGCACACGGGCCACGGCTCCCGGCCGGGGAGTCCGGGCCGCGCCCCGGGCCACGGAAGGACGGGACACACCCATGCTCGGTACGCGGTTCACCACGGGCTCGCCCACCTGGATCGACCTCGGCACCCCCGACACGGCGGCTGCCGCCGCCTTCTACGGGGCCGTCCTCGGCTGGGAGTTCCGCTCCGCGGGGCCCGGGAGCGGGGGCTACGGCTTCTTCCAGCAGGACGGCAGGACCGTCGCCGCGCTCGGTCCGCTCACCGAGGAGGGCGCGGAGAGCGCCTGGACGGTGTACTTCGGCACGCCGGACGCCGACGCGACGCAGCGGGCCGCCGAGTCGGCGGGCGGCGAGGTGCGCCTGCCCGCCTCCGACGTCATGGAGGCGGGCCGGATGGCCGCCCTCACCGACCCCGCCGGAGCGCGGTTCGCGGTCTGGCAGCCGGGCACCACCCTGGGGCTCGACCGGACCTCGGAGACGAACACCCTGGTCTGGGTGGAGCTGCACACCGGGGACCCGGAGGCGGCGCTCGGCTTCTACCGGACCCTGTTCGGCTGGCGGTGGGCGGAGATGGCCGTCCCCGGCATGACGTACCGGGTGGTCTCCACGGCCGAGGGCGATCAGCAGGACGCCTCCTTCGGCGGGGTCGCCGAACTCCGGGACGCGGCCGAACCCGCCCGCTGGGTACCGTACTTCGCGGTCGAGGACGCCGACGCGTCGGCGCGGTCGGTCCAGGGCAACGGGGGTTCGGTCGTGATGCCCGCGGCGGACGTACCGGACGTCGGCCGCATCGCCTGGCTGGCCGATCCGTCCGGCGCGACGTTCGCGGTCCTCAAGCCCGTGCCGATGGACTGAGCCGAACGGGTGGGCCGGGGGTCCCGGCTCCCCGGCGGCGGCCGGTCCGTCAGCGGCTGAAGAGCTCGAAGGTGACCGCGGGCCGGCCGCCGAAGCGGTCGGCGGCGCGGGCCGTCGTGGCCGTGAGGAACGACCGGACGTACTCCTCCGGGTCCTCGTCCGTGAGGGCCTCGATGTAGGTGCGGTGGCAGAGCAGCGAGCGGACGGCGCGCTCCAGGCCCGGGGTCGCGTCGACGGCGTGGGTGGGACGGTTCGACCCGGCGACGGCGACCCACCGGACCCCGTCCCAGGGGGCCGGGCCCCGGTCGGCGAGCTCGGGGAAGATCCAGCGGTTGCCCGCGTCGGCCGCCGCGTCGAGCACGGCGCGGCCCACGGCGCGGTGGTCCGGGGTGTTCCAGGGGGCGCCGGGGCCCTCGCCCCAGGTGTCCCGGTGGTTGAGGGTGACCACGAGGTCGGGGCGGTGGCGGCGGATCGCCGCCGCGATGTCCCGGCGCAGTGCGGGCCCGTACTCGATCACCCCGTCGCGGTGGTCGAGGAACTCGACCGTGTCCACGCCGACGGCGGCGGCGCTCGCCCGCTGCTCGCGTTCCCGCAGGGGGCCGCAGACGTCCGGGGCGAGCGTGTCGATCCCTGCTTCCCCCCGGGTGGCGAGGACGTACCCGACCTCCTTCCCCGCGTCCGTCCAGGCGGCGACGGCGGCCGAGCAGCCGTACTCCAGGTCGTCGGGATGGGCGACGACGGCGAGCGCGCGGCGCCAGTCGCCGGGCAGCTCCGCGAGGTCGGCGACCCCGGTGTCCTCGGTTGCGGTCATGACCGCAGGATACGAGCCGCCTCCGAGACCGTCGCCCGGAACCCTCCGGAGAGGATCACCGACCGGGAGACGTTCCTGGGCCGGTCGGGGTTGAGCCCCCGGCGGGCCGCGAGGGCCACCACGAGCCGCTGGGCGCGTACGAGCGCGGCGACCGGTCGATCGCGTCGGCGGCGAACAGGGCGCCGGTGGACTCCACTTCGTCGCGCGGTCCGGAGGGGGCGGTGCCGAGGCAGCAGACGAGGCCGGACCGGTCGCTGACGCTGACGGGCCCGTGCCGGTACCCCATCGCCGCGTACGACTCCGTCCGGACGCGGGCCACTTCGCGGAGTTCGAGGGCGGCCCCGTCGGCGAGGCCGACGGTCCGGCCGGTGCCGAGGAAGGTGAACCGGCCGCGCCGTTCCCAGGCGGCGGGCAGCCGTTCGTACGGGACGAGTCCGGCGACGGCGACGGAGGGCCCGAGGTCCGGTCCCGGTCCGGCGCGCAGGAGGGGGAGGGCGGTGGTCGGGCACCGGGTCCGGACGACGGGGCGTTCGTCGGCGAAGCCGGGGTCGACGGCCCGGTCGGCGGTCCGTCCGGCCGGGCTGTCCGGTGTGCCGGTGAGGACGAGGGTCGGGACGGTGCCCGCCGCGCGGGCGAGGAGGTCGCCGACCTCCGTGCGGACGCGCCCGCGGACCTCGCCCCCCGGGGGGGGCGCGCCGAGCCGCGTCCCCGGGAGGCCGTGTCAGAGTTCGTCGCGGGAGAGGGCGAGCAGCCGGTCCAGGACACGGGGGCCGCCCGCCCGCAGACCGTCGTGCTCGAACTCGTCCGTCACCCAGGTGCGCAGACCGCGTACGGCGCGGGCGGTCTCCAGGGAGTGGGCGGTGTCCACGTACATGTCGTCGTGGTAGACGGCCGCGGCGACCGGGACCTCGTTGGCGGCGAGCCGCTCGGGGTCGTACAGCGGGGCCCAGTCGGCGCGGGCGGCGAGCAGTTCGGCCGTCTCGCGCAGCGGGGCCAGGGCGGGGTCGGTGGTGAAGTGCCAGGGATGGACGCTCTCGCCGGTGAAGAACGGCGTCCGCCCCTCGGCGAGCGCGGCGCGGGCGTCGAACTCGGGGTGCTCGGCACGGACGCGTTCGGCGGCCCAGTCGGTGGGCCCCTGCCCCTGGGCGTAGATGGCCTCGTGCAGCACCGCGTAGAGGGGGTGGCCCGCGAACGACAACTGCGCCTGGATCTGTTCCAGGAAGGCGTCGGCGAGCCGGGGGCCGCCGGAGGTGGGGACGAACGCGCCTTCGAGGAGCAGATGGAGCTGGTGGGTGCCTTCGCCGGAGCCGAGGAGGATGCCGAGGGACTGGAAGGCCTCGGGGGTGAGGGTTCCGCCGCCGGGGAGGGTCACCTCGCGCTCCAGGAGGTGGGCGAGGATCGCGCGGGTCCGTTCGGCGTCCTGGGGGTAGCGGGTGAAGTGGGCCTCGTTCTTGCGCAGGATCCGGGGGGCCGCGGCGCGGTAGACCTCGTCGGCGGTGGCGTGCAGGGAGGGCAGGCCGCCGGTGACGACGACCCGTTCCAGGCCCTCGGGGGCGGTGGAGAGGTAGTGGGTGGCGCAGAAGCCGCCGAAGCTCTGGCCGAGGACGGTCCAGGGGGCGCCGCCGGTGAGCCTGCGGCGGATCAGTTCGCAGTCCCGCACGATCGAGTCGGCGCGGAAGTGCGCGAGGTAGGCGGCCTGTTCGGCCGGGGTGCCGCGCAGCGGCAGGGTCTGCCGGTTGGCGGGGGTGGAGCGGCCGGTGCCGCGCTGGTCGAGCAGGAGGACGCGGAACTCCTTGACGGCCCGGCCGAGCCAGGCCTGCGGGCCGATGAAGCGGCGGGCGCCGAAGCCGGGGCCGCCCTCCAGGTAGACCAGCCAGGGGAGGCCCTCGCGGTCCGCTCCGGCGTGTCCGCTCGCGACGACCTCGCGGCCGAAGACCTCGATCCGCTCCCCGTCGGGACGGGCGTGGTCGAGGGGGACGGGGAAACGGTGGTCGGTGAGGACGAGTCCCGGCTGTCGGTAGGTGGTCACGCTGTCCATGCTCCTCTTCGGTACGCCCCCGCGAGGACAGTTGATCACACCGCGGGGGCGTACCGGGCCCGGACCGGACGGCCGGGTCGACGGTCCGGACTGCGGTCCCGCACTGCGGTCCGGGGCCGGGGCGTACCGGCCGGAGGACGGGGAGGCCGGTCGGCGGCCGGGACGCCCGTCAGCGGGCAGGCACCCCGGCCGGGTGGGCGGGCGGGCCGGTCAGGAGGTGGGGAAGTCGTCCGCCGTCCTGATCCGGTCGCGGATCCAGGCCCCGGCGGGCTTCAGGGAGCCGGTGCCGGTCCAGGGGCCGCCCCGGTCGCAGGTGCCGGTCTTGAAGACCGCTCCGGTGCGGTGGTCGTCGGAGAAGTTCCAGTTGACCCAGCTGATCTTCTTGGCGGCCATGAGGTCCAGGTACTTCTGCGACATGGTGAAGTCGTCGCTGCCCTCGCCCGCGTAGTTCTGGGTGCCGAACTCGGTGACGAAGACCGGCAGCTTGTCGGCGGCGCGGGAGAGGGTCTGCAGGTACTCGTCCCGGTGCGAGTACGCGTAGAAGTGGAAGGTGTACATGATGTTGGTGGCGTTCACCGGCTTGGACACGACCTCCGACTCGGTCGCCCCCTCCGAGACGCCGAACGAGGACCACGCGCGCGTGCCGACGAGGACCGGCGTGTGGGGGTCCTTGGCCCGGATCACCGGGATGAGCTGCTCGGCGTAGCTCTTGATCTTGGACCAGGAGACCCCGCTGGGCTCGTTGGCGATCTCGTACAGCAGGTTGGTCTTGTTCTTGTGCCGGTTGGCGATCTCCGTGAAGAAGGTCTTCGCACGGGAGAGGTTGTGGTTCGGGTCGCCCGGGTCGAGCATGTGCCAGTCGACGATCACGTACATGCCACGCGCGGTGGCCTGCTCGATGAGCGAGTGGGCGAGGTCGGTGTACTTGCGCGGGTCGGTCTCGTAGCCGTCCTCCTGGACGTACGTGGAGACGCGCAGGACGTCGGCCTTCCAGTCGCCGGCGAGGGCGTCCAGGGAGCCGCCGGTCAGACACTGGCTGTACCACTGGGTGCCGTGCGAGGACATCCCGCGCAGCTGGATCGGCTTGCTGTACTGGTTGCAGAGCTTGGTGCCGCAGACCTTGAGCCGCCCGTTGATCGAGGCGGGGGTGGCGGCGCGGGCGGGGGCCGGGGCGGCCTGCGGGACGGCCTGCGGGGTGACCGGGGCGGGGGCGGCGTTCACGGCCGAGGGGGCGGCGGCGAGGCCGAGGAGCAGGGCGCCGAGCGCGGTGCCCGCGAGGCCGAGGCGACGGGCGGTGGGTCGTACGGTTCGTGCCGAAGTCATGGGGGTCTCCACGGAACGACGAACGAGGGATGTGGACCCGGAGCGGGTCCACTGGATTGGAAGGAAACCTTCCTAACGGATGGATAGCAGGGTTCTGGAGCGCCCCGCAAGAGTCAGAACAGGAGACGTGGTTCAGCGGGTTGACCCTCATGGGTGAGCGGAGGGGGCCTCGAGAAGGCCCTCGGCCCTCAGATAGGCGCGTGCCACGTCCTCCGGGAGACGCCGCCAGCCGTCCACCTGTTCGTTGAGACGCGCCAGGTCCGCCGTGGTCAGGACGGTGTTGAGGCGGGCGAGCGCGCGGGTGACCCCCGGCCCCCCGGCGCGGGCCCGGTTGACCACGGGGACCACATGGTCGGCGTTCTGGAGCCGTTTGTCGTCGGCGAGCAGCACGAGCCCGAACGTGTCGAGCGTGGCGTCGGTCGTGGTGGTCAGCACCATCTGGTCCTGCCCGTTCTGGACCGCCTGCTTGGCCGGAGTGGTGCCGACGCCCTTGGGGTCGACGGCGGTCACGTCGATCCCGTACACCTTCCGCAGCCCCGGGGCGCAGTACGGCCGGACCACGCACTCGTCGCCCGCCGCGAGCCGTACGGGCAGACCGCTGGCGCCCAGGTCGCTGAGGGTCTTCAGCCGGTGCTCGGCGGCGAAGGCGGCGGTCACCGCGAAGGCGTTCTGGTCGACCGCCCTGCCGGGGCCGAGCACGGTGAGGCCGCGCGGAGCGGCGAGCGCGCGGAGCGCGGTCATGGTGGTGGCCAGGTCCGGTGAGCCGACGGTCGGCGCGTCCGGCCCGTGGGTCTTGGCGTTCAGCCAGTCGGCGAAGGTCGCCGCGTACTCCGGCACGACGTCGATCTGGCCGCTTTCGAGCGCCGGTTCGTACAGCTCGCGGTTGGTGACGGAGAGGATCTTCGTACGGTGTCCGGCGTCCTGGAGCAGCAGGGCGTACAGCTGTGCGAGCACATCGCTCTCGGTGAATCCGGCCGAGCCCACGGTCAGCCGGTGGCTGTCCCCCGGCGGGGCCGTCACCGCGCCCCGGTTCTCCAGGGAGGGCCCGGTGCCACAGCCCGCGAGGACGAGCGCGAGGACCGCGCCGAGGGCGGGGCGAGGACGGCGGCGGCGCGGCCCGGGGAGCGTGCGCCGGTACGTCCCCCGGCGTGCGCGCCGGATCATGTGCCGCTCTCCCGCGCCCCGCCGGGGGCGAGCCGCTGGACGCCCTCGAACAGTCCCTCCACGAGCAGGGCGAGCACCGCGACGAGAACGGCGCCCGCGACGACCTGCGGGGTGGAGGCGAGGTTGAATCCGGCGGTGATGATCCGGCCGAGCCCGCCGCCACCCGCCAGGGCCGCGACGGTGGCGGTGGCGACCAGTTGCACGGCGGCGATCCGGACCCCGGTGAGGACCAGGGGCAGCGCGAGCGGCAGCTCGACCCGGGCGAGGGTCTGGGTGCCCGTCATGCCCATGCCCCGGGCGGCCCGCACGACGTCGGCGTCGACGCCCCGCATTCCCACGTACGCGTTGGTGAGCAGCGGCGGCACGGCGAACAGGACGAGGGCGATGATCGTCGGCCCGTCCCCGTACGCCCCGATCGGGCTGAGCAGGAGGAGGACGAGCACGGCGAAGGTGGGCACGGCGCGGCCGATGTTGGAGAGGTTCACGGCGAGCGCCCCGCCCTTGCCGAGGTGGCCGAGGACCAGGGCGACGGGCAGCGCGATCACGCAGCTGGCCACCAGGCAGACGCCGGTGAGGAAGAGGTGCTCGCCGAGCCGGTGCCAGACGCCGTTCTCGCCGGACCAGTGCGCGGAGGTGGTGAGCCAGGACCAGGTGTCGGCGAGGGTCGTCATCCGGTCCTCCCCCGCCGGTTCCACGGGGTGAGCAGCCGTTCGGCGCCGAGGAGCAGCAGATCGGCGGCGACGGCGATGAGGACGCAGAGGACCGAGGCGGTGAGGACCTGTGCCTTGAAGTAGGTGTTCATCCCGGACCAGATGAGGTTGCCGAGACCGCCGTGGCCGACGATCGCGCCGATGGTGACGAGCGAGACGGCGGAGACGGTGGCGATCCGGAGCCCGGCCATCGCGGCGGGCAGCGCGAGCGGCAGTTCGACGGCGAGCAGCAGCCGGAGCCGCCCGTACCCGAGGCCGAGCGCGGCCCGCCGGGTCTCCTCGGGCACGGCCCTGAGCCCGGCGAGGAGGTTGCGGACGAGGAGGGTGAGCGAGTACAGGACGAGCCCGGCGACGACCAGCGTGGCGGAGAGCCCGTAGACCGGCAGGAGCAGCGAGAACATCGCGAGGGCGGGGATCGTGTAGAGGAGGGTCGTGATCCCGAGGAGGGGTCCCGCGACCCGGTTCCAGCGGCGGGCCGCGAGCGCGAGGGGCACCGCGATCAGCAGCCCGAGCGCGACGGAGACGAAGGTCAGCCGTATGTGCTCGACGACGGCGTCGGCCAGGATCTCGCGCCGGGTGGAGAGATAGGCGCCGCAGATCCAGTCGTTGCGGGCGAGACAGTCGTCGGGCGGCGCGGTCACCTTCCCATTCGAGGCGGTACGGGTGGGGGGCGCGCGCGGAGGGGTCCGTTCGGGTGGGGGGCGGCGCGCCGGGCGGGCGCGGGGGCCTCCGGGCGAGCTGCCGGTGGGGAGCGGTGTCGGGCGGGACGGGTGCGGCCCCTCTGTGGCCGGGGTGTACGGGCGCGGGGCCGGGCGTCCCGGGGAAGGCGCGCCGGGGTGCTGTGGGCGGGGGCGGGCCCATGGTGGCCGACCGGCCCTGGACGGATCAGCGGCCCCGGGGCCGGGTCGGTCGGCGCGAGGCCGGGTCAGTCGTTCTGGAGGACCGCCAGGACGTTGCCCGCCGGGTCCTTGAACCAGGCGATGGCCGGGCCGCCGCCACCTCGTACGACGCCCTTCGCGTCGGCCTCGAACACGGGGTAGCGCTCCAGGGTCACCCCGCGCGCGATCAGTTCGTCGACGGCCCGGTCGATGTCGTCGACCTCGAAGTTCAGGACCGTGAAGGTGGCGGGGACGTGGTCGTCCTTGGGGTAGGCGAGGATCCGGGCCCCGCCCGCGAGGGTGAGGAAGAGCATCCGCGTCTCTCCCCCGCCCCGGACCTCCGCCGTCAGGCCGAGGGTGTCGCCGTAGAAGCGCCGGGCCGCGTCGAGGTCGTCGACCGAGAAGCCGCTGAACGCCGGGGTCGCGCCGAACATGACGTACTCCCTTCCGGGGGCCCGTCGTACGGCGCCCCCTTCCAGGATCGGCCCGGAACGCTCAGGGGGCGATCGGCAGCCGCCGCTTGTGCTCGGTCATCCGGTAGCGACGGACGATCGAATCGAACGCCTGCTCGGCGACCGGCTTCCCCTCCAGGAAGTCGTCGATGTCGTCGTACGTGACACCGAGCGCGTCCTCGTCGGGCTTGCCCGGGTCCAGCGTCTCCAGGTCGGCGGTGGGCACCTTCCACACCAGTTCGGTCGGGGCGCCCAGCTCGGCGGCGACCGCCCGGACGCGCCGCTTGGTCAGTCCGGTGAGCGGGACGACGTCGGCGGCGCCGTCGCCGAACTTGGTGAAGAAGCCGGAGACGGCCTCGGCCGCGTGGTCGGTGCCGACGACGAGCCCGCCACGGGCGCCGGCCACCGCGTACTGGGCGATCATCCGCTGCCGGGCCTTGATGTTGCCCTGCACGAAGTCCTGGTGGTGGGCGTCCCGGAAGGTCACGCCACCGGCCAGGCAGGCCGCCAGGGCGGCGTCGCTCGCCGCCTTCACGTCCACGGTGAGCACCTCGTCGGCGCGGATGAAGCCGAGGGCGTTCCGCGCGTCGCCCTCGTCCGCCTGGACGCCGTACGGCAGGCGCATCGCGGAGAAGGTGGCGTCGTGCCCGGCGGCACGGGCGCGCTCGACGGCGAGCTGGCAGAGCCGCCCGGCGGTCGTGGAGTCGACGCCGCCGCTGATCCCGAGGACGAGGGAGCGCAGCCCCGTGGAGGTGAGCCGCTCGGTGAGGAAGGCCACCCGGCGCTCGATCTCCGCCTTCGGGTCGAAGGTCTCGGACACCTGGAGGTCCCGGGCGATCTGCTGCTGGAGGGCGATGGACGCCGGGTCGGTCACGGGAGGTCTCCTCGTCGGGGCGGCCGGTCGGGGGCGGTCGGGCCCGTTCGGGCCCGGAGGACGACTCTACGCACCGGGACCACGGCTCGTCTCCCCGCCCCGGACCGCCCGCGCACGCCCCCGGGGGCCGGTTCCCGTCCTGGTCAGGGGCCCGGTGCCGGTTCCACGGCCTGGCCCGCCGCCCCGGCCCGGCACCGGGCGGCGCTCGCTCTTCCCCGCCGGGGCCGTCTTCAGGGGCTCAGGTGGGCCGGGGCCGCGCAGGGCGCGGTCGAGGCCGTCCTGCGGGGGGCCGGTGAGCGCGCGGCCGAAGATCTCCTCGTAGGCGGGCTCGCCGAGGGTCGCACGGGCGGTGCCGGTGTGCTTCTCGCGCAGCGCCCGCAGTCCCGGCAGGCCGCGCCGGGGCGGCGAGGAGTTCGGTGACGAGCCGGGCGCAGGCTCCGGTGAGGTGCTCGCAGGAGTCGAGGACGAGGAGCAGCGGGCGTCGGCGAGGCCGTGGCGGAGTCCGGCGGCGGTGCCGGTGGTGCGGTCGGCGAGGTCGACGGAGTCGGCGACCAGGGGGGCGAGGAGGCGGTCGCCGTCGAGCTGGCCGAGGTCGGTCCAGCAGGCGCCGTCGGGATGCCGTGCGGCGGCCCGGTGCGCGGGGCGAACCGGGTCTTCCCGACTCCCCCGGCACCGGTCACGGTGACCAGGCGGTGCTCCGCCAACGCGGCGGAGACGTCGTCCAGTTCCGTGCGACGTCCCACGAACCCGGGGCTCTCGTCCGGCAGATGTCCACGCACGGACGGAGTCTTCCTCATGTGGACGGCGGACGGCACCCGTCGGTCACGCGGCTTCGACCGTGACGAGCACGGAGTGCAGGCCCTGCGCCCCGTCGGGCATGGTGTCGGTCCGCTGTTCCGGCTGGATGGTGCCGGTCCCGTCGGTGGCGCGCACGGTGAGGGTGTGCTGTCCGGGTGTGGCCGCCCAGGGGAGGACCCATTGGCGCCAGGTGTCACGGCTGTCCTCGGCGGCGAGCCGGGCGTCCTGCCAGGGGCCGTCGTCGACGCGGACCTGGACCCGGCTGATGCCCCGGTGCTGGGCCCAGGCGACCCCGGCGACCGCGACGGTGCCCGCGCGGGGGCGTGCGAAGGGGCGCGGGGTGTCGATGCGGGACTCGGTCTTGACCGGTGCCCGCGCGGACCAGCCGCGCGGGACCCAGTAGGCGTCGTAGGCGGCGAAGGTGGTGAGTTCGACGGACTCGATCCACTTGCAGGCGGAGACGTAGCCGTAGAGCCCGGGGACGACCATGCGGACGGGGAAGCCGTGGGCGAAGGGGAGGGGTTCCCCGTTCATCCCGAAGGCGAGGAGCGCGTCACGGCCGTCCATGACGGTCTCGACGGGCGTGCCGATGGTCATGCCGTCGACGGAACGGGCGACGAGCTGATCGGCGGGCCCGCCCTCGGAGGGAGGCCGGACACCGGCCTCCCGGAGCAGGTCCGCGAGGGAGACGCCGAGCCAGCGGGCGTTGCCGACGTACGGGCCGCCGACCTCGTTGGAGACACAGGCGAGGGTGATGTCCCGTTCGACGGTCCGACGTTCCGTCAGTTCCCGGAGTGTGTAGGTGACTTCCCGGAGGACGCCGCTGCCGTGGACGCGGAGCCGCCAGGTGTCGGCGTCGACCCGGGGCACGACGAGGGCGGTGTCGACGCGGTAGAAGTCCCGGTTCGGGGTGAGGAAGGGGCTGATACCGGGGACGCGGAGCCGGGCCCCGGCGGGTACGGGCGGCGCGGGGGAAGCGGGCCGGGGCAGGCGCAGTGCTTCGCGGGAGGCGACGGCGTTCTCCTGTACGGGGCTGCCGATCGCGCGGGCGACCGCGGCGGCGCCGGTGGCGAGGAGCCCGGCCGAGGCGGCGACGAGGAGGAAGCCCCGGCGGTCGGCGCGGACGTCCGGGCCGGGTCCCGTGGCCCCGGTGCCGCCCTGGGCGGTGCCCGCCGCCCCGCCGGTGCCCTCCCGCCCGGGGCCCGCGCTCCCGCCGGTGCCGACCCGTTCGCGGGTGACGGCCGAGGCTCCCGCCGGGAGGCGGCCGGCCAGGGCGTACAGCAGGAGGGCTCCGGCGGCGGCGCCGACGAGCGAGGGGACGGCGTCGGTCAGGGACCGCGAGTCGGGGCGGGTGACGGCGGCGACCGCCCCGAGGACGCCGAAGGCACCGACCGCCGCCGGGCCGACGAGCCGGTGGCGCGGCGCGAGGAGCCCCACGGCGGCGGCGAGCACACCGAGGACGGCGAGGATGCCGAGTTGGAGGACGGTCTTGTCGTTCTCTCCGAAGGCACGGATCGCCCAGTCCTTGACGGTCGCCGGGGTCCGGTCGACCAGGGTGCCGCCCACGGCGATCACGGGACCGGCCTCGGGCCG
The DNA here is from genome assembly GCF_044744885.1 of Streptomyces sp. NPDC087215. Classification (NCBI taxonomy): domain Bacteria; kingdom Bacillati; phylum Actinomycetota; class Actinomycetes; order Kitasatosporales; family Streptomycetaceae; genus Streptomyces; species Streptomyces sp. NPDC087215. The sequence continues at coordinate 81,652 of NZ_JBIUZD010000001.1, forward strand.
CACCCAGAAGGAGGCGAGGTCCGCGACGGCGAGCGAGACGTACCCGGAGACGAGGCCGCCGACCGCCGCCAGGAGCCGGTCCGTGCGGGTGGGCTCGCGCCGGGGCTGTGAAAGGGTCATGCCTCTCCATTCGGCATCCGCGGCCTCACGGGCGGGCACTTTCACCCGGAAGACGGACGGAGCGCGGGGTGCCTCGGGGCGGCGCCCCGGCGACGGGGCCGCTCCCCGGATCCGGAGTCCCTGCCCCCGGCCCCTCTGACTCCCGGATCACGGGACCGCTGCCCCGAGTCCCGGCCCCGGCCCCCGGACCCTCCGGGTCCCGGGGCAGCGGTCCCGCGATCCGTGGACGCACCGGGCCGGTGCGCGGGCCCGGCGGACACGGGCGGGCACGGGAGCGGCGGGGCACGGCCCAGCCGCGCGGACAGGCCCGAGCACGCGGGGCGGGTGACCGTCCGGGGTGCGGCGGACGTGCGGCGAGCGGGCCGCGGAAGCGGCGTACCGTGGCAGCATGTCCACACCCGCACCCGGTCTCACCAGCGGCGCGGTGGCCCGTAGTCTCGGCGTCGCCCCCACGACCCTGCGCTCCTGGGACCGGCGTTACGGCATCGGTCCCGTCTCCCGGGAGAACGGCAGGCACCGGCGGTGGACGCCGGACGACGTCGCCGTCGTCCGGGAGATGTGCCGTCTGACCGCCTCGGGGGTCCCGCCCGCCGAGGCGGCGCGCGCCGCCCGGCAGGGCGCGTCCGCTGACGGGCTCGTGCCTCCGCCCGTCCGGCCCGCGCCCGTGTCCGCCGGGCCGGTGGAGGACGCGCCGCCGGGCGGGGACGTCCTGCGGGAACGCCGGGGTCTCGGGCGGGCGGCCGTCCGGCTCGACTCACGGGCGCTGGACGCGCTCCTGGAGTCCGCGATCGCGCGGCACGGTCTCGTCACCGCCTGGGAGGAGGTCGTGGCGCCCGCCCTGCACGCGGCGGGCCGGAGCTGGGAGACCTCCGGCGACCGTTACGTGGAGGTGGAGCACCTGCTGTCCTGGCACGTGTCGACGGCGCTGCGCCGGATGGCGCACCGGGGGCCCGGCGGCCCGCTCCCGGCCGCCGCGCCGCACGTCCTGCTCGCCTGCGTGCCGAACGAGCAGCACACGCTCCCGCTGGAGGCGCTGGCCGCCGGACTCGCCGAACTCGGGCTCCCGGCGAGGATGTTCGGTGCCGCCGTGCCGCCCGAGGCGCTCGACCGGGCGGTACGGAGGACGGGTCCCGCCGCCGTCGTGCTGTGGGCGCAGTCCCGGTCGACGGCGAACCATCCGCTGGCCCGGCACGTCGCGGGCACCTCGTGGGGCGTCAGGGGTGCCCGCTCCCGTACGACCGTCCTGCTCGCGGGGCCCGGCTGGGCGGGCCAGACGCCGGGGCCCGGCATGTTGCGCCCCGGCGGGCTACGGGAGGCGCTGGCCGCGCTCAGGGGCCTGTGCGGACCCGGGCCCGCACCGGAGGAGGGGTCCGGAGCGGCGGAGTGACGCGCGGGCCGCCGGGCGGACACGGCTCGTGGCCGTACCCACGCGCTCCCCTCCGCCGTGCCCGTACCCATTCCCTCCCCCGTGCCCGTACCGCGCACTCGCCCGGCTCCGCCCCCGGTCCGGGGCCCGTGTCCGTGCTCCTGCGGTCTCAGTCCAGGTCCCGGGCGCGGCGGAAACGGGCCAGGCCCTCGGAGAGTTCGACGACCGGGTCGGGGTAGGCGTACCGGGCGCGCTCCAGACCGGGCACCTTCCACGGCTCGTGGACGGCGGGCCCTTCGAGGCCCGCGAGTTCCGGCACCCAGCGGCGTACGTAGGTTCCGTCGGGGTCGTAACGCCTGCCCTGGAGCACCGGGTTGAGCACCCGGTTGGGACGGCTGTCGGTGCCCGTGCCCGCCATCCACTGCCAGTTGAGCTGGTTGTTGGCGACGTCGCCGTCCACCAGGAGTTCCATGAAGTGCCGGGCGCCCGCGCGCCAGTCGACGTACAGCGTCTTGGTGAGGAACGAGGCGACGAGGAGCCTTCCCCGGTTGTGCATCCATCCCTCGTGGGCGAGTTGGCGCATGGCGGCGTCCACGACGGGATAGCCGGTGCGGCCCTCGCGCCAGGCCAGGAGGTCGGCCTCGGCCTCCTTCCCGTGGCGCCAGGTGTCGTGCCGGGTGCGGTAGTCGGCGGTGGAGGCGTCCGGGCGGGCCGCGAGCACCTGGTGGTGGAAGTCGCGCCAGCACAGTTGGCGGACGAACGCCTCGGCGCCCGTGCCGCCCCGGGACCTGGCCCGGTGGACGGCCTCGGCCGCCGAGACGGCTCCGAAGTGCAGGAACGGCGAGAGCCGCGAGGTGGCGTCGCCCGGGAGGTCGTCGTGGCGTTCCTCGTAGGCGTCGGCGTCCCGGCCGAGCCAGGCGGCGAGGCGCCGACGGCCCTCCTTCTCGCCCCCGGCGGCCAGGCCCGGTGAGAGGGACCCGGCGTCCTTCCGGGCGGGCAGGTCCTCGGAGCCGAGGTCCCCTGGCACCTGGACCCGGCGCGGTGCGGCGAGCGGTTCGCGCAGCCGTTCGCGCGACCAGCGGCCGAAGTAGGGCGTGAAGACGGCGTAGTGGTCCGATCCCACCGGGGTGACGGCGCCCGCGGGGAGCGCGGTGACGACGCCGTCGTGGACGTACAGCCTGCGTCCGTCCGCCTCCAGGGCCCGGCGCAGCCGGTCCTCCCTTCGCCGCGCGAACGCGCTGTGTCCGGCCGCCATGTGCACCTCGTCGGCGTCGGTCTCGCGGACGACCGCGCAGACCTCGGCCACGGGGTCCCCGGAGCGCACCACGAGCCGTCCGCCGCGCTCGCGCAGTCCGGCGTCGAGGTCGGCGAGACAGTCGGCGAGGAACGCGAGCCGGTTCGGCGAGGCCGGACCGGCGCGGTCCACCGCCGGATCGCGGACGAAGAGGGGGACGACCGGGTTCCCCCGGCCGAGGGCCGCGCGCAGGGGTGGATGGTCGTGGACGCGCAGGTCCGAGGTGTAGAGGACGACCGAGACGTTCATGGCGGGGCTCCTGGGGTCACCGGCGGGCCGTGGTGCGCGGACCGCCGGTGGTCGCGTTCTGTATGTCGCCGGGCATTCCCGGCCCGGGGCCCGGCCGGATGCGGACGGAGGGGGTGACCGCTGCAGGGGTACGGCGTCCGGAGGCCGGAGGCCGGACGCCGGGCGCCGGGCGCCAGAGGCCGGGGTCAGCCCGGCGCGCCCTCCCCGGGCCGGGCCGTCCGTGGAGCCTCCGCGCCTTCGCCGGGTCCGGCCGTCCGTGGGGCCTCCGCCTTTCCTGTCGTCCCTGTCGTCCCTGTCGTCCCTGCTCTCCCTGCCGCCTTCGCTTCCCCTGCCGCCTCCGCCGTGCGCGCGATCTCGCGGGCCATCCCGCCGAACACCACCGCGTGGAACGGCGACACGCTCCACCAGTACGCCTGGCCCGCCAGGCCGTGCGGGTGGAACAGGGCCCGCTGCCGGTAGCGGGACCGGCCGTCGCCGTCCTGTTCCACGTACATCTCCAGCCACGCGAGTCCCGGGAGCCGCATCTCGGCGCGCAACCGCAGCAGTCGGCCGCGTTCGATCTCCTCCACGCGCCAGAAGTCCAGCGAGTCGCCCACCCGCAGGCGGGTGGCGTCGCGGCGGCCCCTGCGCAGCCCGACGCCGCCGACGAGCCGGTCGAGCCGGCCGCGTACCGCCCAGGCGAGCGGGAAGGAGTACCAGCCGTTCTCCCCGCCGATTCCCTCGACGACCCGCCACAGGGCCTCCGGCGGCGCGGCGACGGCCCGTTCCCGCACGTCGGTGTAGAGGCTGCCGCCCGCCCAGTCGGGGTCGGTGGGCAGCGGGTCGCTCGGCGCGCCCGGCACGGAGGCGGAGGACCAGCGGGTGCTGATCCGGGCCTCGCGGACGCGCCGGAGGGCGAGGTCGAGGGCGGTGTCGAAGGCGAGCGGGGTGCCCGGCGGGTCCGGTACGAGGTCGGCGATGTCGTGCTCGTCGCAGACGACCTCGTACCGCAGCGACTCCGCGAGGGGGCGGGCGATGGACCGGGGCACGGGGGTGACCAGGCCGATCCAGTGGCTGGACAGGCGCGGGGTCAGTACGGGGACGGGGACGATGAGCCGCCGGGGCAGTCCGGCGACCTTGGCGTACCGGCGCATCATCCCGAGGTAGGTGAGGACGTCGGGCCCGCCGATGTCGAAGGCGCGGCTGACCTCCGGGGGCATGTCCGCGCTGCCGACGAGGTACCGCAGGACGTCCCGGACGGCGATCGGCTGGATGCGGGTGCGCACCCAGCTCGGGGTGACCATCACGGGGAGGCGTTCGGTGAGGTAGCGGAGCATCTCGAAGGACGCGGAGCCGGACCCGATGATGACGGCGGCGCGGAGCACGGTGGTGGGCACGCCGGAGCGCAGCAGGATCTGTCCGACCTCGGCGCGCGAGCGCAGGTGCGGGGAGAGGGCGTGGTCGGGCACGCCGTGCGGGGTGAGGCCGCCGAGGTAGACGATGCGGCGGACCCCGGCGGCGCGGCTCCGGTCGGCGAAGGTGCGGGCGGCGAGCCGGTCGGTGCGTTCGAAGCCGGGGCCGCCGCCGAGGGCGTGCACCAGGTAGTAGGCGATGTCGACGTCGCGGAGTGCCGGGTCGAGGGACGGTCCGTCGGTGACGTCCCCGCGGACGATCTCCACGTCCCCGGCCCAGGGGTGGTCGCGGAGTTTCGCGGGGGTGCGGGCCAGGCAGCGGACCCGGTACCCGGCCTCGAGGAGTTCGGGGACCAGTCGTCCGCCGATGTAGCCGCTGGCGCCGGTGACGAGGCACAGCGGCCCCGGGGCCGTCCGGCCGCGCGCGTCCGTCCCGTGCGCGTCCGGATCCGTCCCGGGCGCGCCCGTGTCCGGGACGTGCGTGTCAGGGGTGTCCGTGCCGGGCTGGTCCGTCATGGGCTGCTCCGTTCCGCTGCCGGGCCGTCCTGCTCCCGCGCTGTACGGGGCCGGTCGCTCCCCGTCGTACGGGACCCCTCGGACTCCCCCGTCGTACGGGCCCGCCGGACTCGGTGTCCACGACGCGGACCGTGGCGTCGGCGGTGGGAACGTCGCCGCACACGGCCTTCGGTCACGGCGACGGCGGCACGGCGGAAGGTCTGGCTGTTCATGGACGCTCCGGGGTGCTCGGGGCTCAGCGGTCCGTGCCCCACACCCGGTATTCGGTGCCCCGCCGCGTCCGGACGCGGCGATCACCCGGCCGAGTGAGGGGGCCGGTGCGCGAGCGGGCCCGTGGGCTGCTCGCGCACCGGTTCCGTCAACCGCCGGTCTCGCGGACGGCCAGCTCGATCAGGTCGGTGACCTCGACGGGCCGGGAGGCCAGGGAGGCGTGGCTGGCGTCGAGTTCGATGGTCTTGCGCGGGTTCATGCGCGCGGCCATGCGGCGCTCGTTGTCCGGGTGGATCATGTGGTCCTGGGTGGAGACCTGGTAGTAGGTCGGCTTGACCTTCCAGGCGGGGGCGGTGATGTTGTCGCCGAAGGTGGAGGCCAGCGGCGCCTTCTGGGTGACGGCCATGACCAGGGCCTCCGCCTCGCCCAGATCCTGGGCGAAGCTCTGGCGGAAGGCGTCCTGCTTGATCCACAGGTAGCCGTCGGAGTCGGGGACGATGTTGTCGAAGGCCGCGGGCGGGTGCTCCTGGCTGATCTGTCCCGGGCTCTCCCCCGCGTCGGGGGCGAAGGCGGCGATGTAGACGAGGCCGGTCACGTTCGGGAGGTCGCCCGCCTCGGTGATGACGGCGCCGCCGTACGAATGTCCGACGAGGACCACGGGGCCGTCGATCTGGCGGACCATCTTCCGGGTCCGCTCGGCGTCCTCGGCGAGGGAGGTCAGCGGGTTCTCGACGGCGTGGAGCCCCTCGTGTCCGCGCCGGTGGAGTTCGCCGATGACATGGCCCCAGTGGGCGGCGCCGCCCCAGAAGCCGTGCACGAGGACGATGGAGGGCTTGTCTGCCATGGTTCCCTACCGATCTGCGAAGAAGTGGCCCCCTGATCCCGCCCCGTGCCCCCGTCGTCACGCTACGCGCGCGGTGGCGGGCCCGCACGCGGGCCGGGGCTGCCTGGCGGACACTGGGGGTGGGGAGCCGACCGCGCGAGGAGGGTCCGCCATGAGCAGAGCCGCACCCAAGGTCAGCACGTTGCCGCCGGAGCACCGGGAGCGTCTGATGGCCTTCGCCGAGGACGTGTACTTCGAGTCCGGCCACCGGCTCTTCGAGGAGCAGCAGTACGCCGACCGGTTCTGGATCGTGAAGACGGGCGCGGTGACGCTGGACGCGAAGGTGCCGGGTCGTACCGCCCCGGTGATCGAGACGCTGCGCCACGGCGAGCTGGTGGGCCTCTCGTGGATGTTCCCGCCGTTCCTGTGCCAGTCGGGGGCGGAGGCGATGACGCCGGTGCGGGCGCACGAGTTCGACGCCCCCGCCGTCCGCTCGATGTGCCGCTCGGACACGGAGTTCGGCGCGGCGGTGATGTTCTGGGTGGGGTCGATCCTCGCGCACCGGCTCCATGTGACCCGGGTACGGCTCCTCGATCTGTACGCGCCGCACGGGAGCGGGATGCTCGCCTGAGGGCCGTGGGACGACCGGTCTCCGTGGGACGACCGCTCTCCGTGGGGCGGCCGGGATCAGCGGGGTCAGCGGTCCGGCGAGGTCCCGCGAGGTCCGGCGAGGTCCGGCGAGGTCGTCCTACGCGGCGCCGTCGGGCCGCTCTGTGGAGCGGGCTCGGCGGTGGGCGGCGACGCGTTCGCGGGTCGCGCACCGGCGGGAACAGTAGCGGCGCTCCGGGCCGCTGCCCCGGGCGATGAAGACGTCCTGGCAGGCGGATGAGGCGCAGATCCTGCCGGGTGGGCGCTGGCGGTCCCAGACGAGTACGGCCAGGGCCGTGCAGGAGGAGGCGAGGAACCACTCGTCCCAGGGCGCGTCGTCGTCCCGGTCGAGGTGGGGGTGCCAGGGGGCGCCACCGCCGTGCGAGGTCAGACGGAGCTGTCCCGTGTGGTTCCGCAGCAGGCGGTTGAGGACGGCGGCGGCCTCATCGGTGCGCTCGGCGGCGAAGACCTCCCGCAGCAGGGCGGCGGCCTCGCGCATCCCGGCGACGTCCCGGGCGGTGAGGTCCACCGGGTCCGTCTCCCCGTGGGCGCGGAGCGTCTCGGCGACGACGGCCGGATCGGGGTACTCGTCGGCGAGGGCGTTGATCAGGGCGGCGGTGCGCCGGGCGGTGGCGAGGACGGAGTGCCGGGTGGACCAGTCGTCACCGCCGTCGCCGGGAGCACCGCGGCCGTTGTCGCCCTGGGCGCCGCTGGAATCACTGAGGAGGGACACGGAGCCGAATGTAACGCATCTTGCTGACTTCTGAGTTACCTCCGTAACGTCCTGCGCATGTCAGAACGTTACGGACTCCTCCGATACTTCGCCGGGGCGGTGGCGGCCCGCGCCGGGGACGAGATGTCGGGACCGGCGCTGATGCTGGCGGCATTCGCCCTGGCCGGATCGACCGCCGACGCGTCCGCGCTGCTCGCGGGCATCACCGCCTCCGCGGCCCTCGGGGGGCCGGTGCTCGGGGTGCTCCTCGACCGGGCGGAACGGCCGGGCCGGTTGCTGGCCGGGGCCCTCCTCCTCCACGCGACGGGCCTGGGGGCCGTTCTCATGGGCCTCGGCCGGTGGCCGTTCGCCGTCACCGTGCTGGTGGCGGGGGTGACGGGCCTGCTGGGTCCGGCCCTGTCGGGCGGTTGGACGGCCCAGCTCCCGCGGGTGGTCCCGGACGACCGTCTGCCCGGGGCGAACGCGCTCGACGCCATGACGTTCGGCGTGGCGGCGCTGGCCGGACCGGCGCTCGCCGGAGGCGTGGCGGAAGCCCTGGGCGCCTCGACGGCGGTGGTGGTGTCCGTGGCGCTCATCACCCTGGCGCTGCCCGCCGCATGGCTGCTGCCCGCCCGTCCCTCGCCCGCCACCACCCGACCGCCGCCCGCCCGTTCCCCCATGCCGCCGGGGGGCCACGACCCCTGTGGGAAAAGGCGGTTGCCGGTGTCCCGGCCGCACCGGTCGTCCTCGGTGGCCGGTGATCTCCTCGCCGGGGCGCGGATCGTCGCCGGGAGACCGGCCCTGGCGAGGGCGACCCTCGCCTCGGTCGTCTGCTGCGTCGCCCAGGGGATGCTGATGGCCTGCGTCCCGCTCCTGGGCGAGCGGGTCCTCGGCGGGGCCGGTCACGCCGCGGTGCTGCTCTCCTGCGCGGCGCTCTCCGCGCTGGTGGCCGATGCCGCGCTCGCCCGGTCGCCCCGCGCGATCTCCCCCCGCACGCTCCTGTGGTCCGGCGCTCTCGTCCAGGCCGCCGCACTGGGTCTGGCCTCGGCCTCCCAGGGGCGGCCGGTCGTGCTCGTCGTGGCCTTCCTCGTCCTGGGGATCGGCGAAGGACCGCAACTGGCCGCCCTGTTCGCGGTCCGCCACCGGGAGGCCCCCGAGCGTCTGCGGAGCCAGATCTTCACCACCGGCGCCAGCCTGAAGATCACCGGATTCGCCCTCGGGGCGGCGGCGGGCGGACCGCTCGCGGGCCGGTCCCTCTCCGGCACCCTGGCACTCGCGTCCGGTACGGCGGCCCTCGCGGCACTGGTCCTCCTCGCGGTCCCGACGGCCGTCACCGCACCGGCCGGGAGGGACGCGAGGCCGGAATGACTCCACCGAGGACCCGCCCCGGCTCCGGGGCGCCGCCAGGTTCTTCCCTTTCTCTGTACGGGAGTTGTACGGCCGTTGTACGGGGGCTGTACGGGGCGCGGCGAAAGTGGCTGCACGCCGACGCAACGGCGCTCGGCGCACGTCCATCCGATGCAGGAGCCCCCCATGAAGCCCATGTCCCGTACCCGTGCCGCCCTCGCCGGTGGTCTCGCCGTCGTGGCGCTCGGCACCCTCACCGCCGGGGTCGGCGTCGCCCAGGCGGGCGAGAAGGACAACCGGCGCGCCAAGGCCACCGAGCGGGAGATCGCCGGTCTCTTCGACGGCTGGAACACGGCCCTGCGGTCCGGCGACCCCGAGCGGGTCACCGACCGGTACGCCCAGGACGCCGTCCTCCTGCCGACCGCCTCCCCGCGCATCCGCACCAACCACGCCGAGATCACCGACTACTTCGAGCACTTCCTGCTGAAGAAGCCCCGTGGCGAGAAGATCCGCTCCGTGATCACGATCCTGGACGAGAACTCCGCCCTGGACGCCGGTCTGTACCGCTTCCACCTCACCGACCCGGCGACCGGTGTCACCAAGCCGGTCGAGGCCCGCTACACGTACATGTACGAGAAGCGTGGCGGCGAGTGGCTGATAGTCAACCACCACTCCTCGGTGCTGCCGGCCGAGGGCTGATCCACCGGAGCTGCCCCTCGGCCACCGATCGCAGCCCGATCCGCACACACAGTCCGCCGCCGGGCGCGTCCCGGAGGGCCACCCCACCGCCGTCGTCGGTGACGAGCTGCTTGACGATGGCGAGCCCGAGCCCCGAGCCCGAACGGCCGGTCAGTCCCTGACCGCGCCAGAACCGGTCGAAGGCACGGGCCTGCTCGGCGGCGGACATGCCGGGCCCCTGGTCCAGCACTTCGAGGACCGCCTCCTCGGGGCCTCCGGCCTCCAGGCGTACGGTGATCGTCCCCTGGTCCGGGGAGACCTCCAGGGCGTTGGAGAGCACGTTGTCCAGGACCTGGTCGAGGTTTCCGGGCCCGGCGAGGACCCGCAGCCGCGCGTCGGTGTCGCCGGTCAGGACGATGGTCACCCCCCGTTCGTCGGCGGCGGGCCGCCAGACGCTCAGCCGTTCCTCGACGAGTTCGCGCAGGGCGAGCGGCTCCGGCGCGGACACCTTGGCCTCGGCCCGCGCGAGCACGAGGAGCCCGCTGACCAGACGGCTCATCCGGACCACCTCGGCCGTCGCCTGGTCCACGTCCTCACGGACTGACTCGTCGTCCGCGCCGTCCGCGATGTTGTCCAGGGAGAGCCGCAGCGCGGTCAGCGGGGTGCGCAGCTGGTGGGAGGCGTCCGCGACGAAGATGCGCTGCGAGGCGACGAGCTTGTCGAGCCGCTCGGCCCCCTGGTTGAGGGTCCGGGCCAGGGTCTGCGTCTCCTGCGGTCCCGTCACCGGCGAACGGGCCGTGAGGTCGCCGTCGCCGAAGCGGCTGGCCATGTCGTTGAGCTGGCGCAGCGGCTTGGTGAGCAGCCGGGCCACGATCGCGCCGAGTCCCGCCGCGACCGCGAGGACCCCGACCGCGAGGATCGCGCGGAACCCCCAGATCTTCCAGAGCCGGTCGGTCAGATCGGCGGTCTCGTACCGGACGCGCACGGCGCCGACGATCCGGTCCTCCCGTCCGGCGGCCTCCCCCCGCGCGTACACGGGTACGGTGACCACCAGTTGCGGTCCCCACACGATGCTCGAACCCCAGTCGACGGTGGTCCTGCCGTGCGTGAGGGCCGCGTCGAAGGCCGCGTCGCCCGGGTGCTCCGGCAGCGGGAGCGGGGGCATGGAGCTGCGGCCGTCGGCCGCGACCACCTCGACCAGGCCGGGGGTCTCGTCCCCGTACGCCGCCGCCATCCGGGCCAGCGCCTGCCGGGCGGGCGCGTCGCCGTCGCCGAGCAGCAGCGCCATGGTCGTGGCCTCACGGCGTACGGACTCCTCGGTGTCGCCGCGCAGTTGGGCGGTGAGGGTGAGGGCGACGGGCACGGTGAAGGCGGCCAGGGCGACCGCGACCAGCGCCACGTAACTGACGATCAGACGCTTGATCACGGTCGGTCGGACACCTCGGGGGCGTGGGGCGCGCCGGACGCGCCGGAGCCGCCGGTCGGGTCCGCCGGTCCGGTCGGTCCGGTCGGTCCGGTCACCCCCGAATCGTCGGGCTCGTCCGGCTCGTCCCGCTCATCCGGCCCGTCCGGCTCTCCGACGACCAGGCGGAAGCCGACCCCGCGTACCGCCTCGATGGTCACCGCCCCGGCCAGCTTGCGGCGCAGTCCGGCCACGTGCACGTCCAGGGTCTTGGTCGGCCCGAACCAGTTGGCGTCCCAGACCGCCTCCATGATCTGTTCCCGGGACATCAGCGCGCCCGGCTCCTCGGTGAGGAAGGACAGCAGGTCGTACTCCTTGGGCGTCAGGGCGACCTCGGCGCCGTCGAGCCGGACCCGTGCCGCCTTGCGGTCCACGCTCAGCCGGGCGCCGTACCACTGGGGTCCCGAGGGCCGGTCCGCCGGTCGGACCCGTCGCATCACGGCCCTGATCCGGGCGATCACCTCGCGCACCCCGAAGGGTTTGGACACGTAGTCGTCGGCCCCGATCTCCAGACCCACCACCCGGTCCGTCTCGTCGCTGCGGGCGCTGATCACGATGATCGGGACGTCACCGCGCCTCCGCAGTGCCCGGCACACGTCGAGCCCGTCGGTGTCGGGCAGGCCGAGATCGAGCAGGACGAGGTCGTACGGCACGGTGACGGCGAGCCCCGCCGCCCCCGTGGTGACCCATTCCACCTCGAACCCGTAACGCAAAAGTCCGCGCCGCAGGGACTCGGCCACCGGCTCGTCGTCTTCCACCAGAAGTACACGCACGGGGAAACCCTAGTTCGAGTTCCGCCCGCTCGAACCCACTCCTCCGGTCCCCCGGCACCGGGGTCAGCGGCCGGCCCCGGCGGACGGCTCGCGGGTCCCCGGCGGCTCTCCCCGCACCCGGCCGATGTCGGCGGGGCCGTCTCCGCGCAGGTCGGCGGGGTGCCCGCGCCCGGCGGTCCCGTCCGTGCCGCGGTCGTCTCCCCCTCTCCGTACGGCTCAGGGCGCGCCGGTCCCGGACCACGGTGAGCCTCAGATGGAGGGAGCGGTCATCGGGGCAGGACGATCGCGGTGAGGACCAGCCCGTCGCGCGCCAGCCAGCGTCCGGTGAAGCCCTCGTACCGGGTGCCGTCGGCCGTCGGGCCGGGGACCAGCAGCCGGGCACGGAAGGTGCCTTCGTGGGGCGCGGTCCGATCGCCCGGGGTGAACTCCACCTCCGCCTCGTCGAATCCCAGTTCGCGCCGGGTCAGCGGGTACCACGTCTTGAAGACGCTCTCCTTGGCGCTGAACAGCAGCCGGTCCCAGGGCAGTCGGGGGGCGTGGGAGGCGAGGTCCGTGAGATGGCCGCGTTCGCCGGGGAGCGACACGACGTCGAGGACACCGTCGGGCAGGGGGCCCGCGGGCTCCGCGTCGATGCCGATGGACAGGACGTCCGTGGTCCTGGCGAGCGCTGCGGCGCGGTAGCCCTCGCAGTGGGTCATGCTCCCGGCCACGCCTTCCGGCCAGCGCGGTTCCCCGCGCGGGCCGCGGGTCAGCGGGGTCGCGGGCACACCCATCCGGCCCAGTGCCAGGCGGGCGCAGAGGCGTACGGTGGCGAACTCCCGGCGCCGTACCTCCACGGCACGGGTGAGGAGGGCCTCCTCCTCGGGGAAGAGGGTCACCGGTTCGGTGTCGTCGGACCGCCAGGCCGTGGCGACGACGTCGGGGACGAGCAGGTCGATCACCGGTCCCGCCCCGGGCCGTCGAGGTCGATCCGGTAGCGGCGCCTGGTGCCGTACGCGCCGGAGCGGACGTCCTCCAGGACACCGCCGTTGCGTTCGACCGTCCGCGCCGAGCCGGTGTTGTCCTCTTCGCAGGTGAGGAGCGTCCGGTCGAGTCCGAGGGCGCGGGCGCGGGGCAGGAGGGCGGCGAGGGCGCGGGTGGCGACGCCCCGGCGGCGCGCGGAGGGCCGGACGCTGTAGCCGATGTGGCCGCCCGCCTCCAGGAGGAAGCCGTCGAGGGGCCACTCCCTGAACGCCTCCAGCCAGGAGGAGCGCAGGTGAGCGGTGGGTGCGATCAGATCGAGCATGTCGGTGACTCTATCGAGGCACGGGGCCGGGGCCGTATGAGAAGGGGATGGAACCCCTTACGGGAAAGGTCCGGGTCCCGTAAGGGCAGAGGGTCACCCCCTACGGGCGGGCGCCGGGTCCCGTAGAGGCCGGGCCCTGACCCGCCGCCGCGTCCGGCCCGGCCTTCCGTCACAGCCGACGACCCGACGACCCGGCGACCCGACCACCCGACCGTTCGGCCACCGGACCCGGTCCACCGCCGGGGAGTCCGCTCGGCGCGGTCTCCCCGGCGGTGGGCCGGTCGCGTCGGCCGACGCCCTCACCGCCCTGTCCGTCGCGAGGTGAGGGGTGTCGGCCGGAACGGGGTTACGGGACCCAGTGGTTGCCGGAGACCGTGATCATGACCTGGAGCTGGATGCTCGCGGAGAAGTAGCTGCTGGTGTCGATCGGGGTGGCCAGCATCTTGTTCCACAGGGCGTCCAGCCACGCCTGGCTGCCCGGGTCCGTCATCGCCGCGACCGCGAACGGGGCGAAGAAGGCGGCCTCGCTGCCGGAGGAGATCTGGGTGCCGTTGAGCTTGTAGCCGATGGCGATCTTGTCGGGGTCGCCGCCCGTCTTCGTCTTGATCCAGCCGTTCATCTTGCGGGCGGCGGCGAGCGAGGTGGCGTCCCCGCTGGTCACGGCGTCGTCGGCGATGCGCCACGGGGTGCGACAGGCGTTCCACCAGTAGGCGCCGTCGTTCGGGTCCTCCAGGACCTTGCCGGGGGCGGGCTTGGGCGTGGTGTTGGTGTCGACGACGAAGTCGGGCAGCAGACCGGTGCCGGAGGCGTAGGTCGACTGGAGGCGGGAGATCTGGGTCTGGTGCGCGGTGCGCACGGCGTCCCAGGTGGTGTCGCCGGTGGCGGCGCGGAAGGCCCGGAAGTGGTCGACCATCCAGTCCGAGGTGCGGGTGATCCAGTAGTACTGGTCGCCCGAGCTGCTCCAGTCTCCGAGCTTCAGGAGCTTGCTCGTCGGGTTGAGCTCGTCCTTCTTGATCGCGGCGATGTGCTTGAGGGCGAGGTCCTTGTAGTTGTACGTGCCGGTGCTGCCCCACTGCTTGTCGGCGAGGAGCAGGCCGTAGGCGACGTCCATGTCACCGTCGGTGGCTCCGTCGCCGCCGTTGACGCTCTTGCAGGCGGCGTCCTGTTCGGCGGCGAGCAGGTTCGGGTTGACCGAGGACGGGTGGTCGATCTTCCACTTCACCAGTCCGTCGAAGATCTTCTTGGCGTCGGGGTCGGCACCGGCCATCGTGGCGGTGACGACCATGCCGTAGCCCTGGGCCTCGGCGACGTAGGGGTGGTCGGCGTCGGGCGAGATGACCTGGTACCAGCCGTTGCCGCAGTTCTGGCGGACGAAGGCGGACTTCCACCGGTTGTAGTAGTCGACGACCTTCTGGTCGTTCGACGCCTGGGCGCCGGAGGGCTTCAGGGTGCCCGCCGTGTAGGGCTTGAGGTGACTGCCGAAGGGCACGGCCGTCGTCCCGCCGCCGTCGCCACCGCCGCTGGGCGCGCCGTACACCTCGAACTCCCAGAGGGAGTAGCCGTACGCGGTGCCGCGCCCGGTGCCGTACACGCGGACGTACCGGCCGCTGCCGGAGACCGTCAGGTCGTCGACGGCGCCGTCACCGGTGGTGGTGGAGTAGACGTCGGTCCAGGTGGCCCCGTCGGCCGAGGTCTGGACGCGGTACGCCTTGCCGTAGGCGGCCTCCCAGTCGAGCTTCACCCGGGAGACGGTGTGGTTCGCCCCGAGGTCGACGCGGATCCACTGCGGATCGACCCCTTCGAGGCTCGCCCAGCGGGTGCCCGTGCTGCCGTCCACCGCGAGACCGGCTCCGAACGCCGGGCTCTCGACGGACGAGGCGGTCACCGCCTTTCCGGTGGACACCGGGCCGTCGGCGGCCCGCGCCTGCGGCAGGACCGTCAGGGGCACCGCCAGCAGGCCCGCGAGCCCGAGAAGCGAGATGCTTCTTCGACGCATGACAACTCCCTTTCCTCCATGGCCAATGGTTAGGAAATGTTCCTAACCATTGGCGGGAGAGTAGAGAGGGCGACAGCGCCGCGCAATACCCCGGACGACAACGGAGAGGTGAACTCCTTCGGCCACCACCATTTCTGACGATCCCTCAGGATTCGTTCGGAACGGGCGGGACCGACGGCGGTTCCGCCGCCGCGCGCCGGGCGTCCCTCAGCGCAGCATGGACCGACCAGACGACCGAGACCAGCGGTACGGCCACCACGGCGCCCACGATGCCCGCGGCGATCGATCCCGCGACCACCGAGAGCGCGACGACCAGCGGATGGAGCCGGACGGCCCAGCTCATGACGAGCGGATGCAGCAGATGACCCTCGATCTGGCCGATCACCACGATCAGGGCGATCACGATCCCCGCCACCAGCGGCCCCTTCGCGGCGAGCGCCACGACGGCGGCGATCGCGAGGGCGACCGGCGAGCCGATCAGCGGCACGAACGCGGCGAGGAACTCCAGCAGGGCGAGCGGCACCGCGAGCGGCACGCCGAGCAGCCACAGCGCCACCCCGACGAGCACCGCGTTCGTCGCGGCCACCACCACGATGCCGTGGGTGTAGCCGGTGAAGGTGCGCCAGGCGACGCGTCCGGCGATCCCCGTGCGGCCCCGGACCGAGAGGGGCAACTGCTCCTGGAACCAGGCCCATTGGCGGTCCCCGGAGTAGAGGAAGAAAACGGAGCAGAACACCGCGAGGGCCAGCGCGGTGAGCACCGCGACCACCTGGCCCGCCCCGCTCAGCGCCGTGCTCAGCAGGGCGGAGCGATGACTGGAGAGGAACTCCCCCGCCTTGTTCTGGAGCTCGGTGAGCGCCCCGGGGGCGAGCCGGAACGGCGGCCGTTCCAGCCAGTCCTCGATCCGGCCGATCCCCTCCCGGAACTCCCGGACCAGCGTCGTCCGCTCGCCCGCGACCGCCTCGCCCACGAGGGTGAGCACGCCGAGGACGAGGACCGCGCCCCCGAACAGGGTGAAGGCGACGGCCAGGCCGCGCGGCAGCCGCCGGGCGAGCAGATCGGCGACGGGCCGCAGGAGCGCGGTGACCACCAGCCCCAGGAAGACGGCGACGCCGATCTCGTGGAAGCGTCCGAGCACCGCGAACAGGCCGTACACGAACGCGCCGACGACGATGAGGCGCCACGCGTAGGCGGCGGCCGTGCGGAGGAAGGGGCTCACTTTCGGTGCTGTGCCTGGCTGCATGGCCCAGGGCCTACCACCCGTGACACCCGCCTGTCGCAGGGATCACGGGCCGGATGCCCGGATCTCCGCCGATCGGCCGCGTCCCCCCAGCGGAACGGGCGCCCGTCCGGCGTCCTCACCGGGGATACGGCATGTTCAGGATCAGCCGACGGGTCACCGTTCTCGCCGGGACGGCCCCGCTCGCACCGGCCGGCCGCGGCGCACCGCCGCCGGGCCTGGAGTTCGGGTCCGCCCGGCCGCCCGGTCCCGCGCCCACCGCGCACCCCCGGCGGACGGCTCCCCGCCGGTCGGCCCGTGGCCGAACGCCCGCGAGGTGCCGAGCGACCGCGAGATCCGCGCGATCCCGCCGCGGGCGACCGGCTTCACCCGTGGGCCGGTGAAGGTCACCGTGGTGGGGGCGCCCGCCTCCCGCAGCCGTCACGGCCCGAGCGGCCCGAGACCGGCGAGGACCGTCACGGGACCGGTCCCGGCCACGGCGGCCACGGCGGCCCTGCGGTCGTCGGTCCATTCGAGCACCCGGAGGACGGACCGGGAACCGAAGCCGAACGGGTCCGGGCAGTCCGTGGAACCATCGCGGGAGGGCCGGTCCTGACCGCCCGTACGACCGTCCCCGGCGGACCGGAGGGGTCCACTCGGGGAACCGCCTCCGGCGGACCGGTCCGGGCCGACCGTGCGGCCACGCCCGACGAGCCCGTCCCGGCTTCCCGCGGAACCGCCCCCGGCGGACCGGTCCCGGCCGTCCCCGGCACCGCCCCCGGTGGTTCCGGACGGGCTCACGTCGGCGCCCGCCTTGAACAGGGCCTCCCTGCGGACCCACAGCCGGAGCAGTTCCGGGCCGGGGTCCGGCAGGGCGGTCGCCGCGCGCAGTTCGGCCTCCGGCAGCAACCGCCGCAGCACCCGTACGGAACCCGGCCGCCGGGCCGCCGGTTCCACGTCGACACCGATCGGCCCCGGCCCGACGGCGGCGGCGACCACCCCGTCGGCGTGGCTCAGACTGACGCCGGTTCCGGGACGACCGGGCAGATAGGGGCGTCCGTGGCCGTGCCGTGCGCAGTCGGGACACCACTGGGCCGGGGCCGCCCCGGTGACCGGAAGCCCGGTGAACCGCGCGGCGCAGAGCCGTACGAGCAGCCGGGCGGCCAGCGCGTCGGCCCGGCGTTCCGGCAGCCGGGCGGCGGCCAGTCGGCGCAGTTCCCAGGCTTCGAGGAGCCCTTCGTGCAGTTCCGGCAGGGCGAGGACCTCCCGGGTGGTCGCCACGGCGGCGACGGCCGGGCGCGGGCCCGGGACCGGAGAGGCGTACGCCCGGGGCGAGGGCTCCGGCGGTACGGGCCCCGGCAACCGTCCCCGTAGGGGTTCCGGTCCCGGGTCGCGCCCGGACCCCGGCCGCGAGGCGCGTCCCGCCCCGGGGTCCCGCGCGAACTCCGTCCCGGAGACCCGTGCGGTCCCCGGCAGCGGTGCTCGTACGGCCCCCGGTCCCCGTCCCGCCACGGGTCCCGCGTTCACGGACGGCGGCTCATCCGGTGGTGCTCAGGAAGCGCTCCTGCACCCGGCCCAGGGTGCGGAAGTCGTCGATGGTGACGTCCTGGAGGTCGATGCTGGTGCCGGAGAGCTCCTCCAGCAGGTCGATGAACTCCAGGAAGTCCATCGAGTCGATGAGCCGGGCCTCGATGAGGTCCTCGTCGGTGTCGATCGGGCCGTCGAGGCCGGGGTTCTTCTCGTGCAGCCACTCGGCGATGCGGACGTCCATGGGAAAAGATCTCTCCTCGGGTGTCGAGTCTGTCAGGTCGTGTCGGGTGCGGGCGGGCGCGGCGGGGCCGCGCGGGCGCCTCAGGAGCGGGCTTCGCGGAGCCGGTCGAGGGCCAGCTCGGGGCTTCCGTGGGTGAGGATCATGGTGTGGACCCAGCGTTCGAGACCGAAGGCGACGCAGGCGCTGTAGGCGGGTCCGGCCGAACCGGCCCGGATGTCGAGGCGCTCCCCGAAGAAGTTCCGGTGGCGGTTCACGGAGGCGATGGCGGTGCCGTCGGGCGCGCAGAACTCGTGCTTGACCGGGTCGAGGGCCATCAGCCGGGCGCGGGAGCCGCCCTTGTCGTAGAACGGGTCGTCGGCGACGGCCCGCTTCAGCTCCAGGCCCAGGAGACCGGCGGCCTCCTGGATGAACTCGGCTCCCCGGTCGAGGTGGTCGAGGGAACCCTGCTTGGTGCCGATGTAGACGACCTCGCGCATGTGGAAGCCCCACAGGCGGCGCAGTCCGTCGTAGTGGGTCTCGTTGCGGAAGCAGCGCCCGGCGGCGGACAGCCGGAGGCCGTCCTCGCCCACGTCCCGGCCCTCCAGGGAGAGCAGCAGCCCGTAGCAGGTGGCGGAGGGCAGCAGATAGCCGGTGGGGCTGAGGGGCAGTTCCCCCGGGGCCTCTCCGGTGGCGAGGCCGTCGAGCGCCTCGGGGGCGAACCGTCCCGCGGACACCCCGAGATGGGGGAAGTTGCGGAAGAAGTCGAGCCGGGCGAGGCTCTCGACGGACAGCAGCGGGGGGCCGACGACCTCGGGCGCGGAGAGGCGCGCGGCCAGTCCGGTGAGCAGGTCGTCCAGACCGTGCAGGAGGGCGGTGTGGACGGGGTCCAGCGTGATCAGCCCCGGGCCGGGGCTCTTCAGGCCACTGTCCGGCAGGACCGTGGTGCTGGGTGTGCTCATGGAAAACCGCTCCCTCTGGGGACGTGTGAACAGTCAGGGGTGTCGGCCGGTGGGCGGAACGAAAGCGCTGCGGCCACGGTGATCCGGGGCCACTGGTGCGCTGCCACGGGTCCGCGGGGTCAGGGCGGGCGTCCGTGCGCATGGTCGTCGTTGACCGCGGGGCGCGGCGAAGAAGGCCGGCTGATTCCCCCTAGGAACCGGACCGCGCACCGGGGACACTAGGCGAGTTCCGCAGCTGTTGTCTAGACCAAAGGTGTCGACCCGCCGGGCAACTCCGCATATTGAGATGACACTTGACAACCGCTATGGTCTAAACCAATTCTGCTGAATGACCAGGTCGGGGCACCCGTGCGTCCCCCGCCCGCCTTCCGTCCCGCCGTCTGCCACCGGCCCCGCGCCGAGGGCCGCCGCGTGCTGCTCCGGGCGACCGTACCCGACGAGCCGGACCACCTCCCCCGACTCCCGTTCTGGAGGGACCCCATGACGTCACCCGCTCCCCGCCGCCCCCGTCCGCGCCTTCACCGGGCGCCCTCGGACCGGCCCTACTTCAGCGCGGACGGCGAGTCCTACCTCGCCCAGACCACCCTGCGGGAGCTGAAGAAGACCCGCCCGCTGCGGGTGCTGTCCGAAGAGGACTTCGCCCACTGGCAGACGTACGGCTACGTCATCGTCCGTGAGGCGATACCCGCGGCGGACGCCCGCCGCCTCCTCGACTTCACCTGGGAGTTCCAGGGCCTCGACCCGGAGCGCCCGGACAGCTGGTACGAGGACCGTCCGTTCCGCTCCGAGCTCGACCAGCAGCTGCACGTCTACGGCTTCGTCGAGGCGTACCACCACCAGCTGCTCTGGGACAACCGCCAGTCCCAGCGGGTCTACGACGCCTTCGTGGACGTCTGGGACTGCGAAGAGCTGTGGGTGACCCTCGACCGGCTCAACCTCAACCCGCCCAACAGGGGCAACCGCGACCGCGCCCTCATCGAGGCCACCGACCGGGGCTTCGACATCGAACTCCACTGGGACATCGACACCACCCTCGGCGTCCCGCCGCAGCGGGTCCAGGGGATCATCGCGCTGAACGACACCCGGCCGGAGTCCGGCGGCTTCCAGTGCGACCCCGAGCTGTTCCGCCGCTTCGAGGAGTGGAAGATCGCCCAGCCGGCCGACCGCGACCCGCTCCGCCCCGACATCGACCGCGACGAGTACCCCGTCGTCCGCCCCGATCTGCACCCCGGGGACCTGCTGATCTGGAACGGTCTCCTCGCCCACGGCGTGGCCCGCAACACCTCCGACGACCAGGTCCGGGCGGTCCAGTACCTCTCGATGATGCCCGCCCTGGAGGAGCACGAGCGGCTCCGGCGCTCCCGCGTCGACTCCTGGCGCCATCTGCGCACCCCGCGCTGGAACCGGACCCTCGTCGGCGACCCGGTCCTGCACGAGTCCAAGCGCTACCCGACGGCCACCCTCGACGGACTGGGCAGCCGCCTCCTCGGCCTGACCTCGTGGCACGACACCGACGAGGTCACGGTCCCGGACGACACGGCGACCGCCACCGCCGCCCCGGCCGCCGGGAGCACCCCGGCCGCTCCCGGCGACGCGCCCGTCACGGCCGGGCAGGGCGGGGAGCCGTCGTGCGCCGCGTCTGCCTGACCCTCCCCACCAACCGCGCCTGCGCCGAGACGATCCGGGCCGTCGCCGAGGAAGCGGCCCACGGGGCCCGCCACTTCGGCGTCGAGGTACGGCTGCTGATCCTGGACTCCTCCGACGCCCCCGTGCTCGCCGAGCACCGGGCCGCCGTCGCCGCGCTCCCCCCGGCCCCCGGCGTGGTCATCCACCACTTCGACGAGGCCGAACAGCGGGACTTCCTGCGGGAGGTGATCACCGCCTCCGGTGTCAGCGCGCCGGACCGGGTCCTCGGCCTGATGCTGCCGGACGACGTCTCCTACGGGGCCTGCACCAACCGCGCCTTCCTCATCGCCGAGGCCCTGGGATGCTCATCGGTCCACCGCAGGGACTCGGACAGCCGCTACCAACACCTCGACGGGGCACCGGTGTTCCCCCTCCACCACGAGCTGGCGGCGCTCGGGCGGCGCGCCGGGGAACTGACCGGACACGTCACCCGGAGCAGGCTCGACCCCGCCCTCGCGGACCGGCCCGTGGCCATGGTCGGCGGCTCCTTCGTGGGCGAGATGTCGGTGGACGTCGAGGAGATCCGCCGGATCGACCCCGCCGTGTACGAGGAGGTCGTCGGCCTGTCGCTGCCCGAGGGATATCCGGAGATCTGGCGCAGGAACCTCGTCGCGGAGTCCTTCAGGGGGGCCGGGACCGCCAGGTTCACCGACGACCTCACCACCCTCACCACCGTCAGTCCGATGCGCGTCGACATGTGCAACATCGCCTTCGACCGCGCGGTGTACGCCCGGGTGCCGCTGCCTCCCGCCACCGACACCATCGGCAGCGACTACTTCCTCATCCACCTGGTCCACGACGCCCGTCTCCCCGGCGTCCTGCACAACCGGCACATCGTCAACTTCCATACGGGTGAGCGCCGTTCGGACGAGGGTTTCCTCGCCTACCATGTGCGCTTCGCCAAGTTCCTGCTGGCCGCCCCGCACCTCAACGCCGTCTACGCGGCGCTGAAGGAGTCCGGTGACGCCCTGCTCGACGGTGCCGGGCACGTCCGCGCCCCCGCCGTAGCGAGAGCCGTACGGGACGGTGTCCGCACCGACCCCACGGAGAACATCCGGCGGCTCGACGTCCTCGACCGCGCCTACCGCACCCTGGGCGGGCGCTACGTCACCGCCGCCGACACGCTCCGCGACCGCCGCGAGCGGCTCCTCGACGAAGCCGTCCGGGACATGGCGGACTTCGCCCTCCTGATCGACGCCTGGGAGGCCGTGACCCGCGCCGGACGCGAGCGCCCGCTCGCCGCCCCGCCGTCGCCGGCCCGGCCGGCCGACGCGCCGGGGACCCGAGAACCCGCAGCAGCCCTCCGCTCCCCGAAAGGCATCGCATGAGCGAGCGAGCACCCTCGCTCCCGAGGACCAGCCGCACCCTCACCGTCCGGTACACGGGCGGCGAGGAGCGCCGCGGCCCCGTCACCATGGGGCAGGCCAACATGATCCGCTGCATGGTGCGGGACGAACCCGCGCACATCAACATCCATGACGTGTGGCCGGTCCCCGGGGGCACCCGGACGGAGGAGGCGGTGGACGCCCTGCGGGCACTCGTGGTCCGCCACGAGGCCCTGCGCACCACCTTCCCGCACCGGGCGGAAGGCGCGCCCACCGAGCAGGTCGTGGCCGCCGCGGGCGAGTTCACCGTCACCGTCCTCGACCACACCGAACTTCCCGCCGAACCCGCCGCCTATGCCGAGGAGTTGGCCCGCGAGGCCCGCGCCGACCGCTTCCGGCTCGACCGGGACCCCGCCCTCCGGGTCTCCCTCGTCGCCCTGGACGGCGCGCCCGTCTTCGTCTCCCTCGCGGCGAGTCACGCCCTCACCGACGTCAGCGCCCTCGCCGTCCTCAAGGAGGAGTGGCTGGCCCTGCTCTCCGGCGAGGAGCTGCCGCCGCCGTCCTCGCTCGCCCCGCTCGACCTGGCCGCCGAGGAGTCGACCCCGGCCGGACTGCGCAAGTCCCAGGCGTCGCTGCGCCATTGGGAGCGGATCATCCGCACCGGGCCGCAGGCCATGTTCGCGGAGCCGGGCGCCGAGGGCACCGAGATCCGGACGCCCCGGCTCGTGCTGCGCTCCGCGCGGGCCGCGCGCGCCCTGGCGGGCGTCGCCGAACGGACCGGCGGCCTGCCCGCCACCGTCCTGCTGACCGCCTGGTGCGCCCTGGTCGCCCACCGGGCCGGACAGAGCGAGTGCGTCGCGGCCGTCCCCACCTCCAACCGCTACCACCCCCGGCTCGCCCGCGCGGTGAACACCGTCTCGCAGGACGCGCTGCTCTCCCTCGACCTGCGGGTCGACGGCTTCGACACCCTGCTGCGCAAGGCGTGGGGAGCGGCGCTCGGTGCCTACCGGCACAGCCAGTTCGACGCGCTCGCGCTGTGGGACATGATCGGCCGGACGACCTTCGAGCGGGGCGGCCAGTTCGCCCGTGACGTCGTCTTCAACGACGTCAGCACGCTCCCGGCGACCGTCGCCGAGACCACCGAGGACACCGCCGCCGAGCAGGACGCGGAGCCGCCGGAGCTGGAGCTGAGCTGGGGCCCCGACCAGGTGCTGCCCACCCGGGTCCTCACCTTCGTGTACGCGACCGCGCCCGCCGTGCACCTCGCCACCTGGGCCGACCCGGCCCTGTTCTCCCGCGAGGAGGCCGAGGCCCTCCTCACCGGGCTCGTACGGCTCCTGGAGGCGGCGGCGGACGCCGACGTGCCGCTGGCCTCGCTCACCGAGGTCACCGGGGTCCGTCCGGCCGCGCGCGGCCCCGAGTGGGTCAGGACCGACGGGTCGTGGGTCTCGCCGCCGCTGGTCGCGGAGGCCCTGGGCAAGGCCCTCGGGGGCCTGCCCGTCCATGTCGTCGCGGACACCCCCGGGGACGACGGGAGCGTGCCGGGCCTGACGGCGTTCGTCGCCGCGGGCCTCTCCCCCCTCACCCCGGCGGGGGCGCACACCGCGCTGATGGACGTCCTGCCCGGCCGTCCCGGCGTGCTGGCCCCGCGCCGTTACGTGATCGTCCGGGACGCCCCCGCCGGTACGGCGGACGACGCGTGGCTCCGTCAGCAGATTCTCGTGGAAGGAACCGGCCGGGACCGGGATGTCACATGACCAAGGATGAGATGGCCGCACGACCGGAGCCGAGCGCTCCGCCCAGCCCGTGGCGGTCCAGCCGCTTCCGGCTGTTCTTCATGGCCCGCAGCACCTCGCTGCTGGCCGACGGAATGCTGATGGTCTCGCTGACCACCGCCGTCCTCGGGGCGGGATACGGGGCGGCGGGCGTCGGGTACGCGCTGGCCGCCTGGATGGCGCCGATCGTGCTGCTCGTCCTGTTCGGCGGGGTGCTCGCCGACCGGTTCACCCCGCAGGTGATGATGGTCGGCGCCGACGTGGTCCGTATGGTGGCCATGCTCGTGCTGGCGCTGCTGCTGATCACCACGGACATCCGGCTGTGGCACATCATGGCCCTGCTCGCGCTGAGCGGCGCCGCCACCGCCATGTTCCAGCCGGGTCTCGCGAGCCTGGTGCCCCAGGTCGCCGAGGACATCCAGCGGGCCAACGCGCTGCTGCGGATCGCCGAGGCCATCTGCACCCTGCTGGGCCCCGGCGTCGCCGGACTCCTGGTGGCCTACTGGGACGTGGCCGGATCGTTCGTGGTCATCGCGGCGGCGTACGCGCTCAGCGCACTGGGCCTGGCCCCGCTGCGCAAGCTCGGCACCGTCCGGGACGAGAGCGACGACCCGATGCTGCGGCGGCTGGCCACCGGCTGGCAGGAGTTCCGTTCGCGGCCCTGGCTGTGGGGGGTCATCGCGGTCTGGTCGGTGTACGGGCTCCTCGTCTTCGGCCCGGCCCTGCCGCTGGGCGCGGCGCTGCTCACCGAGCAGCACGGGGCGAGCGGCTACGGCTGGATCGCCTCCGCCGACGGCGCGGGCACGATCGTCGGCGGTCTGCTCGGTATGCGGGTCCGGCCGCGCCGCCCGCTGGTCGCGGGGGCCTGCGCGATGTTCTTCTTCTCCCTCAACCCGCTGGCGCCCGCCCTGGGCTGGTCGTTCACCTGGACGGCGGTCACCGGGGTGATCGCGGGCTGCGGCTTCGCCTTCTGGGGCGTGATGTGGGCGACGAGCGTCCAGTCGCACATCCCGCTGGCCGTCCTCAGCCGGGTCTCGGCCTATGACGTGGCCGGTTCCATCATGGTCATCCCGCTGGGCCGCGCGCTGGCGGGTCCGGCGTCCGAGGCCGTGGGAGGCGCCGACCGGGTGCTGCTGTTCTCCTCGGTCATGGGCCTGGTGTGCATCGGCGTGATGCTGGCGATACCGGCGATCCGCGCCCTGGGCCGGGCGCCGGAGGAGCACGCCGGGGAGGATCCGCCCGGGGGCCTCGAGGCCCCCGACGGGGAGGCGGCCCGTACGGCCTGACCGGCTCCGGCACGGGCCCCGGCGGGGCCCGTGCCGGGTTGTCCTGGGCGCCGACGAGGGCGCCGCGAGTCCCGTTGATCTTCTGTTGATCTTCTGTTGATCACCCACCGGCAGTGTGTCGGCCGTGTATGCCCCCGAGCACGGCCGACGTGCTGTCTCCGGGGCCGGAAGAGAACGGAAGGAAACACTGTGGCCGTACTGCCTGGACGAGGACTCCTGAGACGGAGGACGGGACCCCCGGGGCGGGGCTCCCTGGTGTTCGGCCTGGTGGCGGCGCTGCTCGCGGGGCTCGTCGCCGCCGTCGGGACGACGGCTCCCGCGCAGGCCGCCTCCTCGGACGACTCGTACGGCTGGCCGTACTACAAGAGCCTGGCCACGACGTCGAACCCCGACTGGATGAGACAGGTCCCGGACGAGACGCCGCTGGCGTTCCTGTCGATCCCCGGCAGCCACGACACCATGGCCTACTACGGCGGGGACCTGGCGACCACCCAGGAGTGGTTCTGGGGCGGCGACTCGCGGACCAACCTGACCCAGCAGCTGAACTCCGGCATCCGGGCCCTCGACCTCCGGGTCTATCCCAACGGCCCCGAAGGCGACCGGCTGTGGCTGTACCACGGCATCGCGGGGCAGCACCACGCGCTGGGCGAGGGGGTGCTGGACCCGCTGACGAAGTGGCTCGACACGCATCCCGGCGAGACGGTCCTGGTGAGCTTCGCCAAGGAGGGCGGCGAGTGCGGCGGCCCCGCGGCGGGGCAGATGTCGGAGGAGCTGCGGAAGTACACGGACAGCGCCCGCTACGGCCGGTACTTCTGGAGCCCGTCCGTGCTGCGCCCGTCGGGGACCCCCGCGCCCAAGGCGCCGAAGATCGGGGACGTACGGGGGAAGATCGTCGTCAACACCTTCCGCGGCGCCTGCGGCGGCACGATCAGCGACTGGGGTCTGGCGGACGCGGACAACCCGCGCTACATCGAGAGCGCCTACGACTTCATCGTCACGGACGCCAAGTGGAAGTGGGACCGGGCCCGGACCACGATCGAGATGGCCAGTGAGGACAAGGACCCGACCCACCTCTACTACACGTGGCTGAACGGAGCGGGCGGACCCGGTGACGGCCTGGCGGGCGGCTTCCCGTACCAGATCGCGGGAGGCTGGCGCGGCTACTGGGGCGTCAACCACTGGGCGTACGACTACCTGGAACGGACCGACCTCGCCTTCAACACCGGTGTGGTCATGATGGACTACCCCGGTGGCGGGCTGCTCGCCCGGATCATCAACCGCAACCCCGGCCAGTCGGCGGAGCCGGTCCCGGTGGGCTGGAAGAGCCCGGACCGGCGCAACTTCGCCACCAGCGGCGACCGTACGGTGCGGTCCGGGTTCAGCGGCCGGTGCCTGGAGGTGGACACGGGCGACGGCGGCGGGCGACGGGACGGCGGGCGCGTCCGGCAGTGGACCTGCGGCCAGGGCGCCCAGCAGCAGTGGTCGTTCGACGAACAGCGGCGGCTGGCGAACGTCCACAGCGGCATGTGCCTCGACGCCGACGTGACCGGCGGGCGCGTCCGGCAGGGGACCTGCGGCACCGGCGACAACCAGCGGTGGACGCTCTCGGGAAGCTGGCTCAGGAACCAGGCGGCCGGCCGCTGCCTGGCCGTCACCGACGCCGACAACGGTTCGGAACCCACCCTGAGCGCCTGCGAGGGCAACGACACCGACCTTCCCGGCACCCCCGCCAACCCGGTCACACCACCGCCCGGCAAGGACCCGGCGGCGGCCGGTGACCCGGTGGACACCTCGCCCGACGACCGGGGGGTCAAGCCCGCCGCCGGTGGCGACTGCCGCCCTGACGGCCTCACCCCCGTTCCCGGCACCAGCCCCCGTTACTGCGACGTGTACGACGGCGCGGGCCGCGAGTGGCTCGGCAACGGGCGCACCCGGCGGGTCGTGGGCTACTTCACCGGCTGGCGCACCGGCGGCAACGGCGAGGCGCGCTATCTGGTGAAGAACATTCCGTGGAGCAAGGTCAGCCACATCAACTACGCCTTCGCGCGGGTGGATCCGGGCAACCGGATCGCGGTCGGCCCGGAGGCCACCTCGCTCGCCTGGCCGGGCGTCGCCGGGGCCGAGATGGACACCTCGCTGCCGTACCGGGGCCACTTCAACCTGCTCACCCGCTACAAGCGGGCACATCCCGCGGTGAAGACCCTCATCTCGGTGGGCGGTTGGGCCGAGACGACCGGCTTCTACCGGATGACCACGAACGCCGACGGTTCGGTGAACCAGGGAGGAATCGACACCTTCGCCGACTCGGTGGTCGCCTTCCTCGACCGGTACGGCTTCAACGGGGTGGACATCGACTACGAGTACCCGTCGAAGCTGCCGCAGACCGGCAATCCGATGGACTGGTCGGGAATCGGCGAGGCCCAGCGCAAGGGCCTCCCGGACGGCTACAACGCGCTGATGCGGACGCTGCGGGCGAAGCTCGACGGGGCGGGCGCGGCCCAGGGCCGGTACTACCTGCTGACGTCGGCGGCCTCCGGCTCCGGCTACCTCGTGCGCGGTTCGGACGCCCAACCGGCTCTCCAGTACCAGGACTTCGTCAATGTGATGACGTACGACCTGCACGGCTCCTGGAACAGCCACGTCGGTCCGCAGGCCCCGCTGTACGACGACGGCCGGGACGCCGAGCTGATCGCCGCCAAGGGCGGCAGCGTCTACCAGACACCCGAGTTCGGCAAGACCGGCTACTTCAACACGGACTGGGCCTACCACTACTACCGGGGCGCGCTCCAGCCGGGCCGGATCAACCTCGGCCTGCCCTACTACACCCGTGGCTGGCGGAACGTCAGCGGTGGTGTCGGCGCCGGTCTGTGGGGCGAGGCCAAGGCGGACCGGTCGACGTGCCAGCCCGGGACCGGGCTCAACGGCCAGGCGTGCGGGGACGGCGCCACCGGGGTGGACAACCTCTGGCACGACCGCGACCCGTCCGGCCGGGAGATAGCCGCCGGGTCGAACCCGATGTGGCACGCGAAGAACCTCCAGGACGGCAGGACCCCGCGCTATCTGTGGAACTACGGCATCGACCCGGCGGCTCCGCTCTCCGGCTCCTACCAGCGGCAGTACGACGACACCCTCAAGGCGCCGTGGCTGTGGAACGGGACGACCAGGACGTTCCTGTCCACCGAGGACGAGCAGTCCGTGGACGCCAAGGCCCGGTACGTGGCCGACAAGGGCATCGGCGGCGTCATGGTGTGGGAGCTGGCCGGTGACTACACCCGCCGTGACAACGGCGAATGGGGCATCGGGCACGATCTGACGACCCGGCTCGACACGGCCCTGCGGGGCGCGGCCCCGTACGGCTCCGAGCGGGCGGGCCGGGCGCTGCCGAAGCAGGTCGTGGACGTGACGGCCGAGCTGGTCGACTACGGCACGGACCTGTATCCGCTCCGGCCGAAGCTGCGGATCACCAACAGGTCCCGGGTGCCGCTGGCCCAGGGCACCGAGATCGCGTTCGACCTGCCGACCTCCACGTCGGCGCTGGTCAAGGACGGCGACTGGAAGGAGCTGCCGGGCCTGACCGCCGGTCACCAAGGCTCCAACGTGGGCGGTTTGAAGGGTGACTTCCACCGGCTGACGCTCAAGCTCGGCTACTGCGAGGACGTCCCGGCGGGCAAGTCGAAGGACATCGACCTCACGTACTACCTGCCGATCACCGGCCCCTCGAACATCACGTTCCGGATCGGCGGGCAGGAGTACGGCTCCACGAGCGACGCCCGGCGCGGGGTGACCGTGACGGACCCGCCCGCGCCCACCGCGGGCAACACCTGCGAGGCCGCTCCCTGGGGCAGGCACGCCTACAACCCGAACCCGTCGTTCTCGTTCTGGCAGACCGGCGAGCAGTGGATCATCGAGGACCGCAACAGCGGCAATGTGCTGGACCACCCCGGCGGTTGGGGCGACGCGCACCTGGTGGACAAGCAGGACGGCAACCGGAACCAGATGTGGACCGTCGCGGAGGACGGCGGCTCCGGGTGGTACCGGATCAAGTCCGCCAGCAGCGGACACGGCCAGTGCCTCGGGGCCACCACGGCGGGCGGCACCCTGACCGTACGGGACTGCGACGGCGCGGTGCCCCAGTGGTGGCGACTGGCCCCGCTCGACGCGGACGGGAGACCACAGCTCGACCGGACGGTCTCCGGCCGGCCGACGCACGGCGGCTCGTACGCCCTGGCCGCCTACGCCGACGGGGAGAACTGGTGGACGGCACCGGCCCACCTCGCCGCCCCGCGGGACTCCGGCACCGCCCCCGGCACCAAGATCGTCGCCGGGGACGTCCGGGGCGCCCGCGCCTCCACGGTGTCGTGGAACGGTTTCCGCTGGCGCGCCAAGTGGTGGAACAAGGCGGGTGACGAACCGGGAGTGAGCGACTCCTGGCAGAAGCTCGGCCCGACTCCCTGACACCGGCTCCGCCCCCGGGTCCGGCCCGCCGTACGACACGGCGGGCCGGACCTGGACCGGACGCGGACCCGGACCGGACGCGGACCCGGACCGGACGCGGACCCGGACCGGGGCCGGACCCGGGGTGGACCCGGGGTGGACCCGGGGTGGACCCGGGGTGGACCCTGACACCGTGTGAGGGCGTTGACTGGGTCCACCGGCCCCGGCATCCGTGGGGGCCTGGCCTCGTCTCCGTCTCCACGAAGGACTCCCGTGCTCGACTACCTCGGCTCCGGCCCCTACTGCTACACGAACTCGCTCGCCATGGTGCTGGGCGAGGACGTCCCCTCCACCGCCGTCGTCGAGACGCTGACCGGCTCACCGTTCGGCGCCCAGCTCCTCGGCGGTTCCCTGCCGTTCTTCGACCCCTACGGCTGGCACCCCGAGATCGGCCTCGACTCCGCGATCGAGCTGCTGGGCCGGAGCTGCGAGCGCACCGACGGCGGCACTCCCGCCGAGGCGCTGGAGCGGCTGCGGGCCGCCTGCTCGCGGGGCCCGGTCCTGGTCGGACCGGTGGACATGGGCCTGCTGCTGTACCAGCCCGGCACGCCGAACGCCGACGGCGGCGACCACTACGTGGTGGTGCTCGCCGCCGACCGGGACGAGGTGGAACTGCACGACCCCCACGGCCACCCGTACGCGACCCTGCCCACGGGAGCGTTCCTCGCCGCGTGGGAGGCTCGATCGATCGCGTACGTCGACGCCCCCTTCGTCCTGCGGACCGGCTTCACGCGCCTGCGCCGGGTCTCGCCCGCCGACGCGCTGCGGCAGTCGCTGCCGGGAGCCGTGGGGTGGCTGGCCGGACGTGACGACCTGCCGATGCCGCCCGGCTCGCTGGGCGGGGAAGCCGCCGTGGAGGCGCTCGCCGACCTGGTCGCCGGGGGCACGCCCCCCGGCGTCCGCGGCCTGCTCACCGGGTTCGGCGTACAGGTGGGGGCGCGGCGTCTCAGCGACGCCGGGGCCTGTCTGGAGGAGCTGGGGCTCCTCGACGCGGCCGCCCTCGCACGGCACCAGGCCAGGCTCCTGGGCGGTCTGCAGTACCCCCTGGTGCAGGGCGACGACCGGACGGCGGCGGAGCGGCTGCGCCGACTGGCCCCCACGTACGGGCGACTGCGCACGGTGCTGGAAGCGGCCCTGGAAGACGGCGTCTGAGCCGAGGTGCGGGCGGGCCGTCCGGGCGGGCGGACAGCCGGAGGGACCGGCCGGCTTCGGACTCCTGTGACAACTGGGCTGGAGGGCAAGCCCTGTTCACCGTGGGAATCCGGCCGTACGATTCAACTGCCCGGCCGGTCCGGGCACACAACTGAATGGTCGTGTGACCTGGGGGAAGCCGGTGGGAATCCGGCGCTGACCTGCAACCGTGTGGGGCGCTCGCGCGCCCCGAGCCGGGAAGCCCAGCACACCGCCGTACCGCTTCCCCCTGTCATGGTCTGCAGCGCGGAGCCTCGAGCCGTCATCCCGTCGGCAGCCCGTTCCGGCTGCCGCGGCGGAGACGACGGCGGACAGGGCCGTCCGCGCGCCCGCCCCGTCCGAAAGGCATCACATGCGCCCGCACCTCGTCCGTCACGCCCTCGCCGCCACGGCAGCCCTGGGGCTCGCCCTCACCACCGCGCCCGCCATGGCGCACACCCCGCCCACCACGCACACGAACGCGGCGGTCAAGGTCACCCTGACCGTGCAGGGTCCGAACGGGCTGCTGTTCAAGGGCAAGATCAGAACCAAGGGTCATGACGTGACCACGGCCACCGGCGGGACCCACAAGTGCGACGGCACCAACGGTTCGGCCCATCCGGCGGCCGTGCCCACACCCACCGCCGCCCTTGACGACGCCGCCAGGAAGAACGGCTTCACCTGGGACGGCACCTGGTACGCCTCGTTCGACGACTTCTCCGTGGACACCATCAAGAACGTCAGCGGCGGCGGTGCGGCCTACTGGAACATCGCGGTCAACGGCACGCCCACTCCGGTCGGCGGCTGCCAGTTCAAGCTGAACGCCGGTGACGAAGTCGCCTTCACCTGGACCGCGTTCTAGCGGACTCCGGACTCCGGACTCCGTCAGGGCCGGGGGCGGGGGCCCGGCGCCATGGGCCCCCGCCCCCGGGGAGATCAGGCTCCCCAGCGGAGCGCGATCGTGTCGCCCACGTTCACCGTCTTCTCCCTGAGGGCTCCGGCGAAGGCCGAGCCGTCGACGCCGACCTTCCAGGTGTTCGCACCGCTGTCGGCCTTGCCGTTGAGCGTGGTGATCGCGCCGGTGCCCGAGGAGGGGGTGACGCCGGTGACGCAGCCGGACGGGGTCGAGGCGGTCGTCGCGGCGGCGAGGACCTCTCCGAGGGTGGTGGTCGTCGCCGTGGGCGTGAAGGACACCGAGCAGACCTTCAGGTTCCCGCTGCCGTCGTCGACGCTCAGCGCCAGCTTCGTGGCGGTGCCCGGGGTGAAGGCGGACTGGGCCGCCCACCGGGTCGCGCCCGGGGTGACCGGGACCGGCGGAGCCGTGGTGAAGCCGCCTCCGGCGACGGCGCGCAGCGCGTCGATCGAGGCGTAGGCGGAGGGAGCGGTGTCGGCGGGCTTGTACTTGAAGCCGCCCGCCGGGGAGAACTGGTTGACGATGAGGAAGTCGACCGGCGTCTTGGTGCTGACGGTGGTGAACTCCGCCGACTGCGGGTTGATCCCACAGGCGTTGAGGCCCGCGACGCCCCAGCCGTTGGAGCTGGTGTTGACCCCGTAGAGGGAGTTGAAGGCTCCCGAGGCGCTGACCAGCTTGCCCTTCAGGAAGTTCTTGGCCTGGACGACGTCCGTGTCCGTGCCGGGCACCCCGGAGGCGCACAGGGCGGCCATCGCGGCGCCGGTCATGTCGATGTCGCTCGCGGAGTTGATGCCGGTCGGGTTGCCCTCGACCTTCTGGTAGGTCCATCCGCCGTCGTTGTGCTGGTTGGCGCGCAGCTTGGCCACGAGCGCGTCGCTGAGCGCCTGCGGGACGCGGGCGGTGCCCGCCTGGGTCTTCGCGCCGCCCAGCGCGAGCGCGGCGAAGACGGTGCCGTTGAAGTTCGCGGACGGCCCGAAGTAGCCCGGCTCGGCCGTCTGCCAGTACGCGTAGACGTCCGCGACGAGGTTGCGGGAGGCGGAGACACGGGCCGGGTCGATGCCCGCGGCGTACGCGTTGAGCGTGCCGCGCTCGTAGTCGGTGACCACCGGGGTCGCCGACGGCCAGGCGGTCGTGGACAGCAGGTTGCGGTAGACGGTCCTGGCGTTCTTGGTGGTGTCGCCGCCCGGGGCGACGTCGACGACCGCCGTCCCGGACGCGGCGAAGGCGCTGAACGCCCACTCGTTGGAGAGACCCGATCCGGCGTAGGAACCGTCCGCCGCCTGGAGGGACTTGAGGTAGGCGACGCCGTTGGTCCTGGACGTGGCGATCTGCGCGGGGGTGGAGGTCGCGAGGGCGAGCGGCGCGGTGAGGGCGAGGGCGCCGAGCGCGGCGGGCACCGCGAGCGCGAGGCGGCGGGAGGTGCGGGGACGGGACATGGCCTGCTCCTGGAGATCGGCGGACGCCGACCGCTCCGGGGTCATGCCGCGTGCCGCCGTGGGGGAGCACGGCCGGGCATGGCCGGGGGCCGCCGTCCGGAACGCGTGGTACGGCTTCCTGCACTGCATCGCCGTATGGGCATTCGGGCTCGGGAGCGGCCCCCGCCGTCCCATACCGCTGCGCGTCAGCTCCGGCCTCGCACCGGATTCCCCCATGTGGCAGCCCAGGACGCTACCCGAGTGGTCGAGGGACCGCCAGCCGTGGCGGGTTCTGTCGCGGCAGCTCACGGTCCGGCGCCGGGGACCGGGCGCGGACCGTCTTGACGGCCTGAACTGATCCGTGTTGCACTCCGGCTGACATTCATTCAGCACCAGGGGAAGCCGGTCGAACTCCGGCACTGACCCGCAACCGTAGGCCCGGCCCCGCCGGGCGAGTCGGAATGCCTGGGGCTGGGACATCGGTACGAAGAGCGCCGTCGCGGACTACGGCGTGGTCATCAGCGCCTCCCCGTGGCACCACGCCGTGTGGGGGCGCGTCGCCACGCACGCAGCCGCCCGGCAGAGACGAGGGGCCGCGGTGGGGACCGAACAGCAGGCGAAACGCCGGCCGGGAGCGGGACGGCGACCGCTGTCCCTCCTGACCGCCACCTTCCTGACGCTCGGCGCCGGAGTGGTGTTCCTCACGCAGGCCCCGTCGGCCGGGGCCGCTCCGGTCGAGAAGTGCACCCGCACGAAGGGCGCCGTCGTCGCCGTGGACTTCGGGCACTGGGGCGGCCCGGTGGTCCGCGGCTGCGACACCACCCCCACCACCGGCTACGAACTGCTCAGGTCCGGCGGGTTCGGCACCACCGGAACGGGACACGACGGTCCCGGGTTCCTCTGCCGCATCGGCAACAGCGTCTTCAAGAACGGCAAGCAGCACCCGACCCCCGCCGAGGAGGACTGCGTCCTCACCCCGCAGGCCACCGCCTACTGGTCGTACTGGATCGCCTCCCCCGGCCAGCGGAGGTGGACGTACAGCCCGCTGGGCGCCATGTCGCGCACCCTCAAGCCCGGCGACGTGGACGCCTGGGTCTTCGGCGGCACCGACATCGGCGGCACCAGGGGCAGGCCCACCTTCACCCCCGACGACGTCCGCCCGCCGGGCGGCGACCCGCCCGCCCCGGGCGACCCGGCCGCGCCGGACGTGCCCCCGGGGCGGGTCGACCTGTCCGCCGCGACCCGCTGGCTCACGGAGCGGCTGACGAACGGGCAGCGTGTCGTCGTCGACGGCGACACGGCACCGAACTACCTCGCCACCACCGAGGTCGCCTACGCGCTGGCCTCCCTCGGCGACGCGAACCCGACGACCCGCAGGATCGCCGACTACCTGGGCAGGGCCGAGCACACCGAGGCGTACGCCTACCCGGCGGGGAAGGACGAGGCGCCCGACGCCACCGCCGCCGCCCGCCTCGCGCTCGTCGCCGAGGCCACCGGCAAGGACCCCCGGGCCTTCGGCGGCCACGACCTCCTCGGCGATCTGCTGGCGAACGTCTGCCTCAGCGGCTCCGACGCGCCGCAACCCGTCCCCGGCTGCGCGACCCGGGGCGACTTCCGTACGACGGGGCAGACCGAGGGCCAGGCCCTGGCCGTGATCGCGCTGCTGAGCGGCGGGGTGAAGCCACCGGCCGACGCCGTGACCCGGCTGGCCCGGCTCCAGTGCGACGACGGCGGATTCCCCAGCTTCCTGATCCTGGACGGCCAGCCGTGCGAGAGCGAGGCCGGAAGCACCGCCCTCGTCGCCCTCGCGCTCCAGACGGCCGGCGGTCACACCCCCGTGGTGACCAGGGCCCGGTCCTCGCTCAAGAAGGCCCAGTTCCGGACGGGCGCCTGGCCCGCGGCCTCGTACAGCGTCCCGGGCAGCGCCCACGCCACCGGCTGGGCGGCCCAGACCCTGCGGGCCCTGGGTGACAGGGCGCACGCGGACGCGGCGGTCTCCTGGCTCTCGCGGCAGCAGCTCCCCGGGGGCGGCTTCGCCTTCGAGGAGGGCGGCACGGACCCGCTGCTCTACGCGACCACCGCGGCGGTCGTCGCGGGCGCGAAGAGCGATCTGGTGACGCTGACCACCCCGGAGCCCGTGACCCCGCCGACCACGCCCCCGACCACTCCGCCCACGACGAAGCCCACCGCTCCCCCGGCGGGTGAGGGCCCGGACCTGAGGAAGGGTTCGGCCTACCTCGCCGACCACCAGCGGCTGGTCAGGGGCCGCTACTACGAGGCCGGGCGCGGCTTCGCCGAGTACGGCCTGACCATCGACGGCGCCTACGCGCTCGCCGCCACCGGCCACGACGACACCACCCTGCGCAACATCGTCGACTTCCTCGACAAGGGCGGCAGGGACGCCATGGGCCGGGACGTCCACGACTGGACGAAGATCGGGACGAAGTACGCCGGCGGCGGCTTCATCGGCAAGGCGGCGGTGCTCGCCGAGTCCGTGGGCCGTGACCCCCGCGACTTCGGCGGGCGGGACCTCATCGGCGCCCTCGCCGAGGGCGTCTGCCCGGCGGCGACCCCGGCGACGCCGAGGAAGTGCGCGGCCAAGGGCAACTACACGTACGCGACCTCCGTCTTCTCCCAGTCCCTCGGCGTCATCGCCCAGGTCCGGGCGGGCGAGTCGGCCGCCGCGGCCGGGCCGATCGCCTATCTGAAGAGCCTCCAGGACCCGTCCACGGGCGCCTGGCCCAGCCTCATCGGCGAGCGGAGCGCGAACGAGGTCGACTCGACCGCGATGGCCGCGATGGCCCTGCACCTGCTGCCCGACGCCGCCTCCCGGGCGGCCGTGGACAGGTCCCTGGCCTGGCTGGCCGCCCAACAGCTCCCGGACGGAGGGTTCATGGGCGCCTCCGGCAACTCCGTGAACTCGGCCGCCCTCGCCGTGCAGGGCCTGTCGCTGGACGCCGGAAAGTACCCGGCCCAGATCGCCGGGGCCAGGAAGTTCCTCGCCTCGCAGCAGAACGAGGACGGCGGGTTCACCATCGCCGAGGGCGCCCAGCCCGGATCGGACGTCCGCGCGTCCGCGCAGGCGGTCGGCGGGGCCACCGGCATCTCCTTCGGCGTACTGGCCCGTGACCTGAGCGGCACCACCCCCGAACCGGTCCCGAGCGTCTCCCCGTCGACGCCGCTGATCATCACCCCGGGCGAGGAGACCGGCGGCTCCGGGGGTACGGCCTCCGGCACGGGCGGCGGCAGCCTCGCCGCGACCGGCTCCCGGACGACCGGCCTCGCCGTCGCTGCGGTCCTCCTGGTCCTCGGCGGCTGGATCACGACCCGGACCGCCCGGGTCCACCGCACGAGCACCGAAGGCCCGGCACTCACGCTGGGCCGCAGGGCCATCGGCAGGTCGAGGCCGGCATCCGGCCGCAGGGCCGAGGGCGGGCCGGGACCCATACCCGGCCGCACGGCCGACAGCGGCCGTGCGGTCATGCCCGGCCGCGCCACCGCCGAGGTCCGGACGCCCGCGCCCGGCCGTACGACCACCGACGGTCCGACGTCCACACCCAGCAGCACGACCACCGACGGGGGCCCGGCGTGACCGCGCGCCGCGCCGCGCGCGCCCTCGCCCGTACGGCCACCGCGCTGGGGCTGACGGTGGCGGCCCTCGCCGCCACCACGGCCCCCGCCGGAGCCGCCCCGCAGCCGATGGGCCGGTGCACCACCTCGTCGGGCGTCGTCCTCGCCGTCGACTTCAGCCACTGGGGCGGGCCCGTCTACCGCTCGTGCGGCACGACACCCACCACCGGCTACGAACTGCTGAACCAGGGCGGCTGGCGGACCACCGGCACCGGCCACGACGGCCCGGCCTTCATCTGCCGCATCGGCTACAGCGGCCATCAGGGCGGCAAGCAGTTCCCGACGCCCCGGCAGGACGACTGCGTCCTCACCCCGCCCGCCTCCGCGTACTGGTCGTACTGGCACGCGGACCCCGGCCGGAACACCTGGGAGTACAGCCAGCTCGGCGCCGTGCTCTACCGGCCGAAGCCGGGCAGCGTCGACCTGTGGATCTTCGGCGGCACCGACATCGAGGGCACCCGGGGCCGCCCCACCCTCACCCCCGACCAGTTGCGCGCCAAGAACACCCGGCCCACGGGGGGCGGCACGCCCGCGCCCGAGGACTCCAGGACCGCGCCGCCGCTGCCGCCGGACGTCGGCACCGGCCCCGCCCCGGAGAATCCGCCACCGGCCGATCCGACCCCTCCCCCGACGACGGCGCCTCCGGCGAAGGCACCCTCTCCTTCGCTGTCGCGGACTCCGTCCCCTTCGCACAGCCCGTCGCCGAGCCCGTCGACGACCGTCCCCGTGCCGCCGTCGCCCTCCGCTCCCCCGGCCGCCTCCGGCCCCAGGGTGGTGGACGCGGCCCCCGCCGCCGACACCTCCCACGACGCGGGCTCGTACGTGCCCGCCGTCGTCACCGGGGTCCTGGGACTGCTGATCGGCGCCGCCGCCGTGTTCGCGGCCAAGCGCCGCCGTCGTACGGAGTAACGCGTGCCCCGCACCCCCGCGGCAGCCACCGAGCCGTCCGCGTCCGGCCTCGCGCCGGACGCGGGCGGCCGCCGTCTGCCCCGCACCCTGCACCCGGTCGCCTGGTGGATCTGGGCCCTGGCCCTCGCCACCGCCGTCAGCCGCACGAACAACCCGCTGCTGCTCTTCCTGGTGCTGGCCGTCCTCGGATACGTCATCACCGTGCGCCGCACCGAAGCCCCCTGGGCGCGCGGCTTCAAGTACTACCTGTACCTGGCCCTCACCGTGGTGGCCCTCCGGGTGGTCTTCCGCGCGGTCTTCGCCACCGGGATCACCCCCCGCGACCACTTCCTCTTCTCCCTCCCGCACATCCCGACCCCCGACTGGTACGCGGGCATCCAGATCGGCGGCCCGGTCTCCCTGGAGGCGCTGCTCTCCGCCGCGACCGACGGACTCCGGCTCGCCGCCATGCTCTGCTGCATCGGCGCCGCGAACACCCTCGCCAACCCCAAGCGGGCCCTGCGCATCCTGCCGGGCGCGC
The DNA here is from genome assembly GCF_044744885.1 of Streptomyces sp. NPDC087215. Classification (NCBI taxonomy): domain Bacteria; kingdom Bacillati; phylum Actinomycetota; class Actinomycetes; order Kitasatosporales; family Streptomycetaceae; genus Streptomyces; species Streptomyces sp. NPDC087215. The sequence goes on from NZ_JBIUZD010000001.1 coordinate 119,573, forward strand.
TGTACGAACTCGGCGTCGCCGTCACCGTGTCGCTCAGCGTGGCGCCCCAGCTCGTCCAGAGCGTCCAGCGGGTGCACCGGGCGCGGCGGCTGCGCGCCGGACGTTCCAAGGGGCTGCGCGCGCTGCGGGGCATCATCGTCCCGGTCCTCGAAGACGCCCTGGAGCGGTCCCTGCGGCTCGCCGCGGCCATGGACTCCCGGGGCTACGGCCGGGCCGGTACCGCCACCCGCCGCTCGCGCCGGGCCACCGGCGCCCTGATGCTGCTCGGCATGTGCGGCCTGTGCGCGGGCGCGTACGGGCTCCTCGACGCCACCGCGCCCGCCCTGCTCGGCTTCCCCGCGCTCGCGGCGGGGACCGCGCTGTGCGTGGCCGGGCTCCGGCTCGGCGGACGCCGGGTCACCCGCACCACCTACCGGCCCGATCCCTGGCGGGCCGCTGAGTGGGGCGTCGCCGGGTGCGGGGTGCTGTCCGCCGTACTGCTCTTCGGCGGGGCGGGCTTCGACGCCGCCGAGCTGAACCCGTCGATCCATCCGCTCAGTTGGCCCACCCTGCCGCTGGTACCGGCCGCCGCGATCCTGCTGGCCGGGGCCGCCGGGTTCCTGGCCCCGCCCCCGAGCCCGCCCGTCCGGCCGGCCGTCCCTCCGCAGCGCACCGAGGAAGTCATGTGATCACCTTCGACCAGGTCACCGTCCGGTACGAGGACACGGCCGAACCCGTCCTGCGGGACGTGGACCTCACGGTGGAGGAGGGTGAACTCTGCCTCGTCGTCGGCCACACCGGTGTCGGAAAGTCCACCCTCCTCGGCGCCGTCAACGGTCTCGTCCCGCACTTCACCGGCGGCACCCTGTACGGCACCGTCACCGTCGACGGACGCGACACCGCGAGCCATCCGCCGCGCGAACTCGCCGATGTCGTCGGTGTCGTCGGCCAGGACCCCCTCGACGGCTTCGTCACCGACACCGTCGAGGAGGAACTCGCCTACGCCATGGAACAGTTGGCCGTCCCTCCGGCGACGATGCGGAAGCGGGTGGAGGAGGCCCTCGACCTGCTCGGTCTGGCGGACCTCCGCCACCGGGCCCTCCACGAGCTCTCCGGCGGCCAGCAGCAGCGCGTCGCCATCGGCTCCGTCCTGACCGCGCACCCCCGGGTCCTCGTCCTCGACGAACCCACCTCGGCCCTGGACCCCACGGCCGCCGAGGAGGTCCTCGCCGCCGTCACCCGGCTCGTCCACGACCTCGGCGTCACCGTCCTGCTCGCCGAGCACCGCCTGGAACGGGTGGTGCAGTACGCGGACCGCGTCATCCACCTCCCCGGGGACGGACGGGTGGTCTCCGGGCCGCCCGCGGAGATCTTCCGCACCTCGTCCATCGCCCCGCCCATCGTCGAACTCGGCCGGACCACCGCCTGGTCGCCGCTGCCCCTCTCGGTCCGTGACGCCCGCCGGGCCGCGGCCCCCCTGCGGGCCCGGCTGCGCGACACGGCTCCTCCTCCGGTGCGGACCGCGCCGGACCCGGACCGCGCCGCCCTCCTCACCGCCCGGGGCGTCACCGTGTCGTACCAGGGCGCGCCCGCCGTCCGGGAGGTCGATCTCGACCTGTACGGCGGGGAGGTCACCGCCCTGATGGGGCGCAACGGGTCCGGCAAGTCCTCCCTGTTGTGGGCGCTCCAGGGGTCCGGCCCCCGCAGGTCGGGTTCGGTGTCGGTGGGGAGCGACGGCGACGCGAAGGCGCGCGACCCCCGGAAGGTACCGGCCGCCGAGGCCCGGCGGCTCGTGGGACTGGTGCCGCAGACCCCCACGGACCTCCTCTATCTGGAGAGCGTCAAGCAGGAACTCGCCCAGGCGGACGCCGAGTCGGGGGTCACGGACGGGGGCGTCACGGCCCGCGCCCTGCTGGACCGGCTGGCGCCCGGCATCCCCGACGCCAGCCATCCCCGGGATCTGTCGGAGGGTCAGAAACTGGCGCTCGTCCTGGCGATCCAGCTCGCCGCGGCCCCCCGGGTCCTGCTGCTCGACGAACCCACCCGGGGTCTCGACTACCGTGCCAAGAGCGCGTTGACCGGCATCGTGGACTCTCTCGCCGCCGAGGGGCGCTCCGTCGTCGTCTCCACCCACGACGTGGAGTTCGTCGCCCGGTCCGCCGACCGGGTCGTGGTCATGGCCGAGGGGGACGTGGTCGCGGACGGGCCCACCACGGAGGTCATCGTCGCCTCCCCGGTCTTCGCCCCGCAGACCGCGAAGATCCTGGCCCCGCTGCCCTTCCTCACGGTGGACCAGGTGGCCGCCGTGCTCGACGCCGACGGAACGGACCCGGACGCGTGAGCGGGCGCACCACGGCCATCCGCATCCGCGCGCGGGCCGGGGTCGTCATCGCCTTGGCGTCCTTCCTCGGTGTGGTCGCGTTCTTCTGGCCCTTCCTGGTCGCGCCGGGGAAGTTCGGCTCGCACTACGCCCCTCCCCTCATCTTCGGGGTCCTCCTCGTCGTCGTGCTCTGCGTGGTGGTCTCGGAGATCGCCGAGGGCGGCATCGACTCGAAGGCCCTGGCCATGCTGGGGGTTCTCTCGGCGGTCAACGCCGCCGTCCGTCCGCTCGGCGCGGGCACCGCGGGCATCGAGACGGTGTTCTTCGTCCTGGTGCTCGCGGGCCGGGTGTACGGACCCGGCTTCGGCTTCACCCTCGGCTGCACGTCCCTCTTCGCCTCGGCGCTGATCACCGGCGGGGTCGGGCCCTGGATGCCGTACCAGATGTTCGGCTGCGCCTTCGTGGGGATGCTCGCGGGCTTCCTCCCGAAGGCCACGGGGCGCCGGGAGGTCGCCATGCTGGCGGTGTACGGCTCGCTCTCCGGCTACCTCTTCGGGTTCCTGCTGAACCTGTCCTTCTGGCCCTTCTCCCTCGATCCGAACAGTTCGATCGCCTACCTCCCGGGGCTGCCCTTCACCGAACAGTTCCAGCGGTACGTCGCCTTCGACCTGGCCACGTCCCTCGGCTGGGACACGGGCCGGGCCGTCACCAACTTCGTCTGCGTCACCCTCGCGGGCCCGGCGGTCCTGACGGTCTTCCGGCGGGCCGCCCGCAAGGCCCGGTTCCAGGCCCCGGTGCGCTTCGCGTCCCCGCCGGGACCGGGCGGGGAGGCGGTCTGACGGGGAGCGCGGAGAGGCCCGCGGCACGTCCGTCCTCCCGGGCCGGGGCGCTCGCCGCCGTGGCCGTCGGGTGGCGCGTCGGGCGACGGGGACACCACGATGAGTACGAGCTTCCGCGCTTCCCCGGGGTCGTCGCCGGGTGCTCGCGTCCATCGGCCCGGCCCGTCGTCCACGGTCGGCGGGCGACGGCGGCGGACCGCCGGGAAGGAGCGGCCGGGAATGCGCGCACTGCTGGCCGACGCGGCCCGCACGCTGGTTCCCCCGAAAGGGGACCGGCACGGTCCGCTGCCGCCGCTGATGCTGGCCCTCACGGTCGTGACGGGTCTGGTGGACGCGGTGAGCTATCTGGGGCTCGGGCACGTCTTCGTCGCCAACATGACGGGCAATGTGGTGTTCCTCGGCTTCGCCCTGGCGGGCGCGGGCGGCCTGTCGGCCCCGGCCTCGGCGGTCTCCCTCGCGGCCTTCCTCACGGGCGCGGTCGCCGGGGGCCGCTTCGGGGTCCGGTTCGGTGAGCACCGGGGACGGCTGCTGGCGGGAGCCATGGCCGTACAGGCGGTGCTGTTCGCCGGGGCCCTCGGCACGGCCCTCGCGGGACACGGCGGTACGACCGCCGCCGTCCGGTACACCCTGATCGTGCTCCTCGGTCTCGGCATGGGCCTGCAGAACGCGGTCGCCCGGCGGCTCGGTGTCCCGGACCTGACGACGACCGTCCTCACCGGCACCCTGACCGGGATCGTCTCCGACTCCGGCACGTCCCGCGGAGCGGCGCCCCGGCCCGGTCGCCGGGTCCTGTCCGTCCTGGCGATGTTCCTCGGCGCTCTGACCGGGGCCCTGCTCCTGAAGGTCGGTGTCTCCCTCGTCCTGGCCGTGGCGCTGACGCTGCTCGTGGCGGGTGCGGTGACCCTGTGGCGGCTCTCGGTCCCGGGCACGGTGTGGGCTCGGGCCCCGTAAGACGGGCCCGAGAGGGCTCGGACCCGGCGCGGAGCTACGGGCGTCGGAGGCCGTACCACCGGCGCGCCGCCGCCCGCCCGGGTGCGGGGACGGCGGTGGGCGGCGGGGCGGTGAGACGGGAGCGGACGACCAGTTCCAGGGTGACGGTGACCGCGACGGCCTGGACGGCCATGAGGGCGACGAGGACGAACAGCTGGACGATCCCCGCGGTGAGGGGGTCGGCTCCGCCCAGGAGCATTCCGACGAACGCGCCGGGCAGGGTGACCAGGCCGACCGTACGGGTCTGGTCCAGGCCCGGGACCAGGGCGTCGGCCGCCGCGGGCCGGGCGATCTCGATCCGGGCGTCCCGTCCGCTCAGTCCGAGGGCGAGCCCGGCCTCGACCTCGCCGTGGCGCTGGGCGAGGACGGACAGGCTCTGGCGTCCGGCGAGGACCGTCGCGGTGAGCGCGCCGCCGATGAGGATGCCGGTGACGGGGATGAGCGCGATGCCGCGCACCGGCAGCAGGCCGGTGGCGAGCAGCAGGACGACGACCGGGGCGACACTCGCGGCGATGGGCAGCGCCGTCCGCCACCAGGTGGGGTCGGAGGTGATCCTGCGGCCCGCGGTGCGTACGGCGACCCCGTACATCAGCAGCAGGAAGGCGGGCAGGCCGGTGGGCGAGGCGACGACCCAGCCGATGACCAGGGAGACCGCCGCCAGTTGCAGGGCTGCCCTGATGCCCGCGACGGCGGCTTCGCGGGCCCGGCCGGAACCCTGGTCCGGGGAGAGCCGGGCGACGGCGGTCACCACGACCGCGACGGCGAGGAGCAGGCCGAGGACGACGCCGAGGGAGACGTCGACCGGGAGGAGGGTCGCTGAGGCGGAGTTCATCGCTGGCCCGTCGACGGCGGTGTGGGCGCTCGGGCGGTGCCGTCGCGCGGTGCGGGAGCGAGTCTGCACCGGAGGACACCCGGCACGCACCCCGCCGGAAGGCCAGGACCGGACGGGTCCGGAACCGGCCGCCCGTGCCGCGCCGCGACCGCCGACGGCCCGCCCCACCCGACACCGGAGGCTCGGGGAGGACGGGGAACGGGTAGGGGGACAGCGGGGACGCTCCGGGAAGCGGAACCCGCCGGAGACCGGCCGGAACCAGGCCCGGTCCCGGCCGGGGCGGGAGCCCCCGCGAGCCGTCGCGGTGCCGCCGTCGTACGGTCGGAAGGGGCGAGGAGGAGCACGGATGCGCAGAGTGACGTATTCGATGGGCGTCTCGCTCGACGGCTATGTCGTCGGCCCGGACGGCACCTTCGACTGGACGGCGATCGACGAGGAGATCTCCCGCCTCGTCATCGACGAGATCCGGGACGTCGGCGTCCATCTGCTGGGCAGACGGCTGTACGAGACGATGCTGTACTGGGAGACCGCCGATCAGGACCCTTCGCTCGACGACTCGATGCGCGAATGGGCCGCGATCTGGAATCCGCTCCCGAAGGTGGTGTTCTCCACCACGCTGTCGGCCGTACGGGGCCGTGCCCGGCTGGCGACCGGCGGTCTGGCGGAGGAGATCCGCCGGTTGAAGGCCGAGCCGGGTGAGGGCGACATCGCGATCGGGGGCGCGACGCTGGCCGCCGAGGCGGCCGGGGCGGGCCTGATCGACGAGTACCTGATGAGGGTCTATCCGGTACTGGTCGGCGGCGGCCTTCCCTTCTTCGCCCACCAGGGACACCGGGTGGACCTGGAACTCCTGGAGTCCCGCAGACTCGTCTCGGGAATCGTCCACCTCCGCTACCGGGTCCGGCGCCCGCCGACGTAGGGCCCGGGGCGGGGACGAGGCCACCGGCCGCGCCGACGGTGGTTTCGGTGGTTTCGCCCGAGACGCGCAAGGTCAGGTCGTTGTCGAACGTGACGTCGAGCGACCCGTCCGCGTTCTCCACGCCCGTCACCACGTACCGGTTGTCGAGACGGGTCAGCTGCGGCAGCGGGTCGTCCGGATGCCCGGCCTGGGTGGGGGCGACGTCACCGGGCGCCGTGATCAGCCAGCCGGTGTCCAGGTGGCCCGAGTCTCAGCGCCACCCCCGGTACCGACCCCACCACGGCGACGCCGACGCCTCCGACCCCCTCCGCCGAGCCCGCCACCGAGGCGCCTGCTCCGGCCACCACCGAGCCCGCCCCTGCCCCGTCGGCTCCTACGCGCACCCACACGCGGGCCCCGGCTCCGGAGCCCACCCGGGGGGCGACTGCCATCCCCTGTCCAACGCCGGCAACTGCTACCAGGCCGGCCAGATATGCCGGAAGGCCGATGTCGGCACGTCCGGACGGAACGCCGACGGCCGCGCGATCCACTGCCGTCACGACAGCGGCGTGGGTCGGCGCTGGGGCTACTGATCCCCAGGACGAGCATGTCCCGGCGTCCCGCGGCGAAGCCCCCGCCCCGGAGGGATCCGGACGGGGAGGGGGCTTCGCCGTCTCCACCAGGCGTCAGCGGAAGAGCAGGGAGGAGCCCCCGGCGGGGGTGGTGACCGATCCCGGGCAGAGGAAGCTGCCGGAGGTCTTCGTCGCGGTGAACGCCTGGTTCACGTACTTGCGGGTGGTGCCTTCGCGGTCCCACAGGACATTGGCCGCCTTGTAGCGGCAGGAGATGCCGATCTGCGTTCCCGTGATGTCGATGACGTCGGCCTTCGCCTGACCGACCGCGTCGTCGAAGGTGACGTTGGGGTTGTTGTTGAGGGCGGCGGTGATGCCTCCGGTACAGCTCAGGTTGCCGCCCGGCTTGTTGATGCTGGTGCGGTCGATGGACAGCCCGGTGGGCGGGTTGGCGCTGGTCCGGGCGTTGGTCCAGGTGCACGTGCTGCCCGAGACCACGATCACGCCGTCGACCTGCTGCACTGCGGTGGGTCCGAAGGCGGTCGCCGCCGTAGCCACTCCGGCGGTGGCCGCGATGATCAGGGCGGTGGTGCACGCGAGTGTCGAGAGCTGCTTCATGTCGCTCCTTCTGGCCGGGTCCTCGGGGGTGTGAGCGTCATGGAAGGTCCCACAGGGACCTTGAATTGTCAGGGACTCGTCAATTCTTTGGCCGGATAGCGCTCCCTTGAGCATCTCTGGGCGCCCCCGGGCATCCCTGGCGGCACTCGACGGTTCGCAGACGGGCGGCTCCCCCGGGGAACCTTCGCCCAGGACACCGGCCAGGAAGGTCGACGAGGGGTCAGTGCCTCTCCGGTCGAGCCTTGCCCCACCTACCCGAAGACGGGCTTACGCACGCTCCCCCGAGCCCAGCAGACACCCCGCCCCGACCCCCGGCCCCGGACGCGGGACGGACAGCGGACCGGGACCCGGCATGGCGGCCACCAGCAGGGGCCCGGCCGGTCCGGCCGAGCGTTCCCCCGGGTCAGCGCACTCGTCCGCGTGGCTTCAGCGGGGTCGCGGGCAGCTCCGGCGCGGACAGCCGGGGGCCGTCGTAGCCGTGCACCTCACCGAACCGCGAACCCTTCTCCCAGTCGTTCCGCGCCTGCGCGATCTCGTCACCGGACCGGCCGACGAAGTTCCACCACATGACGATCTCCTCCTCGAAGGGCTCGCCACCGAGGAGCATCAGGCCCGCGTCCGAGTCGGCGCGCAGCGGCAGCTCCGTACGGCCGCAGCCGAGGTAGAGCATGGAGCCGGGCAGGACGGGGACGCCGTCGACATGGGCCTCGCCGGACATGGCGAGGACCGCGTACTCGAAGTCGGGGTCCAGCGGGAGGCTCGTCTCCGTGCCCGAGGCCAGCGCGAGGTCGGCGCCGACGAGCGGGCTGTACGTGGTGCCGGGCGAGGCGGCCCCGTCGAGGGCGCCGAGGATCACGGTGGCGGTGAGGCCGGGGGCGGTGACCCGGGGCAGCTCGGCATGGTGCTGGAAGTGCGGTTCGACGTGCCGGTGCGCGTCGGGGAGGGCGACCCAGAGCTGGGCGCCGTGCAGGAAACGGGCGTGCGGGCGGGGGCTCTCCTCGGAGTGGGAGATCGCACGGCCGGAGGTCATGAGGCCCAGTTCGCGCGGGCGGACGGTCTGGAGGCTGCCGGTGGAGTCGCGGTGCAGGACCTCGCCCTCGTGGAGCCAGCTGACGGTCTGGAGACCCATGTGGGGATGGGGCGGGACCCGCATACCCGGCTCCTCGGCGATGTCGTCGGGGCCGTAGTGGTCGACGAACGCCCAGGCGCCCACCATCCTCCGGCCCAGATTGGGGAGCAGGCGGCGGACCTCGGTCGACTCTCCGAGGCGGACCCGGCGCGGGCTGAGGAGTTCCCGCACCGGCTCGGCGACGACGAACCCGCGCCCGCCGCACACGGTCAGGGCGGCCTGACGATCAAGATTGCTCATGGCACTCGACCCATCTAGTGGAATGTTCAACCATCCAGGCTTGTTGACCTGGTCGACCGCCACACAGCGTGGCAGATCCGGGCCGCTGGAAAGGAAAGCAAGTGAGCGACACGTACTACGAGTTCGGAACGGCCGGAGAGCGCTGGGACCGGGCCCGGTTCTTCTTCGACGCGAAGGAGTACGGAACCGCCGTCCGCATCTTGCGGGGCCTCGTCGCCGAGCACCCGGAGCAGACGGCCCAGCGGCTCCTGCTCGCCCGTGCCTACTACCACTCCGCCCAGCTCTCCCGGGCCGAGACCGAGCTGCTCGCCGTCCTGGAGCGCGACCCGGTCGAGCAGTACGCCCGGCTGATGCTCGGCCGCACCCTGGAGCGCCAGGGCCGCCAGGACGAGGCCACACCGCACCTGCGGCTGGCCGCCGCGATGGCGGGCGAGACGCCGGACGTCTGAGCCGGCACACCACCCCGGCCCCGCCAGGTGCGCCCCGGGTCCCCGCCACGGGACCCGGGGCGCACACCTGTCGTACGCGCCCCGGCCCGTACGACCACGTCCACGGCCACCACCACGGCCGCGCACCGCCTCCCCGCCCGGCGGGGCCTCACATCGCCTTGATACCCCCTCACGGTATATTCGGCGCGGGAGGTTCATGACCGTGCGTGCACACCGGGTGGGACGCGGGCTGCGGACGGAGGGTGCGCTGGCGCACCTTCTGCTCGTCGTCGTGCTCGCGCTCGGGGTGTTCCTGATGCATACCGTCGGTCACCCCGAGGGGTCCGGCGGCGACCCGACGAGCAGTGCCGGGGCCGTCTCCTCCGGGGCCTCCGAAGCCTCCGGAGCCGGGTCCCACGGCTCCTCAAAAGCGGTCACCGTCGGTGTCTCCGGTGTCTCCGGTGTCTCCGGTGTCTCCGGTGTCTCCGGTGTCTCCGGTGTCTCCGGTGTCTCCGGTGTCTCCGCGATCATGGTCGCCGACTCCGCCGCCGCCCCCGGTGGCTCCCACCACGGCGGTGGGTCCGACGCCCGGCACGAGCCGGGGTCCGGAATGGACATGACCACCCTCTGCGTGGCCGTCCTCGCCGGATGGCTGCTCTCCTGCCTCGTCCGCGCCGCCCTGGGGCGCCACCCCGACTGGCTCACCCTCCTCCTCGTGCGGCTCGTCCCCGCACTCGGGCCGCACGCGCCCCCGCCCCGGCCCCCCGACCTCACCCGACTGTCCGTCCTGCGGATCTAGGCCGTACGCCACCGCGGGCGCCTCGCGCTGCCCGTGAACGTCTCGGCCACCTTTCCTTCCGCGTACGAACAGCACACGAGGTCTCACCATGCGTACCTTCACCCAGCGCACCGCCCGGAAGCTCGCCCTCGTCGGCGCCGTCACCGCGACCGGGCTCCTGCTCGCCGCCTGCGGCACGGACGACGGCATGAGCGGTACGGACCACAGCAGCACGTCGGCCTCCGCATCCGCCTCGGCCTCCGCTTCCACCGGGACGCCCTCCGGCGCGGCCACGGACGCCGCCGCCCCCGGCCCCTTCAACGACGCGGACGTGATGTTCGCGCAGATGATGATCCCCCACCACGAGCAGGCCCTGGAGATGGCGGAGCTCGCCGACGGGCGGGCCGAGGACTCCGAGGTCAAGTCGCTGGTCGCCGCGATCGAGAAGGCCCAGGACCCGGAGATCCAGAAGATGAAGGCCTGGCTGAAGGGCTGGAACAAGCCCGAGTCCGCCGGGCACGGCTCCGGCGGTCACTCCATGTCCGGAATGATGTCCGAGAAGGACATGAAGGACCTGGCCGCCGTCAAGGGCAAGGCCTTCGACCGCAAGTTCGCGGAGCTGATGATCGCCCACCACGACGGCGCGGTGGAGATGGCGAAGGAAGAGCAGAAGAACGGCTCCAACGCCACGGCGAAGGCCCTCGCCGACGACGTCGTACGCACCCAGTCCGACGAGATCTCCGCCCTGCGGAAGATCCTCGACCGGCTCTGAGCGGCTCCGTCCCTCCACTCCCCGGCCGCCGCGCGCCCGCGCGGGACGGCGGCCCGTCCCCCTTCCGGGGCGGGCCGCCGCGTCGCCGCGCCCACGCCCCGGCCCTCCGCTCACCAGGCGAAAGAACCATGACGAAGCATTTCTCCGCCCTCCCGGCCCGTGGCCTGCGGGGTGCCGCCGCGCTGGCCGCCACCGCGCTCGCCCTGACCCTCACCGCCTGCACGTCGTCCGACGGCGAACAGACCGGAAACACGTCCGGCTCCGGGACGGCCCTCAGCCACATCCACGGGCTCGGCGTCCGGGGCGACACCCTCTACGTCGCCACCCACCAGGGCGTCCACACCCCCGACGCCGCCGGACGTCCCACCCCGGTCGGCGACCGCCGGGACGACTTCATGGGCTTCACGATCGCCCCGGACGGCACCTTCCTCGCCAGCGGCCACCCGGCACCCGGCACCGGTGGCCCCGCCGACCTCGGGCTCGTCGCGTCCACCGACGCCGGACTCACCTGGCGGACCAGGTCGCTCGCCGGGAAGGTCGACTTCCACGCCCTGGACACCGCGTCCGACGCCACCGTCTACGGGTACGACAGCGCGAACGGCCTCCTGCGGGTCAGCGCCGACGGCGTCACCTGGGACGACCGGGCCGCACTGCGCGCCCTCGACATCGCCGTCTCCCCCGCCGCGCCCGGCACCGTGCTCGCCACCACCGAGACCGGTGTCGTCCGCAGCACGGACGGCGGCCGGACCTTCGCCCCCGCGGCGGACCGGGTCGTGGCGTACGTGGACTGGGCGGCGCCCGACGCCCTGTTCGCGGTCGATCCCGACGGCGTCCTGTACCGGGGGTCCGGCGGCGGCACCGGCTGGACCCGGGTGTCGGCCGTCCCCGGCGGCGCCCCGCAGGCACTGACCGTCGTGGACGCCCGGCGGCTGCTCGTCGCCACCCAGGACGGGGTGTACGAGTCCCGGGACGCGGGCCGCACCTTCACCCGGCGCGTGACCGTGACCTCGGGCAACGCGGGACACTGACGGGACCGACGGGGGGACGCCGTCACCGCGCACGGCGTCCCCCCGCCGACCGGCCTCCGGCACGACCCGGCGGTGAAGGTCTCTCACCTCACTCGATTCCATGGCGCGTCGTGGCGCACGAGCCGGACAGTGGGACCGGAAGCGTTCTCGTCACCGGCGCCATCGGCCGGGCCCACGCACAAGGGGCCGCTGTCGCTGACCGAACTGGGCGGAGGATGGCGGGACTCAGCAGTCCGGGTGTCCGGCGTCGACGTCGTCTCCCGGCTCGCGGTGCCGGCACGTGCGGCCAGTGGTCGACATCGCTCTGGCGGCCGTCGCCGTTGTGCTGTGGTGCACGTGATGCGCGGCGCGTACGAGCACCACCGCCTGGAACGGAACGCGGTCGAGCGTGCGGTCAACAGGGGGAAGGCGTGGCGAGGCATCGCCACGCGCTACGACAAGACCCCGGGGAGCTACCCGGCCGGGTCCCACCTCCCCCGCCTCGACGATCCGGGGCGGACCTCATGGGGCCGACTCCTTGATCACAACTGAATACGTACCGCACGCTCGTCGCCACCCGCCGCCGGGCGCCATGGCGTTGATCCTGGCCCCGAGGCGGCGGAACCGCCCGTGCTCACATCCCGCCGGCGATCCTCATCACCGTGCCGGTGGCGTAGGAGGCGTCGTCCGAGAGCAGCCAGGCGACCGCTCCGGCGATTTCCTCGGGCTTGCCGGCACGGCCCATCGGGACGATCTCCGCGACCTTGGCGGGCCGCTGCGGGTCGGCGTGGAAATCGGTCCAGATCGTGCCGGGGGCGACGCAGTTGACCCGGATGCCGTCGGCAGCCACCTCCTTGGACAGCCCGACGGTCATGGCGTCCACGGCGGCCTTCGCCGCCGCGTAGTGGACGTAGGTGCCGGGACTGCCGAGGGTCGCGGCGGCGGAGGAGATGTTCACGATCGCCCCGCCCGCGGTCATGTCGCCGATGGCCCGGCGGGCGCACAGCAGGTAACCCAGGATGTTGACCTCCAGGGCCTGCCGCATCCCCTCCGGGTCGGCGTCGGCCAGTGGTCCGACCGGCCCGCTCACCCCGGCGTTGTTCACCAGTCCGGTGACCGGGCCCAGATGCGCGGCGGCGGTGTCGAACAGCCGGTCCACGTCCGCCGCGTCGGCGGTGTCGACCGCGACCGCGACGGCCGCCCGGCCCAGCGCGCGCACCCCTTCGGCCACGCCCTGGGCCGCCTTGGCGTCCGACCGGTAACCGATGGCGACGTCGTGCCCCTCGGCCGCCAGCCGCAGACAGATCGCCGCTCCGATGCCCCGGCTGCCGCCGGTGACCACGGTCACCCGCTGCCGCTGCAGCTCTCCCTGTTCCGCCATGCCCGGTCCTCTGATCTGCTCATATGAATGATCGACTCGGGCAACCACTTTACCCAGACGGCTTCCGCGTCGATCCCCGCCCCGAGTGCCCGGTGTCACGACGGGTTGCGCGGGTGGGCGTGGCTCGCGGACCGGATCCGCACCTTCACGGCGCAGCACGGCCACCGACTGGGCGAAGGAACGCGGACTCAGCCCACTGGACGGGGCTGTCCAGGACGGCCCCGGCGCCACGATCGCACCAGAAACCGCAAGATCGTCCCACTGTGAACAGCGCTTACGGGGCAGGTCTTAGCCCCTGAAAGCCTCCAGGAGCCGGAGCCACACCTCGCTCAGGGTCGGGTACGAGGGGACCGCGTGCCACAGGCGGGCGATCGGGACCTCGCCGACGACCGCCACGGTCGCCGAGTGGACCAGCTCGCCGACCGCGGGGCCGACGAAGGTGACGCCGAGCAGCACCTCCCGGTCCAGGTCGACGACCATCCGCGCCCGGCCCCGGTAGCCCTGGGCGTACAGCCCCGCCCCCGCGACCTGCCGCATGTCGACGTCCACGGCCCGCGCCCGGTACCCGGCCCGCTCGGCCTCGGCGAGCGACAGGCCGACGGCGCCCGCCTCCGGGTCGCTGAACACCACCTGGGGGACGGCACCGTGGTCGGCGGTCGCCGTGTGCGGGCCCCAGGCCGTGTCGTCCGGCGCGGCGCCCCGGGCGCGGGCGGCGATCACGGCACCGGCGATCCGGGCCTGGTACTTGCCCTGGTGGGTCAGGAGCGCGCGGCGGTTGACGTCCCCGACCGCGTAGAGCCAGTCGGTGCCGGTGACCCGGAGGGTGTCGTCGACGTCGAGCCAGGCCCCCGGGGCGAGGCCGACCCGGTCCAGGCCGATGTCCTCGGTGCGCGGGGCCCGTCCGGTGGCGAAGAGCACCTCGTCGCCCTCGACGTGGTCGCCTCCTTCCAGGACCACGGTGACCGGTCCCGTACCCCCGTCGCGGACGACGGCGGTGACCGAGGTGCCGGTACGGATGTCGGCGCCTCGCGCCGTGAGCGCCTCGGCGACCCGCTCGCCGACGAAGGGTTCCATCCGGGGCAGCAGCCCGTCGCCCCGTACGAGCATCGTCACCTCGGCGCCGAGGGCCTGCCAGGCGGTGGCCATCTCCACGCCCACCACTCCTCCGCCGACCACGACCAGGCGCCCGGGGACCCGGTCGGCGCTGGTCGCCTCACGGCTGGTCCAGGGCCGGGCCCCGGAGAGACCGGGCAGCTCCGGGAGGAGGGCGCGGCTGCCGGTGCAGACGGCGACCGCGTGCCGGGCGACCAGGACCCGCCGCTCCCCCTCGGGCCCGGCGACCTCGACCCGGCAGGGGCCGAGGAGACGGCCGTGGCCCCGGAAGACTCGTACCCCGACGGAGTCCAGCCAGTCCAGCTGGCCGTCGTCCTTCCAGTGCCCGACGACCTCGTCCCGGTGGGCGAGGACCTCGGGGACGTCCAGCGGCCCCACCGCTCCGCTCAGTCCCGCGACCGCTCGGGCGTCGGAACGGGCGAGGGCGGGCCGCAGGAGCGCCTTGCTGGGCATACAGGCCCAGTAGGAGCACTCGCCGCCGATCAGCTCGCTCTCGACGATCGCGGCGCTCAGCCCGGCCGCCGCCACCCGGTCCACGACGTTCTCCCCCACCGGGCCGGCGCCCAGGACCACTACGTCGTACGTGTACTCGTCCGCTGCTTCGACCATTCGCGTCATGGCAGACAGTCTGCGGCAGGGGCCGGAATAGCGCGGCTCGATACACCGTTGTGCCGGTCGAGTCCCCAGGGGACCGTGAGGACACCGCCAGGAGCTCCCGAAAGGCAGGAAACATGAGCACCGTAGAGCTCACCAAGGACAACTTCGACGAGGTCGTGAGCGGAAACGGCTTCGTCCTGATCGACTTCTGGGCTTCGTGGTGCGGTCCCTGCCGTCAGTTCGGTCCGATCTTCGAAGCGGCGTCGGAGCGTCACCAGGACCTGGTGTTCGCCAAGGTGGACACGGAGGCGCAGCAGGAGCTGGCCAGCGCCTTCGAGATCCGTTCGATCCCGACCCTGATGATCGTCCGGGACAACGTGGCGGTCTTCGCCCAGCCGGGCGCCCTGCCGGAGGCCGCTCTGGAGGACGTCATCGGGCAGGCGCGGAAGCTGGACATGGACGAGGTCCGGAAGTCCGTGGCGGAGGCCCAGAGCAAGTGATCCACCGCGAGGGGGGTACGGGAGCTTCTCCCGTACCCCCCTCGTGTCATGCCCGCCGCCCCGCCCGCACGGGGCCGCCGCCCCCTCGCCGTGCGTGAGCCGCCCTCGGCTCTCGCGGGCGGGCAGCGGAGGGGGTTCCGGGCGCGACCGGGCAGGGGCTCGCGGGCGGGTCAGCGTTCCAGGACCAGGGCGAGGCCCTGGCCGACGCCGATGCAGAGGGCCGCGAGTCCGGTGCCGGAACCGGCCGCCGCGAGCTGGTGCGCCACCGATCCGGCGAGCCGCGCGCCGGAGGCGCCGAGCGGGTGGCCGAGGGCGATCGCGCCGCCGCGCGGGTTGACGATCTCCGGGTCGAGTTCCGGCCATTCGGCGAGGCAGCCGAGGGCCTGGGCGGCGAAGGCCTCGTTGAGTTCGAAGGTCCGCAGGTCCGCGAAGGACCGTCCGGCCTTGCCCAAGGCCCGCCGGACCGCCTCGACCGGGCCGAGGCCGAAGAGCTGCGGCTCGATGCCGGTGACGGCGGAGGCGCGGATCCGGGCGAGGGGCTCGCGGCCGGTCTCGCGCAGGCCCTCCTCGTCGACGAGGAGCAGGGCCGCCGCGCCGTCGTTGAGGGGTGAGGAGTTGCCCGCCGTGACGGTGCCGCCCTCGGGGCGGAAGGCGGGCTTGAGCTTGGCGAGTGCCTCCAGGGAGGTGTTGTCGCGGACGCATTCGTCGCGGCTGAGGTCCGCTCCCGGGAAGGGCACGACCTCGTCGTCGTACAGCCCCTTCGCCCAGGCGTCGGCGGCCTTGCGGTGGCTGGCGAGGGCGAAGGCGTCCTGCTGTTCGCGGCCGAGGCCGTGGCGGTCGGCGATCAGCTCCGCGCCCTCGCCGAGCGCGACGGTCCACTCGGCGGGCATACGCGGGTTGGTCATGCGCCAGCCGAGGGTCGTCGAGTGGAGCTGCTGGGGGCCCGCCAGGTAGGCCCGCTCGGGTTTCTGCAGCACCCAGGGGGCGCGGGACATCGACTCGACGCCGCCCGCGACGACCACCGAGGCGTCGCCGAGGGCGATGGCGCGGGCCGCCTGGACGACCGCTTCGAGGCCGGAGCCGCAGAGCCGGTTGACGGTGACGCCGGGGACGGTGACGGGGAGCCCGGCGAGGAGGACCGCCATCCGCGCGACGTCCCGGTTGTCCTCGCCCGCACCGTTGGCGTCGCCGAAGTAGACGTCGTCGACGCGGGCCGGGTCGAGCGCGGGTGAGCGGTCGACCAGTGCCCGCAGGACGTGCGCCGCGAGGTCGTCGGGGCGGACGGGGGCGAGGGCGCCGCCGAACTTCCCGATCGGGGTGCGGACGGCGTCGACGATGTAGACGTCGCGGATGCTCATCGGTTCTCTCCCACGTGACCTGCGGAACGGCTCTGTTCGCCCGATCTTTTCGTCCGACGAGATGATTTCTCGCCGGACCGCGCGCAGAGTCTCTGCCCCCGGGTCTTCCCTGTCAACGCCCCCTTTCGGGACAACCGACCGAACGGACGGACGGCGGCCTCGCGGGGCAGGGCGGGAGGGCCCTCGCCGGGCGCCCGACCGCCCGCATTCGGCGGCACCTGACGAAGCCGTCGAAGCCGTCGATGCCGTCGATGCCGTCGGCAGCGGCTCTCGGCCGGTCCTCGGCCGGTCCCTGTCCGGTCCCCGTCCGGTCCTCCACGGTCCCTGGGCACGGACGGGCCCGCGTCGCCCTCCTGTTCTCCGTCTTCCTTCGGACGGTCCCCCACGACCGCCGTACGACCGGGAGGCGCGGGCCCGTGCCCGGCGACCGCCGCCCTCAGTCCCCCGCCACCGGCCGCGCCAGCGCCGTCAGCCCGTAGTCCAGTTCGCGTCCGTCGACGAGGAGCGCCTCGACGGTCCGCGTCGCCGGGTCGACGTCGGCCCGTACGCCGTGCCCCTCGTAGAGGGGATAGCCCGACTCGCCGTACCGCCCGGTGGCCTCGACGACGGCCGTGCGGACGGCGCTGTCGGTCACCGACGCGCCGCCCCGGTCCTCGACGTGCGAGGGCACCAGCAGGATCTCGAACCGCTTCGGAACAGTGCTCATGCTCCGACGCTAAGCGCTCAGCCGGACTCGCGCCGGACGACCCGCGACTCCATCAGGGAGTGGGTGCGGGGCGCCGCCTCCGGCTCCCGTACGGCCCGGTCGACCAGCTCCGCCAGTTCCCGGCCGAGCACCATGTCGATGCGCACGGTGCTGAGCCGGGGGCGCAGCAGCCGCCCGAGGAGGAGGTCGTCGGCGCCGATGACGGCGGTGTCGCCGGGCACGTCGACGCCCGCGTCCTGGAGCGCCCGCATCAGGAGCATCGCGTACTCGTCGTTGTAGGTGAAGACGCCGTCGAGGCCGAGTGCGCGCCAGCGCCCGGCGAGTTCGGCGGCCGGCTCCTCCTCGTACCGCAGGGGCAGGGGTACGACGGTGGCGCCGGTGCCCTCGGCCGCGCGGCGCGCGCCGTCGAGGCGGGGTCCCGCGAACATCGCGAGCCCCGGTTCCTCCGGTACGACCACGCCGATCCGGCGCCTGCCGCCCGCCAGGAGGTGGGCGGTGGCCGCCTCGCCGATCCGGCCCTGGTCCATGACGAGGGCGTGGGCCCCTTCGACGCTGCGGGTGCCGAGGGTGATCACGGCCTTGGCGCCGGAGCGCTTCAGGATCTCGACGCCCTGGGCGGTGAGCTGGATCTCGCCGAGCGAGACGACGGCGACCGGGCGGAGTTCGGCCCAGGCGCGGGCGGCCTCCTCGGCTTCGAGGCCGACGCTGCCGTACTGGACCACGGTGTAGTCGAGGCGGCGCAGGGCCCCCTGGAAGTCGTCGAGGAAGCGGCTGTAGAGGGGGCCGACCGGGACGTGCGCGGCGGGCAGCAGCACCATCCGGCTGTGGCCCGCGCGCAGGCTGCGGGCGGCGGCGTGCGGGACGTACCCCAGTTCCTCGGCCGCCTCGCGCACCCGGCGCCGGGTCGGTTCGCTGATGCGGACGGCCGAGGTGTTGTTCAGGACGTACGAGACGGTGGCCCGGGAGACGCCCGCGAGGCGGGCGACGTCGGCGCTGGTCGGGACCGATCGCCCGGCGGGGCGTTCGGGGGACTGTTCGGTTGGCTGGCTCATCGCTCCGGCATCTTTCCAGAACAATCCGGCTCAGGGTCTGGCGGATGGCCGGATTTGAGTGCTAAACACTGCTCACACGTGTCACTGACACGTGTAATCCTCTCGTCTCGATCCGTTTCTCGCCCCTTCGTCGGGCGATCTCCCCCAGGAGGGCACCGTGGCCCTTTCCTCCCCCGGCCCCGGCACCACCGGCGCGGCCGACCCGGCACAGCCCACCGCCGACGGCACGGGCTCGCCCGCGCCCGGCCGTCCCACCCGTGGTCTGCTGTCCCTGCTCCTCGCCGGGAACACCGCCATGTACGCCCTGTACATCGGCGTCCCCGGTATGCTCCTCGCCCTCCAGATCGAGGACATCGACCCCGCCGGGAAAGTGGCCAACTTCGGACTGGTGTCCGGCATCTCCGCCATCTTCGCCACCGTCTTCAACCCGGTCGCGGGCGCCCTCTCCGACCGCTCGGGGCGACGCAACCCGTGGATCCTCGCGGGCGGTCTGCTCGTCCTGCCGGTGATGCTGCTCCTCGGCGGCGTCCACTCGATCCTGCTCGTCACCATCGTCTGGTGCCTCGGCCAGGCCGTCATGAACGTCTACCAGGCGGCCCTGACCTCCGTGGTGCCCGACCGGGTGCCGACGGCCGCCCGGGGCAGGGCGTCGGCCGCCGTCGGTCTCGGCCTCCCCCTCGGTTCCACCGTCGGCGCCCTCGTCGGCGCCGCCTTCTCCGAGCAGTACCGCACCGGCTACCTCGTGTTCGGCGCGATCGTCGCCGTCACCGCCGTCCTCTTCACCGCCTGCGCCCCCGAGCGCAGGATGCCCGCCAGGGCGCCGGTGCCGGTCCGCGCCCAGATCGCGGCCTTCGGCGACGCGCTCCGGCACCACGACTTCCGCTGGGCCTTCATCGGCCGCGCCCTGCTGGTCCTCGGCTACTTCTCGGTGGCCGGATTCCAGCTGTACATCCTCAAGGACCACACCGTGCTGCCCGCCGGGCTCAGCGCCGAGGAGGCGGTGGCGATCCTGATGCCGGTCGGCTCCGTCGCCATGATGGTGTCCACCGTGCTCGGCGGCTGGCTCTCCGACCGGTTCGACCGGCGCAAGCTCTTCGTGGGCGCCTCCGCCGCGCTGGCCGCCGTCGCCCTGCTCGTGCCGGCCGTCTCGTCGAGCTGGACCGCGATGCTCGCCTTCTCCGTCGTCAACGGACTCGGCTTCGGCTGCTACATGGCCGTCGACACCGCCCTCGTGACCATGGTCCTGCCCAAGGCGGAGGACGCGGCGCGGGACATGGGCGTGCTCAACGTCGCCAACGCGGGGCCGCAGATCGTGGCCCCGTTCGTCGCCTCCCTCGTCGTCTCGCTCAGTGGCGGGTACACGGCGCTCTTCCTGGTCGCCGCCGTACTGTCGGTGCTCGGCGCACTCGCCGTGCGCCCCATCCGCAGCGTGCGCTGACCCGCGTCGGCGCACGCGCCTCCGTCAGAAAGGCGGCACCGTGCGCCTGCACACCACCACGTGGGGATCCGGGGACCGGATCGCCCTGCTCGTCCACGGCATCATGGCCGACCACCGCACCTGGCGGCGGGTCGGGCCCGCGCTCGCCGCGCGCGGCTACCGGGTGATAGCGGTCGACCTGCGGGGGCACGGGGCCAGCGCGCGGGCCGCGGGCCCGGAGGAGTACCGGCCGTCGGACTACGCCGACGACCTCGTCGAGACCCTCCCGGCGGGGGCGGAGCTGGCCGTCGGCCACTCGCTGGGCGGACTCGTCCTGGCCGGTGCCCTCGACCGGCTGCGCCCGGCCCGCGCGGTCTACTCCGACCCCGCCTGGCACCTGCGCGCCTACCGGGCCGAACTCTTCGTCCTGGGCAAGTCGATGACCCGGGAGCAGATCAGGGTGTTCAACCCGCACTGGAGCGACGAGGACCTCGACACCGAGATGGCCTCGGTACGGCTCTGGGACGAGCGGTCCGCCCACGGTCTGAACCCGTTCGTGGGGGCCGATCTGTGGCCGGAGGCGCCGACCGTGCCCTCACTGGTCACCCTCGCCGACCCGAGCATGTTGATCTCGCCCGACGACGCCCGGATGCTGGCGGAACGCGGCTTCACCGTCCGTACGGTGGAGAAGGCGGGCCACAGCATCCACCGGGACGACTTCGAAGGGTTCATGTCCGCGCTGGACGAGTGGATCTGACGTACCGTTCGGTCATGGACGACGCGTCGATGGACTCCTCGATGGTGGGGCTGCTCGGCCGGGTGACCGGCACCGTCGGACCCGGCCTCGTGGGCGAGGTGATCGTCCGGATCAGGGGCGGCGCCGAGCACTTCCTCGCCCATCCGGCCGCGCCGAAGGAACGGATCGAGGTCGGCACGGTCGTGACGGTCATGGAACATCTCCCTCCACGCACCGTCTATGTCACAGCCGCGTACGACAGTTGACCGGACCGTTGAGCGACGCCCGGCACGGGCGCACACTCCCTTTCACCGGGTCCGCACCGGATCCGGTGAAGGGGGACCCTGCCCATGAACATCGGCATCCTGGCGGGCGCCGTCGTCGGCGCCTTCGCCGTCCTCGTCGTCGTGTTCAAGATGATGTGGCGCGTCGCGGAACCCAACGAGGCGCTGATCATCTCCGGTTCCAACCACAAGAACGAAGGTCTCGGCGCGGGCATGGGGTTCCGCATCGTGACCGGTCGCGGCACCCTCGTCACGCCCGGCGTGCAGGCGGTGCGCAAACTCTCGCTCGACCTCAACGAGACCCAGCTGTCCGTGGAGTGCGTCACCCACCAGGGCATTCCGCTGAAGGTCCGCGGGGTGGTCATCTTCAAGGTCGGTGACGACTTCGTGTCGATCGCCAACGCCGCCCGCCGCTTCCTCGATCAGCAGAAGCTCATGTCGGAGCGGGTGCACATCGTCTTCGCCGGTCATCTCCGGGCCATCGTCGGCGGGTTGACCGTCGAGGACATGATCCGTGACCGGGAGAAACTGACCGGACAGGCCAGGTCGGCCTGTGGCACGGAGATGGAGAAGCTCGGTCTGATCGTCGACTCCCTCCAGATCCACGAGATCGAGGACCCGACCGGATACATCAAGAACCTCGCCGCGCCGCACGCGGCCGCCGTCCAGCGGGACGCGCGCATCGCGCAGGCGGAGGCGAACCGGCGGGCCACCGAGGCCGAACAGCAGGCCGCCGCCCGGATGTCGGAGGCCACCCGCGACAGCGAGATCCTCCAGGCGGGCTACCAGGCGGAGCGGGACCAGGCGTCCGCGCGGGCCCGGCAGGCCGGACCGCTGGCCGACGCCGCCTCCCGCCAGGAGGTCGTCGTCCAGGAGACCCGGGTCGCCGAACTGGAGGGCCTCCGCAAGGAACAGCAGCTCCAGGCGGAGGTGCGCAAACCGGCCGACGCCATGGCGTACGAGACCCGGACGCTGGCCGCCGCCGAGCGTGACGCCCGGATCTCGGCGGCCGAGGCCGAGGCGAAGGAGACCGAGCTGGCGAGCGCGGCGAAGGCCACGGCGACGCGGCTCACGGGTGAGGCCGAGGCGGCGGCGCAGCACGCCAAGGGGCTCGCGGTCGCGGAGGCGACCCGGGCGAAGGGCCTGGCGGAGGCCGAGGCGATCAAGGCGCGGGCGGCGGCGCTCGCGGAGAACCAGGAGGCGGTGGTCGCGCAGCAACTGGCCGAGAAGTGGCCGGAGATCGTCTCGGCGGGCGCGTCCGCATTCGGGAACGTGGACCAGATGGTGCTCCTGAACGGCGCCGACGGCATGGCGGACGTCTTCACCAAGGCGCTGACCATGGGCGGGACCGGTCTCGGTCTGGCCCGTCAACTGCTCGCCACGATGAACCCGGGCTCCCAGGACCGGCCGGGGGCGACGCCCCCGGTGGGCCCGGTGACGACGGAGAGCGTGGAGATCACCGTCGGCGACGCGAAGTAGCGAGGACGCCCGTACGGGGACCCGGAAGGGGTACGCGTACGGGGAAGGAGGGTACGCGTAACGGGGACGGGCCCGGTGCCGAGACGGCACCGGGCCCGTGGCCCTTCCGCTTCCCCGCGTCCCGTGTCGGTGGCCCGGTCTCCTGGCGGCCCGGTAGGTGCCAGGTCGCTCCGGGGCCGCCCCGGCCTTCGCCCGGTCCGGCTCAGTTGTGGCCGAACTTGCGTTCCTTGCGGTGGGACGCGTGCTCCACGAGGGGCATGGTGGTCTCGGTCTTGGGGACCGCGGCGGACTGTTCCTTCGCCGTGGCGTCGCTCCGGTGCTCGTGGCCGCCGGTGCGCGCTCCCTTGTTCGTACGGGTCTGTTTCCTGCCCACGATCGTGCCTCCCGTGACGGGTTTCGGACAGTGGTCCGTATCCCTTCAGCCTGGCACGGGGGCATCGGGGCCGCATGTCAGGCGGGTGCGACGAGGACCCGGGTGAAGGCGGCGAGGGTCGGCGTGTCCCGGGCGCGGTCCAGGACGGCGAAGACGATCTCCTCGAAGTGACCCGCGAACCGTCCTTCCCCGGTGAGCAGGGCCCGGAAGGCGCCCGCGACCTGCTCGGGGTCGTTGCGGAAGACGCCACAGCCCCAGGCTCCGAGGACGAGGCGCCGGTACCCGCTGGCGGCGGCGGTCTCCAGGACCCGCTCGGCGCGGGAGGCGAGGGCGGCGGGCAGCAGGGCGGCCCGTTCGGGGGTGCGGCCGCGGACGACACCCGCGTTGGGGGCGGGCGAGGTGAGGAATCCGACGGTGAAGGGGGCGGCGAGGAGCGCACCGCCCTCGTCGCGGAAGACCGGGACGCGGGGCGAGTGGATGACCCGGTCGGTGTAGAGGACGTCGCGGTCCTCGCGGTGGTGGGCGTAGTAGGCGGGGGCGCGGAGCAGGGTCGCGTGGAGGGCGGAGGCGCGGCAGAGCGCCTCCTCCTGGGCCTGGGCACCGTTGAGGTAGCCGCCGCCGGGATTGCGGGCGGAGGCGAAGTTGAGGACGGCGACCGGTCGGGCGGCGTCGGCGGCGGTCATCCTGCGGGCGGCGGCGAGGCTGCTCTCGGGGGTGACGTCGAGGGTGGGGGTGCGGTCGGTGTCCGGAGTGACGGGGACGGGACCGGGGCCGTGGAGCCGGGTTCCGGCCAGTGCGGCCGCCAGGTCCTCGACGAGGGAGACGGTCCGGCCGTCGGGGGCCCGGTAGTGGCCCGCGGCGACGATCTCCTCGGTCTGGCGCGCGAGGGCGCGCAGTCGTGCGCTCATGTCCCCAGCTTGATCGTTCCCTTCGGGGCGGGACAACGGGTTTTCCGGGGGTGCCGCGCCGTCCGCGCCGGGCGGGGGCGGGGCTCGGACCCTGGTCGGACGGCCACGGGACCGGGGTGGACGGGCCGAACCGGTGCGGACGGGGACGGGGCCAGGGCGGCGGGGGGAGCCTCCCCCGAGGTGGCGGAGGGCCGCGCTGGAGCGGCGGGGGGGCCGCGCTGGGGTGCCGGAGGACCGGAGCGCGGCGGCCGGGGGCCGGACCGGAGCGCTGGAGGGCGGGAGGGTCGCGGTGGAGGGCCGGGACGGGAAGGTGCGGGGGCCGGTTTCGGACGGGTGGGGGCACAGGGGGCGCGTCCAGAGGGCGCGGGGCGCTCTTGCACGCCGTCCGGAGGTGGCTTTAGGTGGAGACAGCAACTCCCCGGGACCCGTCCCGATGACCAGGAGGTGTTCGGATGCCGTCCAGCGGCACGCCCTTCGGCGGTCCCCCTCTCACCGAGGGGGACGCGGAGGATCTGCTCCGATGTATCTGTTTCAAGACCGGCCCGCCCCGCACCGTGGGGGCGGAGCTGGAGTGGCTCGTGCACGATCTGCGCGACCCCCGGCTCCCGGTCCGGCCGCCGCGTCTCGCGGCGGCCCTCGACACCGTGCGGTCGCTGCCGCTGGTGTCGGCGCTCACCTTCGAACCCGGCGGGCAGCTGGAGCTCAGCTCGCGCCCGGCCGGCTCGCTCATGGAGTGCCTCGACTCCCTCGCCGCCGATCTGCGGGCGGTCCGGTCGGCGCTCGGACCGCTCGGTCTCACCCTCAACGGCTACGGGGTGGACCCCTGGCACGCGCCCCGCGGACGGGTGCTCCAGGAGCCCCGTTACGACGCGATGGAGGCGGCCCTGAACCGGACGGGTCCGGCGGGCCGGGCGATGATGTGCGAGTCCGCCTCGGTGCAGATCTGTCTCGACGCGGGTCTGCCCGGCCCCGGGCCGCTCGGCTATCACCGCAGGTGGCGCCTGGCGCATCTGCTCGGTCCCGTGCTGGTGGCGGCCTTCGCCAATTCGCCCCGGCACGGTGGCCGCCGGACGGGCTGGCGGTCCACCCGCCAGGCGCTGTGGACCGATCTCGATCCGTTGCGGGCACTGGCCCCGGCACCGGACGAGGAGCCGCGCGAGGAGTGGACGGCCCACGTCCTGGACACCCCGGTGATGTGCGTACGGGCGGACGAGGGGCCGTGGGCGGTGCCGGAGGGGCTGACCTTCCGCGACTGGCTGCGTTCGGGCGGGCCCCGGCCCCCCGACGCCGACGATCTGCGCTACCACATCACGACGCTCTTCCCGCCGGTACGGCCCCGGGGCCATCTGGAACTGCGGATGGTCGACGCGCAGTCCGGCGCGGACGGCTGGATGGTGCCGGTGGCGGTGGCGACGGCGGTGTTCGACGACCCCGAGGCGGCGGAGACCGTGCACCGGGCGGTGCGACCGCTCGCCGAACGGGCCGGTCCCGGCCCCGCGCCGCGCAATCCGCTCTGGCTGGCGGCGGCCCGGGAGGGGCTGGCCGATCCGGAGCTGCACGCGGTGGCACAGGAGGTGTTCGCTGCGGCCCTTGAGGCGCTGCCCCGGATAGGGGCGGGTCCTGAGGTGCGGGAGGCGGTCGCCGCGTTCCACGAGCGGTACGTGATCCCCGGGAGCTGCCCGGCCGACGAGTTCGAGGCGGTGACGTCATGATGCCGACGGAGACCGGGTCCGGGCCCGCCGGGCACGAGGACCTGCGGCGGCGGGTGCTGGCCGCGCTGGGCTCCGCGCGGGACCGTACGGCGCTGCTGACGTCCTGTGTCGAGGACGGTGAACTGACCGCCCAGCACTCCCCGTTGATGTCTCCACTGGTCTGGGACCTGGCACACATAGGCAACCAGGAGGAGCAGTGGCTGTGGCGGGCCGTGGCGGGCCGGGAGGCGCTGCGGCCCGAGATCGACTCGCTGTACGACGCCTTCGAGCATCCGCGTTCCGCCCGCCCCTCGCTGCCACTGCTCGCGCCCGGCGAGGCCAGGTCCTACGCGGCGGACGTGCGGTCGCGGGTCCTGGACGTACTGGCCGGGGCGCGGTTCGAGGGACGGCCGCTGCTCGACGGGGCGTTCGCCTTCGGGATGATCGCACAGCACGAACAGCAGCACGACGAGACGATGCTGATCACCCATCAACTGCGGGAGGGGCCGTCCGCACTGCCCGATCTCCCGCCGCCCGACCTGCGCTCCGGGCCGCTGCCCGCCGAAGTCCTCGTCCCCGGCGGCCCGTTCACGATGGGGACCTCCGGGGAGCCGTGGGCGCTGGACAACGAGCGTCCGGCGCACGTCCGGTTCGTGGCGGCGTTCCATCTGGACACCACGCCGGTCACCAACGGCGCCTATCTGGCGTTCATGGCGGACGGCGGCTACACGGAACCGCGCTGGTGGCGGCCCGAGGGCTGGGCGCAGGTGCGGGAGCACGGCATCGCGGCGCCGCTGTTCTGGCACCTCGACGGCGGGCAGTGGCTGCGCCGCCGGTTCGGGACGACGGAGCAGGTGCCCGAGGAGGAGCCGGTGGTGCACGTGAGCTGGTACGAGGCGGACGCCTACGCGCGCTGGGCGGGGCGCAGGCTGCCGACCGAGGCCGAGTGGGAGAAGGCGGCACGGCACGACCCGGTGTCGGGGCGGTCCCGGCGGTATCCGTGGGGGGACGCGGACCCGGGTCCGGGCCACGCCAACCTGGGGCAGCGGCATCTGCGCCCCGCCCCCGCCGGGAGCTGGCCTGAGGGCGCGTCGCCGCTCGGCGTACGGCAGTTGATCGGTGACGTGTGGGAGTGGACGGCCAGCGACTTCCTGCCGTATCCGGGCTTCCGGGCCTTCCCGTACAAGGAGTACTCCGAAGTCTTCTTCGGCCCCGGGCACAAGGTGCTGCGCGGGGGGTCGTTCGCGGTGGACCCGGTCGCCTGCCGGGGCACCTTCCGTAACTGGGACCTGCCGGTGCGGCGGCAGATCTTCGCCGGATTCCGGACCGCACGGGACGCGGAGCCTGTCTGATGTGTCGTCATATCGCTTATCTGGGAACACCGGTGGCACTCGGGGAGCTGCTCGTCAGGCCGCCGCACGGGCTGTTGCGGCAGTCCTGGGAGCCCCGGGCGCAGACCAGCGGTGTGGTGAACGCCGACGGGTTCGGGGTGGGCTGGTACGCGGAGGGCGATCCGGTGCCCGCGCGGTACCGGCGGGCGGCCCCGATCTGGGGGGACCTGTCCTTCGCCGACCTGGCCCGGGTGGTGCGCTCCAGGGCGCTGCTCGCGGCGGTCCGCGGGGCGACCCTGCCGGGCGCCGACGGGGAGGCGGCGGCGGCCCCGTTCGCGGCCGGGCCCTGGCTGTTCAGCCACAACGGCGCCGTCGCGGACTGGTACGACGCGCTCGCGCCGCTCGCGGCGACCCTGTCGGCGGGCGAGCTGCTGCGGATGGAGGCCCGTACCGACGCGGCGCTGCTCTGGGCGCTCGTGCTGCACCGGCTGCGGGCCGGGGACGAGCCCGGCCGGGCGCTGGCCGACACGGTGCGGGAGGTGGCCGCCGCCGCGCCGGGCGCCGGGCTGAACCTGCTCCTCACCGACGGTGAGCGGATCAGCGCGACCTCGTGGGGGAACAGCCTGTGGTACCTGACGGGTCACGGCCGGACGGTCGTGGCCTCCGAACCCTACGACGACGATCCGCGCTGGCGGGCGGTTCCCGGGCACACGCTCGTGACCGCGACCCGCGACGACGTCACCCTCACCCCGCTCAAGGAGCCGTCCGAGTGAGCCCGTTCCAGCTGACCCGTACCCTCGCCCCCGACGCCGCGGGCGCCGATCTGCGCGCCGACGTCCTGCACGGACTGACGCGCACCCCCAAGGAGCTGCCGCCGAAGTGGTTCTACGACGCGCGGGGCAGCGTGCTGTTCGAGGAGATCACCCGGCTGCCTGAGTACTACCCGACCCGGGCCGAGCGGGAGATCCTGAAGGAGCGGGCGCCGGAGGTGGCGGCCGTGACCGGGGCGCGGACCCTGGTGGAGCTGGGCTCGGGTTCTTCGGAGAAGACCCGCTTCCTGATCGACGCGCTGCTGCCGGGCCTCGACAGCTACGTGCCCGTGGACGTGAGCGAGTCCGCGCTGACGGGGGCGGCGGAGGCGCTGCTCGCCGAGCGGCCGGGGCTGCGGGTGCACGCGCTCGTCGCCGACTTCACCCGGGGTCTCGGGCTGCCGGGGACGCCGGGGCCGCGGCTGGTGGCGTTCCTGGGCGGCACCATCGGCAATCTGCTGCCCGGGGAGCGGGCGGCGTTCCTGCGGTCGGTGCGGGCGATGCTCGCCCCGGGCGACGCCCTCCTGCTCGGTACGGACCTGGTGAAGGACGAGGCCACGCTGGTCGCCGCGTACGACGACCGGGCCGGGGTGACGGCGGCGTTCAACAAGAACGTGCTGTCCGTGATCGACCGGGAGCTGGGCGCGGACTTCGATCCGGACGCCTTCGACCACGTGGCCGTGTGGGACCGGGAGCGGGAGTGGATCGAGATGCGGCTGCGGGCCCGCCGCGCCCTCACCGTGAAGGTCCCGGAGCTGGATCTCGTGGTGCCGTTCGCGGCGGGCGAGGAGATGCGGACGGAGGTGTCCGCGAAGTTCCGTCAGGCGGGCGTGCGGACGGAGCTGGCCGCCGCGGGGCTGGATCTGGACCGCTGGTGGACGGACAGCGGGGGCAGGTTCGCGCTGTCCCTCGCGACCGCCCGCTGAGCCGCCGCCGCCAGGGCCCGGCGGTCGGGGTACCGGGGGCCCGGCAGGGGCTCGCCGAGACGGACCACGGCGGTGAGGCGGCGGGTGGTGACGATCCGCCGGACCGAGGCGGCGAGCGGGTCGGGCCCGACGTAGGCGGCGGAGTCGGTGGGCTCGTACTCCACGCGCACCGGCTGGACGGCGGCGCGGGAGTCCAGGACGGCCTGGAACACGGCGGGCCGGAAGCGTCCCCGGGCCCGGCCGCACCAGGTCGATCCCTCGGGGAAGACGATCACCCGGCCGCCTCCGGCGAGCACCCCGGACACCGTCCGTACGGTGCCGGGCAGGGCCCTGAGCCGGTCCCGGTCGAGGAAGAGGGTGCCGCCGAGGGCCGCCAGGAGGCCGAGGACGGGCCAGCCGCGCACTTCTTTCTTGGCGATCGTACGGCCGGGCAGCACGGTCGCGACCAGGAGGATGTCGAGCCAGGAGACGTGGTTGGCGGCGACCAGGAGCGGCCCGGTGGCGGGGTCCGCCCCCTCGTGGCGGACGCGGACCCCGAAGGCGCGGACCGCCGCCCGGGTCCAGCGCCGGACGAGGGCGTGCCGGGCGGCGATCGGCAGCAGACCGGCAGCCGGGGCGCACAGGAGGCCGAGGGCTACGGTGCCGAGGCCCGCGACGAGCCGGGCCAGGGCCCGGAGGACGCCCGCCGGGTCACCGGGCGGTCCGGGCGGGCGGACGGGCTCGTGGGCGGTGCAGCGGCCGGGGACGCAGGGTGCCGTGGGGAGCCACGGCGAGGGAGCGGCGGACCCGTTCACCGGGCCGGGACGAGCGACAGGAAGTGCTGGAGGTAGCGCGGGTCGGTGCGGCGCAGCGAGAGCAGGACGTAGAGGTCGGCGACGCCGAAGCCGGGGTCGTACGCGGGGGCGCCGCAGACCTGGGCGCCGAGGCGGAGGTAGCCGCGCAGGAGCGGCGGGAGCGCGGTGCGGCCCTCGGGGCGGGCGATGCCTTCGGGGTTCCACAGCTCGTGCGGGGTGACCCGGTGCTCCTCGGGGGCGAGGTGCTTGGCCTTGACGGTGTCCCAGGTGGCGGCGGCGAGGGCGCCGCCGTCGGTGAGCGGGAGGGAGCAGCAGCCCGCGAGCCAGTTGTGGCCGGTGGTCGTCATGTAGCGGGCGAGTCCGGCCCAGATGAGGGCGATGACGGCGCCGTCGCGGTGGGCGGGGTGGACGCAGGAGCGGCCGACCTCCACCAGGTCGTGGCGGATCGGTGCGAGCCGGGAGAGGTCGAACTCGCTCTCGGAGTAGAGCCGCCCGACGGCGGCGGCGCGGTCGGGCGGCAGGATGCGGTAGGTGCCGACGACCTCGCCGGTGGTCTCCTCGCGGACGAGCAGGTGGTCGCAGTGCGCGTCGAAGGCGTCGGTGTCGAGACCGGGTTCGGGGCCCTCGATCCGGGCGCCGAGCTCCCCGGCGAAGACCTGGTGGCGCAGGCGCTGCGCGGCCCGTACGTCCTCCTGGTTCCGGGCGAGCCCGACGAGGTACCCGGGCGCGGGCCGCCCGGCGTCGGTCCGCGTCCGCCCGGCGGTGGTCCCCGGCCGGCCGGGGACGGGGGCGGGGCGCTCCGGGGCGGCGGGTCCCGGACCCCGGGCGGCGGACTGCTCGGTCGGGGCGGCGGACTGCGGGCTCGGGGCGGCGAGCGTGGGGGGCGTTGCGGCCATTGTCGGAATCCTCCGGCGTACGGAAGGGGCAAGGTCGGAGCCGGGCCGTGCGAGCGGTGGCCCGGCTCCTTACTTCTTCCGTGACCGGCTGGATTCGATGTGACCGGTTGGGGGATCGCGGATGTGCGAACGCTGAAATGCTATTCGGCGAGGGTCTCCGTGATCGCCTCGGAGGCGCGCTTGGCCGCCTTCGCCGGGTCCTCGCCCTGGAGGACGGCCGTCATGTAGGGCTTGATGGGGTTGTCGCCCTCGACGTTGGCCCACTGGGGGGAGTTGGGGGTGGCCCGGCCGCGTGCGGCGGCCTTCGCCATGACGGCGGTGGCCTCCTGGTTGGCGACGACGGAGGCGAGGCCCTTCTTGTTGGGCACGTATCCCATGGCGCGGGCGAGTTCTGACTGCCACTTCTCGCCCGCCAGGGCCTTGACGACCTCCAGGGCGGCGGCGCGCTGGGGCGCGTTCTCCGGAATGATCAGGTCGGAGCCGCCGGTGAAGACGACGCAGGGCTGGTCGGCCTTCTGGCCGGGGATCGGGAAGTAGCCGAGCTTGTCCTTGAGGCCCGGGTTGGCCTTGAGGATGGCGGCGACGGCGCTGGGCGTGGCGATGAGCTGGGCCACGTCGCCCTTGGCGAAGACGTCGGCCTGCGGCGGGGTCTGCTCGTCGGCGTTCTTGGGTCCGGAGCCCAGCGACTGGAGTTCCTTGTAGAAGGCCATGCCGCGCCGGGCCGCCGGGCTCTCCAGGGCGCCGGTCCACTCCCCGCCCTTGTCGACGGCGAGCTCGCCGCCCTCGTCCCAGATGAATCCGGCCAGGGTGTACCAGTCCTGCCCCGCGAGGTAGATGCCCTGGGAGCCCTCGTGGTTGAGCTTCTCGGTGTTCTTCAGCCACTCGGCGCGGGTGGCCGGCGGCTTGTCGATGCCCGCGTCGGCGAAGAGGTCCTTGTTGTAGATGACGATGCGGTTCGCCGCGTACCAGGGGATGCCGTACTGCGAGCCGTTGATGCTGCCGGGCTCGGCGAGACCGGGCAGCCAGTCCTCGCTGCCGAGGTCGCGGACGGACTCCAGGGTGAGGTCGAAGAGCTTCTCGGTGTCGGCGTACTGCGCGACCTGGGTGTTGCCGACCTCGATGACGTCGGGTCCGCCGGAGCCCTGGATGGCTTCGGTGACCTTCTTCCCGATGCCGGTCCACTCCTGGACGGTGACCTTGAGCTCGACGCCGTCGTGCTCCTCCTCGTACGCCTTGGTGAAGCGGTTGAGGAAGTCCTCGCTGACGCTGTCCCGCATGAGCCATATGTTGACGGTCTTCGTCCCGCCACCCGCGCCCGGGAGGATTCCACAGCCCGCGAGGGCGAGTGCGGTTGCGGCTGCGAGAGGACAGGCGAGGTGGCGGTTCTTCACGTGGGTCACCTTCTGCGGTTCAGCACGGGGCGTGCGGCATGTGGGGGCTGACCCGGCAGTGGGGGGACCGAACGGGCTGTTCGCGCGGGTATGTGGCCTGGATTCTGGTCTGGACCAGACCGATGGTCAAGTCCTTGACCATCCCATTCCGCACGCCTGCGCCCGACCTGGGCCATTACCTGCGGTAATTACCCTTCGATGCCCACCTGTCGGCCGCGCGGACCCCGCCGTGTCGCGCGCGGCCCCTCCCTGGGGCACGGTGGAGGGAACGCACCGAGAGGAGCTCGGCCCCCATGTCGAACCACACCTATCGCGTCACCGAGATCGTCGGCACCTCCACCGAGGGCGTGGACGAAGCCATCCGCAACGGCATCGCACGCGCCTCGCAGACGCTGAGGGGCCTCGACTGGTTCGAGGTGTCCCAGGTACGCGGACACATCGTCGACGGCGTGATCGAGCACTACCAGGTCGGGCTGAAGGTGGGGTTCCGGCTGGAGGACGAGAGCTGAGGGAGCCACCGGGGGCCGGGGGCCCGGAGGGTCCCTCCGGGCCCCGGTGTCTTGTCCGGGGCCCGCCACAGGGCTTCCGGAACCTCAGCAGCCCCGGCTCCCCCGGCGGCCCGGCCGTTCCCGCCGGTCCCGGCTGTCTCCGGGCCTCGTGGCCTCCTGGCCTCCTGGCCTCCGGGTCCCGTCGATCCCCGGGTCCTGCCGGGCGCCCTCAGGTCCTGCCCTCCTTCTCCTGAGCGTCGCTCAGCTCCGCCGAGGGGGCGGCCCACCCGGCGCGCACCACGGGAAAGCCCGCCGCCTCCGCCGCGTCGCAGACGAGCACGTCGTCGTCGACGAGCATCCGCACCCGCCGGTCGGCGGCAAGGACCCGAAGAGCCTCCACCTTGGTCACCCGGGCGGGCCGGAAGTCCCGGGCGCGCCGCATGTGGACCGGCCCTTCCGGCAGTCCCTGCGCGGCCAGCCAGGCCAGGGTGTCCCGGCGGCAGCGCTCGGGACGGCCGGTGAGGTAGACGATGTCGCACTCCTCCGCCGCCTCGCGGCACAGCGCGATCCCCTCGGGCAGCGGCGGGTCGTCGGGCGCCGCCGCGAAGAAGGCGTCCCAGTCCTTGGGCCGCCGTTCCAGGAAGTGCTGGCGGTGGGCGGTCGCGGCGAGCGTGTTGTCGAGGTCGAAGACGGCCAGAGGCCTGGTGTCGGCTGTCACGCGTTCCAGCCTAGGAGGCCGGTCCGACAGACGCGGCCGCCGGACGGGCACGTACCGCCCCGTACGGGGCTGGACGGGCCTGTGGCCCCGAACGCGCCACGCGGCCGGGAGGCCGGGAGGCCCCCTGTGCCGGTACGGGAATCCCTCCGCCCCGACCGTGTTGAAGCTGATGTGAGCGACTACCTCGACGGCATCCGTTTCTCCGTCCTCGACCGTTCCCGTACGCGGGAGGGCGGGGACGGCCCGCAGGCGCTGCGGGAGACCGTGCTCCTGGCCCGGGAGGTGGAGGCCCTGGGCTTCCACCGGTTCTGGGTGTCGGAGCACCACGGCGTGCCCGGGGTCGCCGGTTCCGCGCCGACGGTGCTCGCCGCCGCCGTGGCCGCCGCCACCTCCGGCATCCGGGTCGGTACGGGCGGGGTGATGCTGCCCAATCACCGGCCGATGGTCGTCGCCGAGCAGTTCGGCGTACTGGAGTCTCTGTTCCCCGGCCGGATCGACATGGGCGTCGGCCGTTCGGTGGGTTTCACGGACGGCGTCCGGCGGGCCCTCGGCCGGGACAAGGACGAGGCGGACCGGTTCGGCGAGCAGCTCGCGGAGCTCCTCGGCTGGTTCACCGGGGAGCAGACGGCCCATCCGGGAGTACGGGCCCGGCCCGCCGAGGGTCTGCGGGTCCCGCCGTTCGTCCTGGCGACCGGTGAGGGCGCGTCGATCGCGGCGGCGGCCGGACTGCCGCTGGTCATCGGTGACCTGCGCGGCCGGGAGCGGCTCCTGACGGCGGTGGACACGTACCGTTCCGGCTTCCGCCCCTCCGGCTGGGCGGCCGAGCCGTACGTGGTGGTCGCGGGGGCGGTGGTGGTGGCCGGGACGACGGAGGAGGCGCGTCGGCTGCTGATGCCGGAGGCGTGGTCCCTGGCGTACTCGCGCACGCGCGGGGAGTTCCCGCCGCTCGCCCCTCCGGAGCGGATCGAGGGACTGACGATGACGGAGAGACAGCGCGGTTTCTACGAGTCCGGACTGCGCGGGCACGTGCACGGCACGGCGGAGGAGGTGCGGGAGGCCCTTGGGCGGGCGGTGCGGGAGACGGGGGCGCGGGAGGTGCTCGTCACCACGAGCACGTACGACCGGACGGCGCTGAGCGCCTCGTACCGGGAACTCGCGCGGACGGTCGGCCTGGTGCCACGGGGCGCGGCCTGAGGCGGCCCATGGGGGCGGCGGTGTGCGGCACGGGTGAGGCAGGGGACGTGGGGCCTCGCGGACCCGGGCCCTGCGTCACGGGCCGAACCGGTCACGGGGCGGGCAGCCCGGATGCGACCGAAGGCGGGACCGGGTGTGAGCCGGGGGCGGCCCGCGGGACGGGCCGGTCGCGGGGCGGGCGGCGGGGAGGCCCGGGGCGCGGCGGGGCACGAGGTCGCGCCGGGCCCGGCCCCACGGGCCCCGGCCGCTCCACGCACGGTCCACCCCGACCGGGGCGAACGGGGCCATGCGGATAAAATCCCCCTATGCACGACAGTCCCCACGACCCGTACGTCCGCGTTCGAGGCGCCCGTGAGCACAACCTCGCCGGGGTGGACGTCGACATCCCCCGTGACGCGCTGGTCGTCTTCACCGGGGTGTCCGGCTCCGGCAAGTCGTCCCTCGCGTTCGGCACGATCTACGCGGAGGCCCAGCGCCGCTACTTCGAGTCGATCGCCCCGTACGCGCGACGCCTGATCCACCAGGTGGGGGCCCCGGCCGTCGGGGAGATCACGGGGCTGCCCCCGGCGGTCTCCCTGGAGCAGCGCCGGTCCTCCCCCAACGCGCGCTCCTCCGTCGGGACCGTGACGGCGCTCTCCAACTCCCTCCGGATGCTGTTCTCCCGCGCCGGGCACTACCCGGCGGGCGCGGAGCGGCTGGATTCGGACGCCTTCTCACCCAACACGGCGGCGGGCGCCTGCCCTTCGTGCCACGGCCTCGGGCGCGTCCACGACACGAGCGAGGAACTGCTCGTCCCCGACGTGGATCTGTCGATCCGTCAGGGTGCCGTAGCCGCCTGGCCGGGGGCATGGCAGGGGAAGAACCTGCGGGACGTGCTCGACGCCCTCGGGTACGACGTGGACCGGCCGTGGCGCGAGCTCGACGCGAAGGACCGGGAGTGGATCCTCTTCACGGACGAGCAGCCGGTGGTCACGGTGCACCCGGTGCGGGACGCGGGCCGCATCCAGCGCCCGTACCAGGGCACGTACACGAGCGCCCGGCGGCATGTGCTGCGCACCTTCGCCGATTCCAGGAGCCCGGCGCTGCGGGCGAAGGCGGAGGGCTTCCTGACCAGTGCGCCGTGCCCGGTGTGCGGCGGCGGGCGGCTGCGGCCCGAGGCGCTGGCGGTGACGTTCGCGGGCCGGACCGTCGCGGAGCTCGCGGCGCTGCCGCTGACCGCCCTGTCCGAACTGCTCTCCGCGGAGACCCAGCGGACCGGGACCGGAGCGGCCGAGACCGAAGAGCCCCGGACCGGAGCGGCCGGGCACCGGGCACCGGGGGCCGGTGCCGCGAGGGAGTCGGCGGCGGGGATCGGCTCGGAGACCGCCCGGGTCCTCGGTGAGGACCTGGTGGCCCGGATCGCGACCGTGACCGAACTCGGCCTGGGCTACCTCAGCCTGGACCGGGCCACCCCCACCCTCTCCAGCGGTGAGCTCCAGCGGCTCCGGCTGGCGACGCAGCTGCGTTCGGGGCTCTTCGGCGTGGTGTACGTGCTGGACGAGCCGTCCGCCGGGCTGCATCCGGCGGACACCGAGGCGCTGCTCGTGGTCCTGGACCGGCTCCGGGCCACGGGGAACTCGGTGTTCGTCGTCGAGCACCATCTCGACGTGGTCCGGCGCGCCGACTGGCTGGTGGACGTCGGTCCGGGCGCCGGGACGCGCGGCGGCCGGGTGCTGCACAGCGGTCCGCCGGGCGCTCTCGCGGACGTCGCCGAGTCGGTGACCCGGCGTTTCCTCCTCGACCGGGCGCCCGCGCCGGTGCGGGAGGTCCGGGAGCCCGCGGGCTGGCTGCGGACCGGGCCGGTGACCCGGCACAATCTGCGCGGGGTGGACGCCGCCTTCCCGCTCGGCGTCCTGACCGCCGTCACGGGTGTGTCCGGTTCGGGCAAATCGACTCTCGTCGGCGCGTTGACCGGGGAAGTGAGCGGTGAACCAGCTCGCGGTGGACGACTGGTGACGGTGGATCAGCGGCCGATCGGCCGTACTCCGCGCTCCAACCTGGCCACGTACACGGGTCTCTTCGACGTGGTGCGGAAGCTGTTCGCGGAGACGGCGGAGGCGAAGGAACACGGCTACCGGGCGGGGCGGTTCTCCTTCAACGTGCCCGGCGGCCGGTGCGAGACCTGCCAGGGCGAGGGCTTCGTCTCGGTGGAACTCCTCTTCCTGCCCCGGACGTACGCGCCCTGCCCCGACTGCCACGGCGCCCGCTACAACCCCGAGACGCTCCGGGTGCGGCTGCGGGGCCTCACCGTCGCCGAGGTGCTCGATCTGACGGTGGAGTCCGCGGCCGGTTTCCTCGCGGGGACGCCCGCCGCCGCCCGGAGCCTGCGCACCCTGCTCGACGTGGGCCTCGGGCATCTGCGGCTCGGCCAGCCCGCGACGGAGCTGTCGGGCGGCGAGGCCCAGCGGATCAAGCTGGCCTCGGAGCTCCAGCGCCCGCACCGCTCCCCCACGGTGTACGTGCTCGACGAGCCGACGACGGGCCTGCACCCGGCGGACGTCGAGGTCCTGATGCGCCAGCTGCACGGTCTGGTGGACGCGGGCCACACGGTGGTCGTCGTGGAGCACGACATGGATGTGGTGGCCGCCGCCGACTGGGTCGTGGACCTGGGGCCGGGCGGCGGCGGCGAGGGAGGCCGGATCGTGGCGGCCGGGCCGCCGGACCGGGTGGCGCGGGCGGCGGACAGCCGCACCGCGCCCTATCTGGCCCGCGCCCTGGGGTCCACCGGCCGGATCTGAGGTCCGGCCGGTGGACCGGGCGGGCGGGACCGGTCCCGTCAGGCCGCCGTGTCGAACGTGTAGTGGGGAGTGTGGTCCAGCATGTCCGCCGGGGTCACGTCGTTCCACGGGCGCATGGTGTCGCCGAGGTCGACGACGTTGACCGTGCCCGCGGCCGGAAGGTAGGGCGACCGGGGGTGGCGGGCCTGCCAGTCGGCCCACAGCTTGTCGATGAAGGCGTGGTGCAGCCAGAACACGGGGTCGTTCGGGGAGACCCCGGTGCCCATCTGGCCGCCGACCCAGACATGGACGCGGTTGTGGAGGTTGACCCCGCGCCAGCCCTCCAGATGGTTGCGGAAGCCGTCCGAGGCGCTGTTCCACGGCGCGCTGTCGTAGGTCTCCATGGCGAGGACGGAGTCCACCTCGGCACGGGTGGGGAGCTGACGGCCGCCCGCCCCCAGGTCGCGCCGGAGGTAGTCGCGGCCGTCGACGCGGACGGTGATCGTCCAGCGGTCGCCGACGCGGGCGAACGCGCCGTCGGTCACCTGGCCGTCGCGGGCGCGCCCGGTGCCGCCGAGGAAGTCGGGGGCCCACAGCGAGGACCGGGAGGTGCGGTCCGTCGTCCAGTCCCAGTAGGGCAGGGTGACGGTCGGGTCGACGGACCGCAGGGCCTGTTCGAACTCTATGAGGTAGCGCCGGTGCCAGGGCAGGAACGACGGCGAACGGTGGCCGACGCGGTCGCCGCTGTCGGTGTCGCTCATGATGAAGGCGTTGTGGGTGGTGACGAAGGTGTCGTACCGGCCGGAGCGCTTGAGCTCCAGGAGGGCGGCGACGAAGCGCCGCTTCTCGTCGGCGGTCAGCGTGGCCTGGTTCTTGCGTACGGTCATGGTGGTGCCGCTCCTGGATCGATCAGCCGAGGGTGAGGGGTACGAGCGGGGCGCCCTGCAGTTCGCGGACGGCCGCGCGGGCCAGCACCTTGGGCGTGGCGACGGGCTCGTAGTGGTTGATCACGCTGATCCAGGTGCCGTCGGCGTTCTGCATGACGTGCAGTTCCTCGCCGTCGATCGTCACGGAGTAGCCGCCTCCGTGGTGTCCCCCGTGGTGGCCGCCGTGCGAGGGTCCGCCCTGGATGCGGCGGCCCTGGTAGACCTCGTCGAAGGAGGCCGGAACCGGGTCCGCCGAGGGAGTGGCGGGGCGGGTGGGCACGGCGACGGCGGAGCCGGCCGCGGCGAGGCCCGCGGCGACGCCGGCGGCGCCTGCCGCGACGCCGAGAGCCCGGCGGCGGGTGAAGCTGGACATGGAACCCCCAAATGGTCTGTACGACCGGGGGTTCGGTCAGGTGCCCCCGGCGGCCCTCATCAGTACCCGGGGGTCCGGGCGCGGCGGAAACGGCCGCCGGGCGGTTGGCCGCGAAGTGGCCAACTTGTCATGAAAAGTACAGATTTGAACAGAGATGATCTTGCTGTTCGAATCGATGGAGGTGCTCCAGAGCGAAAATTCTACGGAGAAAGTGATCATTCTGTGAATGATCTTTCGCGTCGGACCGTTCGATGTGGCGGATCCCACTCCCGAAGATTGTCCTGATGAGGACCCGGGGGACTCAGCCCCGGGCCCCCTTGCGCCGGGCCCGCAGCCACTCCCGGTTCATCGCGGCGATCGACGGGAGCGGGATGCCCTTCGGGCAGGCGGTGGCGCACTCACCCGTCAGGGTGCAGCCGCCGAAGCCCTCGGCGTCCATCTGGGCGACCATGTCGAGGACCCGGGTCTCGCGTTCCGGGGAGCCCTGGGGCAGCACGTTCAGATGGTTGACCTTGGCGGAGGTGAAGAGCATCGCGGAGCCGTTGGGGCAGGCGGCCACGCAGGCACCGCAGCCGATGCACTCGGCGTGTTCGAAGGCGGTGTCGGCGTCCGCCTTGGGGACGGGGGTGGCGTGGGCCTCGGGGGCCGCTCCCGTGGGCACGCTGATGTAGCCGCCCGCCTGGATGACCCGGTCGAACGCGGAGCGGTCCACGACGAGGTCCTTGACGACGGGGAACGCGGACGCCCGCCAGGGTTCGACGTCGATGGTGTCGCCGTCGCGGAAGGACCTCATGTGCAGCTGGCAGGTGGTGGTGCGCTCGGGGCCGTGGGCTTCCCCGTCGATGACGAGGCTGCACGCCCCGCAGATGCCCTCGCGGCAGTCGTGGTCGAAGGCCACCGGATCCTCGCCCCGCAGGATGAGGTCCTCGTTGAGGGTGTCGAGCATCTCCAGGAACGACATGTCGGCGGAGACGCCGTCCACGTCGTAGGTGGACATGGCGCCGGGTGCGTCGGCGTTCGCCTGGCGCCAGACGCGCAGGGTGAGCTTCATGCGTAGCTCCGCTGGGTGGGGTGGACGTACTCGAAGGTGAGGTCCTCCTTGTGGAGGACGGGTGCGGTGCCGTCGGTGAACTCCCAGGCGGCGGCGTAGCCGAACTCCTCGTCGCGGCGGGCGGCCTCGCCGTCGGGGGTCTGGGACTCCTCGCGGAAGTGGCCGCCGCAGGACTCGGCGCGGTGGAGCGCGTCGAGGCACATCAGTTCGGCGAGTTCCAGGTAGTCGACGATCCGGTTGGCCTTCTCCAGGGACTGGTTGAACTCCCGGCCGGTGCCCGGGACCTTGACGCGCCGCCAGAACTCCTCGCGGATCTCGGGGATGCGGGCGAGGGCGGTGCGCAGCCCGGTC
Source organism: Streptomyces sp. NPDC087215 (assembly GCF_044744885.1). Lineage (NCBI taxonomy): Bacteria > Bacillati > Actinomycetota > Actinomycetes > Kitasatosporales > Streptomycetaceae > Streptomyces > Streptomyces sp. NPDC087215. The sequence goes on from NZ_JBIUZD010000001.1 coordinate 158,574, forward strand.
TCGGTGCGGGCCATGCCGCAGTGCTCCCAGAGGAGTTCGCCGAGTTCGCGGTGGAAGGAGTCGGGGGTGCGGTCGCCGTCGACGGCGAGGAGGAGGTTCAGCCGGTCCTCGGTCTCGGCGAGTGCCTCGCGGACGGCGGGGTGGTCGTCGGTGAGGGGCTGGGCGCCCGGGTGCCGGGCGAGGTAGTCGTTGATGGTGGCGGGCAGGACGAAGTAGCCGTCGGCGAGGCCCTGCATGAGGGCGGAGGCGCCGAGCCGGTTGGCCCCGTGGTCGGAGAAGTTGGCCTCGCCGATCGCGAAGAGCCCGGGGACGGTGGTCTGGAGGTCGTAGTCGACCCAGAGTCCGCCCATCGTGTAGTGGACGGCGGGGTAGATCCGCATGGGGACCTCGTACGGGTTCTCGGCGGTGATCCGCTCGTACATCTCGAAGAGGTTGCCGTACTTCTCCGCCACGGCGGCGCGGCCCATGCGGCGGATCGCGTCGGCGAAGTCGAGGTAGACGCCCTGTCCGCCGGGACCGACGCCCCGGCCCTCGTCGCAGACGTTCTTCGCGGCGCGGGAGGCGATGTCACGGGGGACGAGGTTGCCGAAGGAGGGGTAGATCCGCTCCAGGTAGTAGTCGCGCTCGCCCTCGGGGATGTCGGCGGCGGGGCGGGTGTCGCCCTCGGCCTTCGGCACCCAGATGCGTCCGTCGTTGCGGAGGGACTCGCTCATCAGGGTCAGCTTCGACTGGTGGTCGCCGGTGCGCGGGATGCAGGTGGGGTGGATCTGGGTGAAGCAGGGGTTGGCGAAGTAGGCGCCGCGCCGGTGCGCCCGCCAGACGGCGGTGGCGTTGGAGTTCATCGCGTTGGTGGAGAGGTGGAAGACGTTGCCGTAGCCGCCGCTGGCGAGGACGACCGCGTCGGCGTGGTGGGTGGTGATCTCGCCGGTGATCAGGTCACGGGCGACGATGCCCCGGGCCCTGCCGTCGGCGACGATCAGGTCCAGCATCTCCGTACGGGCGTGCATCTCGACGTTCCCGGCGGCGATCTGCCGGGACAGTGCCTGGTAGGCGCCGAGCAGGAGCTGCTGTCCGGTCTGGCCCCGGGCGTAGAAGGTGCGGGAGACCTGGACGCCGCCGAAGGAGCGGGTGTCGAGGAGTCCGCCGTACTCGCGGGCGAAGGGGACGCCCTGGGCGACGCACTGGTCGATGATCTCGACGGAGATCTGGGCGAGCCGGTGGACGTTGGACTCGCGGGCGCGGAAGTCGCCGCCCTTGACGGTGTCGTAGAAGAGGCGGTGGACCGAGTCGCCGTCGTTGCGGTAGTTCTTGGCGGCGTTGATACCGCCCTGCGCGGCGATGGAGTGGGCGCGGCGCGGGGAGTCCTGGAAGCAGAACTGGACGACCTGGTAACCCTGTTCGGCGAGGGTGGCTCCGGCGGAGCCGCCCGCGAGACCGGTGCCGACGACGATGATCCGGTGTTTGCGGCGGTTGGCGGGGTTGACCAGTCTCGCCTCGAAGCGGCGGGTGTCCCACCGTTCGGCGACGGGCCCGGCGGGCGCCTTGGTGTCGGAGAGCGGTGCGCCGGTGGCGTATTCGGTGAAGTCGGTCTTCTTCATGGTCAGTTCACCACTCCGGTCATGACGGCGACGGGGACGGAGACGAAACCGGCGGTCAGCAGGAGAGCGAGGCCGTTCGCGAGGATCTTGAGGAGGCGGTCCCGGCGGGCGTTGCCGAGGCCGAGGGTCTGGGCCGCGCTCCAGAAGCCGTGGCGGACGTGGAGCCCCACGGCGAGCATGGCGACGAGGTAGATGACGTTGCCGTACCAGGTGGAGAAGGTGTCGACCACGTTCTGGTAGGGCCTGCCCTCCTCGAAGCCGCCGGAGTGGACGGTGCCGGTGGTGAGGTCGAGGATGTGCCAGACGATGAACAGGGCGAGGACGATCCCGCCCCAGCGCATCGTGCGGGTGGCGTAGGAGGCGCGCCCGCGCCGGTGGACGTACGGGGTCGGGCGGGCCTTCAGGTCGCGGCGGCTGAGCTGGTACGCGGAGACCGCGTGCGCGACGACGGCGGCGACGAGCACGACACGGACGATCCAGAGGGCCCACTCGTGGTGCAGGACCGGGGCGCCCACGACCCGCAGCCAGTGGGCGTAGCCGTTGAACTCCTCGGGACCGAAGAAGACCTTGAGGTTGCCCGCCACGTGCGCGACGAGGTAGCCGAGCATGATCAGCCCGCTGACCGCCATGACCGTCTTCTTGCCGAGGGTCGAGGACAGGAATCCGCGGGACGGTGCGGGGGACGGCGGGCGGCGCGCCGTCCGGTCCCTCGTGGGTGCCAGAGCCATGTGTACGACGCTAGGGCCGAAGGGCCCGAGAGGTCCAAGACATGGTCCGGCTGATCTCGATAGGCCATCCCTATCCGGGTCGCCTATTCTTGAACCATGCAGTTCCAGCAGCTCCTCTACTTCGTCGCCGTCGCCGAGACCCGCCACTTCACCCGGGCCGCCGAGCGCGTGCACGTCTCGCAGCCGTCGCTCTCCCAGCAGATCAAGGCGCTGGAACAGGAGTTGGGCGCCGAGCTGTTCAGCCGCGCCCGGGGGAACATCACCCTGACCGACGCGGGCGAGGCCCTGCTGCCGCTCGCGCGCCGCATCCTCGCGGACACCGAGACGGCCCGGCTGGAGGTACAGGAGCTGGCCCAGCTGAAGCGGGGCCGGGTACGGCTCGGTGCGACCCCGAGCCTCTGCACGGGTCTGCTGCCGGACGTCCTGCGCGCCTTCCACGACCTGCACCCGGGGATCGAGCTGCTGATCCAGGAGAGCGGCTCGCACGACCTCGTACGGGAGCTGGCGCGGGGCTCGCTCGACCTGGCGCTGGTGGTGCTGCCGCTGCCCACGCCGTCACCGGCGCTCACCACGGTGGAGCTGCTCAGGGAGGACCTGGTGGTGGTCTCCGCCGCCTCCGCGCCCGCGCCCGCCCGTCCGGTGCGGATCAAGGACCTCAGGGACCAGCCGCTCGTGATGTTCCGGCACGGCTACGACCTGCGGGACCTGACGGTGGCGGCCTGCCGGGCGGAGGGCTTCGAGCCGACGTTCACCGTCGAGGGCGGCGAGCTGGACGCGGTCCTCGGTTTCGTACGGGCCGGGCTCGGGCTCGCGGTCGTCCCCGCGATGGTGGCGGCGCGCGCGGGCCGCGACCTCCGGGTGACCGCCCTCGCCCGGCCGGGGCTGCGCCGCACGATCGCCCTGGCGCACCGCAGCGACGTGGCACCGCCGAGGGCGGCACGGGAGCTCCAGCGGGTCCTGCTCGCCTCCCGGCGGGGACGGACGGACCGGGCCGGAGCCCCGGCCTGAGGCGCCCGGCGCGGAGCCCTGCCGGGCTCCGGGAGCGGAAGCCGGGCCCCGGGCCAGGAGCGGAAGGACGGCGCGGAAGCCTGTTCCCCGGCCGGGAGGCACGAGCCGATCCGGGAGGCACGAGCCGACCCGAGGCACAGGAACCGAGCGGGCCGACCCGAGGCACAGGAACCGAAACCCGGCCTCGGGCCGGGAACAGGACCCGGCGGCGACGCGCGGGAGGAGGTCACGGCGCTCTGCCGGTCGTCGGCCCGCAGCCCCGCCCCGCTGGGTGAGGAGCGCCTTCTCCGCCCTCTCGTCTCCTCCCCCGCCTTCTTCCCGGCCTCCCCCGCTTCGGCAGGGAGGCCGGTGCCGTCCGTGGGAGGGCGGTGCCGTCCGTGTGGGGGGGCGGGACCGTCCGTGGGGGGGCGGGATCAGACCGCGTCCGCCAGGACCAGCGAGTGGATCCGGTCGGGGGCGCCGGGGCGTGCGTAGTACCAGCCCTGGGCCGTGTCGCAGCCGAGGTCGCGGAGCCGACGGGCCTGGGCCCCGGTCTCCACCCCTTCGACGGTGACGGCGAGTTCCAGGCTGTGGGCCAGGGACACGATGCCCTCGACGATCTTCAGGTCGACCGGGTCCACCGGGTGCTGCTGCATCCCCCGGGTGAAGGAGCGGTCGAGCTTGAGGACGCTGACCGGGAGCCGACGCAGATTGGCCAGGTTGGAGTAGCCGGTGCCGAAGTCGTCCAGGGCGATGTCGACGCCCATCTCGGCGAGTTGCCGCAGCGGCTTCAGCAGGTCCTCGTCGGCCCCTATGAGGGCGGACTCGGTGACTTCGAGGCAGAGCGCGCCGGGGTCGAGACCGGACCGTTCCAGGACGTCGACGGTCTCCGCGACCAGACGCGGGTGGTGCAGCTGGGTCGGGGAGAGGTTGACGTTGATCCGCAGCGGCCCGCCGTCGGAGTGCCGGGTCTGCCAGAAGCGGGCCTGCCGGACGGCCTCCTGGAGGACCCAGCGGCCGAGCGGCACGATGAGTCCGGTGTCCTCGGCGAGCGGGATGAAGCGGTCGGGTCCGAGCACCCCGTGCTGCGGATGGCACCAGCGGACGAGCGCCTCCGCGCCGTGCACGCTGCCGTCGTCCAGGTGGACGAGGGGCTGGTACTCGATGAAGAACTCGCCGCGTTCCAGGGCGGCCGGCAGGGCGGTGGTCAGTCCGTGCCGGGTGATGGCGCGGGCGTCGGCCTCCGGGTCGGCCAGCTCGAAGCGGTTGCCGCCCGCGGACTTGGCCCGGTACATGGTGATGTCGGCGCTGCGCAGCACCTCGGCGGGGGTCCGTTCGCCCGCCGGGCCCTCGACGACACCGAGGCTGCCGCGCACGGTCAGCTCCCGGCCGTCGATCCGCAGCGGGGTGGCGAGGGCGGCGAGGATGCGGTCGGCGAGTTCGGTGACGTCCCGCTTCTCGACGGCGCCGGTGGTGAGGGCGACGAACTCGTCGCCGCCGAGCCGGGCGACCATCTCGCCCGCGCCGGTGACGGTGCTCTGGAGCCGGTCGGCGACCTCGACGAGCAGCCGGTCGCCGGTGGAGTGGCCGAGGCTGTCGTTGATGACCTTGAAGCCGTCGAGATCGAGGTAGCAGAGGCCGAAGCGGGCGTCGTCGCCGGACGCCAGGGCCTTCTCCAGCCGCTCGAAGAACAGCGTCCGGTTGGGCAGTCCGGTCAGGGCGTCGTGGGTGGCCTCGTACCGCAGGCGCAGATGGAGCAGGCGCCGTTCCGTGGTGTCCTCCATCAGCGCCAGCTGGTACTGGGGGTCGCCCCCGGCGTCGCGGAGCAGCGAGACGGTGAGGTTCGTCCACAGGACCGTGCCGTCGCCCCGGTAGTACGGCTTCTCCACCCGGTAGTGCTCGCGCTCGCCGCGCACCAGTTCGTCGTACAGCTTCCAGACGTGCGGGCCGTCTTCGGGGTGGACCCACTCGCTCACCTTCCGGGTGCGCAGGGGGCTGTCGATCCCGCCGAACATCCGGGTGAGGGTCTCGTTGACCTCCAGGACGTTGCCGTCGAGGTCGGCGATGCCGATCCCTATCGCGGCCCCGTCGAAGACCGCGCGGAAGCGGCTCTCGGTGGCGTGCAGGGCGACCTCGGCGGCGCTGCGGGCGGCGAGCGCGGAGCGGGCGATGGCCTCCTGCTCGGCACGGGTGCGTTCCCGCAGGGCCTGCGCGTATCCGGCGGCCATGGCGTGCTGGAGGCGGGCGCAGCGGGCCCTGAGCTCCTCGGCGGCCAGGTCCGACTCCGTACCGCAGTAGAGGACCAGGTAGGAGTCGACGACTCCGAGGCTGCGGCCGAGGGCGTCGGGGTCGGTGCAGTGGGCGGCGACGAGCGACGCACCGGCGTGCTGCGCGGGGACGGTGTCGAAGGGGCGGGCCTTGAGGGCTTCGCACAGGGTGCGGGCCAGCGGCAGCAGGTGCCCCTCGAACTCGGCGCGGGTCAGCGAAGTGGCGGTCACCGGGAAGATGGTGCGGCCCCAGATGGTGACGAACCGCCTGAGCCTGTCCTCGGGACCGTCGGCTTCGGCGGCGCCGTTGGGTTGCGACGGGGCGTTCACGCCTTGCGCCCCACCCCTGCGAAACCGGAGAAGGCGTACGGGTCCTCCTCCTCGACCGGGCTCTCCGGTCGCCAGTGGGGCATCGGGACGAGGCCGGGTTCGACCAGTTCGGTGCCCTCGAAGAAGCGGGCGATCTCCTCGCCGGACCGCATCACCAGAGGACTGCGGATGTTCCGGTAGACCCCGACGGTGCCGCCCGCCTGCTCCTCGGTGAGCGGGATGCCCTCGTAGGAGGCGTGGGTGAGGACGAGGAGGCTGCCGGGGGCGAGGGCGTCGAGCAGTTCGGCCACCGCGTCGTACGGCCGGTCCCGGTCCTCCAGGAAGTGGAGGACGGCGACGAGGAGCAGGGCGACCGGCCGGTCGGGGTCGAGGAGCCGGGAGACCTCGGGGCTGTGCAGGATGTCGGCAGGCTTGCGCAGGTCGGCCGCGACGACCTCGGCGCCGTCGTCGCCGTCGAGGACGGCGCGGCTGTGGGCCACGGCGACCGGGTCGTGGTCGACGTAGACGACGCGGGCGGCCGGATGGGCGGCGCGGGCCACCTCGTGCACGTTGCCGAAGGTGGGGATGCCGGAGCCGATGTCCAGGAACTGGATGACGTCGTTGTCAACAGCGTGGCGGACGGCCCGTCGCATGAAGGCGCGGTTGGCCTGCATGATCTTGGGCAGCCCAGGCATGAACTCCATGGCCCTGCGCGCCGCTTCCCGGTCCACTTCGAAATTGTGCGAGCCGCCCAGATAGAAGTCGTACATACGGGACACGCTCGGCACCGAGATGTCTATACCAGGCGGAGCCCAGAGTGGACGCTCCATCGATGTCTCCAACAAGTCGCCATGGGGGATGCGGCCAGGTGTTCGCGGCCGGTGTTCGAGGTGAGGCTACTGATCGCCCGCCAGGAGAGCGAGTGGAAACGGAAATTCGCGGTCCGTTCTTGGTCACACGTCATTGACGCGTGCTCTCCGAACGAAGAGTTCACGCCTTCAGGCTGTGCACATTCACGTGCATCTGATCGTGCGTCGGCTTCCCGGCGGAGTCGCGCACCCGCCCCTCGGGTGTCCACGCCAGGCCCGTACCTCGGCCGTTGCCCCTGCGATGCCCGCGCGCCGGTGCGGGATGCCCCGTTCGCCACTCCTCCCGGCAGGGCGACAACCGGACAGATATGACGGAGGAGGCCGAAACGAGCCGACCCGGCCCCCTCCGTACGAACCGATCCGGCCGCTTCGGTAAACACATCCCGATCCGATACGAGGATATTGCGGCGAATCCGTCTCCGACGCGCTGAAACGTCAAACCAGTAGGGTCCGAGAACCCCTCCATCCGGCGAATCCCGAGCGATTCCGCCCCGGCGCGCCGTTCTTGTGTTCAGGCTCGTCGGCGTGTCTCTGTTCGGATCACTCCTCGCGCGCCCCCTGGCAGCGCTCGCACTGGTGTGGCTCATCACCACTCCCGTGCCGGCAGCCGCCGACTCGTGCGCCTACGCCAACACCGGCCCCGACGGGTCGCACACCTCGGTCGCGGTGATCGGACCCGGTGCGTGCCCCACCAAACCCACTCCGAAACCCACGAAACCCAAGCCCACGCCGACGTGGGCCACCCCGCGGCCGACACCGCGGCCCCCGAACCGGCCGGTGCCCCCACCGCCCCTGCCGCACGTGCGGCCGACGACGCCCGCTCCCCCGGTCGCGGTGCCGAGCCCGCGCCCCGGTCCCCCGTCCCCGGCACCGGCCCGCCCGACGCCGCCTCCGGAGCCGCCGGAGCGCACCACGGCACCCGCCGCGCCTCCACCGGCGCACGCGCCCAGCGCGAGTCCCCGGCCGCCGGCCGCCGGACCGGTCGCGCTCCCCCACTACCGCCGCACCTCACGGCCACGGCCCGAGAGCGGTACGTCCGTGGTGACGACGACGCTGGTGATCATCGCGCCCGCCGTGCTGGCGACCGCGATCCTGCGCCCGCGTGGCCGCTGACCGCTCCTCGGCCCCGTGCCCCCGTATCCCCGTATCCCCGTATCCCCGTATCCTCTGAAGGATCTTCATGTCTGAATGGCTCGTTCTCAGCCTTGCGATGGCCGCCGCGTGCGCTGTCGTTCTGGCGATCGTCATCTTCAACCAGCGGCGCGTCCCCGAGGACGACGATCCCAGCGAGACCCCCGACGTCATCGAGTACATGACGATGATGATCGGCGTGATCTACGCGATCGTGCTCGGTCTGGCCATCGCGGGCGTCTGGGAGGCGCGTGGTGCCGCCCAGGAGACCGTGCGGCAGGAGGCGCAGGCCATGCACGAGATCTCGGCACGGGTGGAGGTCTACCCGGTGGAGGTCCGCACCAGGATCCGCTCCGACGTCGACGCGTACGTCTCGTACGTGGTCAACCACGAGTGGACGCACATGACCGAGGCGGGCGAGCTGAGCGACGAGGGCACCGCGCTCATGGAGCGGGTGCGGCGCAGCGTCACCGACTACCACCCGGCGAACGACTTCGAGGGCGAGGCGTACCAGCCCCTGGTGGACCAGGTCGCGGTGGCGGACGACGCCCGTAACGCCCGGGGGCAGAGCGCGGGCGAGACCATGCCGGGAGTGGTCTGGTTCGGTCTGATCATCGGCGCTCTGGTGACGGTCGGTCTGATCTTCACCCTGCAGATCCGCAGGACCGGACGGGAGTTGCTGCTCGCCGGGCTCTTCAGCGTGCTGATCGCGTTCCTGTTGTTCCTCATCTGGGACTTCGACGCGCCCTTCGGCAGGGGCGTCTCGGCCACCGCCGCGCCGTTCACCGATCTGTTCCCGCAGGTCACCCGGTGACTCCACCTCCACCGGGTGAGCCGTACGGGGGACATCGGTGCCCCATTCGCACGTCTGGGATCGCGGTTGTGGTAGTGCGCTCCTAGCGTTTCCGACAACGAGGTGCAGGCACGGTCTTTCGCGGGAACCCCCTTCCGCGGCCGCCCCTCGGGACCCGGAGGATCCACCATGCGCGCGATACGTGCCGCGTCCGCTTTCCTGTTGGGAGCGGCCGCCCTCGCCCCGGCCGCCCCTGCCGCCCTCGCGGCGGACGGTGTCCCCGCGCCGAACCCGCGGGCACAGGGGGCCGGGGCGGCGAGCGCATTCGTCGTGTCGCCCTCGCTCGTCGCGCCCGGCGGCCGGGTGACGCTCAGCGCGCCCGGCTGCGCCAGTACGGCGACGGCCTCGGCCGGTGTCTTCGACACGGTCACCATCGCGCCGGGTTCGACGGCGACCGCCACCGTGGACCGGGACGCCCGTCAGGGCGCCGTGTACACGGTGGCTTTCAACTGCACGGGCGGCGTGCAGGGCACCGCGAACCTGACGATCACCGGGACGCCCACGGCGACCCCGACGATCAGCTCCACCGTGCTCACTCCCCCGCGCGGGGTGCGGGGCGGTCTGGGCGGTTCGGTGGACGGCGGCTTCGAGCCGGCCGAACTCGCGGCGGGCGGGGCGCTGGTGCTCGCCGCCGCGACCGGTGGCGTGTTCGTGTTCCGTCGTCGTGCCGCGCGCGCCCGGCGGCACTGAGCCGCTCCGGACCGGCGGGCGGACGCCCGTCGCCCCCGGGTCCCGTGACGGGGACCAGGGGGCGGCGGGCGGAGCGGGCCGGCCGGGAGGTGCGGCCGGTCAGACCCCCGCACCGGTCATCCGTCGGCGGCGGGCGATGAACAGGCCCCCGCCGAGCGCCGCGGCGGCCACGAGACCGCCGCCGACGGCCATCTCGGTGGAGCTGGGGGCGAGCGAGCCGCCGAGACCGCCCTGGGCGCCACGGCCCGGAAGGACCCGGAACGAGTGCGTGACGACGGAGGAGTTGTCCCGGCACTTGACGGCGAGGTTGTAGCTGCCCGGGGTGGCGCGGTCGTGGACGCGGGCGATGGCGCTGGAGAGCCCGTTGGAGTTGACCGAGAGGTTGGTCTCCGGGAAGGCGTTGGACGTGACCGTGCCTCCGTGACCGCAGCCCCTCGCGGTGATCGTGATCGTCGACCCCGCGTGGACGTCGAAGGGGTTGACGGTGACGTCGCGCGGACCGTTGTTGGCGGCGGCGAGGGGGGCCGCGAGCGCGACCGCCGCGAACGCGGTGGCGGTCACCGCCAGAGTGCGTGCAGCACGCATGGTTGAACCTCCAGTGGAAGACGCCCCGAAGCGGTGCTCCGGGAGTTTCGACGAGTACGCCCTCCATGACGAACCATCACAAGGCGGGGCGAACCCCGCATGTCGGCACTGGTCCACCCCGGTGAGCCGACACGCCCGGTCGCACCCTCGGGAAGGTGGGGAAACCGCAGGTCAGATCCTTGCGGAAGGATCATCTGACGAATACTCGGATGGGTCAGCGCACTGTCACCCGGCTGTCGCGGCCCCGGCCCGGGGTCCGGGGCTCCGGAGGCCGCGCCCGGGGCCCGTACGGGGGTGGTCCCCACCCGTTCGGACCGCCCGGAATGACGGTCCGTCAGACCACCCCTACCGTTCTGACGACGCCATGAAGGGAGAACCATGCCCGCGAAGGACTTCCGCGTCGTCGAGCGCAGAAGACGCCAACCCTGGGGCGTGCTGGCCCTCGCCATGCTGTCCGGGCTCGCGATGATGCGCAACGGGGTGGACGTCTCGCCGGGGCCGCCGCAGCCCGCGGCGGCGGCCCGCCCGGTGGCACGGCCCGCGACCCCGCCGCCCGGCGCGAGCGAGGGCCTGGAGCCGCTGCCCTTCGCCCCGGCCTCCCGGATCAGGATCCCGGCGATCCAGGTGGCCGCGCCGATCATGGACGTGGGTCTGGACGCGGACGGCTGGGTGGCGGCCCCGCCGCCCGACGACACCAATCTCGCCGGCTGGTACCAGAACGGCATCTCACCCGGCCAGCGCGGCACCTCGGTCGTCGTCGGCCATGTCGACAACGCCCGGGGCCCGGCGGTCTTCTACGGCCTGGGCTCGGTCCAGAAGGGCCAGCACGTCGAGGTGGAGCGGTACGACGGCCGGATCGCGGTCTTCGAGATCTACGGGGTGGAGGTGTACGCGAAGGACGACTTCCCCGGCGTCCAGGTCTACGCGGACACCGGCGCCCCCGAGCTGCGGGTCATCACCTGCGGCGGCGGCTACACGCACGCGCGTGGCTACGACGGCAACGTGGTCGTGTACGCCCGCATGGTCGCCTCCCGGTAACCGGATGCGCGGCAGGGCCCCGGCGCCGCTGGTGCCGGGGCCCTGCCGCGTACGGAGGACGGGGGACGGGGGACGGAGGACGGAGGACGGGGAGGGCGGAGGACCGAGGGTCAGCGCCGGGGCAGGGTGATGCGGTACCCGGCGTCGAGGAGGGCAGGAAGGTACGCGCGCAGGGCGGCGACGCTCTGGGAGCGGTCGCCGCCCGCGTCGTGGTTGAGGACGACGGCGCCGGGGGCGGCGCCGTCCAGGGCGCGCCGGACGATGGCGTCGGTGCCCGGCTCCTTCCAGTCCAGGGTGTCGACCGTCCAGGCGAGCGGCTCCATGCCGAGTTCGGCACCGATCTCGAAGGAGTGCCGGTTCCAGGCCCCGTAGGGGGCGCGGTACCAGAGCGGGGCAGCCCCCAGGGCCCGTTCGACGACCTCGCTGGTGGAACCCAGCTCGTCACGGATGCGGGAGGGGCGCAGCTTGGGGATGAGGGGGTGGGTCCAGGTGTGGTTGCCGATGACGTGCCCCTCCGCGTCCATCCGCCGCAGCAGGTCCTGGTTCTCGACGGCCATCTCGCCGCAGACGAAGAACATGCCCCGGCAGTCGTACCGGCGCAGGGTGTCCAGGATGGCGGGGGTGTAGCGGGGGTCGGGGCCGTCGTCGAAGGTGAGCACCATGGCGCGGCCGACGCCCGAGAGGCTCAGGAAGGGCCGCTGCCGTACGGGCGGCGCCGTCCGCCGGTGGACCGGGGGCGCGTAGGCGGTCATGGGCTGCAGGCGGTAGGCGCTGGCGCGCGGCCGGGCGGCCTGGACCTGGGGTCCGGCGGCGGGTCCGGTTCCGGGGCCGCCCCGGGGCAGGGTGGCGGCCGGGGGGTCGGCGGGGGTGAGCAGGTCCGCCGCGAGGACGCCGACTGCGGTGGTGGCCCCGAGGGCGGCGGTCAGGCGGAGCACCGCCCGACGCCCTGGAGGCATCTGATCCTTTTTCATGACTAATGGTTCGTACGGATGAGGGTCTCCGCAGCTCACCGACACCGGCCACTCGTCCGAAAACACTCGATGAGCCGATAGCCTCGGCAGGTGACCGAACAGCGACCCGGCCGGTTCGAACGCGGCACCGACGGCCCGAAAGTGATCATGGCGGGAGTGGACGGCTCCGCCTCCTCCTTGCGCGCGGTGGCGTACGCGGCCGGGCTCGCCCGGCGGCAGGACGCGCTGCTCGCACTCGTGTACGTCCAGCCGGTGGTCCCCGCGGGGGTCGCGCTGGGTGCTCCCGTGACGGGGACGACCGAGGAGATCGCCGAAGACCTCGTCGCGGAGATCCGCGCGTCCACCGAGCGGGTGAAGGACCTGTGGCGGATGCGCTGGGAGTTCCACACCTTCCGGGGCGACGCCTACGCGGGCCTGGTCCAGGCGGCCGGGGAGCTGACGGCGGACGCCGTGGTGGTGGGCGCGTCGGAGTCGGCGGGCCACCGGTTCGTGGGGTCGGTGGCGGTCCGGCTGGTGAAGGCGGGCCGCTGGCCGGTCACCGTGGTGCCGTGACCGGCCGTCCGTTCCGACCGGGGCCCGCGGATGGCCGTGACCGGGGGCCCGGTGCCTTGAACGGCCTTCCGCGCCCGGCCTTTCCCGACCGGTCTCCGTGACCGGTCTCCGTGACCGGCGCCCATGACCGGTGTCCATGACCGGTCTCCGTGACCGGTGCCCATGACCGGTGTCCATGACCGGTCTCCGTGACCGGTGCCCATGACCGGTGTCCATGACCGGTCTCCGTGACCGGTGTCCGTGGCGCCCGTCGGCTACTTCCCCATCACCAGGCCGTCCCGGTCGGCGCCCCGGCCCAGGACCACCTCCCGGATCGTGTCGCGGATGTCGGCGCGGTTCGCTGAGGCGCCGTCGTCGGCGCCCAGGTTGACGACCCTGCCCCGGCCGGTGTCGAACCACTGGGGGACGTACTCGGCCCTGGTGACCTCCCAGCGCGCGCCGGGCTTGCGGGGCGGCGCGAAGGTGAACCGGCCGATGCTGCTCTGGTTGCCGCGCGGATCGAAGTCGCCCTCGTAATTGATCATGTCCCCGGCGATCTGGTCGCCCATCCCGTAGACGATCCAGGTCCCGTTGACCTTCTCGTACGCCTGCGGGACATGGGCGTGCGTACCGACGATCAGGTCGATGTCGGGGCGGCCGCCGGTCCGCGAGGCGGTGAGCGCGCGGCCGAGGGAGAGCTGGTCCTCGTCGGGTTCGGTCTGCCACTCGGTGCCCCAGTGGACGCTGACCACGACGACGTCGGCACCGGCCGCACGGGCGGAGCGGGCGTCCTCGACGACCTTCCGCTCGTCGAGCAGCCGGACCGCCCAGGGCTGCCCGTCGGGCAGCGGGTGGTCGTTGGTGCCGTAGGTGTACGCGAGGTGGGCGACCGTGGCGCCGCCCGCCTTGAGCAGGGTGGGCTTCGCCGCCTCGGCCTCGGTGCGGGCCGATCCGGCGTGCCGGACCCCGGCCCGGTCCAGGGCGTCGAGGGTGCGGCCGAGGCCCTCGGCCCCGTCGTCGAGGCTGTGGTTGGAGGCGGTGGAGCAGGAGTCGTACCCGGTGGCCTTAAGCGCGGCGGCGACCTCGGGGGGCGACTTGAAGGCGGGGTACCCCGTGTAGGGACCGCCGTCCTTGCCGTAGACGGTCTCCATGTGGCAGAGGGCGAGGCCCGCGCCGGAGACCACGGACCGCACCCCGGAGAACATCGGGGCGAAGTCGTAGCCGTCGCCCTCGGAGTCCTCGGCCGCCCGGCGGATGATCGAGTCGTGCGGGAGGACGTCCCCGGAGGCGACGAGGGTGAATCCGGCGGGCGCCGAGGCACCGCCGGGCGCGGCGGAGGGGGCGGTGGACCCCGCCTTGCCGGGGCGTGCGGCCGAGGTCCCCGGGGCGGCGCCGCCCGCCGGACCGCTCCCGCCGGTGCAGCCGGTCGCCGCCGCGAGCAGGACGGCGGCGAGCGCCGCGGCCCCCGCCGGTCTGGTGCGTGAGGTCATGTACGGCACTCCGCCCGAATCAGAGGATGAACAGGTGTTCACACGAATTGATCTCTCGGACATGCGCCAGTCAAGGGTCGGGGCCGTACGGAGGTGCGAACCCCGCTGAATCGGACGCAACGGTTCCGGCCGACCGCCGCCGCCCTCCCCTCCGGCCCGTTCCGGGCCTACGGGAGCACCACCGGCCACCCCGCGCGACCGTCCACGGGCCGGAATCCGGCCACCGCCCCACCCGCCGCGCGACCGCCCACGCGCGCCCCCGCCGCCCGGCCGCGAACCGCACCCCGCCCCGTCGTCGACCGGCCGTCGACCGTTCGCCGTACCACTCGTCGCTCGGTGCGACCGTTCGTCGCAGACCCGTGTCCGTGCCCTGTCCCTCGCCCGGCGGATGCGTTCGGATACGCCCCGGACGACGAGCACGGGAAAGGCGGCAGGCACGATGACGACGGCGACCACCGACGAGCGGACCCTCCAGGAGCTGCAGCGGGACCACGGCCCCGCCCTGCTCTCCTTCCTGCTCGGGCTCACCTACGGGGACCGCCAGCGGGCCGAGGACCTCGCCCAGGAGACCCTGGTACGGGCCTGGCTCCACCCCGAGGCCTTCACCGGCCCCTACGACTCGATGCGCCCCTGGCTCTTCACCGTCGCCCGCCGCCTCGCCATCGACGCCCGGCGCTCACGCCTCGCCCGGCCCGCCGAGACCGGCGACGGCGTCCTCGCCGTGACCCCCGACCCCGCCGACGCCACCGCCTCCGCCGAAGCCGCGCTCGACGTACGGGCGGCGGTCCGGGGCCTGAGCCCCGAACACCGCGCGGTCCTCGTCCGGCTCTACTTCCACGGCCTCACCGTCAACGAGGCGGCCGTCGACCTCGGCATCCCCGCCGGGACGGTCAAGTCCCGCTCCCACTACGCGCTCCGCCAGCTCGGCCGGTCCCTGCCCGGCTACCGGCCGCGCCACCCCACCGCCCCGGCCCCGAACACCCGCCGCGCCACGCCCCGTACACCGCACGCGGCACCGCGAACCCCGCTCGTCCCACCGGTACCGATCCGGCCGGGAAACGTATCCGAAACCACACGGGCGAGTTGAGCAAAGCGGGACACACGGGCGTCCTCCCCGGAGGAAGCTCTCCCCCGGGTGCCCACACATCCGGGTCCCCGATCTCCGGGAGAAGGTGGGAACGTTGCTGCCCGAGAGCACGAACGGCACCGGCGGGACGAGCGGCGGCGGACTCGCCGTACCGATGGCCTGGCTGTGCGCCGAGTACCTGGCCGACGAGGTGCTGCGGGCCGCCGCGCTCGTGGCGCCCGGCTCGCTGGAGTACCGGGCGGGCCTCCAGGCGCTCGCCCTCACCGTCCACCTCACGGAGGAACCGGAAGGACCGGACGGCCGACGGGCCCTCGGGGGAACCGACGAGTGGCTGCGGCACACCGCGTACGACCGGCCCTGGCCGCAGTGGGCCGAGGAGCGGCTCTCGGCCCGGCGCGCGGCCGACCCGGGCGGTCCCGACCTCGTACTCGCCGAGACGGCCTGGCGGCGGCTGCGGGACACCTGGGTCCGCGCCACCGACCTCGACGGCAGGGACGACCCCACGGCCCCGGTCGACGAGGACGAACAGATCTGGCTGCCCGCCTGGAAGCTGGGGCTGCCGCTCGCGCACCTCTCCCTGCACCTGCGCTGAGCCCGGCCGACGACCGGGCGGGCCGGGTCAGGGCGCCGAACGGTGGACTCCTGGACGGTACTTGGGAATCCGTACGGTCACCTTCATGCCCGCCCCGACCCCCGTCTCGATGACGAGCCCGTGCTCCACCCCGTACACCTGGCGCAGCCGCTCGTCCACATTGGACAGGCCGATGCCGGAGCCGGCCCGGTGCTCGCCGCGCAGCACCGCGCGCAGCAGCTCCGGGTCCATGCCGATGCCGTCGTCCTCGACGGTCACCACGGCCTCGGCGCCCGCGTCCCGGGCGGCGATCGTGACCCGGCAGCCCCGCTCCCGCTCCTGGAGCCCGTGCTTCACCGCGTTCTCCACCAGGGGCTGGAGGCAGAGGAAGGGCAGCGTCACCGGCAGCACCTCGGGAGCGATCTGCAGCGTCACCTTCAGCCGGTCGCCGAACCGCGCTCCGGCGAGCGCCAAATACTGCTCGATGGAGCGCAGTTCGTCCGCCAGATGGGCGAACTCGCCGTGCCTGCGGAACGAGTACCGGGTGAAGTCAGCGAACTCCAGGAGGAGTTCCCTGGCCCGCTCGGGGTCCGTCCGGACGAAGGAGGCGATGGCGGCGAGGGAGTTGAAGATGAAGTGCGGGGATATCTGGGCCCGCAGCGCACGGATCTCCGCCTCCACGATCCGGGTCCGCGAACGGTCCAGCTCGGCCAGCTCCAGCTGCACGGAAGCCCACCGGGCCACCTCCGTCGCGGCCCGCACCAGGACGGCCGACTCCCGCGAACCGTAGGCGACGAGCGCGCCGAGCACCCCGTCCTCCCCGGTGAGCGGGGCGACCACCGCCCAGCGCAGCGGGCACGCCGGGTCGGCGCAGCCGGTGTGCGCCGAGCGGCTGCGCCCCGACTCCAGGGTCTCGGCCGCCTGTTCCGGTACGTGCGCCCGGTGATGCTCCTCGCCCGGTCCGTCCCAGGCGAGGACCGCGCCCCGGTCGATGAGGCAGAGCGCCTCCGTGCCCAGGAGCGAGCGGAGCGTCCCCGCCGCCCGACGGGCGGTCTCCTCGGTGAGTCCGGCCCGCAGCGGCGGCGCGGCGAGCGAGGCGGTGTGCAGGGTGTGGAAGGTGGCCCGCTCCACGGGCGTCCCGAGCCCGGGATCGGCGGCGCGCCCACCGTCGCGGGCCGTGAACCGGCCCAGGACGAACCCGGCGGCGAGCAGGACGGCCGCCGTGGCGACGGCCGCGGCCAGGGCGATGCCGCTCATCCTCGTACCTCCTGGGCGGGGACGGTGCCGGGCCCCTCCTCCGGCGCGCCGGGGCGGGTGACCTCCTCCGGCAGGTGCAGACGGGCGAGGAGCGCCGAAGTGCCGGGCGGGACGCTGCGGGGCGTGGCCAGCGAGACCAGGACCATGGTGAGGAAGCCGAGCGGCACCGACCACACGGCGGGCCAGGCCATCAGGGTGTGCGGCCAGCCCGCGGGCGGGAGCCCGGCCCGGGTCGCCATCACGGCGGCCAGCGCCGAACCGCCGCCGAGCAGCAGCCCGGCCATCGCGCCCGGCGGGGTGAGCCGCCGCCACCAGATGCCCAGGACGAGCAGCGGACAGAAGGAGGACGCGGAGACCGCGAAGGCGAGGCCGACGGCGTCGGCGACCGGCACCTTGGAGGCGACCACCCCGACACCGAGCGGGACGGCGGTGGCGAGCAGGGTCGCGAGCCGGAAGTGCCGTACGCCCCGGGAGGGCAGCACGTCCTGGGTGAGGACCCCGGCGACGGACATGGTCAGCCCGGAGGCCGTGGAGAGGAACGCGGCGAAGGCGCCGCCCGCGAGCAGCGCCCCCAGCAGGTCGCCGAGGAGCCCGCCGAGGACGCGGTCGGGCAGGACGAGCACGGCGGCGTCGGGAGAACCGGTGAGGGCCAGTTCGGGGGCGTAGATCCGGCCGAGGGCCCCGTAGAGCGGCGGCAGCAGGTAGAAGGCGCTGACCAGGCCGAGCACGACGAGCGTGGTGCGCCGGGCGGCGCGGCCGTGCGGGCTGGTGTAGAAGCGGACGGCGACGTGCGGCAGGCCCATGGTGCCGAGGAAGGTGGCGAGGATCAGCCCGTACGTGGCGTACAGCTGGTGTCCGTCGCGGCCCCCGGCCAGGGGCTGGGACCAGCCGAGGGGATCGGCGCCGTCGGCCACCCGCTCGGGGAGGACCGCGCCCGGGGCGAAGGCGAGGGTCGTGCCGCCGAGGACGTGGTGGGTGCCGGACGCGAGCGTGACGGCGCCGCCCTCGTACCGTACGGAGTCGACGGTGCCGGTGACGGTCAGGGAGAGCGGCGCGTCGAGCCCGATCCGAACCGTGTCGGCGACCTGGACGACGGTGTGGCCGCGCAGCACGGCGGGGGCGTCGAACCGGGCGCGCGGCGCGCCCTCGCCGTACCAGGCGGTGAGCAGGAAGAGGGCCGGGACGAACAGCGCGGTCAGTTTCAGCCAGTACTGGAACGCCTGGACGAAGGTGATGCTGCGCATTCCGCCTGCGGCGACCGTGCCGGTGACGACGAGCGCGACGAGGAGTCCGCCGACCCAGTCGGGGGCACCGGTGAGGATCTCCAGGGTGAGCCCGGCGCCCTGGAGCTGGGGCAGCAGGTAGAGCCAGCCGATGCCGACGACGAAGAGGCTGGCGAGCCGACGGGCCTGCGGCGATTCGAGGCGTGCCTCGGCGAAGTCGGAGAGGGTGTACGCGCCCGAGCGGCGCAGCGGGGCGGCGACGAGGACGAGGAGCACGAGGTATCCGGCGGTGTAGCCGACCGGGTACCAGAGCATGGCGGGGCCCTGGACGAGGACGAGTCCGGCGATGCCGAGGAAGGAGGCGGCGGAGAGGTACTCGCCGCTGATCGCGGCGGCGTTGAGGCCGGGGCCGACCGTGCGCGAGGCGACGTAGAAGTCGGAGGTGGTCCGGGAGATCCGCAGGCCGAGGGCGCCGATGAGGACGGTGGCGAGGACGACGGCGGCGACGGCCACGACGGCGTGGGTCTGGTTCACGGGAGCACCTCCCGGGGCGCGTCCACGACGACCGCTCCTCCGTACGTCAGGACCGCCCCGGCGCCGTCCGGCACGGCCGTCTCGCGGTGCGTCACGGCCGCGCCGTCGCCGGTCACGACCGCCCCGCCCTCCGGCATCGCCGTTCCGTCGTCCGTCACGGCCCTTCCGTCGTCCGTCACGACCGGCCCGTCCTTCGGCACGGTCGTCTCATCGTTCGACGAGGCCGGTGAAGTCGCGCTCGTTGCGTTCGGCGCGGCGCACGTACCAGCGGGCGATGCCCCAGACGACGGGGTGGACGGCGACGCCGAGGGCGATCCACACGAACGCCTCGGGCACGGGCAGGGCGAGCAGCAGCGGCAGCGGGCCGACGAGCAGGACCAGCGCGCCGAGGGCGGTGAGCGCGGCGCGCAGCTGGCTGCGCATCAGGGACCGGACGTAGGTGTGGCCGAGGGTGGTCTGTTCGTCGATCTCCGAGCGGGCCGGGGGGTGGACCGGGCGTCGCCGGGCCGGACCCGGCGGGGCGCCGGGTCCGTGGGCGGAGGCGTAGGTGACCGTCTCTCGGCGGGGCCGGCGCGGCGGGTGGTGCTCGGACATCGGGGTCCGCTCCGGCATCTCTCGACGGCCTCCCGTACGGGAAGGGAGGGCCTCGGGCCCGGGGACGCGTGGAGTCTACGCAGGTGGGCGCGGGCGCGGTAGGGGTGCGGGGTCAGCCTGCGGCGCGGCGCATCAGGAGGTCCCGCAGGGGGCGGGCGTGCCGACGGCTGACGGCGAGGTCGGTGCCGCCGATCCGGACGGAGGTGGTGCCCCCGTCGAGCCGCAGTTCGTCGATCCGGGCGAGGGCCACGAGGTGGCTGCGGTGGATGCGGACGAAGCCCCGGGAGGCCCACCGCTCCTCCAGGGTGGAGAGCGGGATGCGGACGAGGTGGCTGCCGTGGTCGGTGTGCAGCCGGGCGTAGTCGCCGTGGGCCTCCGCGTACGCGATGTCCTCGACGGCCACGAAACGGGTGACTCCGCCGAGCTCGACGGGGATCTGCTCGGGCGCGGAGGTCACCGGAGGGACCGGGGCGGCGGTCGCGTGGACCAGGTCGTGGACGCGGCGGACCGCTTCGGCGAGGCGCTCGCGGCGGACGGGCTTGAGGACGTAGTCGACGGCCTTCAGGTCGAAGGCCGTCAGCGCGAAGCCCTCGTGGGCGGTGACGAAGACGACGAGCGGCGGGCGGGCGAAGCCCGCGAGCAGCCGGGCCACGTCGAGTCCGGTGAGGCCGGGCATGTGGATGTCGAGGAAGACCACGTCGACGGCCTCGTCGCCGTCCGGGCCGGACTCCAGGGCGCGGCCGATCCTGCGGAGCGCGGCGGTGGCGTCGCCCGCGCCCTCGGCGGAGCGGACCCGGGGGTCGGCGCGCAGCAGGTAGAGGAGTTCCCCGAGGGCGGGTTCCTCGTCGTCGACGGCCAGTACGCGCACCATGGGCGGAGTGTAGTGGGCGGTCCGGCGGGGTGGGGCCGGTACGTCACCGGGTCCGCGGGGGCCCGGTCCTGCGCATGGGCCCGAGGGGCCGGTCCCTCGTCGGGCGTCCGGTCTATTTCAGGAGCTTGGACAGGCGCCGGTCGGCCAGGAGCTTTCCGCCGGTCTGGCAGGTGGGGCAGTACTGGAGGGAGGAGTCGCTGAAGGAGACCTCGCGGATGGTGTCGCCGCACACCGGGCAGGGTTCGCCGGTGCGGCCGTGGACCCGCAGACCGCTCTTCTTCTCCGCCTTGAGCTTTCCGGCGGCGACGCCCCGGGAGCGTTCGACGGCGTCGAGGAGGGTGGTCCGCATCGCCGTGTACAGGGCGGCCGTCTCCTCGGGGGTGAGGTTCTGGGTGGGTTTGAAGGGGGACGTCTTCGCGGCGTGCAGGATCTCGTCGCTGTACGCGTTGCCGATGCCCGCGATGAGGCTCTGGTCGCGCAGGGCGCCCTTGATCTGGCGCCGTTCCCCGGCGAGGAGGGCGGCGAACTCCTCGGGGCCGAAGTCCTCGGCGAGCGGGTCGGGCCCGAGGCGGGCCACGCCGGGCACCTCGGCCGGGTCGCGGACCACGTACACGGCGAGGCGTTTCGTCGTGCCCATCTCGGTGAGGTCGAAGCCGTCGCCGCCGGTGAGCGCGGTGCGCAGGGCCAGCGGGCCCTTGCCCGGCTTCGGCGGTCCCGAGGGCAGCGGGTCCTGCCAGCGGAGCCAGCCCGCGCGGGCGAGGTGGACGAGGAGGTGGAGCGTGCCCCCTGGGCCCTCGGTGGTGAGGTCGAGGAACTTCCCGTGCCGTCCGACCCCGGTGACCTCGGCGCCCTCGACGGCGGTCACGGGCGGGTCGTACGTCTTCAGGACGCTGATCGCGACGGGCAGCACACGGGCGATCTCCTTGCCCACCAGGTGTGTGCCGAGGAACGCGCGCAGCGCTTCCACCTCGGGGAGTTCGGGCATGTCTCCACCCTGCCGCACGGACGGCGGGGACGCGCGACGGGCGCGGCTCCGGGGACGTGGGTAACGACGGCTGCGGGGCGCGGGCCGGGTCCGGGTCCGGGTCCGGGTCCGGGTCGCAGCGGGCCCGGCCAGGCAGAGCCGTGCCGTGCCGTGCCGTGCCGTGCAGAGCCGTGCCGTGCCGTGCCGTGCGGACCGTGGTGTGCCGTGCCGTCAAGGCCCTCCGGCTCCGTCCTCCTCCAGCGCGAACTCGCACCACACGCACTTGCCGCCGCCCCGGGGCTCGACGCCCCAGACGTCGGAGATCTGCTCGACCAGCAGCAGTCCACGGCCGGACACCCCGGCCTCCCCCGCCTCCCGGCGGCGCGGCAGGGCGCTGGAACGGTCCTCCACCTCGACCCTGAGCCGCCGTTCGGGACCGCCCAGGATCCGCAGGGTCAGGATCGCGCCGCCGTCGGTGTGCATAAGGGCGTTGGTCATGAGTTCGTCGGCGGCGAGTTCGATCTCGTCGGCGCGTTCTCCCCCGCCCCAGGCCCGGACCGCGGCCCGGATCATGTGCCGGGCCGAGCTGAGGGCCTCGGGGTCGTTCTGTGCCACGTGCTGCCGGAACCGTCCGGTGCCCCGGGCCCCGGTCGTCTCCTCGCGGCGCAGCAGCAGGATGGCGACGTCGTCCTCGCCGCCCCGGTCGGCGACCACGTCACACAGGTGGTCGGCGAGTTCCTGGAGGTCGGCGGGGCCTCGCCTGACCAGGGAGGAGAGCCATTGGAGGCCCTCGTCGAGGTCGGCGCCGGGCTTCTCCACCAGTCCGTCGGTGTAGAGCATCAGGGTCCGGCCGGGGTCCAGTTCCAGGGTGGTCACCGGGTAGTCGACCCGGCCGAACTCGGCGGAGAGCCCGAGCGGCAGGCCGCCCTCCACCGGAATCCGGCGGCAGTGGCCGTCGGGTTCCCGGACGAGCGGGTCGACGTGTCCGGCCCGGACGACCTGGACGACGCCGGTGCCGAGGTCGGCCTCGGCGTAGGTGCAGGTGGCGAAGCGTTCGGTGTCGAGTTCGTGGAGGAAGACGGAGGCACGGGCCATCACCGTGGCCGGGGGGTGTCCTTCGGCGGCGTAGGCGCGGAGCACGATCCGCAGTTGTCCCATGACGGCGGCGGCGTGCGTGTCGTGCCCCTGGACGTCTCCGATGACGGCGCCGACCCGTCCGCCGGGCAGGGGGATGAGGTCGTACCAGTCGCCGCCGACGTCCCTGCCGAGGCGGGCGGAGCGGTAGCGGACGGCGGTCTGTGCGCCGGGCAGGTCGGGAATGCGGCGCGGCAGCATCGCCTGCTGGAGGCCCTCCGCCAGGTCGTGCTCCTGTTCGTAGAGCATGGCTCGCTGGAGGCTCTGGGCGATGCTGCTGCCGAGGGCGACGAGCAGGGTCCGCTCGTCCTCGCTGAAGCCGGTCCGGTCGTTGTACAGCAGTCCGAGGGCGCCGATGGGCCTGGCCTGGGCGATGAGCGGGAGGTAGGCGGCGGAGGTGATGCCGAGCCCGCTGATGTGCGGCCAGAGCACGGGGAAGGAGGCGGCGAAGTCCCGCGCCGATTCGATGAAGCGGGGGCGCAGGGTGCGGATGACCTCGCTCATCGGGTAGGGCTCGTCCACCCGGGTGAACCGGGTGCCGGGCACGAAGGAGCCCTCGGGTCCCTCGGCGACCAGTTCGATGCGTCCGGCGTCGAGGAGGCCGACGACGAGGCTCGCGGCGCCGAAGTGTTCGAGTGCGTGGGAGTCGTCGAGCAGGTCGATGACGTCCTGCACGGTCCGCGCGTACGCCAGGGCGGCGGTGGTGCCCTCGACGACACCGGCGCGGCGGCGTCTGCCCTCGTCGAGGCCGAGCCGGGCGGCGGACTCGCTGAGTTCGTGGGTGGCGTCGCGCACCACGCCGACGATGCGCACGGGACGGCCGGTGGCGTCCCGGTGCACCAGTCCCTGGGTGTGGGTCCACTGCTGGACGCCGTCGCGGCGGCGGATGCGGAAGTAGGCGCCGTACTGCTCGCTGCCGTCCTTGAGCGCCTGGGTGACGAGGTTGTCCAGGCGGCTGCCCTCGTCCGGCTGGATCCGTGAGCCGAGGCGTTCGGGGCGTCCGTCGTACTCCGCGCGGTCCATGTCGAAGACGTCGAGCGCGGCGTCGTCCATGGCCATCGTCCCGGCGACGAGGTCCCAGTCGAAGCCGCCCATGCGGAAGGCGGAGCCGTGGGCGGAGAGGATTCCGGCGGTTCCGACGGAACTGCCGGTTCCGACGGAACCGGCCCCCGGCCCCTCGGGCGCGCGGCCGGGCCGTCCGGCCGGTTCCCCGCCCCCGTTGCCCGCGTTCATGGGGCCACGCTAGGCGCGGTGCCGCTCGGGCGCACCACGAAGATCCGTGTCACCCCTGGAAGGTCTCGTGCCGGTCCGGGACGGGCGCGGCCGGGAAGACCTGGTCGGGCGGCAGTTCCCCGTCGGGGGCGGTGGGCGGTTCGGCGTAGGGGTCGGGGAAGGGGTCCCCGTAGGGGTCGGCCGGATGCTCGGGCGGGGTGTCGGGGTGCTCCTCGGGGTGCTGCTCGGGGTCGGGGAAGGGGTACGGCTCCGGGTGCGCGGGGGCCGGTTCGGTACCGGTGCCGCCGCTTCCCGAGGGGTCGGGGCCGATCGGCGGGCTGACCGGTTCGGACGGTACGGGCGGGGGCGGGACGGGCCTGACCGGCGGGTCGGCGTCCGGGCCGGTGGGACGGCCGGGCGGTGCGGTGTCCGGTGTGCCGGGCGCGGTCCGGTCGGGGGTACCGGTGCCGGGTGCCGTCCGGTCCGGTGTGCCCTCGCCGGTGAGGGTGCACGCGTCGGGGTCGCAGGTCGGGGGCACGTCGGGGGCACGGTCATCGGCGCCGTCGCTGCCGGTCCGCCGTTCGATCCAGCTGCGGTCGGTGGCGTTCACGATGACGAGGCTGGTGACGACGGAGGTGGTCGGCCGGACGACGATCACGCGGTCGGGGTCGAAGCCGTCCCAGGGGTCGCCCCGGTGGATGCCGGAGGGGTCGGCGGCGGGGGTGCGCAGCGGGTTGCCGCCGGCGCAGCGGACGCGGGGGGCGCCGTAGGGGTCGACGAGGACGGCCGTACCGGCCTGGAGGACGGACTGGAAGGGCCGGGGCCGGGTCTCGCGGTATCCGTGGCTGGTGACCCTGACGTCCGCGCGGAGCACCACGGGGGTGAGTCCGCGGAGCCAGCCCTCGACGTTGCTCTCGGGGATGCCGGAGGCTTCGGCGAAGGCGCGTTTCTTGTCCTGGTCGGCGGTGAGGAGCGCGGACTGCCGGGGGACGTCGCAACTGCCGACGGACCGGGTGCCGCCGTAGAGGCCGGGGGTGGAGCCGGTGACCTCGTGCGCCTGCTGGGCGGTGTCCTCGGAGTCGCGCTCGGGCGTCGGCGGGCGTACGGCGTTGCGGACGGTGGAGGCGGTGAAGGGGTCGGGGCCCGTCGCGGAGAGCGGCTGGAGGAAGACGTCCGTGACCCCGCCCGCGGCGGGTTCCGCTCCGCCGCGCGAGCCCTCCCACGCGGCGGAGCAGCCGGTGAGCAGCAGGGCGGCGGCGAGCACGGCGGAGGTCCCCGGGACCGTACGGGGGCGGGGGCCGGGGGGCGAGCCCGCTCCCGTACGGGGCCGGGCGTCGGGCCGTCCTCCCGCGCGGGGTCGCTCGTCGGGGTCTGCCGGGACAGGAGCCGGGGAGGCGGTGGGGGTTCGCCGCGTCCGGCGGTGGGCTGAGCGCACCTGTCTGTCTCCCGCTTTCTTCTGCCCGGGGTCCGGGCCCGGGGTCCGGCCGTTCCCTCCTGTCTGCCGCAGCACCCGGTGCGCCGCAAGCGGAGGGCGGCCGACCGGGTGGGGAGGGACACGCGAAGGACTGGAACACGTTCAAGGAAACCCCTACGCTCTCACCCTGCCAGTTGAACGCGTTCAAGCAGGGGGCGGCCGGTCCTCCCCCACGGCCCGCCCGCGAACGGAGCTTCCGGCATGACCCGTCTGCTCAACAGCCTGTCCCGCCCCCGGCCCGCCCTCACCTACGGCGAGCCCGGCGCCACCCGCGCCCCGGCGGACCTCCCCGAGGGATACCGCCACCTGCGCTGCACCACGGTCGTCGGCCACGGTCGCGCGGCCTTCGAACGGGCCGGGACCGCCGTCACCACCTGGCGGATGCACCGCGACTCCGGCGCGTCCCTGCTCTCCGACGCCGGGCGCGCC
The DNA here is from genome assembly GCF_044744885.1 of Streptomyces sp. NPDC087215. Classification (NCBI taxonomy): domain Bacteria; kingdom Bacillati; phylum Actinomycetota; class Actinomycetes; order Kitasatosporales; family Streptomycetaceae; genus Streptomyces; species Streptomyces sp. NPDC087215. The sequence continues at coordinate 183,971 of NZ_JBIUZD010000001.1, forward strand.
GCGCCGGGCACGGTCGTCGAGGTGTCGGTCGGCCTCGGCCCGTTCCGGCTCACCGCCCCCTGCTCGGTGATCTGGGCGGCGTACGAGGACCGGCGCACGGGCTTCGCGTACGGCACGCTCACCGGGCATCCCGAGTGCGGTGAGGAGTCCTTCGTCGTGGAACTGGAGGACGACGGCACGGTCCGCTTCACCGTGACCGCCTTCAGCCGCCCCGCCACCTGGTACACCCGGCTCGCCGGACCGCTAGTCCCACCGCTCCAGCGGGCGTACGCGCACCGGCTCGGCCGCACCCTCCGGCGTCTCGTCAGAAGCTGATTCCCGGCCGATACTGGAAGGGATGGAGTGGTTCACGGCACCCGACCTGTGGCTGGGCCGGATCGTCTTCCAGCGGGGCCTGGCCGCGCTGTACTGCGTGGCGTTCCTGTCGGCCGCCCTGCAGTTCCGGGCGCTGATCGGGGAGCGCGGGATGCTGCCCGTGCCGGAGTACGTGCGGGGGACCCGGGCGCGCGACACGCCGTCGCTGTTCCACTGGCGCTACTCGGACCGGCTCTTCGCCGCCGTCTCGTGGTCCGGTGCGGGGCTGGCCCTCGCCCTGCTGGCGGGCGCCGGGGACGCGGTTCCGCTGCCGGTGTCGATGCTGTTCTGGCTGGTGCTCTGGGCGCTGTACCTGTCGATCGTGAACGTGGGCCAGACCTGGTACTCCTTCGGCTGGGAGACGCTGCTCCTGGAGGCGGGCTTCTTGGCCGTGTTCCTCGGCAACGACGACATCGGGCCGCCCGTCCTCGTCCTGTTGCTGCTGCGCTGGCTGCTCTTCCGGGTGGAGTTCGGCGCCGGTCTGATCAAGATCCGTGGCGACCGCTGCTGGCGGAACCTGACCTGCCTCTTCCACCACCACGAGACGCAGCCGATGCCCGGCCCGCTGAGCTGGTTCTTCCACCGTCTGCCGCGCCCGCTGCACCGGGTGGAGGCGGCGGCCAACCATGTCGTGCAGCTGGTCGTGCCGTTCCTGCTGTTCGCCCCGCAGCCGGTGGCGACGGTCGCCGCCGGGCTGATGATCGCCTCCCAGCTGTGGCTGGTGCTCTCGGGCAACTTCGCCTGGCTGAACTGGCTGACCGTGGTGCTGGCCCTGTCCGTCGTGGACGCCTCCGCGCTCACCGGCCCGCACCCGCGCCCGCTACCGCCGCTCTGGTACGTGGTCCTGGTCGTGGCCCTGACCGCGTTCGTCCTGGTCCGCAGCTACCGCCCGGTACGCAATCTGCTCTCCCGCCACCAGGCGATGAACCGTTCGTACGATCCGTACCACCTGGTCAACACCTACGGGGCGTTCGGCACCGTCGGGCGGGTCCGGGAGGAGATCGTCGTCGAGGGCACCCACGACCCCGAGCCGCACGAGGGCACGGTGTGGCGGGAGTACGGCTTCCGTGGCAAGCCCGGGGATCCTCGCAGGATGCCCCGCCAGTTCGCCCCGTACCATCTGCGGCTCGACTGGCTGATGTGGTTCGCGGCGCTCAGCCCGGGGTACGCGCGCCCGTGGTTCGGCCCGTTCGTGGAACGGCTGCTCGACGGCGACCCGGACACCCTGCGGCTGCTCGCCCACGATCCGTTCCCCGGGCGGCCCCCGCTCTTCGTCCGGGCCCGGCTGTACCGGTACCGCTTCACGACCTGGCGGGAACTGCGCGCGACCGGCGCCTGGTGGCACCGGACACCGGTGCGGGAGTACCTGCCGCCGACCCGGCTGCGTCCCGGTGCCCCCGGCCGGACGCGGCCGGGGGCACCGGGATGAGGCAAGGGGATCAGTCGATGCCGGGCAGGATGTGCGGCTCCGCGAGATCGTCCTCGTAGCCCGCGAGCCTGATCGGGGCCGAGCGGGCCCAGACCTCCAGGCTCCCCAGCTCTCCGTTGCGACGCGGCCGTTCCTTGGTCGGGGCCGGTCGCGGTTCCTTCTTCGTCAGTTCGGGTGTCACCGCGCACTCCTTCGTGTCGCGTACCTGTGGGACAAGTGCCGGTCGGTCGCGGTGGCGCCGTTCGTCGGGCGGGACCGCGGCCTTGGTGGAGGACCGGTCCCGGGAAGGCCGTGAGGACGGTGTGTCTCCTCGGTGGCCGACCGTGAACATCAGAGTAACCAAATGAGCGCAGCCGCGCTCTACCGGGCCGCCAACTGTGACGCGATCGGGTGAAGGAAACCGAAGAGCGCCCCCTCCGGCGGAGGGGGCGCTCTCGGGAAGCGCACGGGCACTGCCGTGCGCGGGGACCGCTCGTGCGGGGGAACCACTCGTGCGCGGGGGCCACTCGTGCGCGGGGGCCACCGGTTCGCGGGACTACCAGTTCGCGGGGGCGTAGTCCTTCAGGAAGCACCCGTAGAGGTCCTCGCCTTCCTCGCCGCGCACGATCGGGTCGTACACCCGGGCCGCGCCGTCGACGAGGTCGAGCGGGGCGTGGAACCCCTCCTCGGCCAGCCGCAGCTTGTCGAAGTGCGGGCGCTCGTCGGTGATCCAGCCCGTGTCGACCGAGGTCATGAGGATGCCGTCGGTCTTGAACATCTCCTCGCCGCTGGTCCGCGTCACCATGTTCATCGCGGCCTTGGCCGCGTTGGTGTTCGGGTGCCCGGCGCCCTTGTAGCCACGGCTGAAGACGCCCTCCATCGCGGAGACGTTCACGACGTAGGAACGCCCGCTCGCGGCCTTCCGCGCCGCCTCGGCCATCAGCGGACGCAACTTGCTGATCAGGATGAACGGCGCCGTGTAGTTGCACAGCTGGGTCTCGAGGAGCTCCACCGGGGAGATCTGCTCGATGCTCTGCACCCAGGTGTTGCTGTCGACGACGTCCGGCACGAGACCGCCCGCGTCGATGGCGGTGCCGTCGAGGTGCTTGGCGATGCTGGCGTTGCCCGCGACGAGCGCGAGGTCGGCGACCTGCTGCGCCTCCAGGTCGCGCACGCCCACGGGCAGCTCCGAGGAACCGACGAGCTCGCCGACCGCGCCCGAGTTGAAGGCGCCGATGACGTGGTGGGCGGGCAGCTCACCGGACGGGAGCGCCGCGCTCTCCCCCTCGACGAGCGCGGAGTACGCGGACGGGAGCCTGCGCACGGTCTGCGTCGCGTTGTTGACCAGGATGTCGAGCGGGCCGTCCTCGGTCATCCGGTCGGCGAGCGCCACCACCTGGGCCGGGTCGCGCAGGTCGATGCCGACGACCTCCAGGCGGTGGATCCACTCGGCGGAGTCCTCCATCGCCTTGAAACGGCGGATGGCGTCCTTCGGGAAGCGGGTGGTGATCGTGGTGTGGGCGCCGTCGCGCAGCAGCCGCAGCGCGATGTACATGCCGATCTTCGCCCGGCCGCCGGTCAGCAGGGCCCGCTTGCCGGTGAGGTCGGCGCGGGCTTCGCGCCTGGCCCGGTTCTCGGCCGCGCACGGCTGGCAGAGCTGGTGGTAGAAGTAGTCGACCTCGACGAACCGCGTCTTGCAGACGTAGCAGGAGCGGGGACGCTGGAGTATCCCGGCGATCCGGCCCTCCTCCGTCACGGAGGAGGGCAGCAGGCCCTCGGTCTCGTCGTCGATGCGCTGCGCCGAGCCGGTCGCCGTGGCCTCGGTGACCGCCTTGTCGTTGGCGGTCTTGGCGGCCCTGCGCTCCTGGCGGCGGCGCTGCTTCACCGTCCGGTAGATGCCCGCGGTGGCGCGCCGGACCTGGATCGCGTCCGGGTGGTCGACCTCCAGCTTGTCCAGTTCGTCGAGGACGCTGAGGCAGACGGCCAGGCGCTCGGGGTCGACGCCCGGCCCGTAGTCCTGGGTTTCTTCGGTCACCGTCATGGCCTTCGGGTTCCTCGTTCGCTCGTACGTCGCCGGTCGTGGGCTCTCGAAGGAGCAACTTTACGGAGCGGGGGGCCGCGCCTCCAAACCCGTACGGGGAGCGTGGTCGAAGACACAGTCGCCGCACAGAGCGCCACCCGGGCAGCGGTAGTACAGGCAGCAGCTCGCGCGGCGCAGCCGGGGGCCCCGGACCGTGCCCGCGAGGTCGGGGTGCTCCAGGAGGCCGGAGACCAGCGCGGCGGCCCGCTCGGCGGCCTCCGGGCGGCCGTGGGCGAGGGCCCAGCGGGTCAGCTCGCGCAGGGCGCCGGCGAGGGCGGAGCCCGCGTTGCCCCACAGCAGGCGCGGGGAGACGCGTCCGTCGCGGGCGAAGGCCGCGTGCAGCGGGACCAGGTGTGCCTCCTGGACGGCCGCGCGCAGCTCGGCCACGGTCGCGGGTCGGGTCGCGGAACCGTCCCACCACAGGTCGTCGGGCGAGGTCAGCGCCCCGTCCCAGTGCAGTGCCGCGGGATCGAGGTCGGGGAAGGCGCCGTGGAGGGCGGCCGGTCCGAGCGCGGTGGACCAGAGCCTGGCCGCGAGTCCGAGGTGCGCGACGGAAGCGCCGACGCGTCGCTCGGGGGCATGGAGCCGGGCGGCGACCCGGTCCACGCGCGCGTGGAGGGGTCCGTCCTCCCCCGCGTAGAGACGGGCGAGCGGGCGGTGGGCACCGCCGGTCTCCGGCGGTGCGGTCCGCAGCGCGAAGAAACCGCCCACCGATCCGCTCTCGACGAGATCCACGCGTGACTCCCCCTGGTCCTGTCCGACCGGCTCTGTCCGACCGCCGCCGCCGTGCCGGTGCCCGTGGCGCTCCGGCACGTCGGCCTTCTGTCGGATTCCGGTTTTTTCTCCGTCCACCGTATCGGCCTCCCCGCACCTCCGGCAGTACATGAAAAGACCCTTTACACCCGTTCTGACCTGCACGGGTGTACATCCCACGGCGTACGGCGGAGCCGGGTACCACGTCGGCGGTAGCGGTGAAGACGTCCCCTGGGACGACGACGCGATCGGCCGGTCGGAGAGATCGTGGAAGGTATGAGTCCCCTCCTGCTGTCCGTCCTCCTGGCCCTGGTCTCCGCGGTCGCCTACGCGGGCGCGGCGATCGTGCAGGAGCGGGTCGCGGCCTCCGCCGCCGGTCCGCGCTACGCGCCGCTGCGCAGCCGGGCCTGGTGGGGGTCCGTCCTGCTCAACGGCTTCGGCGCGACCCTGCACGTCGCGGCGCTCGCGTACGGGCCGCTCAGTCTGGTGCAGCCGCTGGGGGCGCTCACGATCGTGTTCGCGCTGCCCATGGCGGCGCTGTTCGTCGGCCGGGGGGCGGGGCGGCGGGCCTGGCGGGGTGCCGTCATGGCCACGGCGGGCCTGGCGGGACTCCTGAGCCTGGCGAGCGGCGCCGGGGGAAGGTCCCTGGCCGACGGGGACCGGTGGCTGCTCGCGCTCTCCGCCTTCGGCCTGGTGGGCGTCCTGTTCGCGGTCGCGCACCTGATCGGCCGGTCGGTGCTCCGCAGCGTCGTGCTCGCCACGGCGGCGGGCGTCTCCTTCGGCATCGCCTCCGTCTTCACCAAGTCGGTGGCCGAGGGCTGGACCCCGGGGGCGCCGCTCGCCGAGTGGACGGGGCTCCTCGTGCTCTCGACACTGGCCGTGACCGGGCTGCTGCTCTCCCAGGCCTCGTACCGGGGTGCCGGTCTCGCCGCACCGCTGGCGACCGTCACGGTCGTCAACCCGGTGGTCGCCGCCACCGTGGGCCTGACCCTGTTCGGTGAGAGCTTCCGCTACGGCACCGCCGGTACGGTGGCGGCGCTGATCTGCGGTGCGGTGGCGGCCGGCGGTCTGGTGGAGCTGACCCTGGACCGGATGGCGCCCCCCGCGACGGGGGTGCCGTCCCCGGGCGGGACGGCACCGGACGCGGAGGCCCCGAAGCCTTCGGGCCCCTCCGGTTCCCCGGCGTCAGAAGGTGACGCCGCGGGCCCTGAGGTAGGCCAGGGGGTCGATGTCGGAGCCGTACCCGGGACCCGTCCGGACCTCGAAGTGGAGGTGCGGTCCCGAACTGTTGCCGGTCGATCCTGAGCGGCCGATCCGCTGCCCCGGGGTGACCCGCTGGCCCTCGCGGACGGTGAGCGCGGAGAGGTGGGCGTACTGGCTGTAGCGGCCGTCGTCGTGGCGCAGGACGATCTGGTAGCCGTACGCGCCGCCCCAGCCCGCGGCGACGATCCGCCCCCCGGACACGGCCTTCACGGAGGTGCCGGTGGGGACGGGGAAGTCGACGCCGGTGTGGTAGCCGCTGGACCAGGAGGAGCCCGGCTTGCCGTAGCGGGTGCCGATGTCGGAGGAGACGGGGGCGGAGTAGCGGTCCTCGTCCGCCTCGGCCGGGCGCGGCCGGGAGACCGGCCTCGGCTGGGGCTTGGCCTCCTCGGTGGGCTTGGCCACGGGCTTCGTGACCGGTTTCGTGACCGGTTTCGTGTCGGTGCGCGCATCCGACGGGGCCGTCGCCGGACGGGTGCGGGGCACGTCGGACCGGGGTGCGGGCGTGGCCTTCGGCGGCGTGGCCCGTGGCGGCTTCGTGACGGTCTTCGGCCCCTTGAGCCCGGGCTTCGGGGTGTTGACGGCTGCCTTCGGCGGGGTCGTACCGACCGGCTCCGCGGGCTTCTTCGGCGCCTCGATGCGCAGGGTCAGGCGCTGGCCGGGGTGGATCAGGTCGGGGTCGTCGCCGACGACGGTCCGGTTGGTGGCGTACAGGCCCTTCCAGCCGTTCCTGACGCGCTCCTCGCGGGCGATCTTCGACAGGGAGTCGCCGGGCGTCACCGTGTACATCTCGCGGACGGTCGGAACGGCGGTCGGGCCGACGTTCCGCGCGGTGCGCTCGGGCAGGGCGCGCTGGCCCGGCAGGGAGGTGGTCCTCGCCGCGTTCCCGCCGGATGCCTTCGCGCCGGAGGCGCCGGGGCTGATGTCCGGTGCGTCCCCGCCCCGGGTGAGCCCCGCTCGGGCGCCGCAGGCGGGCCAGGCGCCGGGGCCCTGGCCCTTCAGGACGCGCTCGGCGATCGCGATCTGCTGGTCCTTGGAGGCCAGGTCGGCGCGCGGCGCGTAGTGGGTGCCGCCGTACCGCTCCCAGGTGGACTGGGTGAACTGGAGTCCACCGAAGTAGCCGTTGCCGGTGTTGATCTGCCAGTGGGAGGTCGACTCGCAGGCCGCGACCTTCTCCCAGACGTCCAGCGACGCGGCCTGTACGCTCCCCGCCCCGATCAGCGGCAGCGCCATTCCGGCGCCTCCCGCCGTGACGGTGAGCGAGGCGCGGTTGATCCGGCTCGGCTGGTGGCGGCGATGACGTCCGCGTACGGCCATGGGCCCCCCTTGAACACAGCGACAGCGGTCCAAGTTAGGGGGTGCGCACGTTCCGTGACAAGTGATACGCGGAAGACCAACCCTCTTGTGTCAGCTCGGTGTTGACCGCGGAGCCCTCAGGCCGGGCCCGGCTGGGGCTGCGGCTCGGGTTCCGGCACGGGCCCACCGGGTCCGGGGACGGGCTCGGGAGAGGGCACGGGAGCAGGCCCGGGGCCCGGTCCGGGCGGGCCGGGCAGCGGGCCGGGCGGGGGTACGGGCGGCGGCGAGGGCACCGGCGACGGGAGGGGCGAGGGCGGCAGCGGGTCCGGATGGGGCTGGGTCATCGAGGTCCTCCGGGTCGACGGGTTCCGGCCCTCCAAGGGTGACCCGCGGAACGCCGGACCGCCCGCCGGGCCCGTACGGGAGGGGTCCGGTCGGGTGGGGCCCGGTCTGCCCGTACGGGAGGGGTGACGAGACCCGTAGGGGCAGGGCGACGGAACGGAACCCCTGTACGGGGCGGGAATCCTTACGGGGCGGGAACCCTTACGGGGCGGGAGACCCTTACGGGTGGCGGCCCCTTGCGGGCAGGGTCTCCTACGGGCGGGGCGGGTCGGACTGCGACCGGAGCCGGAGGGGTGGCGCCCCGGCGACCCGGTCACCACAGCCCCGGACTGGCCTCCAGCTGGAGCTGGGCGGCACGGACGACTTCCGGCGGCGCCGCCGGAGCCTCCTCGGGGTGCCGCCCGGCCCATGCGGCGGCGTACGAACAGAGCGGCACGACGGGAACGCCTTCGGCGGCGGCGAGCGCGTAGAACTCGCGCGCGAGGGACCCGGCGATCCCCTTCCCCTCGTACGCCCGCTCGACGACCGTGTGCACGGCGACGAGCGCGCGGGGTTCGGCGTCGAGGGCGAAGTAGACGATGGCGCCGACGCGGGTCTCCCCCTCGAACGCCTCCAGACGTCCGGACGACCGGTCGTCGACGATCTTCAGTTCGTCCATGCGCCGCTCCCTCTGCTCGTACGGTGACGGGCTACCGCGCGGGCACGGCGCCCGGACCGCGCACCGTGTCGCTCCCGGGAACGGGTGCGGAGGCGTCGGTCCCGAGTTCCACGATGCGGTTGTCGGCGTCGACGTGCACGACGCGCGGGACGAAGGAGCGCGCCTCCGCGTCCTCGACCTGCGCGTAACTGATCAGGATGACGAGGTCACCGGGGTGGACCAGATGGGCGGCGGCGCCGTTGATCCCGATGATCCCGGAGCCGCGTTCGCCCTCGATGACGTACGTCTCCAGACGGGCACCGTTGTCGATGTCGACGATGTGCACCAGCTCACCGGGCAGCAGGTCAGCCGCCTCCATCAGCTCGGCGTCGACGGTGACCGATCCGACGTAGTGCAGATCGGCCTGAGTCACGGTCGCCCGATGAATCTTCGACTTGAAGAGGGTTCGAAGCATGGAAAGACTCCAAAATATCGGCTCCCTGCCTGCGTTTTGCAGGTCAAGGGCTGTCCTCCAGGCTACAACGCCGGGCACTTCGCACACGAGTCCGCCGACCGGGCCGGTTCGAGGAGTCCTGAAACGCGATCGGCCGGGCTCCGCGCCACGGTGAAGTCCCCACCGAGGGGCTCGAACCATGAGAGCGTTTCTGCCATGATCTCCATGCGAAGGGGCCGTGCCGCGTAGGGCACCGGCTTCGCTTCGGCCTCGACGACACCACGGGGGACAGCCCTGGGTGCGGTACCGCGATGTCCCGGGTCTGTCGGGAGCGGCGAACGCCGCCGTCCGACTGCTCGAACGGGAGCGGTTCTCCCCGGGTGCCGTCTCGGTGGCGCTGAGCGTGTGGTCGGTGCGCGTCCATGGCCACCGGCGTCGGTGGAAGCAGTGGGAGGCCGAATTCGCCTGCCCCTGCTGCGGCGAGGGGTGGGCCCGGGACAGGCTGGCGGACGTACTGCTCCTGCTGCCGCCGAGAGCCGCGACGGAACTCCGGGGCCGGGTGGTGCGTCTGGACTCGGTGCTGCTCGCCCGGACGCACCACGATCCGACGACGGACCCGGGCCTCGCGTGGTGGCACCGCCGGTGCTGACCACGGTCGTACCGCCCCCGCGCCGGGAAGGCATGGCCGCCTGCCGCTTCCCTCATCACCGACCCGAGACCGAAATCGTCATCTCCCTCGCTGTCAAAGGGCTTTCTGAACGGTTCTCCCGGCCAGCCGTTGCCGTCACCGACGGCTGCCGCGGCGTTCTTCTCACGTATCGCGCGACCGGGAAGAATCCCGCGCGTCGGCGCTCTTCCGACGACCACCGCACGGAAGCGTGCCGCAGGGAATCGGTGGGCAGTCCGCCGGACACGGGGATGACCATGGCCGAGAACAGCGGTAGCCGCTGACCACTGCTCACGCCTTGGTCACGGCCGAGCCTCACGGGACTCCGCTCCCGGGCGCCGGCGTGCCGTTCCGGGTGCGGGGAGAAGGGGCGTCCGCGCGCGGAGGCCCCGGGCCGGTGGCCGGCCCGGGGCCCGCGTGTGGTGTTCACGCGGCACGAAGACGCGTCAGAAGCGCACGTCGGAGCAGGCGTAGAAGGCGTTGTCGGTGTCGGCGACGGTCCAGACGCCGAGGATCAGGTGGCGGCCGGTCTTCTGGGGAAGGACGCCGGTGTGCGTGACCGTGGCGCCGGGCTGACGTCCGCCGAAGGGGACCGTGAGGAACGGCTGCGGGTCCAGGTCCGCCCTGGTCAGCGGCTTGGTGGGGTCCCAGCCGTTCTTGGTGATGTAGTAGCGGAAGTCGGTGGTGGCGTGACGGGCGCTGATCCGCCAGAGGAAGGTGTGGTTCTGGCCCGCGGTCAGGCTGGTGGCGGGCCAGTTCCCGCCGCGCGGGTCGTCCAGTTCGGAGAAGCGCCCGATGCCGCCGGAGCAGATGCGGCCGTCGGCGGGACCGCGCGAGGGGAATCCCTTGAGACCCTCCACGCTCGGGGGCTCCCACTGGATCTGTCCGCAGTTGCGGACGGTTCCGTTGCCGCACAGTTGCTGGCGGCTGACGGGCGAGTCGGTGTAGCCGTGGCCCTGGGCGGTGCCGCTGGTGGCGAGCAGGGTGGATCCGGCGATGCCGAGGCCCAGGAGTAACGAGGTGAGCTTCTTGCGCATGATGGCTCCCGTGGTCCGAGGTGCGGGTGGGGGCGGGCGCGCGCCTCGGACGTACTGCCGGTGGAACAGTGGGGACGGAACGGCAGCACGGAACAACCGGAAGGCACGCGTCCGACGCGGTCTAGACCAAGTTCGAGACTAGTCCCGACGATTGGGCATGTCCATACCAATGGCGGATCGTCAGGAGTGGCTGGAAGAAGGCGGGTCGGGGGATTCGGACCCGCGCGTGTCGTGGCCCCGGCGCCCCGGGCCGATGAAGTCCGGGCGGCCACACCCGCCGGTGTCCCGGGACGGGGAGAGCGACACGCCTTCCGGCGGCCCGCCCCGGGCCCGGAGAGAGCGACGGTGCTTTCCCCGCACGGGCGGCAGGCGCGGTGGCCTCGGGGGCACTCACTCGCCGGTGGCCTCCAGGAGGCGGCGGGTTCGGGCGCTGGCCCCGGTGAGGACCAGGGGGACGTGGAGGCTCGCGCACAGGCGCCGGGTGCGGGCGAGGGCGCTGAGGGTGGCGGGCGTGGGGTCGGCGCCGGGGAGGGCGAGGACCACCCGGACGGGCCGGTGCGCCTGCACCAGCGTCTGGATCTGGAGGGCGGCGGCGGCCCTGGTGGTGACGTCGAGCTCATGGTGGAGGGTCACGTACAGGACGTGGTGCCGCAGGACGTGGCCGATGAGCATGAGGTCCCTCCGCACGGGGCGACGGCGGCCCACGGCTCGGCGAGAGGGTGGGCGGTTCGTCCGAGGATGGCACGCGGAGGGAGCGGTCGCCGGTCTCGCGGCGCCGTCCGCGCGGGTGCTTCGCCCGTACGGGAGGGAGTCGTGGCGGACGGGCGATGTCACCCGTGCGCGGAGGGCTCTTCGGGATCCTGGGCGCGCCGGGGACGGAAGGGGCCGGAGCCCGAGACGTGCAGCCGACTCGGGCTCCGGCGGGTGCACGCGTGTCGTGCACGGGCGCGTCGGCCGCCGGGGCGGGCGCGCGCTCACTGGTTTCAGTGCCAGTACTTCATGGTCGTACCTCCTCCCCCGTGTCGGGACGCAGCGTCACCTCGAAGCGGTCGAGACCGCGCAGGGTCAGATTGCGCCGGCGTTCGGGTTCCGCGACCGCCCGTGCGTCCGGGAAGTCCCTGGCCAGGGCCCCGAGGACCGATCCGGTGAGCCGGATCGCCATGGACGCGCCCAGACAGGCATGGGCCCCGCGGCCGAACCCGAGGTGCGGGTTCGGAGCGCGGTCGAGTCGCAGTTCGGCGGGGTGGTCGAAGCGGAGCGGGTCGTGATGGGCCGCGCCCAGGAAGAGCGTGACCGGATCACCCGCCCGCAGGGTGACGCCCCCGAGTTCGGTGTCGGTGACGCAGACCCGGGCGTCCGCCTGGACCGGCGCGTCGTACCGGATGAGTTCGTCGACGGCCGTCGACGGGCTGTCCCGGAACGCGGCGAGCGCGCCGGGGGTGGTGAGGAGGGCCGCGGCGGCGTTGCCGAGGAGCCGGGAGGCGGATTCGTAACCCGCGTGCAGGACGGCCCGCAGACTGTTGCGAAGAACCGTTTCTGCAACTCCGCTGCCCGGCGCGTTCTCCGCCACGTGGGCGATGAGGCCGTCCTTGGGCGGATCGGCGAGCCAGCCACCCGCGTACTCGGCCAGCCTGGCGCGGGCGGCGACGGCCGGTTCGTGCTTTTCCGGCCACAGCCCCGCGTCCATGCCGTCCACGACGGTACGGGACATGGGCACGAACCAGTCGAGCCCGGGGGCCGGTACGCCGAGGAACGCGGTGACGAACCGGAGCGCGACCGGTTCGGCCAGTTCCCCGACGAAATCGAAGGAAGGACGCCCGGCGAGCTCGGCGAGGAGGTCGGCGATCCAGCGGTCCAGTTCCTCGTGGAGCGCGGCGCGGTCCTGGGCGCGGAAGCCGTCGAGCAGCAGATGCCGGATGGCGGTGTGCTCCGGCGGATCGAGCGTCTGGACGCTGAGGAGCGGAGCGGGGACGTCCTCCCCGGCACGGCGCCAGTCGGAGGCGAAACGGTTGCTGTCGGTGAGCACCGCGAGGCAGTCGGCGTGCCGGGTGAGCACCCAGGAACCGAGCAGTTCATGCCACAGGACGGGGGTGGCCTCGCGCATCGAGGCATAGGCGGGGTAGGGGTTCCGCAGGTTCGCCGGACTGGCCAGATCCAAGATCGGGTCCACGGCTGCCGCTTGCTCCACGAATCGTCTCCTCCCGCGCACAGTGCCTGGTTGAGGCCTTGAATGCTTCTGAGTCGAGCGGTGCGGAACGTCGGCCGCCGGTGGGCGGAACGTCCCGCTGACACGACACCGGTGGTTCGCCGGTGCTTCATCCGTACATCATTCGAGCCGAGCGCCGGTGACGCTACCACGCAACTGGGGTGGCTGGTATGACTACCTGCCAGAGATCTTTCACAAAGCTGCGGGGAGTTACGGAAGATGACCGGTCAAGACCAGACAATCATTCACGATGTCCCGGTAAACGTCGCTCAACAGCCCAACCCGTACCCGCTCTTCGAGCGCATCCGTGAGCACGGGGTGGTTCAGCGCGTACGGCTGAATCCCACCCTTGAGGTCTGGATGGTCACGGGGTACGACGAGGCCGTGGCGGCGCTCACCGACCCCCGGCTCAGCAGCAGTCCCGTGGGGGTCAACGGACTTGAGGAGGAGATGGCCCACCAGGCGCGCACCAACGTCCTGATGGCCAGTATGCTCGTCGGTGACGGGGAGGATCACACCCGGCTGCGCAACCTGGTGTCGAAGGCGTTCACCGCCCGCCGGGTGGAGCAGTTCGCACCCCGCGTGCAGGCCCACACCGATGCCTTCCTCGACACCTTCGCGGCACGCGGCAGCGCCGATCTGGTCTCCGAGTTCGCCCTGCCGCTGCCCATGGCCGTACTGAGCGAGCTCATCGGCATCCCGGCCGAGGGACAGCCCGACTTCGCCCGGCTCGCCGTCGGCCTGATCATGCCGCCCAACACCCCCGAGCGGCTCGCCAAGGGAGCGCGGGCGCGCGCCGAACTCACCGAGTTCTTCGAGCCGTTGATCGCACAGCGCAAGGCCGATCCGAAGGACGACCTGCTGAGCGCGCTGTGCGCGGCGCAGGCCGAAGAGCGGATCAGCGACCGTGAACTGACGGCCATGACGATCCTGTTGACGCTGGCCGGGCACGAGACGACGGCGAGCCTCATCGCCAACGGCGTCCACGCCCTGCTGCGCCACCCCGACCAGTTCGCCGCGCTCCGCGACGACCCCTCGCTGCTGCCGGGGGCGATCGAGGAACTGCTGCGCTTCGAGGGTCCGGTGAGCCGTGGCGTCGCCCGGTTCACCGTGGACGCGTACGAGATCGGCGGGGTCACGGTCCCGCCGGGCGAGATGATCATCATCGGGCTCGCGGCGGCCAACCGCGATCCCGGACGTTACGACCGTCCCGACATCCTCGACGTGGCACGCCGCGAGATGCCGCAACAACTGGCTTTCGGCCATGGTGTGCATTTCTGTCTGGGTGCGCCGCTCGCCCGCGCGGAGGCCCGGATCGCCCTCGGCTCGCTGCTGCGGCGCTTCCCCGATCTCCGGCTCGCCGACCCGGACGCGGACCTGAGCCGCCGCGAGGGCATCCTGCGCGGGATGGCGACGCTGCCGGTGGTGTTCACGCCCGAGGGGGCGTCCGGGAAGTAGGGACGACCGCGCCAACCGCACCCGGCGGGCCTTCCCCGGGTGCGGTCCCCGTCGGCTCCTCCCCGGGTTCCGTGCCCGAGCGGGAGCTTCCCCCGGTCTCCTCTGGCCGGTCCCCGGCGCGTCACGGGGCCGGTCGGGCCCGCGGTACGGGTCGGAGTCCGGGGGCGGCGGCAGGTCAGGCGTGGCCGCGCAGGGCCGCCGCGTAGGCCTCGTCGGGATCGAGGCGGCGCAGTTCCTCGGCGATCAGCTCGGCGGTGGTCCGCACCTTGAGGGCGAGGACCCGGGCGGGCTGGCCGGGGATCACGAGCCGGGCGACCGGCCCCTCGGGACGGTCGATGCGGATCTCGCCGTCCGCGGTGCCCATGCGGACGGCCGTGACGACGGGACCGCCGGTGACGATCCGCTCGACGGGGACGCGGAGCCGGACCTCGAACCAGCGGGCCAGGAGTTCGGCGCTGGGGTTCTCCGCCTCGCTCTCGACGGCGGCGGAGGTGACGGCCAGCGGCGCCTGGTCGAGCGCGGCGGCCAGCATCGAACGCCAGGGGGTGAGCCGGGTCCAGGCGAGGTCCGTGTCGCCGGGGGCGTACGAGACGGCGCGCCGTTCCAGGGCGGCGATGGGGTCCTCGACCGCGTACATGTCGGTGATGCGCCGCTGGGCGAGGGAGCCGAGCGGGTCCCGCGACGGCACGTCGGGGGCGTCGACGGGCCACCAGACGACGACGGGCGCGTCCGGCAGCAGCAGCGGGAGGACGACGGAGTCGGCGCGGCTGCCGAGTTCGCCGTGCAGCCGGAGCAGGACCGTCTCGCCCGATCCGGCGTCGGTGCCGAGGCGGACCTCGGCGTCGAGCCGGGTCTCGTGCCGCTCGCGGGGCGTGCGGGCGTGCCGTTTGATGACGACGAGGGTGCGGGAGGGATGCTCCCGGGAGGCGTCGTTGGCGGCCTTGACCGCGTCGTAGGCGTTCTCCTCGTCCGTGACGACGACCAGCGTGAGCACGGCCCCGACGGCGGGGGTGCCGACGGCCCTGCGTCCCTGCAGGATCGCCTTGTTGATCTTGCTGGAGTTGGTGTCCGTCAGATCGATCTTCATGCGCGGCGGCCGTCCCTTCCTCTGCGGCGAGCCTAACGCTCCGGCGCGGCGGGCGCGTGCGGACCCCCGGCACCGGCGCGGGTCCGGGCGTCACACGGGTTCGGGCGCGGGCTCGGGGCCGGGCCCGGGGTCCTCCCCGGCGGAACGGTCGGCGCGGCGGCCGACCACGGCGGCGACGGCGAGCGCGCTGCCGACGAAGGCGACCGCGACGATCCACGGGCGGTCGAGGACGTGTCCGGTGGCGTGGTCGAGGGAGTGACGCCCGGCGCCCGTGACACCGATCGCGGCGGCGACGAATCCGAGGAAGGCCGGGTACTCGTAGCCGCCGCCCTGCGCGAAGAACCCGGCCGGGGCGTGGACGGCGACGGCTCCGGCCATGGCTCCGGCCGCCGCCGCTCCGGCGGCGGGGGTGGCGAGACCGAGGGCCAGGAGGGCGCCGCCGCCCGCCTCGCCGAGCCCCGCCGCGACCGCGCTCTCGCGGCCCGGATGGAAGCCCATGGCCTCCATGGCCCGTGTGGTCCCCTCCAGACCGCCCCCGCCGAACCAGCCGAAGAGCTTCTGGGTGCCGTGCGCGGCGAGCACGGCACCGGTACCGACCCGCAGGACGAGCAGTCCGAGATCGCGTCGATTGGGGTGGCCCATGGGTTTCTCCAGGTGCGGGAGGCGGACGCGTACGCCGTCCACTGTCCCCTCCACGGCCGCGCCCCGCCGCCCCGCGGCCGGTCCGTTGCTCCGTACGAGTCACCTTTTGCGGCAGTTGTCCCCGAGTGCTTGGGTGAGAGGGCCGTAGCCGTCGTGGAGCGTCGCCCGCACGACGGACCCGAGGGAAGTGGGTACGCATGACCGCCGAGTCCGGCCGGACCGCAGCCCCGCGCGAGAAGGTGCGGACGCTGACGCCCCGGGCCGAGCGGGACCTGACCGAGCTGGTGCCGATGCGTTCCGTCGCCGACCCGCGCCGCTCCCCGCCGGAGGGGTGCGCGCGGAGCGCCGACTTCCTCGTAAGGGCCTTCACCGGAGCGCGGCTCCGGGACATGCGGCGGGTGCCCGCCCCGGACGGCACGGACGCCGTCCTCGGGCACGCGCCGGGGCCCGAGGGAGCGCCCACTGTGCTCCCGTACCGCCACTACGGCGGGCGGCCTCCGCCGGACGAGGACGCCCGGCGCACCCCGTCGTTCGAGCCGACCGGACGCGACGGGCGCCGGTACGGGCTGGGCGCCGCCGACCGCGAGGGCGCCATCGCCATGCACCTCACGGCGCCGGGCGGTCCGGGCGGCCGGGGCTTCCCCGCGCGCCCGGGTACGGGCTCGGTGGCCGAGGGACTGTGGGAACGGCCCGCCGTCACCGTGCCCGGCATCGACCGCCCGCCCGTGGTGGGCCCCTCGGCCGCCGTGCAGGCACGGGGCCGGGCCGAGGTCAAGGCCGGGGCCGAGGTCAGGGGCAGGGGCAGGGGCAGCCTGCGTGTCCCGCCCGGCGTCGGCGCCGACGCCGACGAGGCCCGGCGCGCCCTGGCCGACCATCTGGTCTCCGCCGCTCCGTGGGACGCGCGGGTGGAGGGGGAGCCGGAGGGCTTCGGCCGGTCGTTCCGGGCCCGCACCGGCGGTCCCGCCCACCGTGCCGTACGCCTCGCGGCGGCGCCGCTCCGCGAGGCGTACGGCACGGACACGGTCCAGTCGGGGCAGGACGGTCCGATCTCCCTGTACGAAGTGCTGGCCCGGCGCTTCCCCGGCGCCGAGGCCGCGTTGATCGGCGTCGAGGAACCCGGCTGTCCGATCCACGCGCCGAACGAGAGCGTCGGCCCCCGGAGAGGGAGCGCGTGGCACTGGCCGAGGCGCTCTCCTCAGCACGTGCGCGACGCCGCTCTGACCGTACGTGCCCCGCCCCGGCCTGCTCCGCCCCGGTCCCTCGGCCGACCGTTCCACTCCACGAAAGGACGCGAACCCCATGACACAGACCCATGACGACCCCCGGCGCGAGGACGTGCCGCCCGGCCCCCTCGGTATGCTCGCGGGCGCCGCCTGGCAGGCACTGCTGATCGCCGGGCTCGCGTCCCTGGTCCTCGGCGTCCTGGTGCTGGTGTGGCCCGGCGCCACCCTGGTGGTGGCCGGTGTGCTCTTCGGCCTCTACCTGCTGTTCAGCGGTGTGATGCAACTGGTCGCCGCCTTCGGTACCCACGTCAGTACGGCGCTGCGGGTGATGGCCTTCATCAGCGGCGCCCTGTCGATCCTGCTGGGCCTGCTCTGCTTCCGGGGCGCGACCCAGTCGATCCTGCTGCTCGCGCTCTGGATCGGGATCGGCTGGCTGTTCCGTGGCATCACGCAGACCGTGGCCGCGGGCTCCGATCCCGCGATGCCCGCGCGCGGCTGGCAGGTCTTCCTCGGCGTGGTGAACGCGCTCGCGGGTGTCGTGCTCATCGTGTCGCCGCTGGAGTCGGCGGCGGTCCTGACGCTCCTCGGCGGTATCTGGCTGATCGTCGTCGGCGCGGTCGAGATCGCCACCGCCGTCCGGGTCCGCTCGCGGGCCAAGCACCTGCCGACGGGCGCCTGAACCCTTCGGGCCACCGGGCTCCCCGCCCTCCGAGGCCCCCGTCTCCCTCCGCTCCCCGTCCTCCGTGGTTCTCCTTCCCCCGCTCCACTCCCCGTCCGCCGTCCGTCCGTTCTCCGGGCGGACGGCGGTGGCTTTGACGCGTGCGCTACATTTTGCCGGTCCTTGAACCACCCGATCCCCCGTGATCGTGACCTTCCGGAGCCGGCAATCCCATGAGCGACATCGTCAACGGTCTCGGCCGGGCCGGCGCGTACGGCGCCCTCGGCGTGGTCCTGCTGATCCTCGGCATCGTGCTCGTGGACCTGCTGACCCCGGGGAAGCTCGGGCGCCAGATCTGGGAGGACCGCAACCGCAACGCCGCGATCCTGCTCAGTTCGGCGCTCCTCGGGATCGGCGGCATCGTCTTCACCTCGATCTGGACCACGTACGACCACTTCGGCAAGGGGCTCGTCTCCACCGCGGCGTTCGGACTGCTCGGTCTGGTGATGATGGCGCTGGCCTTCCTGGTCGTGGACCTGGTCACCCCCGGGAAGCTGGGCGCGACCCTGGTGGACCCGGAGCCGCATCCGGCGGTCTGGGTGACGGCCTCCTGCAACCTCGCGGTCTCCGCGATCGTGTCGGCCTCGATCGCCTGACGGACCGTCCGGCAGCCGTCCTGCGGGCGGGGCCGCGACCGGGACTGCGGCCGTGCGGCGGCCGTCAGCCGCCCGTGGGCTCCACCTCCAGGAAGCGGCGTCCGCGCGGCCCCCGGTAGAGCAGGGCCTCCCAGCCGAGCCGGGCGAGGACGGGCACGCACGCGCCCAGCGCCTCAGCCTCGGACCGTGCGGCGCCCTCGCCGGGCGGCCCCAGCCACTCCACGACGACCGCCTCCGGCCGGTCGGCCGCCCGGACCCGGTAGCCGGTGCCCGTCCGCTCCCCCGAGGCGTCCACCGACGAGGGCACGATCCCGCCGGACTCCAGAGCAAGGGCCACCGCGCGGACCGGACGGCGCCGCTCCCAGTCGGCGGGCACCGCCTTCGGGTCGGCGCCCCCGGAGCCGGTCAGCCGTCTGATCTGGAGCAGCCCGTCGAGGGCCACCCGTACCTCCCGCGAACGCTGTTCGGCATCGGCGGGGGCCACCGGCGGCCCGTCCCCGGTGGCCGCCTCGAACCCGCCGCCGCCCTCGGGAGCGGCGGTCACAGCAGCCGCCGGATGTCACCGCGCACGCGGTAGAAGCCACCCGCCGCCGCGTGCAGGGAGTCGACCACGTACCGCGCGCCGGGCTCCCTGATCGCGCGCGGGAACTGCACGTTCCACCCGGAGTCGTAGCCCTGCGAGACGACCCGCACCCGGGTCCTGCCCGCCTCGCTGAAGCACTCCACGACCACCGATCCTGCCGGGGCGTCACTGACGGCGGCCACGGCGGTGACGGTCGTGGCGGGCTCGTAGACGGGGAGCGCGGCGGCCAGTTTGACGTCCCGGGCGACCGGGACCGTACCGCTCTTGGCCGCTTCGATC
Source organism: Streptomyces sp. NPDC087215 (assembly GCF_044744885.1). Taxonomy (NCBI): domain Bacteria; kingdom Bacillati; phylum Actinomycetota; class Actinomycetes; order Kitasatosporales; family Streptomycetaceae; genus Streptomyces; species Streptomyces sp. NPDC087215. Next base: position 203,051 of record NZ_JBIUZD010000001.1, read on the forward strand.
GCCGCCTCGCTCGCGTCCACGCACACCAGCGAGCCGTCCGTGGTCACCAGGTAGAGGCGCTCGTCGCGGTACTGCATCGAGAGCGCCGAACCGCCGCCGGTGCCCAGCTTCCACAGCCGTGTGCCGTCCTCCGCGAAGCAGTAGACGGAGGAGGCGGCGTCGGCGGCGAACACGAACCGTCCGCCGGGCGAGGTGGCGCAGGAGTACACCGGTCCGTCGCAGGAGTACACCGCCTCGACGCGCCCGTCCTTCTTCGCGAGCCGCTGGACCTTCCGGCGCGCGGTGCCCGCGTAGACCGAGGTGTCCTCCTGCCAGCCGAAGAGGACCCCGCCGTCGGTGGCCGTGTGCCACAGCTCGCCGCCGCCGTCCGGCGCGTGCGCGGCGACGCCCCGCGTGTCCCCGTAGTACACGGCGCCGCCGTCGGCGCGGACCATCCAGGCGTGCTCGCCCTGGCCGCCGCGCGCCCACTGGTGCTCGTCCTCGTGGTCGATGACGGTGAGCCGTCCCGAACGGTCGGCCACGTGCAGGACGCCCTCGTGGATGTCGAGCCAGAAGATGTCGACGTCGGTGGCGATGTCGTACGCGGCGAAGGGCAGCTTGGACGACAGGTCGTAGACCTTGCCGTCGTCACAGCCCGCGTAGATCCAGAAGTCGTCGGCGACCAGGCACTTGACGCCGTCCGGGAGGCTGAAGCGGGCCTGCACCTCGCCGGAGCGGTCGAGCGTGAAGACGTCCCCCGCCTGATTGCCCACCCAGCAGCGCTCCTCGTCGACATGGATGCCGAAGGCGGCCGAACCGGTCCGGAAGCGCCAGAGGACGGGGGCGACGGCCCGCGCGGTGGACGGCGCGGAGGTGACCTCACGGCGCGTCACGGCCCGCGCGGCCCGCTGTCCCCTGACCGCGGGGGCGTATCCCTTGCGGACCTTCTCCCCTATCTTCTTCGCGGCCGCCGCCTGGGCCTTGGCCGCCGTGGGGAACGTGGAGCGCTGGGTCTGTCCGTCCGCGCCGATCCGGCCGTAACGGACCGACACCGTGAGGTTCTCGACGGTCACTTCGTAGAACTTGTGGGCACCGCCGCCGTCCTGCGACAGCTCCAGATAGGTCGTCGTCGTCATGGTGAGAACGGTAGGGGCACCCACTGACAACAGCCCTTCGTGAGGTCATGGCCAAGGGACCAAAGGCCCGGCGATTCGGGACCTTCGGCGCGGCAATCCGGACATTCAACCCTGTGACGATGGTCCTTGAAGATCATCCGACGTGCCGTCACCTCCCGTGCGGCCGGAAGGGCCTCATGAGCGAGCCACTGAAGCGGCCCCTGCCGGTCCGCGCGCGCAGACACGCCGACGGCATACCGATGAACGACCTCTTCCGGTCGGATTCCGTCCCCGTCCGGCCCGCGTCCGCCCGGCCGGACGCCGACGGCACGACCACCGGGAACACGACGGCGCGGCGCCCGGAGGTCCGGAGCGCGACGGCCGTCGGCGGGACCCCGGTCGGCGGGACACCGGTCGGCAGGGCTCCGGTGGGCAGGGCTCCGGCCGGAACGGCGCACGCCGCGGGGAGGACGACCACGGGGCCGCCCACCACCGGTACCCCCGGCATCGCCGCCTCCCTCCCCCGCCGTCCACCGCCGGGCGACCCCGACCTCGTGGAGCGGCCCGGACCCGCCCTCCCCGGCTGGGTGGCCGTCCTCACCGGTCTGACCGCGCTGACCGGCGCCGCCGCCGCGCTGTGGCGGGCCCGCCCGCTGCCCCACGTCCAACTGCCGCTCTGGCAGTGGGCGGCCCTCGCCGCCTGCGCCGTCGTCGCCGTCGTCTCCTTCGGCGGCCTCACCCGGGGCCGTACCGGATCCGCGTGGGTGCTCTCGCTGTTCGGCCGCTACCGGGGCAGTGTGCGCCGCACCGGGCTCGCCTGGATCAGCCCCTTCGTCCTGCGCCGCCGTGTCGACGTCCGGCTGCGGCACTGGCGCAGCGAACCGATCGCCGTGGTCGACGCCGAGGGCTCGGCCCTGCGCGTGGTCGTCCTGGTCGTCTGGACCGTGCGGGACACCGCCCGCGCGCTGCTCGCCGTCGACGACCACCTCGGCTATCTGCGCGAGCAGGTGGAGGCGGCGACCGCCCGGGTCCTCTCCCAGCTGCCCGCGGACGCCTTCCGGGGCGAGACGCCGACCCTGCGGGACGCCGAGGCGGTCGGCGACGCGCTGACCCGGATGCTGGCGGCCGAGTGCCGCCCGGTCGGCATCGCCGTCTTCTCCGCCCAGCCGACCCGGATCGAGTACGCCCCCGAGGTCGCCGCCGCCATGCGACGGCGGCAGATCGCCGCCCTGGACGCCAAGCACCGGGACTCGGTGCTCACCGGGGTCATCGACGCCGTGGACGACACGGTGACGCGGCTGACCACCCGGGGGCTCGTGGAGCTCGACGACTTCGAACGCCAGGCCCTGGTCAAGGACCTGACCGTGGCCTTCTACACCCGCAGTGGCGGGCGGACCGACCCCGACCAGGAGGGATGAGGATCGTGGACACTCCCGCGTTCACCGAGGAGACGCTCCCGGACTGCGGCTGCGCGGGCTGCGCGTCCGCCCGCCGCTCGACGGCGGACGGACGCGCGGCACCGGCCCTGCACGGGGTCCGCCGCGCCGTCGTCGTGACCGTGGGCGCGGTCGCGCTCGCCGGTGCGGGCACCGGCACGGCCGCCGCCGAACCCGCTCCCGCGCACGCCGGATGGGACGGTTCGAAGTACTGGTTCCGCAACGAGTCCGGCGCATGGCGCTGGACCAGCCACGCCGAGGTGTACGAGCGGAGGAGCGGCGCCTTCGTGACAGCCGTCCCGGGCGCGCGGAGGACCGGCGAGCCGGTGTTCCGGGGGCGCCAGGGCTGGGACGCCGTGGACCGCGTCTACTGGTACCAGTCGCGCGGCCACTGGTACTGGACGGGTCACGCCTGGAAGTACGAGCAGCGGACGGGTCTGCCGGGCGGCATCGCGGGGCCTTCGCAGTCGCCGAAGCCCGACAAGCCCTCGAAGCCCTCGAAGCCCTCGAAGCCCGCCAAGCCGAAGCCTCCGAAGGCCCCGACGCCGCCCACCGCTTCCTCCCGTGGCTGGACGACGCCGGTCTCCTCGTACGTCTTCACCGGCCAGTACGGCCAGCGAGGCTCCTGGTCGAAGGGCTATCACACGGGTCAGGACTTCGCGGTGCCGTCGGGCACGACGGTCCGCTCGGTCGGCCCCGGCCGGGTGGTCACCGCCGGGTACGGGCGTTCGTACGGCTACGAGGTGGTCGTCCGTCACCCGGACGGCCGCTACAGCCAGTACGCCCATCTGTCCCGTATCGACGTGACGCCCGGCCAGAGCGTGTCCGGCGGCCAGCGGATCGCGCTCTCCGGCGCGACCGGCCGGGTGACCGGCCCCCATCTGCACTTCGAGGTGCGGACCTCTCCGTCCTTCGGCTCGGACGTCAGCCCGCTGGCCTATCTGCGCGGGCACGGCGTGCGGGTGTAGACGGTCCGCCGCCTGTACGGGGGTGCCTCCCTACAAGGGGTGCCTCCGGTACAGCGGCGCCTCCCGGTCAGGCGCCCGAGGGCTTCGCGTGGGCCAGCGGATCGGCCAGGACGTCGTGGAGGACGAGGGAGGCCGCGCCCCGGGAGGCGTCGGTGGCGGGTGAGGCGGGGCGCAGACGGCCGGACTCCGGGGTCCAGAGGCCGGAGACGACGCGGGAGGACAGCTCCTCCGTCAGGGCCGGTACCAGCCAGGGCATCAGCTGCGGGTAGATGCCGCCGAGGACGACCGCCTCCGGGTCGAGCAGGTTGACCGCGCCCGACAGGGCCCGGCCGAGCATCCGGCCCGCGTCGGCGAGCGCGGTCAGCGTCCGGCCCTCCCCGGCGCGGGCGCGGTCCGTCAGGTCCTGGACGCCGTGCGCGCCCGCCGCCGCGAGGAGCGCCGCCTGTCCGGCGTACTGCTCCAGGCAGCCGCGCGAGCCGCAGCGGCAGCGGGGGCCGGCCGCGTCCACGGCGAGATGGCCGATCTCGCCCGCGAAGCCGTGGGCGCCGCGCAGGAGTTCGCCGTGGACGACGATCGCCCCGCCGACGCCGATCTCGCCCGTGAGGTGCAGGAAGGTGCGGAGGGCGCCGGACCACAGCTCGGCGAGGGCCGCCATGTTGGCCTCGTTGTCGGAGGTCAGCGCGAGTCCTTCGGCGGTCGGGCGCAGCGCGGTGAGGGCCTCGCCGAAGAGGCGTTCGGCGGGGACGTCGTACCAGCCGAGGTTGGGGGCCTGCCGGACGGTGCCGCCGGACACGAGTCCCGGGAGGGCGAGTCCGGCGCCCGCCGGGGTGAGGTGGCGTTCGGCGGCCGTGTCGAGCGCCTCGGCGGCGAGCCGGGCGGCGCGGGTGAGGACTTCGGGGGCGTCGGCGGCACGGTTGTCGAGGCGCGCGGTGCGGCGGACGCGGTCCGTGCCGGTCAGGTCGACGACGCGGACGGTGACGTAGTCGACGTTGATCTCGACGCCGAGTCCGGCGGGCCCGGTGTCGGCCGGTTTGAGGACGGTGCCCGGCCGTCCGGCCTGCCCGCTGAACGTCTTGCCCGATTCCACGAGCAGTCCGAGGTCGAGGAGTTGCTCGACGAGGGAGGAGACGGCGGGCCGGGTGAGGCCGACCCGGGCGGCGACGGCCGCGCGCGTGGTCTCGCCCGCGTCATGGACGGTCCGCAGGACGAGGCTCAGGTTGTGCCTGCGCACTCCCGACTTGTCGGCCTTGGGTTCCGTGGGCTGATTCATGGTGAGCGAGAGCCTAGTCGCCCCTTTCGCTCACTTGAAACGACCGGGATCGGGGGCCGGGTGGGGCCGGGAAAGAGGGCTGCGCGGGGTGGGGACACGGCCGACCCGGCGGCGCCGGGGTGGGCTGCGAGGTGGAAGCGCGGCGGGGCCGGGCGAGGTCGCTGAGGTGCTCGGCGGCGGCCAGGGCGGCGATCGGGGGGGAGGCGGAGTCGAGGGCGGTTACGGGTACGGGTACAGGTACGGCTGAGGAACACGGCGGGCGGTGCTGGGGGGTGCTGCTCCGGCTGGGCCGAGGAGCGTGATCGAACATGGCCGGGTCAGGCTGCGTCGGGGGGCGGTGATCCGGCAGGGCCGAGGGCCGCGACTGCGCGGGCTGAGGGCAGCGGTCGGGACCGGGCCCGAACGTGACGGGCCGAGGGCGGGCCGGTCCGGGAGCAGCCGGTCCGGGGGCGCCGGTCCGGGGGCAGGCCGGTCCGGGGGCAGGCCGTCATCTCGTCTCCCCGCCCGTCAGCAAGGTCGGCGCGGCGGCCGAGAGGACGTCCTCGACGCGGTTCCAGGTCGTCTCGTCCCGGGGGACCGGGGGGAGTTCCCGGCCCGAGCCCGTGCCCCAGTCGCGCGCCAGCGCCACCGGGTCGGCGCCCGTCACCGCGCCCGCCGCGAGGGCCGCCGCGCCGAGGGCGACGAGCTCGTCGGCGGCGGGGACGAGCAGGGGGCGGCCGGAGAGGCGGCGCACGGTCTCGGTCCAGGCGCGTCCGCGCGCGCCGCCCCCGACCAGACGCAGCGGCCTGTCCCGTACGGCGGGATCGGCCGGATCGAGGCCACAGGCCACGAGGAGCCGGTCGAGGGCGCGCAGCACGGTGAAGGCGGCGCCCTCGTACGCGGCGCCGAGGACAGCCCGGGGGTCCGTGGTGTGCCGGAGGCCGGTGACGAGCCCTGCGGCATGGGGCAGGTCGGGGGTGCGTTCTCCGTCGAGGTACGGCAGGACGACGACCCCGCTGCTCGCGCCGGGCAGGACATCCTCCCGTTCGAGGCCGAGGAGGGCCGCGAACCGGTCGACCGCCAGGGTGCAGTTGAGGGTGCAGCCGAGCGGGAGGTACGTGCCGTCGGTGGCGGCGAATCCGGCGAGCGCGGGGTCGGCCGGGCGGGCGCGGGTCGCGGCGAAGACCGTGCCCGAGGTGCCCAGGCTGACGACCGGGTGGTCCAGGAGTCCACCGGCACCGAGCCCGAGGCCGACGGCGGCGGCCATGTTGTCGCCGGTCCCGGCGGCGACGGCGACGGTGGTGGGCAGTCCGAGGGCCTCGGCGGCGGCCGGGGCGAGGGTGCCGACACGGGTGGCTCCGCCGGGGGCGACGGCGGGCAGCAGGGTCGGGTCGAGGCCGATCAGGTCGAGGACTTCGGGGTCGTACCGGCCGTCGCCGGTCCGGTACCAGCAGGTTCCCGACGCGTCTCCGGGATCGGTCACGGCCTGGCCGGTGAGGCGTTCGGTGAGGAAGTCGTGCGGGAGGCGTACGGCGGTGGCGGCGGCCGCGTGGCGGGGTTCGTGCTCGCGCAGCCACTGCCACTTGGCGGCGGTCATGGAGGCGGCGGGGACCGATCCGGTGCGCTCCGGCCAGGCCGTGGGGCCACCGAGCAGGGCGGCGAGCGCGGCGCCCTGCGGGGCGGAACGGGTGTCGTTCCACAGCAGCGCGGGGCGCAGGGGGCGCCCGCCGGGGCCGAGGGTGACGAGCCCGTGCTGCTGTCCCGCGACGGCGATGCCGGTGACGGAGGCGGCCGGGACTCCCGCCGTGCGGACGGCGGCGCGGACGGCGGCGCCGAGGGCCGTCCACCACTGCTCGGGGTCGCTCTCGCGCGCGCCGGAGGTACCGGTGACGGTGTGCGGGGCGCGGCCGAGGGCGAGGAGTTCGCCCGTCTCGGCGTCCACTGCGGCGGCCTTGGTGGACTGCGTGGAGCTGTCGACCCCGATCACGACGGATCGGGCACCGGAGCGGGCGGGCTCGGCAGGTCGCCCGGCGGATCGTCCGGTGGACACGGCGGATCGGGCCGTGGACTCCCCGGAGCGAGCGGTGGATCCGACGGCCCGAGCGGTGAGCGCGTCCACCCGGCCGATGGGCTCTTCGGACGGGTCCGTGGACCCGACTGCCCGACCGATGGGTGCGTCGGACCGGTCGGCAGACGTGTCTCGGGGAGTGGTCGGGGCGCCGGAGTGACGGGTGGGAGCAGCCGCGCCACGGATCGGCATGTCGATGCCACTGGTCGGCGCATCGCGGCGACCGATGGACGTTCCGGCACGGCCGGTCGGCGCTCCGGGGCGGCTTTCGGGCGTGTCGGTGCGACCGTTCGGCACGCCGGAGTGGCCCATGGGCATGTCGTTACGGCTCTTCGGCACCCCGGAACGGTCCATGGGCACGTCAGCGCGCCCCTTCGCCGCGCCGGAAAGATCCGTGGGCGCGCAAGCACGGCCGATGGGCGTGTCGGAGCGATCAGCGGGCACGTCCTCACCTCTTCTCGTCTCCGGAACTCCGGGACTCCGGGACTCCGGAACTCCGGAACTCCGGAACTCCGGAACTCCGGAACTCCGGGACCCCGGTGACTTCTCACCTCCGGAGCTTCTCGGCTCCGGGGCTTCGGGGCTCACCGGGGGCTGGCGCCGTGGGACGCCGTGGCGTATGACTGGGCGAGATTAGTTATCCCAGAAAACAAATCGCTGCGCCAGCAGGAGGACCCGCCGTGTCCGAGTGTTTCCGCCCCACCCCCGAGGACCGTTTCACCTTCGGCCTGTGGACCGTCGGCTGGCAGGGCCGCGACCCCTTCGGCCACGCCACCCGCCCCGCCCTCGACCCGGTCGAGACGGTCGAACGGCTCGCCGCCCTCGGCGCGTACGGCGTCACCTTCCACGACGACGACCTGATTCCCTTCGGCGCGTCGGACGGTGAGCGCGACACGGCCGTCGAGCGGTTCCGCGCGGCCCTCGACCGCACCGGTCTCGCGGTGCCGATGGCGACCACGAACCTCTTCACCCACCCCGTCTTCAAGGACGGCGCCTTCACCGCCAACGACCGGGACGTGCGCCGCTTCGCCCTGCGCAAGACCCTGCGGAACATCGACCTTGCCGCCGAGCTCGGCGCACGCGTCTACGTGGCCTGGGGCGGGCGCGAGGGCGCCGAGTCCGGCGCGGCGAAGGATGTGCGGACCGCCCTCGACCGGATGAAGGAGGCCTTCGACCTGTTGGGCGAGTACGTCACCGAGCAGGGATACGACCTGCGGTTCGCGATCGAGCCGAAGCCGAACGAGCCGCGCGGCGACATCCTGCTGCCGACCGTGGGGCACGCGCTGGCGTTCATCGAGCGCCTGGAGCGTCCCGAACTGGTCGGGGTCAATCCGGAGACGGGTCACGAGCAGATGGCGGGGCTCAACTTCCCGCACGGCGTCGCACAGGCGCTGTGGGCGGGCAAGCTCTTCCACATCGACCTGAACGGCCAGTCGGGCATCAAGTACGACCAGGACCTGCGCTTCGGGGCGGGTGATCTGCGCCAGGCGTTCTGGCTGGTGGACCTGTTGGAGACGGCCGGGTACGAGGGGCCGCGCCACTTCGACTTCAAGCCGGTGCGGACCGATGGCGCCGACGGGGTCTGGGAGTCCGCGAAGAACTGTATGCGGACCTATCTGATCCTCAGGGAGCGCGCGGCGGCCTTCCGCACCGACCCGGACGTCGGCCGTGCGCTGGCCGCCTCCCGGCTGCCGGAACTGGCCGTGCCCACCGCGCCCGACGGTCTCGCCGGTCTGCTCGCCGACCCCTCCGCGTACGAGACCTTCGACCCGGACGCCACGGCGGCGCGCTCCATGGCGTTCGAGCACCTCGACCAACTGGCCCTGGAGCACCTGCTCGGCGTCCGCTGAGCCCGGCCCGGCGGAACCCGGTGCGGCGCCCGGCCCTGCCAGACTACGCACCGCGCGCCGAACACACCGCCCGGCCGGTCCCGCACAAATCCCGTCCCCGTCCCCGTCCCCGTCCCCGTCCCCGTCCCCGTCCCCGTCCCCGTCCCCGTCCCCGTCCCCGAGGAACCGTATGCGTGTCGCTCTCTTCGTCACCTGCGTCAACGACGCCGTCTTCCCCGCGACGGGGGTGGCCACCGTACGGCTCCTCGAACGCCTCGGCGTCGAGGTCGACTTCCCCGCCGCGCAGACCTGCTGCGGGCAGCCGCAGTTCAACACCGGCTACCGCGCGGAGACCGAGCCGCTGGTGCGTCGCACGGTCCGGGCGTTCGAGGGGTACGCGTACGTGGTCACCCCCTCGGGTTCCTGTGCGGCGATGGTCCGCCACCACTACCCCTCGTTCGGCGCGCGGGCGGCGGAGCTGGCCCCGCGCGTCCTGGAGCTGACCGAGTTCCTGGTCGACGTGCTGGGCGTGACCGACGTGGGCGCGTACTTCCCGCACCGGGTGACGTACCACCCGTCCTGTCACGGGCTGCGGCTCCTCGGACTCGGCGACCGGCCCCGGCGGCTCCTGGCGGCGGTCAGGGGCCTGGAGCTCGTGGAGCTGCCGGGCGCGGAGGAGTGCTGCGGCTTCGGCGGCACCTTCGCCGTGAAGAACCCCGACGTGTCGGCCGCGATGGGCGCCGACAAGATCGCCCACGCGCTCTCCACCGGCGCCGGGGTGCTGTGCGGCGCGGACAACTCCTGTCTGCTGCACGTGGGCGGGATGCTGGACCGGCAGGGAGCCCCGCTGCGCACGGTGCACCTGGCGGACGTCCTGGCGAGCACGGAAGAGGAGCCCTGGCGATGACGGAGCAGCGGACACCCGGCACCTTCGTGGGTATGCCCGCCTTCCCGGAGGCGGCGCGGGCCGCGGTCGGGAACACGACGCTGCGCGCGAACCTGCGGCACGCGACCCACACGATCCGCGACAAACGGGCGCGGGCGGTGGCCGAGCTCGACGACTGGGCCGAACTCCGCGCGGCGGGCAAGGCGATCAAGGATCGGACGCTCCGTCACCTCGACGCCCATCTCGTCCAGTTGGAGGAGTCGGTGACCGCGGCGGGCGGAACCGTGCACTGGGCGGCGGACGCCGCCGAGGCCAACCGGATCGTCACCGGACTCGTCCGGGCCACCGGCGAGACCGAGGTCGTCAAGGTCAAGTCCATGGCCACCCAGGAGATCGGGCTCAACGAGCATCTGGAGGCCGAGGGGATCGCCGCCTACGAGACGGACCTCGCGGAGCTGATCGTGCAGCTCGGCGACGACCGACCCTCGCACATCCTGGTTCCGGCGATCCACCGCAACCGGAGCGAGATCCGGGACATCTTCCGCGAACGCATGGGCCGTTGGGGCCGTCCGGCACCCGAGGGCCTCGGGGACGACCCGGCCGAACTCGCCGAGGCCGCCCGGCTGCACCTGCGGGAGAAGTTCCTGCGGGCGAAGGTGGGGATCTCCGGCGCCAACTTCATGGTGGCCGAGACGGGCACCCTCGTCGTCGTCGAATCCGAGGGCAACGGCCGTATGTGCCTGACGCTTCCGGAGACCCTGATCTCCGTCGTCGGCATCGAGAAGGTCGTGCCGACCTGGCGGGACCTGGAGGTCTTCCTCCAGACCCTGCCGCGCTCCTCGACCGCCGAACGGATGAACCCGTACACGAGCACCTGGACCGGCACGACCGACGCCGACGGGCCCTCCGCCTTCCATCTGGTGCTGCTCGACAACGGCCGCACCGACGTCCTCGCCGACGAGGTGGGACGGCAGGCGCTGCGCTGCATCCGCTGCTCGGCCTGTCTGAACGTCTGCCCGGTGTACGAGCGGGCCGGCGGCCACGCGTACGGCTCGGTCTACCCCGGGCCCATCGGCGCGATCCTCACCCCCCAACTCCGGGGCACCGCGAGCGAGATCGACGCCTCCCTGCCCTACGCCTCCACACTCTGCGGAGCCTGTTACGAGGTGTGCCCGGTCGCCATCGACATCCCCGAGGTCCTGGTGCACCTGCGCACCCGGGTCGCCGAGCGGGGCGGAAAGGGACACCGGCTCGAACGGGCCGCGATCCGCGTCTCGTCCTGGGTGCTCGACCACCCGGCCGTCCTCGCCACCGTCGAACGGCTGGCCTCCGCCACCCGCGCGCTGCACCCGGAGCGGCTTCCCGGACCGGGCGCCCGCCAGTGGTCCGAGCACCGGAATCTGCCCGAGCTGCCCGCCGAACCGTTCCGCGACTGGTGGAAGAAGAACCGCGCATGACCGACTCCCGCGCCCGTGTCCTCGCCCGGATCAGGGCCGCCGTCGCCGACGCGCCCGAAGCCCCGGACGTCCCCAGGACCTATCGTGTCCGCCACGGCACGGAGAGCCCCGACGCGCTCCTCGGCCTCCTCCACGAGAACCTCACCGAGTACCGCGCCCACGTCCACCGCACCGCGCCCGACGGCCTCCCCGGGCTCATCGCCCGGCTCCTGACGGAACACGGGGTCCGTACGGTCGTCGTCCCGCCAGGACTCCCCGAGAGCTGGCTCGCCGGGACCGACGCCGAGCGCCTCACCGACACGCCCCGGCTCACCCCGTACGAACTGGACGGCACCGACGCCGTGGTGACCGGCTGCGCCCTGGCGATCGCCGAGACCGGCACGATCGTCCTCGACGGCGGCCCCGGGCAGGGCCGCCGTGCCCTCACCCTCGTACCCGACCTGCACCTCTGTGTCGTCCGGGCGCCGGACCAGGTCGTGGCATCCGTCCCCGAGGCGCTCCCCCGGCTCGCCCCCGAACGGCCCCTGACCTGGATCTCGGGCCCGTCCGCGACGAGCGACATCGAACTCGACCGGGTCGAGGGGGTCCACGGGCCCCGCACCCTGGAGGTCGTCCTGGTGACGACGGAAGCCTGAGACCCGGCCCGCCGGGGTCAGGAGTTCGACGTCGGCGTCCCGGTCGGGCCGGAGGACCGCCTCCGTGTAAGCGTCCGTACCCGTACTCGTACCCGGGCTCGTACCCGGGCTCGTGCTCGCGGGGCAGGTCACCGAGCGGGCGTGTCCCACCCGCCCGTCCACGGTCCGGCCGAGGAGGAGAGCAGCCGGTGGCGTTCGGCGGCGAAGAGACGTTCCAGCAGGGCCGGGCTCCCGGGGCGGCGGAGCAGCTCGGCGCCGGACAGGACGCGCTCGGCCGGGTCGGCGCCGAGGTCGAGGGTGACACGCCGGTACGCGGGGCCGTGCAGGGCTGTGTGCCGGGCGCGCAGCCGGGCGTGGAGGACGTCGAGCGGGCCGGGGGTGACCGGCCGCGTCCGGGACGTCGGGTCCGGCCCGGTTCGGAACGTCGGGTCCGGTCGCGCACCGGGCGGGTCGGCGAGCAGCGCCCGTAGCGCTTCCGTCTCCCTCTCCGTCCCGGGGTCGCCCCGGTGTCTGAGGACACGGGTGAGGAGCAGCAGTCGGCCCGCGCCCTCCACCCGGACTCCGGTGGCGGTGAGCGTGGTGCGGCCGGTGTCGGTGCGGAGGAGGGTGAGGCCGGTGTATCCGAGCGGGCCGTCGGGATAGCGGGCCCGCAGGGTGAGGACGGTCTCGCGGCGTGCGGTGGCGATGCCCCGCTCCGAGCCGAGCCAGGAGGGGGCTCCGGGAAACCGGTGGTCAAGGCTGATCTCGACGGCGGGGCCCGGCGCGGTGACGTACTGGACGAGGACGTCGTCGGCGCGCGAGACGAAGACCTCGCTGCGGCGTTCACCGCACTCACCGGAGACGACCCCGTCGCTGAAGTCCACGGACCGGCGGACGGGCACGGCGGGGCCGCCGGGCGGGCGCAGGACGCGGGTACGGAATCCGGGGTGGAGCTGCCGGGAGAGGAGCGACGCCCGTTCCCCGGCCGCCGCGAGCGGGGCCTGCTCCTCGGGAGGGGTCTGCCCGGCGGCCGGTTCTTCCGGGCGTACGAGGGTGTGGTGGGTGACGGTCACCCGGTCGTCCTCGGGGTCGCCCAGGACCAGGGCGCCGTGGCGGCCGTTCCCCACGGCGTAGGCGTCCTCCCAGCGTGCGGCGGGGGCGGGTTCCCAGGTGCCGTGGATCACAGGTGCTCCTCCGTCGGATCTCGGGGCGGGGCGAGGGCCGGGCGGTGGCGGCGGAGGACACGGTTGCCTCCTTCCGCGCCTCGGCGTGGGGCCGGGCCGTCTCTCGGCTCCTGCGGATCGGGCAAACAGCCGAGAGACGGCCCACGTCTCAGTCGCCGCCGCCCGCGCAAAGGTTGCCGCCGTCCGAGAATCCGCCGCCGCGAGGAGCGGACCGGCCGTGGCGCCCACGTTTGAGCCGACTCCCGGCCCCGGCCCGTCGCTCCGGGGTCCGCTGTCTCAGACCCACCGCCCACCGCCCGCCGCACACCCCGAATCCCGCCCGCACCGCTGTCCGTGCTCCGGCTCCCGGGCCGGGCGGGTCAGACCGGGCGAGTCAGATCGGGCGGGTCAGACCGCCCAGACCCCGTCGGTCATGAGCCTGCGTCCGGTGATCTCGGGCTCCTCGTGCCAGGCCTCCACGGTGGTGGGGCGGACGCGGAACCAGGCATATGCCGGTCCCGAACCACGCGGATCCCAACCGGACTTGGCAGCGAACGCCTCGATCGCGGCGACCGGCACGTCCTCTCCCCGGAAGGTCGTCACCTCGCCGCCGAGAAGCACCACGTCCCGGGTGTGTCCCAGCGCGAGACGAGCGTGTCCGCCGGCGCCGAGGTTGCGGCCCGTGGGGTTGGTGGGCCGGGTGCAGAGCCAGATGTCGGTGCCGTCCCAGAGGAAGGAGAGCGGGACGAGGTACGGGAGTCCGTCCGCGCTCGCCGAGGCGACCCAGATGTCGGCCTCCCCCGTCAGCCGGTCGAGGAGGTCCTTCTTGCGCTGTTCGGGTCCACGGACCGTCGGAGTGTTCGTCATGCCCCCGAGCCTATGGCCCGCCACCAGGGCAGAGCCGGAGGACCCCGCCGGGCGCCGCGCGGCCGGGCGCCGTACCCGCCGTACCCGCCGCATGTCGGCCGGACACGATCCCGGCCCTCGTCGCACGCACAACCGCCCCGCGAGTCCCACCGGTCACCGTGCCGCTGCCGTCCGGAAGCCGCCGCGCAGGGTGGACCGGCCGCCGTCGGTGCCGGTCAGGACCACGGTGTACGAGTCGGCCCGGAAGTCCCGTACCCCTTCGGCGTGGTTGTACTGGCCCGCGAAGACATGGGAGCCGGGCGGGACCGTGCGGCCCGGTTTCAGGATCCAGCGGTAGACCAGGTGACCGGTCTCCTCGGTGAGCGTCTCGGTGAAGTCCTCGGCGGGACGGGTGCGCCAGTGGCCGGTGCTGACGACACCGGGGGTGCGGGCGATCCGGAGTTCGACGAGGACTCCTTCGGCGGGCGCGTCGGTCGTCAGGGCCAGGTCGCTCTGGGCCCACCAGCGGTTCCCGCCCGCGTCGACGGTGCCGGTGGCCCGCGCGCCGGGTCCGGTGGAGGGTACGGGCGGCACGGCGGCGGGGCCGGGTTGCGGGGTGGTGGGCCCGGTCGCCGCGAGTCCGCCGATGCCGACCGCCCCTCCGATACCGACGACCGCCGCGACGGTGACGGCCACGAGGACTCCTGTCCGGCGGAGTCCGGACGGGTTACGGGAACGCCGGGAGGCTGACACGGCGAGGCCGCGTTCGACCCGGGCGAGGATACGGGCGTGGTCGGGCCGGTGGGCGAGCGCCGCCTCGCGCAACTCCCGGCGGAGTCGTGGCTCGTCCGTCAATCAGTGCCTCCTCGTGGCGAGTTCGGCGGCGGCGCGGGAACCGAGCAGCCGCTGGAGTTCCGCCATTCCCTTGGCCGTCTGGCTCTTGACCGTGCCGACCGACACGCCGAGCGCGAGCGCGGTGTCGCGTTCGGAGAGGTCGAAGGCGTGCCGGAGCACGACGCAGGCGCGCTTGCGGAAGGGCAGGGCGCGCAGGGCGGTGCGGACATCGAGCACGGCGGGCACGTCCGGGCCCTCGGTGTGTTCGGGGCGCCTGTCCCAGAAGGCGGCGATCCTGCGCCGTTCCCGTACGGCGCTCCGGGCGCGGGTACGGGCGAGGTTGGCGACGACGCCCCGGGCGTAGGCGGCGGGGTGGTCGGCGGCGCGGGCCCGGTCCCAGCGGTCCCAGAGGGCGAGCATCGCATCGGCGGCGAGATCGTCGGCGGCGTCGGCCTCGCCGGTCAACAGATTTGCGAGACGGGAGAGTTCGGCGTAGTGACGGGCGAAGAAGAGTCGGAACTCGGCCTCCGCGTCGCCCTCTTCAGGGTCCGGGAAAGCCACGTCGGCCCCCGGGGCCGGGAGCAGGGACGGGAGGGCGGCACCGGGTGGCGTCTCCGAGAGTGACCACGTGCGTCCTCCTCGACTGTTCCCGGCACCCCGGACGCGTGTGCCTACCGCCGGGATCAAGGCCCTGACCCTAGGCGGCGGTTCGAGGCACTGTCCAGACGTGCGGTTCCTGGGTGCGGACGACATGGGGACCCGGACCGGCACTGGCCAGACAGGGAAAGCCTCACGGCGATCGTTCCAGTGAAGCTGGATCACCCCGGAATTCTCCGGCCCCATTCGCGGCGGACCATCGCGGTGGCGCCGGGTCGGGAAGGATTCCGGGCCGGAGGTCCGTAGGCGCCTCGCGCTCGCCCCCAGCCAGTCCCGCAGGGTGACCGCTGTCCCATCGGCCCGGCGTACGAGCCCACGGCCGGGGCCACGTCCGCACGTGTCAGGGCCGGTGGTACGGAGGGACGGGCGCGGTGTCGTTCGTGAGGCAGGTCTCGGCAGGTCCGTGACCGGGGCGGATGCGCCTGTACGGCGGATGTCCTCGGCCGTACGGCCGCCGGGGCGGTGCCGACGGCTGAGGACCGGTCGCCCGTGGTGGCGACGAACCCGGAGCGCCGACAGGTCCAGCGAGAGGGAGAGCACGGCGGCCAGGGCGGTCGGTCGTCCGCGCGGTCGCCCTCCGGGGCGGAGGCATGGGCATCAGGGGTGGTTCTCCTCGCGGCTCGTGAGGTCGGGGGAAGCGAAGAGCGGAAGTGTCCGGGGAACAAGCTCTGAACCAGTGGGAGCGCTCCCACTGTGCAGCGAGGAGGCAGGGGCGTCAAGACACGTGAAGAGTCGAAGGCAATCGACGGGAAATTTACTCGACCCCTCTTTTGCTTGGCATCAGTTGGCGCTACGGTCTGCCCCGACCAGTGGGAGCGAATCCGTCCGGTCGGCACACCGTCAGAGGTGTGCCCTCGCTGCGAGGACTCGCTCATGCGCCATCCACCACGCCTTTCCGCGCTGCTTTCCGGAGCAGCGCTCACCACGGCGAGCACCGCCCTCGCCCTCATGGGTACGGCCTCAGGAGCAGCGGCCGCACCCGTCTGCACCGTGGAGTACGCGGTCGTCGGCCAGTGGGCAGGCGGCTACCAGGGTTCCGTCACCGTCACCAACGAAGGCCCCGCACTGGGCGGTTGGAGCCTGGGCTTCGGCTTCCCGTCCGGCCAGACCCTCAGCCAGGGCTGGGGCGGCAGATGGTCCCAGTCCGGGACCGCCGTCACGGTCGTGAACGAGAGCTGGAACGCGGCGCTCGGCACGGGCGCGAAGGTCTCGGCGGGCTTCATCGCCTCCTGGTCGGGCGCCAACACGGCACCCACCGCCTTCACGCTCAACGGCACACCGTGCGCCACCACCCCGGCACCCACACCCACCGGTCCGACCACCCCTCCCACCACTCCCCCGACCACCCCTCCCACGACCCCGCCGACCACTCCCCCAACCACACCCGCCCCGGTCTCCGGCGCGCCCGAACTCACCGTGTCCGGGAATCGGTTCACCGACCAGAACGGCGCCACCCGACGCCTCCTCGGCGTCAACCGCTCCGGCGGCGAGTTCATGTGCGTCCAGGGGCACGGCATCTGGGACGGCCCCGTGGACGACGCCTCGGTCAGGGCCATCGCCGACTGGAAGGCCAACACCGTCCGCATCCCCCTCAACGAGGAGTGCTGGCTCGGCCTGGACAACGTCAGACCCGAGTACCGGGGCGCCTCCTACATCGCCGCGGTCAAGGATCTGGTCGGCAGGGTCCTCGCGCACGGCATGACGCCGGTGGTCGAACTGCACTGGACGTACGGCCAGTACACCGGGAACTCCTCGGGCTGCGCGGACGTCCACGCGACCTGCCAGAAGCCGATGCCGGACGCCCGGTACACCCCGGACTTCTGGACCTCGGTGGCCGACACCTTCAAGAACGACAGAAGGGTCGTCTTCGACCTGTTCAACGAGCCCTATCCGGACCGGGCGACGCCCACCGCGGCACAGGCCTGGTCCTGCTGGCGCGACGGCGGAACCTGCCCCGGCATCGGCTACGAGGTCGCGGGAATGCAGGACCTGGTGGACGCCGTCCGCGCCACGGGATCGAGGAACCTCGTCCTCGTCCCCGGTCTCGCGTACTCCAACGACCTGAGCCAGTGGCTCACGTACCGCCCCACCGACCCGGCGGGCAATCTGGCCGCCGCCTGGCACGTCTACAACTTCAACACCTGTTCCGACGAGACGTGCTGGAACAACACCCTCGCCCCGGTGGCCGCCCAGGTCCCCCTCCTCGCGGGCGAGATCGGCGAGAACACCTGCGGACACGGATTCGTCGACCGCGTCATGAAGTGGTTCGACGACCGCGGCCTCTCGTACCTGGGCTGGACCTGGAACACCTGGAACTGCAACTCCGGTCCCGCACTGATCAGTTCGTACGACGGCACTCCCACCGCATTCGGCATCGGGCTGCGCGACCACCTGCGCGCCCTCACCCCCTGAAAGGACCACATCCCGCATGAGCCGCACCAGTCGCACCGCCCTCCTGGCGGCCCTCGGCCTCGTCACGGCCACCGGCGCCACCGCCACCGTCCTCGGCACGGCGAACGCAGGCGCCGTCACTCCCGGCTGCAAGGTCGACTACCAGGTCACCAACCAGTGGAACACCGGCTTCGGCGCCAACGTGACCGTCACCAACACCGGTGACCCGGTGGCCGCGTGGACCGTCGAGTGGTCCTACGCCGGGAACCAGCAGATCACCCAGGGCTGGAACGCCACGATCACCCAGTCCGGCGTCGCGGTCACCGCGAAGAACGTCTCCTACAACGGGACCCTGGCCACCGGAGGCTCGACGTCCTTCGGCTTCAACGCCTCGTACAGCGGCACCAACGCCGTCCCCGCGGTCTTCCGGCTCAACGGGATCGTCTGCAACGGCACCACCGAGCCCACACAGCCCCCGACCACCCCTCCCACGACCCCGCCCACCACACCGCCGGCGGGCAGCAGAGCCGACAATCCGTACGCCGGGGCGAAGGTGTACGTGAACCCCGAGTGGTCCGCCAAGGCGGCGGCCGAGCCCGGCGGCAGCAGGATCGCCGGACAGCCCACCGGCGTCTGGCTGGACCGGATCGCCGCCGTCAACGGCTCCACCACCTCCATGGGCCTGCGCGCCCACCTCGACGAGGCCCTGCGCCAGAAGGGCTCCGGCGAACTCGTCGTCCAGCTCGTCGTCTACAACCTGCCCGGCCGCGACTGCGCCGCCCTCGCCTCCAACGGCGAGCTGGGCCCGACCGAGATCGGCCGCTACAAGACCGAGTACATCGACCCGATCGCCGCGATCCTCGCCGACCCCAAGTACGCGGGCCTCCGGATCGTCACCACCGTCGAGATCGACTCGCTGCCCAACCTCGTCACCAACGTCAGCGGACGCCCGACCGCCACCGCCAACTGCGATGTGATGAAGGCCAACGGCAACTACATCACCGGTGTCGGCTACGCGCTCAAGAAGCTCGGCGCGATCGGCAACGTCTACAACTACGTGGACGCGGGCCACCACGGCTGGCTCGGCTGGGACGACAACTTCGGCGCCTCCGCCGAACTGTTCCGGCAGGCGGCCACCGCCGAGGGCTCCACGCTCTCCAACGTCCACGGCTTCATCGTCAACACCGCCAACTACAGCGCCCTCAAGGAGGACCACTTCAGGATCGACGACAACGTGAACGGCGTCTCCGTACGCCAGTCGAAGTGGGTCGACTGGAACCGGTACACCGACGAACTGTCCTACGCCCAGGCCATGCGGACCAGACTCGTCTCGCTCGGCTTCGACAGCAACCTCGGAATGCTGATCGACACCTCCCGCAACGGCTGGGGCGGCACCGCCCGTCCCACCGCGGCGGGCCCCACGGCCAGCGTCGACACCTATGTCAACGGCGGCCGTTACGACCGGCGCATCCACCTCGGCAACTGGTGCAACCAGTCCGGCGCCGGACTCGGCGAACGGCCCCAGGCCGCGCCCGCCGCGGGGATCGACGCGTACGTCTGGGTGAAGCCCCCGGGCGAGTCCGACGGCTCCAGCAAGGAGATCCCGAACAACGAGGGCAAGGGCTTCGACCGGATGTGCGACCCGACGTACACGGGCAACGCCCGTAACGGCAACAGCATGTCGGGGTCGCTGCCGGACGCCCCGATCTCGGGCCGGTGGTTCTCCGCCCAGTTCCAGGAGCTGATGAAGAACGCCCACCCGGCGCTGTAGCGCCCCACCGGGACCCGTGGCCGACCGGCCCCTGCCGTCCGGCCGGCCGGCCACGGGTCCCGCCCCTCAGCACGACTCGCGCACGACCAGCTCCGTCGGCAGCACCCGTCGGCGGGGCTCGTCCGGTGTCCCGGCGATCTCCTGGAGCAGGATCCGGGCCATCGTGCGGCCCATCTCCTCGATGGGCTGCCGGACGCTGGTCAGCGGCGGGTCCATCAGCCGGGCGACCGGGGAGTCGTCGACACCGACCAGGGCCACGTCCTCCGGCACCCGGCGCCCCGCCTCCCGCAGCACCCCGCGCGCCCCGGCCGCCATCACGTCGGACGCGGCGAACACCGCGTCCAGATCCGACCCGCGCTCCAGGAGCTCCCGCATCGCCCGCCGCCCGCCCTCCTCCGTGAAGTCACCCACCGCGACCAGCCCCTCGTCGGGCGCGAGACCCGCCTCGGCGAGCCCCGCCCGGTAGCCGCCGAGCCGGGCGCGGGCGACGTACATGTCGGGCGGTCCGGTGACGGTGGCGACCCGCTTCCGGCCGCGCGCCACCAGGTGCGCCACGGCCGCCCGTCCGGCGCCGATGTTGTCGGAGTCCACGTACGGCACCGGTTCGGCCTCCGAGCGGCGCCCGCTCATGACCACCGGCAGGCCGAGCCCGCCGATCCGGTCGGGCAGCGGGTCGTCACCGTGGACGGAGGCGAGCAGGACGCCGTCGACGCGCCGCGAGGCGAGATACTGCTCGAACCGCTGCCGCTCCCGCTCGTCGCGGACCAGGGTCAGCAGCAACTGCTTTTCGGCGTCGGCCAGTTCCGAGCTGACTCCGCGCATGAGGTCCAGGAAGTAGGGCTCCGCGAAGAGCCGGGCCTCGGTCTCCGGGATGACGAGGGCGACGGCTCCGGTACGGCTTCCGGCGAGAACGCGGGCCGCCTGGTCGGGGACGTAACCGAGTTCGGCGACGGCCCGCTCGACGGCGGCCCTGGTCCGCTCGCTCACCCGGGGGGAGCCGTTGATCACCCGGGAGACCGTGCCCCGGCCGACCCCGGCCCTGGCCGCGACCTCCTCCAGGGTGGGCCTGCCGGTCTGCCGTCCGTTCACCTCTCCCGTACCCCCTCCTGGAACGACGTCGCCGCTCATCCGGCGTCCGTCCGGGACGGAAAGCATGGATGGGAGCGCTCCCACTCTAGTCGACGACCCTCCGGAGGCACCACGGGGGCCTCCGGCCGTCGCGGCGGTGCGTTCAGGAGATGACGCAAGCGTGCCCGCCGAGGGCCGCGAAACCCCCGGAAGGCCTTCCGGTAACGAATCCGCGTTCATGTCTTGACACCCGCACCCGCCAGGCAGCAACCTTCCGGCAACGACGTGGGAGCGCTCCCATCCGGGATGCGCAGAGCCTTGCACCGGGTCCCGGCGGACGCCGCCGAGCCGCGACCGGCCGGCCGGACCTCTTGGCGCACCACGAGCACCACCTGGGGACGAGGAGAGTGGAATGCGCACTTCCAGCAGCAGACGCGGACGCCGTGCGGCGAGCGCGGCGGTCGCCGCCGTCATGACCGGCACCGCCCTGCTCACCGGCTGCGGCGGGGACGGCGGCGGGGCCGGGGGCGACGGAAGGATCACGCTGCGGGTGGGGACCTTCGGTTCCTTCGGCTACGACGACAAGACCGGCGCCAAGCTCTACGCCGAGTACGAGAAGGCCCACCCGCACATCAAGATCGAGGAATCGAACGTCGCCGACGGCCAGAAGTACTGGGACACCCTGAAGCTGCGCCTCTCCCGCGACAGCGGTCTCGCCGACATCCAGGCCGTCGAGGTGGGCTTCATCGCGGAGGCGACCGGCCCGTCCATGGCCGGCAAGTGGGTGGACCTGAGCAAGGAGGGCGGCGCGGACATCGGCGCCTTCCTCGACTGGAAGGTCAAGCAGGCGACGACCGCGGACGGCAGGGTCATCGGCCTCGGCACGGACATCGGCCCGATGGCCGTCTGCTACAACAAGGACCTCTTCGCCAAGGCCGAACTGCCCACCGACCGGGACGCGGTCGGCAGGCTGTGGGCGGGCGACTGGGCCAAGTTCCTCGAGACCGGACGGACCTACCGGAAGAACGCGCCCGCGGGCACCGCCTTCCACGACTCCGCGAGCGGCCTCTTCAACGCGGTGGTCTCCAGCGATCCGGTGCAGTACGCCGACGCGAGCGGCAAGCTCGACTGGGAGAACAGCCCCGGTGTGAAGAAGGCCTGGGACACCGCCGTCGCCGCGGCGGAGGGCGGACTCACCGCCAGACTGCGCCAGTTCGACGAGAAGGGCACCTGGAACGCGGCCTTCAAGAACGCGAAGTTCGCCACCGTCGCCTGCCCCAGCTGGATGACCGGCATCATCAAGGACCAGGCGGGCGCGGCCAACCAGGGCAAGTGGGACATCGCCGCCCCGCCCGTGGCGGGCAACTGGGGCGGCGCCTTCCTCGCCGTGCCGAAGTCCGGGAAGCACGCCAAGGAGGCCGCCGAGCTGGCCGCCTGGCTGACCGCCCCGGCGCAGCACGCCAAGGTGTTCGCGGTCAACGGCAACATCCCCTCGTCCAAGGACACCCTGACCTCGCCCGCGGTCCAGGACGCCGAGCTGCCCTACTTCGGTGACACCCCGGTCGGCAGGATCTTCTCCAGCGCGGCGGCCCGGATCACGCCCGCCACGATCAGCCGCTACGACGGCCAGGTGAAGACCTTCCTCACCGACAACGGCATCCTCGACATCGAGCAGCGCGGCACCGACCCGGCCAAGGCCTGGGAGAACGTCAGGAAGCTGATCGACGACAAGATCGACCAGTAGCGGAGGCCGGGTGCCCGGTCCGCCGCCGCCCGAGCGTCGCCGCCCGAGCGTCGCGGACCGGAACCGTCCGCACCACCCGTCCGCACCACCCCGCCCGCATCGACCTGGAAGGACGCCCCCGTGGCCACCTCCGTTCGGGCGCGGCCGGACGGCTCACCGCCGCCCTCCGCTCCGCCCTCCTCCCCCGGCCCGCGCGGTCGCCGTGCCGCCCCGGCCGGTCTGCGCGGCGCCCTCTACCGCTGGGACGTCACGGCGGCCCCGTACCTCTTCGTCGCTCCCTTCTTCCTCACCTTCGCCGCCTTCGGGCTCTTCCCGCTGATCTACACCGGCTGGCTCTCGCTGAACCGGGTGGAACTGGGCGGCGGCGCGCGGTGGAAGGGCCTGGAGAACTACACCGACCTGGCGACCAGCGAGTTCTTCTGGAACGCGCTCCTCAACACCTTCACCATCGGGGTGCTCTCGACCGTCCCGCAGCTGCTCATGGCCCTGGGCCTCGCCCACCTGCTCCACTACAAGCTGCGGGGCCGGGGCTTCTTCCGGGTGGCGGTCCTCGCCCCGTACGCCACCTCGATCGCGGCGGCGACGCTGGTCTTCGCCCAACTGTTCAACACCGACTACGGGCTGATCAACACCTTCCTCGATGTGCTCGGGATCGGCCCGGTCGACTGGGAGGCGTCCCGGTGGCCCGCCCAGATCGCGATCTCCACGATCGTCGTCTGGCGCTGGACCGGCTACAACGCGCTGATCTACCTGGCCGCGATGCAGGCCGTGCCGCGGGACCTGTACGAGGCTGCCGCGCTCGACGGGGCCTCCCGCTGGCGCCAGTTCCTCAGCGTCACCATCCCCTCCATCCGCCCGACCGTCCTGTTCACGATCGTCGTCTCCACCATCGGCGCCACCCAGCTCTTCGGCGAGCCGATGCTGTACGGCGGGAGCGTCGGCATCAGCGGCGGCAGCGGCAACCAGTTCCAGACACTGAGCCTGCTGATGTACGAGAAAGGCTGGGTGACCGGCGCGCTGGGGCAGGCTTCGGCGCTCGCATGGGTCATGCTGCTGCTCCTGCTGATCGTCGGCGGCGGCCAGGCCCTCGTCTCCCGTCACCACCGCAAGAAGCTGGGGGGCTGACCCGATGGCCCGCACTCTCGACCCGCCCCGCCCGAACCGTCCGTCCCACCGGCCCCGATCGGTGCCGGGGACGGCCCTGCGCGGTCGGCGGACGCGCCCGGCCGCCGGACGGCAGCACCACGCCGGACCCCTGACGTACGTCCTGCTCGCCGTGGCGGCGGCGGTCTCGCTCTTCCCGCTGTACTGGAACGTGGTCGCCGCCTCGCACACCGGCGAGCGGGTGGTGGAGGCCCCCGCACCGCTGCTGCCCGGTTCCCGTCTCCTGGAGAACCTCGCCTTCGCCTGGAACCAGGTCGACATGGGCGAGGCGCTGGTCAACACGACGATCGTGGCGAGCCTGGTGGCCGCGTCCACCGTCCTGTTCTCCACGCTCGCCGGGTTCGCCTTCGCGAAACTCCCCTTCCGGGGCCGTGGGCTGCTGCTGTCGCTCGTGGTCGCCACCATGACGATCCCGCCCCAGCTCAGTGTCATCCCGCTCTACCAGATCATCACCGGCCTCGGCTGGGTCGACCAGCTCCAGTCGGTGGTGCTGCCCTCGCTCGTCGCCGCCTTCGGTGTGTTCTTCATGCGCCAGTTCCTCGTCGAGGCGCTGCCCGTGGAGCTGGTGGAGGCGGCCCGGATGGACGGCGCGCACAGTCTCCGGATCATCTGGCACGTGGTGTTCCCGGTGGCGCGGCCCGCGATGGCCGTGCTCGGAATGCTGGTCTTCGTCCAGGCGTGGAACGACTTCTTCTGGCCGTTCATCGCGCTCACCCCGGACGGCAGTCCCACCCTCCAGGTGGCGCTCGCGGGGCTCGGCGCGGGCAACCACAGCGTGGACCACGCCATCGTGCTGACCGGCGCCCTCATATCCACCGTGCCGCTGCTGCTGGTCTTCGCCTTCCTCGGCAAGCACATCGTCGGCGGCATCACGGCCGGTGCGGTCAAGAGCTGACCGGCCGCCCCTCACCCCACCTCACGGTACTCATCCCGCACACGCGTTGGGAGCGTCCTCCTATGACCGCGTCCGAAACCCGGCCGCTCACCGCCACCCGCTCGTTCCCGCCCGGCTTCCTCTGGGGCGCGGCCACCGCCGCGTACCAGATCGAGGGAGCGGCGGCGGAGGACGGCCGTACGCCGTCCATCTGGGACACCTTCTCGCACACCCCCGGCAAGGTCTTCGGGGGGCACACCGGTGACGTGGCCGTGGACCACTACCACCGGTTCCGCGAGGACGTCCGCATCATGTCCGAACTCGGCCTGGACGCCTACCGGTTCTCCGTGTCCTGGTCCCGGGTGCAGCCCACCGGCCGGGGTCCGGCGGTACAGAAGGGCCTCGACTTCTACCGGGCGCTGGTCGACGAACTGCTGGCCGCCGGGATCGAGCCCGCGCTCACGCTCTACCACTGGGACCTGCCGCAGGAGTTGGAGGACGCGGGCGGCTGGCCGGAGCGGGCCACCGCCGAGCGGTTCGCCGAGTACGCGGGGATCGTCGCCGACGCCCTCGGCGACCGGGTGGT
Source organism: Streptomyces sp. NPDC087215 (assembly GCF_044744885.1). Classification (NCBI taxonomy): domain Bacteria; kingdom Bacillati; phylum Actinomycetota; class Actinomycetes; order Kitasatosporales; family Streptomycetaceae; genus Streptomyces; species Streptomyces sp. NPDC087215. Next base: position 227,750 of record NZ_JBIUZD010000001.1, read on the forward strand.
CCGCTGGACCACGCTCAACGAGCCCTGGTGCACGGCTTTCCTGGGGTACGGCTCCGGGGTGCACGCCCCGGGCCGCACCGACCCGGTGGCCTCGCTGCGGGCCGCGCACCACCTCAACCTGGGGCACGGGCTGGCCGTCCAGGCCCTGCGGTCGGCGCTGCCCGCCGACCGGCAGCTCGCCGTCTCGCTCAATCTGCACGAGGTGCGTCCGCTGACCGGTTCCGCCGGTGACCTGGACGCGGCCCGCCGGATCGACGCGGTCGGCAACCGCGTCTGGCTGGGGCCGATGCTGGCGGGCGCCTATCCGGAGGACCTGCTGGCCGACACGGCCCGGGTGACCGACTGGTCCTTCGTCCGCGACGGCGACACCGCTGTCGTACGGCAGCCGCTGGATCTCCTCGCGGTCAACTACTACACGCCGACGGTGGTTTCGGAGGTCCCCGAGGGGGCCGAGAAGCCCCGGGACGACGGGCACGGCGACAGCGCTCACTCGCCGTGGCCGGGCGCGGACCGGGTCGCCTTCCACCGGGCGCCGGGCGGGCGGACCGCGATGGGCTGGCCGGTCGACGCGAGCGGGCTGTACGACCTGCTGGTGCGGCTCTCGGTCGCGTACCCCGGACTTCCGCTGGTGGTCAGCGAGAACGGGGCGGCCTACGAGGACGTGGTGGCCCCCGACGGTTCGGTGCACGATCCGGAGCGGGCCGCCTACGTCCACGCGCATCTGACGGCGGTGCACCGGGCGATCGAGGACGGGGCCGATGTGCGCGGCTACTTCCTCTGGTCGCTCCTGGACAACTTCGAGTGGGCGTACGGCTACGCGAAGCGGTTCGGCGCGGTGCGGGTGGACTACGACACGCTGGAGCGGACGCCGAAGTCCAGTGCCCGCTGGTACGGGCGGGTGGCGCGGTCGGGCGAGCTGGTCGCCCCCGGCGCGGACTGACCGGGAGCGGGCGGAGGGGCCGTGCCGGTCGCCCGGCACGGCCCCCTTCCCTCCCCCGTCCGCCGGGCGCCCCCGGCGGCTCCGGCCGGATGCCTCAGATGTCGATGACGCGGTAGCCGATCACGTAGACGCCCCCGGAGCCCTCGACGGTGCGCCACTGGGTCTCGGCGCCGACTTCGGTGCCGGTGACGAGGGTGGCGCCGAGCTTGTCGTCGCCGCCGAAGGAGTCGTAGTCCCAGAGGGTCAGGGTGCGGGCCTGCTGCTTGCCGAGGATGAGCGCCGCGCCGCTGTTGCCGTCGGCCATGGAGCGGACGTAACCGGTGCCCATGGTCTGGTACTTGACGCCGTTGCCGGGCCAGACCTTGACGGCGTTGCCGTTGGCGTCGGTGATCTTCAGATAGGCCTCGTCGTGGTCGCCCTCGCTGTTCTGCTGGCAGTGCAGTTCGACGAGTTCGATCCGCACGTAGTCGATCGGCTCGGCCTGGGCGGTCCCCGCGAAGGCGGCGACGCTGCCGAGCCCGAGAAGGGCGGTGGCGGCGGCTCGGGCGAATCGGTTCTCGCGCATGTGGTCCCCCCACATTTCGGGTCACTGGTGTGACCGTGGTTCCGGAACCGCCCGTCCGGGCGGTTCCGGTGTGCCGTTTCCCCCGGCACGACCACCACTGTGCCCGTCGCCCGCGTCGTGTTCTACGCGCGTTCCACTGGGCGGAACAAGGCCGCTCGCCCGCTCCCGCGCACGTCCCTCAGAGCACGGGCGCGCCGGCCGGGACGGTGCGCAGGGGGCCGCCCCGGCCGAGCGCGCGGGTGATCGCGGCGCCCGCCTCGGCGACGGCCCGGCCGAGCGCGTCGAGCGGCCGTCCCGCCGGGACCATGGCGGCGAGCGCGGCGACCGTGCGCCCGTCGGGGGTGCGGACCGGGAGCGCGGCGCAGCACACTCCGGCCAGCACGTCCTCGCGGTCGAGGACGGGTCCGCCGCGCAGGGGTCCCGTGAGTGCCTTCCCGGCGGCGGTGTCCAGGCGGAACGCGAGGCCGTCCCGGACGGGCAGGACCGGTTCGAGGTCGCCCGGCACCGAACCGACCGTGATCGCCATCTCCTCGCGCAGCACGGCGAGGACCAGGCTGGCTCCGGTGGCGGCGCGGAGCCGCTGGAGCGGGAGCCGGGCGGCGGGCCGCAGTCCGGGGTGCGGCTCCCACGCCTGGCCCAGGCGGTAGAGCTGCGGGCCGACCCGGTAGCGGTTGCCCCGGCGTTCGACTGCGCCGAGTTCGACGAGCTGGTCGAGCAGCCGGTGGACGCTTCCCTTGGGAACTCCGCAGCTCAGCGCGAGTTCGGTCACTCCGGCCTCGTCGCCGCTCCGCCGCAGGGCGTCGAGCAGCGCGAACGCGCCTTCGAGGACGCCTCGGCCGCGCGTCCGGACGACCGGCCCGCCGGGCTCCGGCGCGGTACCCGCGGTCCTTCCGGGCGTCCGCCGGGCATCCGTACGGCCGGGGGCCGGGCCGGTGCCGCTCCCGGGGCCGCCGTCTCCGACAGGTCCGTTTCCCGCCACTGTGTCCATGGGTCCCCCTGACTCCCCGCACCCGGCCGAGGTCCCCCGATGGCACGGCTCCGGGCACGTCCTCACCATGCCGCAGGGGGGACGATTCCGGCGAAGGGCTCGTGCCGCCCGCCGTGTCGCGGCCAGGACCCCTCTAGGCTGTCCGGACATGAGAGACCCTCAGCCGCCCGCCGCCCGGTCCCGTCGACGCGCGGCGGTCACCCTCGCCGTCCTGGCCGCCGTCGTGGGGATCGCGACCGCCGTCGAGGCCACCGCCCCGCTGCCGCCCCCGGCGGCCCTGCCCGTGGCGGGTGCCGCCGCCAGAGTGCTCCTCGTCGGTCCGCCCGGACCGGGGAGCGGGGTCGGGGTCCTGGCGCCCCGGCCGCAGGGCGGCGGCGGGAGGCACGAGACGCCGAGGGACGACGCCAAGGCCGGGGGTCTGACCGCGGGCTCGCAGCAGCCCGCCCGGTCGGCCGGTCGTCTCCCGCCGCGTGCCGCCGGGGCGTCTCCGACGGTGATCGCCCACCGGGGCGCTTCCTCCGCCGCGCCCGAGAACACCCTGGTGTCGGACGAGGTGGCCCGCAGGGGCAGGGCCGGGTGGATCGAGAACGACGTCCAGCCGAGCAAGGACGGGGTGCCGTACGTGCTCCACGACACGACCGTGGACCGGACCACCGACGGCACGGGCCCGATCCGTTCGCTGACGGCCGCCCAGATCGACGCCCTGGACGCCGGTTCCTGGTTCGCCCCCGTCTACGCGGGCACCCGGGTGCCGACCCTGGCCGCCCAGCTCAAGGACCTCAGGGAGCGCGGTGGAAAGATGCTCCTGGAGATCAAGGGGCCGCACAGCCGCGACGAGGTGGCCCGGATCGTCCGGGAGGTGCGGGACCAGGAGATGACCGGCCGGGTCTTCGTCCAGAGCTTCGACCCGGCGTCCCTGCGGTACGCCCGCGAGCTGGCGCCGGAGCTGCCGCTGGGGCTGCTGCGCGACACCCTCGACGCCGATCCGGTGGCGGTGGCCGGGGAGCTGGGGCTGGCCGCGTACAACGTCTCGGACGGTGCGCTCCGCACCCGCCCCGAACTGGTCGGACAACTGCACGCGGCGGGCGTGGCGGTCAATGTGTGGACCGTGGACACCCCGGCGCGCTGGAAGGCCCTGGACGCGCTCGGGGTGGACGGGATCATCACCAACCGCCCTGCGGAGCTGGGTGGCTGGGCCTCGGGCCGGACCGACTGAGCCTGCTGCGGGCGCCGTCGGTCCGGCCGTACGGTCAGGGCGACCGCTACGGAGTGACCTTCATGTCGCCGACGAAGGTGCGGACCATGACCGCGTTGGTGTGGGTGACGGTGCCGGGCTTGATCAGCGCGTCCACGCCGGTCCCGGGGTTCACCTGCACGCTCCGCGCGCCGAGGAAGGTGAGGGTCTTCCGGTCGAAGATCCACTCGGCGCGCTGGCCGCCGACGGTGTCGAGCCCGGCGACCGCGATGCCCTGGCGTCCCGCCGCGTCGGTGGCGCTGTCGACGGTGACGACACCGGGGATCTTCGCCGCGGCCTTGTAGAGCGCGGAGGTGAGCCTCGGCGAGGGCCAGCTCTCGCCGAGCAGGTCGCCGATGGTGGAGAACGCCTGCTGGTCCTTGCCGTTGCCCTGCCCCTCGGTCTCCTTGTAGATCTTCCGCAGCAGGGCGTCGGGCTGGGTGGGCAGGGTGGCGAGGTAGCCGTGCGAGGGTGCGCCGAGGTGGGGCTTGGGCACGTTGCCCCGCTCGTCGCGCCCTTCGAGGGTCATGCCTTCGGGTCCGGTGTGGCCGGGCTCGATCAGCCAGCCCTTGAGGCCGTCCGGGGACTTCCAGGTGCGGCGGGTGTGGAGGGGGTCGCTGACCACGCTGCTGACGCCGTCGACGGTCTTGACGTGGGTGCCCGCGACCCGGGACTCGATGTAGAGGTACTGGCCGGTGCGGCTCTCGGGGGCCTCGGCGCCCGCGGCGGCGAGCGAGATGCGGTCGAGGAGCCGGGGTGCCCCCCGGCTGTCGACGGTCCCGATCGAGGTGGTGAGGACGGGACCCGTGGCGCGGTCGTCCGGGCCCTGCGGGTCTCCGGTGAGGAGGAGGACGCCGACGCCGACGGCGAGGGCTCCGGCGAGGGCGGTCGCCGTCGGAAGGAGGATCGCCTTCCGCAGGAACGGGTTGCGCGGGGCGGGTCGTGCGGCGGCGGTGAGGCGGTCGTCGTGGATCTGGTTCATCAGGCGCTCCTTGTGGAACAGGTTGCGGCCCGGGGGGAGTTCACGCTCCTCGATGGCGGGGAGTTCTCCGGCGGTGTTCCGGTGTGCCGTGGTCGGCTTGTTCGGTTCGGGGTTCATCGGATTCCTTCCTGCGCGGGCCGGACCGCGATCCGGCGCCGGTCGTCGAGGCGTCCGGCGACCTCGGCGGCGTGGTCGGGCACGGACGCCTCCGGCGGGCCCGCCGTGGCGTACGCGAGGGCGGCGGCCCGGAAGCGGCGGTTGCTCCGGCAGTGGTTGCGGGCGACGTTGGTGGCGACGCCCAGGAGCCAGGGGCGGACCGAACCCCCCTCGGGGTCCACCTTCTTCCGCGGCCGCCAGGCTTCGAGGAAGGTCGCCGCCATGACGTCCTCGGCGACCGACCAGTCTCCGGTCAGCCGGAAGGCGTGGTTGTAGACGCTCCGGGCGTAGGCGTCGAAGAGTTCGGCGAAGGCCGAAGGGTCCCCGTCCCTGATGCGTGCGCGCAGGTCGATGTTCACGTCCCTTGTCTGTCCGGCCCCCGGGCGGGGTTCCGGTGACCCGCGTCACAGCGGGAGGTGAACTCGGCCAGGAGCTCGGGGTTGACGACGCGCAGGATCGTCTCGACGTCCCGGGGGTCGGCCGCCGCCCACAGCGGCTCGCGGGCGGCCCGGTACTTGGCGGCGAGCCGTTCGCGCCGGACGGGGTCGAGGGCGGCGGCCCGGTCGGAGCGGCTGTTGTGCGCGTTGTCGGCGATCTTCAGGAGGGTGGCCCCGGGGTTCTCCGCGATGCGGCGGATCTTCTCCTCGTAGGGCGTGCCGGGCCGGTGGGTGACGGCTTCGACGAGGGCGACGACGTCGTCGGGGACGCCCTCGGCGCGCAGCAGCTCCGGTGTCCAGGGGGTGTCCTCGACGATGTCGTGGAGGAGTCCGGCCATGGCCAGGTGCGGCCCGAGCGGGGCGAGTCCGGCGGCGACCGCGCGGACGTGGTCGATGTAGGGGCGCCCGCCTTGTCGGTCTGCCCGGCATGTGCCCGTGCGGCGAGCGCGTCCACCTCGGAGAGGGTCGTCATCGCCCCATCATCGCGGGGTGTCCTCGTCGTCGCGCCGGGGCCCGTCGGTTCCCCCTGACCGCCTTGCGTCCGGCGCGCAACACAGTGTTCACACCTGGCGGGAATTCCCTTCCCCGACAGTCGGGTTGGCCCGTTCATGACTCTGGGAGTGACACTCGCATCGACCTCCGTCCAGCACACGATCGACGACACGGTGGCGCTCGCGCGCGAGGCCCGCGACGCGGGGCTGCGTTCGGCGTGGTTCGGCCAGGCCTTCGGGTACGACTCGCCGTCGCTCGCGGCGATCGTCGGACGGGAGGTGCCGGGCCTGCACGTGGGGACCTCCGCGATCCCGGTCTTCGGCAGGCATCCGCTGATCGTCTCCAGCCAGGCGCAGACGGCCCAGGCGGCGACCGGAGGCCGCTACCACCTGGGGCTCGCGCTCGGCACCAGGCATTTGACCGAGGACGGTTTCGGCATCCCGTACCGGCGGCCCGTCGGTCTGCTCAGGGAGTTCCTGACGGCTCTGCGTCCGCTGCTCGAAACGGGCGAGGCGGATTTCCACGGGGAGCTGCTGACCGCGACGACGCCGTACTCGGCGGCGGTGCCGGGCGCCCGCCCGGCCGTGCCGGTGCTGGTGGCCGCGATGGGGCCGCAGGCGCTGCGGGTCTCCGGTGAACTGGCCGACGGCATCCTGCCGTTCCTCGCGGGGCCTCGGGCGCTCGCCGAGCACATCGTCCCGGCGGTGACGGCGGCGGCGAGCGCGGCGGGCCGTCCCGCGCCCCGGATCGTGGCGCTCGTCCCGGGCGTCGTCACCTCGGACGTCGAGGCGGTACGGCGGGCCGCCGCCGGGGCGCTGGCGCTGTACGAGTCGATCCCCTCGTACCGGCGCGTCCTCGACCTGTCCGGGGTCTCGGGGGCGGCGGAGCTGGCGGCGATCGGCGACGAGGAGACCGTGGCGGCGGAGGTGCGGCGCTACCGCGAAGCGGGTGCGACGGAGGTGGTGTTCACGGCGACGGACCTGGGCGGCGAGGAGGACCGCCGCCGCACCTGGAAACTGCTCGGGGAACTGGCCCGGGACTGAGGCCGGACGCCCCGACCGGGAGGGGCGGTGCCTCGCGGGGAGGGGAGGGGCGGGGCTGTCCGGGGGCGGCGGGCACGGGACGGGGCCGATCCGACGAACACGTGCCGCCTCGGTTTCGGCGGCGGTCCACGTGACGGCTCCGACGACCAGGCCCGCCCCTCCCGGTCCTCCCGGTCCTCCTGCCCCTCCCGCTCCCGTGCTCCCGCCCCGTTCGTCCGGCGTTCCGCTCAGGCGGCGGCGCGGTCCGTCGCGAGGGACCAGGCCGTCCAGCCGCCGAGGAGGTCGGAGACGTCCTCGAAGCCGTGGTGGCGCAGCAGGCTGGCGGCGACGGAGGAGCGGTGTCCGCCCGCGCAGTGCACGACGAGGGGCCGGTCGGCGGGGAGTCCGGCCGCGCGGGCGGACAGCTCGCTCAGCGGGATGTGCAGGGCGCCGTCGATGAAGCCCTCGGCCTCGCGCTCGTCGCGGGTGCGCACGTCGACGACGAGCGGCGGCCGGTCCCCGGCGAGGGCGGTCCGCAGCCGGGCGGCGGTGAGGCGGCCGGCCGGGGCGACCTCGTCGGCCAGTTCGCGCAGGGCGTCCCCGGGGTTTCGGAGGTAGCCCGCGACCCGGTCGAAGCCGATGCGGGCGAGCCGGGTGACGACCTCGTCCGTACGGTTCTCCGGGGCGATCACCAGGAGGTCCGTGTCGGGGGTGAGGACGGTTCCGGCCTGTTCGGCGAAGCGTCCGTCCGCGGGTACGTTGACCGCGCCGCGCAGGTGTCCGGCGGCGAACTCCTGCGGGTCCCGGGTGTCGACGACGACCGCGCCCGCCCGGCGGAGCCCGGTGAAGTCCTCGGGGGACAGCGGGCGGGGGGCCGTGGCGCCGTCGTGGAGGGGGCGTTCCCTGCGGTTGAGGTCGGCGTCGTAGGCGAAGTAGCCGGGGGCGGCGGGCTGGCCCTCGGTGACGAGGGCGACGAACTTCTCCCGGTCCATGGGCGCGCAGGCGTAGTTGGTGGCGCGCTGCTCGCCGATGGTGGACGACTTCTCGGCGGACAGGTTCTTGCCGCAGGCCGATCCGGCGCCGTGGGCGGGAAAGACCCGGACCTCGTCGGGCAGGGCCATCAGCTTGCGCTGCACGCTGTCGTGGAGCATCGCGCCGAGTTCCTCGGCGGTGACGCCGACGGAGGCGAGCAGGTCGGGGCGCCCGACGTCGCCGATGAAGAGGGCGTCGCCGGTCAGCACCCCGTACGGGACGGTGTCGTCGGCGTGTTCGTACACCAGGACGCTGATCGACTCGGGCGTGTGGCCGGGGGTCTCCATGATGCCGAGGGTGACGTCGCCGAGGGAGATCCGCTCGCCCTCGGCGAGGTGGCGGACGGGGTACTCGGTCTCGGCGCGCGAGCCGTAGCCGATCCAGGCTCCGGTGCGGTCGGCCATCTCCAGGTGTCCGGCGACGAAGTCGGCGTGGAAGTGGGTGTTGACGACCCCGACGACGGTGAGGCCCCGGGCCTCGGCGTCGGCGAGGTACTCCGAGACGTCCCGTCGCGGGTCGACGACCACCGCCCGGCCGGTCCCCTCGTCGGCGATCATGTACGAGGCCTGGGAGAGGCAGTCGAGGTAGTACTGCGCGAAGAACACGGCGGACCCTCCGTCCGGAACGGGTGCACCCGGGAGTGTCCGGCCCGCCCGGATACCCCCATGGGTATGAATGCACTCGACCGTAAGCAGCCCGACGGTCGAAGTCAAATACCCCCCTAGGTATCCAGAAGGCTCCGGGCGCCGACGGCGGGGGTCACCGCCGGGGCGGGGCGGCCGGGGGCGGGGCGGGCCGCTCCGGTTCCCCCTCGCCCTCGGTGTCCAGGTGGGGCAGGACGCGGTCCAGCACACGGGGGGTCCACCAGGCGTGCCCACCCAGCAGGGTCATCGCCGCGGGCACCAGGAGCAGCCGGACCACGGTGGCGTCGATGAGGACGCTGGCCGCGAGGCCGAGGCCGAGCATCTTCACCACGATGTCGTCCGAGACGATGAAGGCGGCGAAGACGCTCACCATGATCAGCGCCGCGCAGGTGATCACCCGGGCGGTGATCTCCAGGGCGTGGGCCACGGCGGCCTTGGCGTCGCCGGTGCGCAGCCAGGCCTCGCGGACCCGGGACAGCAGGAAGATCTCGTAGTCCATGCTGAGCCCGAAGACGATGGCGAACATCATCATCGGCACATAGCTCTCGACGGGCACCTTGCCGGAGACGCCGAGCGCGGGTCCGCCCCAGCCCCACTGGAAGACGGCCACGACGACTCCGTACGAGGCCGCGATGGAGAGCACGTTGAGCACGGCGGCCTTCACCGCGACGAGCAGGCCCCGGAAGACGACGAGGATGACGAGGAAGGCGAGGGCGACGACGACGGAGATGATGAGCGGGAGCCTGCTGGAGACGATGTCGAGGAAGTCGACCTGGGCGGCGGTGGTGCCGGTGACGTACGTCTTCGCGTCGGTGCCCGCCACCGCCTGCGGCAGGACGTCGTCGACGAGGTGGCGGGTGAGGTGGGTGGTCCGCTCGTCCTGGGGGGAGGCGACGGAATAGGCGGTGCCGAGGAGGACGTCGCCGTCGGGGGTGGCCTTGAGCGGGGTGACGGCGGCGGCGTCCGGCACTCCGGTGAGCGCCTGCTGGAGCTTTCCGGCGAGGGCGGCGCGGTCGGCGGCGGGTACGGCCGTCTGGTCGACGACGAGGGTGAGGGGGCCGTTCGCGCCGGGTCCGAAGGCGGTGGAGACGAGGTCGTACGCCCTCCGGTCGGTGAACGACCTCGGGTCGGCGCCGTCGCCGATGTGGCCGAGCTGGATGAAGAACAGGGGGATCGCCAGGACGACGAGGGCGACGACTCCGCCGGTCAGGAACCACCAGGGGCGTCGCTCGACCCGGCGGGCGTACCGGTGCCAGGTGCCGTGGGCGGTCGCTCCGGGCCCGGCGTCGGTCTCGGCGACGGGTGGGCGTACGTGGTAGCGGTCGATCCGGCGGCCGACGAGGCCCAGCACGGCGGGGACGAGGGTGAGCGCGGCGAGGACGGCGGTGACGACCGTGAAGGCGGCGGCCAGGCCCAGTTTTCCGATGAAGGTGACGCCGGAGACCCAGAGGCCCGAGAGGGCGATGACGACCGTGCAGCCGGAGACGAGGACGGCCCGGCCGCTGGTGGTGGTCGCCAGGGCGGCGGCTTCGGCGGGATCGTGCCCGTTCATGAGGTTCTGGCGATGGCGGGTGACGAGGAACAGGGCGTAGTCGATGCCGACGCCGAGGCCGATCATGGTGGCCAGGGTGGGCGAGACGGTGCCGAAGGTGAACGCGGCGGCGGCCAGGCCCAGGAGCGCGAGGCCGCAGACCGCCCCGAGGAGTGCCGTGATCAGGGGGAGGACGGCGGCGACGGCGCTGCCGAAGCCGATGAGCAGGACGAGGACGGCGACGGCGAAGCCGATGGCCTCGCTGGTGCGGTCGTCGGCCCCCGGCCGGGCGAGTTCACCGAGCGGTCCGCCGTACTCGACGGTGACTCCGGCGTCGCGCAGCGGCTGGACGGCGGCGTCGACGCCGGGCAGGTAGCCGGTGCCGAGGGTGGAGGGCGGGACGCCGAAGCGGACGGTGATGTAGCCGGTCCTGCCGTCGGTGGAGAGCGGACCGGTGTCGGGGGTGCCGGTGGGCGGCGGGGGCGGAGTGGCGCCCTGGGGCGGCAGTGGGTTCTGCGCGCTGAGGACGTCGGGCAGTTTCTGCAGGGAGGCGACGGCCGAGGCGACGGCGGCGGACTCGTCGGCGAGCGGCCCCGAGGGGCGGTCGAGGACGATCTGGGTGCCGTAGCCCCCGGCTGCGGGGTCATGCGCCGTGAGGACGTCGAGGCCCTGTGCGGACTGCACTCCGGGGAGGGAGAAGTCGTCGGAGAACTGTCCGCCGACGGTCCGGTCGACGATCTGGAGTCCGGCGACCGCCGCCAGCCACAGGGCGATGACGACGAGGAAGTGGCGGGCGCACCAGTGGCCGAGCCGGTGGAGCGCGCCCTTGGGCGGTGACGGTCGGCCTGCGGCCGGGCTTCCAGCGTTCATGGCGGTGGCGTGTCCGGTTGGGGTCCCCGAGCGGTCCCGGCGCCGACTGCGCGCGCCTACCCGGTCCATTGTTCGCCCGCCGGGACGCTCCGGCATCCCGGCGGGTGCCGGGGGTCCGCCGGGTCAGGTCAGGAGGCGGTTGGGGTGGGAGGCGCGGCGGGCGGCGGCGAACAGGGCGTGGATGCGGGCCCCGGCCTGGTCGACGTCGGTGACGGGGGTGGGGAAGGGCAGCCGGACGTCCTGGTCGCCGGTGGGGTGTTCGAGGCGGAGGGTGATGCCGTAGCGGTCGAGGGCGAGGGGGAGGGCGCGGACCATGTCGCGCTCGGGGCGCGGCCGGACGAGTCGCAGGAGGAGGGGGACGAGTTCGGCGTGGCGGTCGACGAGGTGGGTGAGCATGGACGCCTCGCAGGTGGCGAGGGGGTCGATGTCGGTGTCGTGGAGCTCTTCGAGGGTGATGAAGCTGCGGCCGGTGGCGTCCTCGACGAGTGCCTGCCCGAACTCCATGCAGATGCTGGTGTCCGCGTCGGTGCTGTACGGGGTGGCGAGGAGGCCGGTCAGGGTGACGCGGGCCCGCAGCCGGTCGCGTACGGGGGTGGGGGCGATGTCCGTGAACTCCAGGCGGACGGGGATACGGGCGGCGGAGGCCGCGTGGGTCTCCTCGGTGGGGTCGTGGAGGTGGATGTGGCCCATGGGGCCGCCGCCGTCGAGCCGGTGGACCTCCTGCTGGTGCCCGTCGGACACGACCGTCATCGAGTGGGCGGCGGCGAGTACGGACCGGACGCGTTCGGCGGGGGTGGGGCGTGGGGCGCGGGGGCTGAAGGGGTGCATCCGAGTTCTCCCGGGCAGGTGACGGAGCCAGCGTTACTTAGGTAAGCCTAAGCTAACTCAGGGTGTGGGTGTCAAGGAACCCCGCGACACGCCCGGACGCTCCGTCAGGGCGCGTCACCCGACCAGTCGAAGCGGGCCGCGTCACCCGGGCGCGGATCGTAGAAGGACCGGCCCGCCGTCCCGTGTCTGCCCAGCTCCGTCTCCAGGGCCACACCCGAGCCCCGCTCGTCCGCCGTCCGGTCCGTGACGTCGAGCAGCAACCCGTCCAGCGGACCCCCCACCAGCTCCGCGTAGACCCGGCCGGGTCTCGGGCCCGGCCGGGGGTCGTCGTGCTCCTGGCCGTACACCCGGCCCCGCAACAGCTCCTCGTCCCTGTCCATGGATCCCAGCGTCCCAGCCGCCACTGACAACCGCCCCACGGGAACGGGCCGCTCACGGCCCGTCGGCCCCGCGCGCCTCGCCCCGCACCCCCTCCCCGGAGCCGGGCCCCGAAGAGAAGAAGGTCACAGTCGTACGCCCTCCTGCTCCTTTGACGATCTCCCCTAGCATCCGAGCATGACGGTCCTGCCTGACGACGGGCTCTCCCTGGCGTCCGAATTCCCTGACGCGCCACACGAACAGTGGCAACACCTCGTGGCAGGCGTGCTGCGCAAGTCCGGCAAGGACGTGTCCGGCGACGCCGCCGAGGACGCCCTCTCCACCCTCGTCGAGGAGGGCATCGGCACCCGCCCGCTCTACACCGCGCGCGACTCCGCCCCCGAATCCGGTCTCCCCGGCTTCGCCCCCTTCGTCCGCGGCGGACGCGCCGAGGGGAACGCCCTCGGGGGCTGGGACGTGCGCCAGCAGCACCTCACGGCCGACCGTGACGCCGTCCTCACCGACCTGGAGAACGGCGTCACCTCCCTCTGGCTCGGCGTCGGCGCCACCGGCATCCCCGTCCCCGCCCTCGCCGACGTCCTCGACGGCGTCTACCTCGACCTCGCCCCGGTCGTCCTCGACGCGGGCGAGGAGACGGCCGCCGCCGCCGACGCACTCCTGCGGCTGTACGAGGAGCGCGGCGTCGCCGCCGACACCGCCCGGGGCAACCTGGGCGCCGACCCCCTCGGACACGAGGCCCGCACCGGCCGCCCCGCCCACGACCCTGACTCCGCCGCCGCCCTCGCCCGCCGCTGCGCCGACCGGTACCCGGGCCTGCGCGCCCTGACCGTGGACGCGCTGCCGTACCACGAGGCGGGCGGCTCGGCCGCCCAGGAACTGGGCTGCTCGCTCGCCACCGGCGTCGCCTACCTGCGCGCCCTGACCGACGCGGGACTGGACGTCGCCCCGGCGCTCGGACAACTGGAGTTCCGCTACGCGGCCACCGCCGACCAGTTCCTCACCGTCGCCAAGCTCCGCGCGGCCCGCAGGCTCTGGGCCAGGGTCGCCGAGGCCTGCGGCGCCCCGGGGGCCGGTGCGCAGCGCCAGCACGCGGTGACCTCCTCGGTGATGATGACCCGCCGCGACCCGTGGGTGAACATGCTGCGGACCACCGTGGCCGCGCTCGCCGCCGGAGTCGGCGGCGCCGACAGCGTCACCGTGCTCCCCTTCGACGAGGCCCTCGGCCTGCCCGACGCGTTCGCCCGGCGCATCGCCCGCAACACCTCCACCGTCCTCATCGAGGAGTCCCATCTGTCCCGGGTCACCGACCCGGCGGGCGGCTCCTGGTACGTGGAACGGCTCACCGACGAACTGGCCCACGCGGCCTGGGCGTTCTTCCAGGACATCGAGCGGTCCGGCGGACAGGCCGCCGCGCTGCGGTCCGGCGCCGTCGGCGAGCGGATCGCGGAGACCTGGGCCGTTCGCGGCGCCCGGCTCGCCACCCGCCGCGAACCCGTCACCGGGGTCAGCGAGTTCCCGCACCTCGCGGAACAGCCCGTGCGGCGGAAGCCCGCGCCCGAGCGGCCCTCCGGCGGGCTCCCCCGCGTCCGGCGCGACGAGGGCTACGAAGCCCTGCGGGCCCGCTCGGACGCGCACCTCGCGGCCACCGGCTCCCGCCCCCGGGTCTATCTGGCGGCGCTCGGCCCCGCCGCCGCCCACTCGGCCCGTCTCGCCTTCGCCGCCAACCTCTTCCAGGCGGGTGGCATCGAGCCCGTCACCGAGGGCACCTTCGAGGAGAGCGGGGCCCGCGAGGCCTGCCTCTGCTCCAGCGACGCGGTGTACGAGGAGTCGGCCGCGACCGCCGCCGCCGGGCTGCGGGCGGCGGGCGCCGGACACGTCCTGCTCGCCGGACGCCCGGCCGCCCACCCGGGCGTCGACACCTATCTCTTCGCGGGCTGTGACGCCGTCGCCCTGCTCTCCACCGCCCTCGACCGCATGGGAGTGTCCCGATGACCGTCCCCGACTTCACCGGGATCGACCTCGGGACCCCCGCCCCCGGCGGCACGCCCGACGCGTGGCAGACGGCCCTCAAGAAGGCCACCGGCGGTGACGACCTGCTCTGGGAGACCCCGGAGGGCATCGGCGTCAAGCCGCTCTACACCGGACGGGACCTGGAGGGCCTGGACTTCCTGGGCACCTACCCCGGCATCGCCCCGTACCTGCGGGGCCCGTACCCCACCATGTACGTCAACCAGCCGTGGACGATCCGGCAGTACGCGGGCTTCTCCACCGCCGAGGAGTCCAACGCCTTCTACCGGCGCAACCTCGCCGCGGGCCAGAAGGGCCTGTCCGTCGCCTTCGACCTGCCGACCCACCGCGGCTACGACAGCGACCACCCGCGCGTCACCGGCGACGTCGGCATGGCGGGCGTCGCCATCGACTCGATCCTGGACATGCGGCAGCTGTTCGACGGCATCCCGCTGGACCGGATGACCGTGTCGATGACGATGAACGGCGCCGTCCTGCCGGTCCTCGCGCTCTACATCGTGGCCGCCGAGGAACAGGGCGTACCGGCCGAGAAGCTGGCCGGGACCATCCAGAACGACATCCTCAAGGAGTTCATGGTCCGCAACACGTACATCTATCCGCCGGGGCCCTCGATGCGGATCATCTCCGACATCTTCGCCTACACCTCGCGGCGGATGCCGCGCTACAACTCCATCTCCATCTCCGGCTACCACATCCAGGAGGCGGGTGCGACCGCCGACCTGGAGCTGGCGTACACGCTCGCCGACGGCGTCGAGTACCTGCGCGCGGGCCGCGCCGCCGGACTCGACGTGGACGCCTTCGCCCCCCGGCTGTCGTTCTTCTGGGCGATCGGCATGAACTTCTTCATGGAGATCGCCAAACTGCGGGCCGCCCGGCTCCTCTGGGCCAAGCTCGTCAAGCAGTTCGACCCGAAGAACGCCAAGTCCCTCTCGCTCCGCACCCATTCGCAGACCTCCGGCTGGTCCCTCACCGCGCAGGACGTCTTCAACAACGTCACGCGCACCTGCGTCGAGGCGATGGCCGCCACCCAGGGCCACACCCAGTCGCTGCACACCAACGCCCTCGACGAGGCGCTCGCCCTGCCCACCGACTTCTCCGCCCGCATCGCCCGCAACACCCAGCTGCTCATCCAGCAGGAGTCCGGCACCTGCCGCGTCATCGACCCCTGGGGCGGCAGCGCGTACGTCGAGCGGCTCACCCACGACCTGGCCCGGCGCGCCTGGCAGCACATCCAGGAGGTCGAGCGGGCCGGCGGCATGGCCCAGGCCATCGACGCGGGCATCCCCAAACTGCGCGTCGAGGAGGCCGCGGCCCGCACCCAGGCCCGGATCGACTCCGGACGGCAGCCGGTCGTCGGCGTCAACAAGTACCGGGTGGCCGCCGACGAACAGATCGAGGTCCTCAAGGTCGACAACTCCTCCGTGCGCGCCCGGCAGATCGCCAAGCTGCGGCGACTGCGCGAGGAACGCGACGAGACCGCCTGCCGGGACGCCCTCGACGCCCTCACCCGGGCGGCCGGCGGCGACGGCAACCTCCTCGAACTCGCGGTGCGCGCGGCCCGCGCCATGGCCACCGTCGGCGAGATCTCCGACGCCCTGGAGAAGGTCTACGGGCGGCACGCGGGCCAGATCCGTACGATCTCCGGCGTGTACCGCAACGAAGCAGGCGAGTCCCCGTCCGTGGCGCGCACCCGCGCCCTGGTCGACACCTTCGCCGAGGCCGAGGGCCGCAGGCCCCGCATCCTGGTCGCCAAGATGGGCCAGGACGGCCACGACCGGGGCCAGAAGGTGATCGCCACCGCCTTCGCCGACCTGGGCTTCGACGTCGACGTCGGCCCGCTGTTCCAGACCCCCGCCGAGGTGGCGCGGCAGGCCGTCGAGGCCGATGTGCACATCGTCGGGGTCTCCTCGCTGGCCGCCGGGCACCTCACCCTCGTACCGGCGCTGCGGGAGGAGCTGGCGGCCGAGGGGCGCGAGGACATCATGGTCGTGGTCGGCGGGGTGATCCCGCCGCAGGACGTGGCGATCCTCCTGGAGATGGGCGCGGCGGCCGTGTTCCCGCCGGGGACGGTGATCCCCGACGCGGCCCACGACCTGGTCACACGGCTGGCGGCCGACCTCGGGCACGAGCGGTGATCGACCTCGACACGTACGTACGGGGGGTGCTCGAGGGGAGACGGGCGCTCGTGGCCCGCGCGATCACCCTGGTCGAGTCGACCCGCCCCCAGCACCGGGCGCTCGCCCAGGAGCTCCTCACCGCGCTGCTGCCGCACAGCGGGAACGCCGTGCGGATCGGCATCAGCGGAGTGCCCGGGGTCGGCAAGTCGACCTTCATCGACGCGTTCGGATCGATGCTGACCGGCCTCGGGCACCGGGTCGCGGTGCTCGCCGTCGACCCCTCGTCGAGCCGCACCGGCGGCTCCATCCTCGGCGACAAGACCCGGATGGAGCGGCTCGCCGTCGATCCGGCGGCCTTCGTCCGCCCCTCCCCCACCGCCGGGACGCTCGGCGGGGTCGCCAAGGCGACCCGCGAGTCGATCGTCGTGATGGAGGCCGCGGGACACGACGTGGTCCTCGTCGAGACCGTCGGCGTCGGCCAGTCCGAGACCGCCGTCGCCGACATGGTCGACTCCTTCCTGCTGCTCACCCTGGCCCGCACCGGCGACCAGCTCCAGGGCATCAAGAAGGGCGTCCTGGAACTCGCGGACGTCGTCGCCGTCAACAAGGCGGACGGCCCCCACGAGCGGGACGCGCGCGTCGCCGCCCGCGAACTCGCGGGCGCACTGCGCCTGATGCACGGCGCCGACGCCTTCTGGACGCCGCCGGTGCTGAGTTGCAGCGCCCGCGAGTCCACCGGGCTCGACGAGGTGTGGGAGCGCCTCACCCACCACCGGGCCCTGCTCGACGGCACCGGCCGTCTCACGGCCAAACGGCAGGAGCAGCAGGTCGACTGGACCTGGTCGATGGTCCGCGAGGAACTGCTGCGCCGTCTGCGCACGGACCCTGCGGTCAAGGACCTCGCGCCCGTCCTGGAGAAGCGGGTCAGGGCCGGTGAGCTGACGGCGACGCTGGCCGCCGAACGCCTCCTGGAGGTCTTCGGGGAGCGGCTCGACCGGCGCCCCTGAGCGGCCGGAAGAAGCGGGAAGGAGAAGGGGGCCTCCCGGACGGGAGGTCCCCTTCTCCCCGTCCCCGAGCACCCACTTTTTTGTGGGTACTTGTCGGGGAGGCGTCCTCCGGGCGAAGCTGGAAGCGGCCCGGAGGAAGGAGCGCAAGGGCCTCAGGCCCCGGCCGGAACGGCCGTCAGACGGTCGATCCGACGGTGTCCCCAGTCTGCCAACGGGCCTAACGCCACGGAGAGTTCGAGCCCGAATCCGGTCAGCGAGTAGACGGTCTTCGGCGGCAGGACGTCGTACACCTCACGGTGCACGAGACCGTCCTCCTCCATCTCCCGCAGGGCCTGGGTCAGCACCTTCTCGCTGATCTCGGGCAGCTTCCGGCGCAGTTCGCCGGGGCGGTGCGGGCCGGATTCGAGCAGCCACAGCAGATGGGTCTTCCATTTTCCCTCGATGACGACGATCGCGGCACTCACTCCGCACATGTTCGTCTCCTGGGCTCGGGCGCGTGACATCCGCGTCCTTCTCCTTCCTCCGGGATCTTCTTTTCTCTTCGTCCGTATACAAGGGAGTTCACCCATGTCTTCTTCCCCCTCCCCCGCTTCCGCCTCCTCCGGGAGGGACGGCACCGCCGTCACCGTCCTCGGGCTCGGTCCGATGGGCCGGGCGCTGGCCGGGGCCTTCCTGGACGCCGGGGTACGGACCACGGTGTGGAACCGTACGCCCGGCCGGGACGGGGAACTGGTCGCTCGGGGCGCGCTCACCGCCCCGAGCGCCGAGGAGGCGGTCGCGGCGAGCCCGCTGACCGTGGTCTGCCTGGTCAACTACGACGCCACCGACTCCGTCCTGCGTGCCGCCGCGGTGGCCGGGGCCCTCAAGGGGCGGGCGCTGGTGAACCTGAGCGCCGACACCCCCGCGCGGGCCAGGGACACCGGGCGCTGGGCCGAGGAGCACGGCATCGACTACCTCGACGGCGCGATCATGACCCCGACCCCGACCATCGGCACGCCCTCGGGGGTGTTCCTCTACAGCGGGCCCGTACCGCTGCACACCGCGCACGCGCCGGTCCTCGGCGCGCTGGGCGGCAGCCACACCCATCTCGGGGAGGAGATCGGCCGGGCGGCGGCGTACGACATCGCGCTGCTCGACATCTTCTGGACGTCGATGACCGGCTATGTGCACGCGCTGGCGCTGGCGCGGGCCGAGGGCGTCTCGCCGACCGAACTGGCGCCGTTCGCCGAGGGCATCGGGGCGATCCTGCCGCCGCTGTTCCGCGAGTGGGCCGAGGACGTGGAGAGCGGTGGATTCTCCGGCGAGGGCAACCCGGTGACCTCGGGCCTTTCGACGATGGAACACATCGTGCGCGCCTCGGAGGCGCACGGCATCGAGGCGGGCGCGATGCGCGCCGCCGAGTCCCTGGCCCGGCGCGCGGTGGCCCTCGGGCACGGGACGGACGGTTTCAGCCGTGTCGTCGAGATCCTGGGGCGCGGCTGAGGCAGGCGGGGGTACGGGCCCGGCGGGGGCGGACCTCGCCACCGCCGGGCCCGTACCGCCCCCGTTCAGCCCCGGGCCAGGAAGGCGGGGCGGAGGGAGGGGTCCACCGGGTCGTAGTAGCGGTGGAAGACCGGGGTGGCCGAGCCGGAGACCGGGGGGACGATCCAGCTCCAGTCGGCGGGGGTCCGTCTGCCGTGCCTGCTCTCCTGGTCGATGTGCCGGAGGAAGCGCCGTGACTCGGTGTGGTGGTCGGCCATCGTCACGCCCGCCCGCTGGAAGGAGTGGAGCACGGCCACGTTGAGCTCCACGAGGGCCCGGTCGCGCCAGAGGGTCCGCTCGGCGGAGCGGTCCAGACCGAGCCGGTCGGCGACCACCGGGAGCAGGTCGTAGCGCTCCGGGTCGGCGAGGTTCCTGGCGCCTATCTCCGTGCCCATGTACCAGCCGTTGAAGGGCGCCGCCGGATAGCGCACCCCGCCGATCTCCAGGGTCATGTCACTGATCGCGGGCACCGCGTACCAGCGCAGCCCGAGGGAGGCGAACCACGGGTGGTCGGGGTGGACGAGCGGCACTTCGAGGACGGTGTCGTCGGGCAGCTCGTACCACTCGGGGCGGGCGTCGGGCCGTTCCCGCACCATCAGCGGCAGGACCTGGAAGGGTTCGCGGTCCCGTTTCCAGCCGAGGGCGACGGCGCGCTCGGTGAGGGGGCCGCCGCGCGGGTCGCCGTTCCAGCCCCCTTCGGGGGTGCGGTGTCCGGCGTAGCGCACCAGTTGGTCGTTGACGATCCGGGGTCCGGGGCGGCCGGGCCGGTCGGGGGCGAAGACGGAGATCACGGGTCTGATCCGGCCGCCGTTGCCCGCGAGCCGCAGATGCTCGAAGCAGTGGGCGGCGAGGTCGTCGGCTCCGGTGACGTGCCGCAGGTCGCGGACGACGAGGCTGCGCCAGTAGAGCCGTCCGATGCACCGGGCGGAGTTGCGCCAGGCGACCCGGGCGCCGAAGGCCAGCTCCTCCGGGGTGTGGGTGTAGGTGCCGGTGCGCCCGATCTCGGCGAGGACTTCGCGGACCCGGCCCCCGGGGCTTCCCGCGGTGGGCTGCTCGCTGTGGTACTGGCGGATGAATCGTTCCGCCTCGGCCCGGTCCACCAGGTCCGCGCGCGGGGCGCGGGCACCGGGGGCGGGCGCGGTGGGTGTCGGGTGCCCGTGCGCGTAGGGGCAGGTGCCCGTGGCTGCGGGGGCGGAGTTCCGGCGGCTGCGACTGAAGATCAAAGTGTTCCCTCCCGTCGCCATGATTACCGTACGAACATGCGCGGGCGCGGAGGGTACGTGAATCCCCGGTCATGACGGGTTCCCACTGATATCCTGCGCGGCTCCGTCCGGGCAGGACCCCCGCACGCCGCCGGTCCCGCGCGGCTCCGTCCGGGCAGAACCCCGCACGCCGCCGCGCTGTTCCCTCTCACCCCACCCGCCACTCCACAGCACACGAGTCGACGCACGCCTCATGTCGCGGGCTCACATCTACGACTCCTGAACATATGGCCGACTCCTTCAGCTGGCGGGAACCAGCCAGGACACGCGTCGCCGCACACTCGCGCGGCCATGGGCTCCACGCTCTCCACCTGGGACTCCCCTCTCCGGAGACGTACGGCCCGGTCGGAGATGACATGAGATTCAGTCAACTGTCCGTCCATATGCCTCTAGTCGTCGAGTCGCCCCCATCTCACCTGTTGGAGTGAACGCCCGATGCGAGCCGGGTCGAAATGGATCTCCTTCCCTAGGCTCACGTCGCCAGCCATCGATCCGGGTCGATCATCGCCACGGACAGCTGCGCGGTTCATCGCTCAAAGGACACACACATGACCATCGCCCCGCAGAACGATCTTCTCGACCACAAGTTCGACATGTGCTTCGGACACGCCGACCAGAACAAGGACGGCGTGGTGGACGCCGCCGACATCCTCACCTTCGCCGCCCGGGTCATCGCGGCCGTGGGTGAGCCCTTCGACTCCCCGAAGTCCGTCGAGATGCTGCGCGTCAGTGAGAACTGGTGGAAGGGGATGCTGGCGGAGCTCGACACCGACAAGGACGGCAAGATCGACCCGGAGGAGTACCGGGTCGGGATGCGCCGGCTCGTCGGTTCCGCGTCCTCCTTCGAGGCGGCCAGCCGCCCCGTGGCCACGGCCATCTGGGCGCTCTGCGACCGCGACGACGACGGCGAGGTGACGGCGGCCGAGTTCAGCGCCGTCCAGCTCGCCTTCGGCACCACCCCGGAGAACGCCCGCCTCGGCTTCGAGAAGCTCGACCTGGACAGCGACGGCTCGCTGTCGGTGGACGAACTCACCAGCGCCTTCCGCGACTTCTACACCAGCACCGACGTCGAGACCAACGGCAACTGGCTCTTCGGCGCGGACTTCCAGACCGCCTGATCAGCCCGATCGACAAGCGACGGGCGGCAGCACATGGCCGTGCCCGCCCGTCGGCCCAGCCACCGTCCCGCCACGGCGTGGTGGGGTCACCTCCCACCACGCCGTGGCGGGCCAGGGGAGAGCCCGAATGAACTTGGCGGCACTCGACGTCGACGGCACCCTCTACGAGGGGACCCTCGGCTTCTCCCTCCTCGACGAACTGAGCGTGTCCGGACTGGTGGGCGCCCATGCCGTCCAGCACGTCCGCGACGCCATGCGCGAACACCGCGACGCGGGCGACCGGTTCCGCGACACCACGGACCTGACGAGCGACGCGTACGCCCACGCCGTGCGGGGCGTACGGCACGAGGACGCCGTGCGGGCCTCCCACACGGCCTGGCGGCGGGTCCGTCACCGGTTGCTGGCGAGCAGCGCCCCCCTGGTCGAGAACCTGCGGCGGAACGGCTTCACACCGGTCCTGCTGTCCGGCAGTCCCCAGGAGATGATCGACCGGATCGCCGACGAACTGGGCGTCGCCCACCGCATCGGGATGCGTCTCGCGACCGGGGCGGACAGCGCCTACACCCACCGGTTCCTGGCCCTTCCGGCCGTCCCCGAGGTCAAGGCCGCCCTGTTCCGGGCGCTGGCGGCCCGGCTCGGCGCCGATGTGCGGGCCGCCCTGGCCGTCGGCAACAGCGCCTCGGACCACGCCCTGCTCGACGCGGTCGGGCACCCGGTGGCCTTCGAGCCGGACGACACCCTGCGGGCCCTGGCCCGGGACGGCGGCTGGGCCATCGCGGACCGGCACAGCCTCCTGCCCCTGGTGGACGCGCTCACCGGCCCCCGCCGCCTGCCGCCCGTCCCCCGGCAGGACGTCCGCCTCCCCTCCTCCTCATCAGAACCCTCTGAAAGAAACCTTCATGCGCACTCCTCATGACATCGGCTCCCGTTTGATCGAGCGCAAGGTCGACGTGTGCTTCGCACACGCCGACCGGGACCAGGACGCCCTGATCGAACTCGCCGACGTGTCGGTCCTGTTCACCCGCATCCTGGCCTATGTCGGCGAACCGCTCGGCAGTCCCAGAGCCCTCGCCGTACACACCGCCTCGCAGGGATTCTGCGACCACATGGCGTCCGTCACCGGCTGGGCGCCCGACCGCCGGATCACCCCGGAGGAATGGCGCGAGGCCATGGCGAAGGCCCTGGCCGGGGGGACGGCCGACTACGACGCGTACTTCCGGCCCGTCGGCGAATCCGTCTGGGCGGCCGTGGACCGGGACGGCGACGGCATCGTACGGCTCCCCGAGTTCGTCGCGTTCCAGCGGGGCATGGGCACGCCCGACGCGAACATCCGGCTCGCGGCCGACCGCATGGGCCTGCCCGACGCCGACGCGGGCCTGCCGATGGCGGACGTCCTCCGGGCCCACCGCGAGTTCTACACCAGCGCCGACGCCGGTTCCCCGGGGAACTGGCTGTACGGGGACGTGTGGGCGGACGCCTTCTGGGACGGCACGAGGGCGAAGCTGTGACGGCCGACGGCGGCCCGGTGAAGGCCAGGGCGGCGGTGCTCCGCTCCCGTACCCTCCCCTTCCGGGTCGAGGACGTGACCCTGGAAGGACCGGGCCCGGGAGAGGCCCTCGTCCGGGTGGCGGGCACCGGCTTCTGCCACACCGATCTCCTGCCGCGCACCGACCGGCTCGGCGTCGCCCTGCCCCTCGTCGGAGGGCACGAAGGGGCCGGGACGGTGCTCGCGACCGGGACGGGGGTCCATGAGGTGTCCGTGGGCGACCACGTCGTCATGTCCTTCGACTCCTGCGGCGGCTGCCGCTCCTGTCTGGCCGGCCGCCCCGCCACCTGCGCGGCCTTCTTCACCCGCAACCTGACCGGCCGCCACCCCGGAGGGACGGGCGGCGTGGCCCGGGACGCGGAAGGCCGCGAGGTGGCCGCGTACTGGTTCGGGCAGTCCTCCTTCGCCACGCACTGCGTGGTCCCGGTCCGCTCCCTCGTCCCGGTTCCCCGGTCGCTGCCGCTCGAACTGCTCGGGCCGCTCGGCTGCGGGTTCCAGACGGGGGCGGGCGCGGTCCTCAACTCCCTCGGCGTGCGCACCGGTTCCAGCGTGGTGGTGGCGGGGACCGGCGCGGTCGGTCTGGCGGCGGTGATGGCCGCGCGGGCCGCGGGCGCGACCGTCGTCGTCGCCGTCGACGTCCTGCCCGTCCGGCGCGAACTGGCGGCGGAACTGGGCGCGACCCATACGCTCGACGGGAGCTCCGACGCGCTCGCCGAGGAGATCCTGCGGATCACCGGAGGAGCCGACCACGCGGTGGACACCACGGGACTGCCCCCCGTCATCACCGCGCTCGTCCGCTCCCTCCACAGCGCCGGGAGCTGCGGTCTGGTCGGGGTGCAGCACGGCGACCTGATCGTGGACCCGCTGCTCATCGCGGCCGGGCGCACGATCAAGGGGATCATCGAGGGCGACGCGGAGCCCCGGCTGTTCATACCCCGGCTCATCGACCTCTGGCAGCGGGGCCTGTTCCCCTTCGACCGGCTGATCCGCCGGTATCCGCTCGCCGAGATCGACCGGGCCGAGCGGGACGTGGCGAGCGGTGCGGTGGTCAAGGCCGTACTGATCCCGTGACGGGTCCTCGTCCGCCGGGCCGGGCCCGCGTTCCCGGCGTCGCCCCGGTCCCGGACCACCCGTTCCCGGCCTCGTCCCCTTCCCCGTAGGCCCTCGTCCTCGCCCCAGGAGGTACCCGTCGTGCGCCCCGTCGAGTCGGACCGCGTCACCCTCGATCCCCACCAGGACCTCCAGGAACAGGCGCGTCTCCTGCGCGCCCACGGCGGTGTCGTCCCGGCCCGCTGGCCGGGAGGCGTGGACTGCTGGGCGGTCGTCGGGTACGCCGAACTGGAGGCGGTCCTCACCCAGCCGCTGTTCGCCCGCTCGCCCGCGCACTGGCGGGCGCTCCGGGAGGGCGAGATCCCCGCCGACTGGCCGATGACCGACCACCTCAGCCGCCAGTGGATGCTGACCTCGGACGGCGCGGACCACACCCGGCTGCGGCGGGTGGCGGCCGGTGCGTTCGCGCCGCGCCGGGTGAGGGCGCTGGCCCCGGCCGTCACCGATGCCGTCGAGCGGCTGCTCGACGGCATGGACCCGGCCGCACGACCGGTCGACATCCGCACCGAGTTCGCGCTGCCGCTCGCCCTCGACGTGCTGTGCTCACTGCTCGCCGTACCCGCCGAAGAACGGGACCGGGCCACCTCCCTCGTCTTCCGCGCCTTGTCCCGGGCCGCCCTCACCCCACGGGAGTCCAAGCTGCTCAGCGCGGAGATCCGGGCCTACCTCGACCACCTGCTGGCCCGAGCGCCCGCCCCCGGTGAGGAGGAGGGCCTGGTCGCGGCCCTCAGGGAGTCGGCCGCCCCCGGCGGCGTACTCAGCCACCAGGAGGCCCGGGACACCCTCTGGCTCTTCCTCGCGGCCGGTTTCGACACGACGGTGGCCGCCCTCGTCAACGCGGTCCGCGCGCTCCTCGCTCACCCGCGCGAGCTGGAGCGCGTCCTCGGCGGGGCCGTCGCCTGGGACGACGTGGTCGAGGAGTCCCTGCGCTACGACGCGAGCGTCTTCGCGCTGCCCTTCGCCTTCCCCCGTGAGGACGTCACCCTGGGAGGGCGGCGGATCAGCGCGGGTGACGCCCTGCTGCTGTGCTACGCGGCGGCCAACCGCGACCCCTCCCAGGAGGGCGGCGGCGACGTCTTCACGTCCACGGAACCGGGCACCCGGCACCTGGCCTTCGGCCGGGGGCCGCACTTCTGCCTGGGCGCGCCCCTGGCCCGCCTCCAGCTCCGCACGGCCCTGTCGGCGCTCTTCACCCGCTTCCCGGCCCTCCGCCCGGCCGCCGCCCCGGGCGCGCCCGTGTCGTCGCTGACGATCAACACGGTCGCCTCGCTCCTGGTCTCCGCCTGACCGCGTGCCCGGCTGCCCGCTCGACCGCCCGACCGCGCGGCTGCGCGGCCGCCCCGGCTAGATGACGCCCTGGGCCGCCATCGCCCGTGCCACCCGCAGGAAGCCGGACACGTTGGCGCCCGTCACGTAGTCGTCGGCCTTGCCGCCGTACTCCTCGGCGGTGTTCCGGCACTGGCTGTGGACGTCGCGCATGACCTCGGCGAGCCGGGCCTCGGTCTGTTCGAAGGACCAGCTGTCGCGGGAGGCGTTCTGCTGCATCTCCAGGGCTGAGGTGGCCACGCCTCCGGCGTTGGCCGCCTTGCCGGGACCGAAGAGGATCCCGGCCTCCTGGAAGACCCGGACCGCCTCGGGCGTGCAGGGCATGTTGGCGCCCTCGGCGACGGCCCTGACCCCGTGCTTGACCAGGGCGACGGCGTCGTCACGGCTCAGCTCGTTCTGGGTCGCGCAGGGCAGGGCGATGTCACAGGGCACGTCGTAGACCGTGCCACGGGCCGAGAAGCGGGCGGTCGGCTTCGCGTCCGCGTAGGCGGAGATCCGCTCGCGGCGCACCTCCTTGACGTCCTTGAGCAGGTCGAGGTCGATGCCGTCCTCGTCGACGAGGTATCCGGAGGAGTCGCTGCACGCGACGACCCGGCCGCCGAGGGCGTGGACCTTCTCCACCGCGTACACGGCCACGTTCCCGGAGCCCGAGACCACCACGCGGCGCCCGTCGAAGCCCTCGCCGCGCGTGGCGAGCATCTCCTCGGCGAAGAACACGGCACCGTAGCCGGTGGCCTCGGTGCGGACCTGGGAGCCGCCCCAGCCAATGGCCTTGCCGGTGAGGACACCGGACTCGTACCGGTTGGTGATCCGCTTGTACTGGCCGAAGAGGTAGCCGATCTCCCGGGCGCCGACGCCGATGTCACCGGCGGGCACGTCGGTGTGCTCGCCGAGGTGGCGGTAGAGCTCGGTCATGAAGGACTGGCAGAAGCGCATGACCTCGGCGTCCGAGCGGCCCTTGGGGTCGAAGTCGGAACCGCCCTTGCCGCCGCCGATCGCCATTCCCGTCAGCGCGTTCTTGAAGATCTGCTCGAAGCCGAGGAACTTCACGATGCCGAGGTTGACGCTCGGGTGGAACCGCAGTCCGCCCTTGTACGGGCCGAGGGCGCTGTTGAACTCCACCCGGAATCCCCGGTTCACCCGCACGGCGCCCTGGTCGTCGACCCACGGGACGCGGAATATCAGCTGCCGCTCGGGTTCGCACAGCCGCTCCACGATGCCCGCCGCGAGATAGTCGGGGTGGCGCTCCAGGGCCGGGGCGAGCGAGTCGAGGACCTCGGCGGCGGCCTGGTGGAACTCCGCTTCACCGGGGTTGCGCCGACGGACCTCCGCGTAGACGGCTTCCATGTGTGCGCTGACGTTCATGCGTGTCTCTCGCCTTCTCGTCTTCCGAAAGTTCCGCCGCGTGCGGGCGACGTTCCCCGCCATTCTCTCCGGTGGCCGGGACCGGACCGCCCCCGAGGGTCATGGACGCCTCGACCAGGCACCGCCCCGGATCACGACGAGGCTCGCGCCCGGCGCCCTGAACGGGGCCGCGGTGCTCGTCCTCGGCAGCGGGCCGTGGCCGGCCCATGGGCACCGGGCGGGACGGGGGGCTGTTTCGGTCGGTGACCGCGCTGTCCCCGTGGGACGCGGCCCGGGAGGGCGTCGACGCGCGGTCCGCCCTCGGGCTCCAGCTCCCGGACGTGCGATACACACGGCACGAGGACCCCGGCGTGGAAGACGTGGCGACCCGGCTCCGGGTCGACACGACCGGCGCCACGTCACGGGCCGGCGTGGACTTCGACGGGAAGCCCGAGGACCGGTTCGCGGTCCGGCGGCACGGACCCCGCCGGAGCACGCCCACGGGTACGCGGGTGCCGGACGCCGGAGCCACCGGTGTCCGGCGTCAGGCGTCAGGCGGCGGCCGGGGTGAGGGTCACGAAGTCCGCGTTCGACGGGTCGAGGCAGACCGCGAGCCGTCCCACGCCCGGCATGTCCTGCGGTCCCATCTGGATGTTGCCGCCGTTCGCGGTGACCCGGGCGACCGTCTCGTCGCAGTCGGCGACGGCGAAGACCGGATGCCAGTAGGGCCGCCCGTGCGCGAGGGCGAGATCCGCCTCGGCGAGGGTCATGAGGCCGCCGTGCATCCGCTCGTCGGGGAGCCCCGCCGGGGTGATGAGGGTGTACGTGCCCGAGTCGCCCGGCAGTTCCATGTCACCGAACCGCCAGCCGAGGACCCCGCCGTAGAACTCCTTCGCGGCGGTCGCGTCGGTGGTGTACAGCTCGGTCCAGCACAGCGAGCCGGGCTGGTCGGTCAGCTCGACGCCCTGGTGGGCGCCCGGCTGCCAGACGGCGAACTGTCCGCCCAGCGGATCGCTGTACTGGGCGATCCTGCCCCACTCGCCGGGCTCCGTGGGGGCGCGCCGGACGGTGCCGCCCCGGTCCTCGACCGCCCGGGTGGTGGCCTCCGCGTCGGGGACGCTGTAGTAGATCATCCAGGCGGACCGGGCGCCCTCCTCGGTGAGCCTGCCGAGTCCCGCGACGACCTTCCCGTCCTTGCGGAACACGCCGCCCTCATGGCCCTCGCCCATGGGCGCGTACTCCCAGCCGAGGACGGCGCCGTAGAAGGCGGCGGCCGCCGGGACGTCGGGGGCGCCCAGGTCGAGCCAGCAGGGGGAGCCGGGTGCGAAGTCGGTGGTGATCATGGCGAGGGCCTCCACGTCTCCGGACGGACCGGTCCGGGTACGTCCTCAGCCTCGCACCACGGGCGGCCCCCCGCCCGTCGGGGCGCCCCCGCCGGTCGCCCGGAGGATCGCCGTCTCGACGTCCGCGACGCGGTCGGCGAGCAGCGTGAGGGCGGCGACCGCGCGGGTCGACGGGTCGTCGGCGGAGCCGCCCAGGAGCCGCTCGCGGGTGTGCGCCGCCACGATCTCGGCCCAGCGCGCGGCCCGGTCCCCGTCGAGGGTGCCGCGGAGCTGGTCGAGCTTGAGCAGATTGGTCTCGGTCTCGGCGGTGAGGGTGCCCGCCTCGGCCGTGTAGTGGTCGTCCACGACGGCGGCCAGTTCGGCGGCGTTCATCGCGGGGGTGATCCGGGCCACGATCCTGTTCATGTTCCGGTACGAGCCCTGGAGCCGGAACGGCGGTTCGGTGCGGGTCGCGTCCGTGCGGGCGGCGGAGGCGATGTAGGCGGTGTTGACCGCGAGGACGGTCTCGCGGGCGGTCAGCAGATGGCGCAGGACGGCGAGGAGCGGGTCCAGCTCGGCCGGGGTGTAGGGGTGGACGAGCCGGTCGGCCCGTGCGGTGGGGTCACCGGCGGCGAGCCGGGCCAGCAGGCTCAGGTCGGCGCGGTCGCGTCCGGCCAGCGGGGCGAGCACCGGGTGGGAGGTGAGGGCGTTCTCGACGAAGCTGAGGGCGAAGGCGTCCTCCTTGCCGGTGAGGACGTCGCCGAGGTTCCAGACGTCGGCGCGGTTGGCGAGCATGTCGGGGACCTGGAAGCGCTGCCCGGACTCGGTGTAGGGGTTGCCCGCCATGCAGAGGGCGAAGCGCTTGCCGCGCAGGTCGTGTCCGCCGAGGGTGCGGGTGGCGTCGCAGAGCGGGATGAACTTCTGGAGCAGTTCCGGTGAGCAGTGCTGGATGTCGTCCAGGTAGAGGAGGACGTTGTTCGCCGCGGCCAGCGCGAAAGCGATCTTCTCCAGTTCCCGGCGGGCCGCCGCGTCGGGTGCCTCGGCCGGGTCGAGCGAGGTGGTGGTCCGGCCGAGGGCCGGTCCGTCGATCTTGACGAGGAGCAGGCCGAGGCGGTCGGCGACGTACTCGATCAGGGTGGTCTTGCCGTAGCCGGGCGGGGAGAGGAGAAGGAGCAGTCCGTGGGAGTCGGTGCGCTTGGCGTCCCCGGCGGCGCCGAGCTGTTTGGCGAGGTTGTCGCCGATCAGGGGGAGGTAGACCTCGTCCACGAGCCGGTTGCGGACGAAGGAGGACATGACGCGGGGCCGGTACTCGTCCAGGCGGAGCCGGGCGCGTTCGGCGGTGACGAGCGCGGTGCGGGCGCGCTGGTAGGCGCGGAAGGCGGGGACGGCCTCGGCGGCGAACCGCGCGGTCCTGTGGAGGAATTCGTCGAGGCGCAGGTCGAGGCTGCCGCCCCGGACGCGGGGGTGGCTGCCCAGGAGGCCGGTGACCGTGGTCGTGGTGGGGGCGTCGATCGCGTACCGGAGGAGACCGGGGGCGAGCTCGACGGCGGCGGCTTCGGCGAGGACGCTCTCGTCGGGCCGTTCGCCGCAGGCGTGCGCGTAGGCGCCGAGCCAGCTCTCGACCAGGTGGCCCCGGGCGGCCGGGTCGGTGAGCGCGGCGAGGTCGTCGTCGTATCCGGAGCGTCCGGCGGCCTTGTGGAAGGCCTCCAGGAAGGTGCGGGCTGCGGCGGAGAGGGCGAAGCCGGCGGGTTCGGCGGCGAGTTCCTCCACGAGGTACGCGGCGGCGGCCGGGTCGCCGGTCGCCGTCGTCAGTTCGGCGTGGAGCCCGTCGAGGCAGGAGCCGCTGCCGAAGAGGTCACGGGCCCGGCTGAGGGAGACGGCCCGGCGGGTCCACTGCTCCCGTGCGTCGGGGGTGGCGGCGGTCGCCCAGAAGAGCTGGGCGGCGGCGCGGGCGCGGGCCGGGTGGGCGAGGGGGCCGGCGTGTTCGCGCAGGCGGAGCACGGCCGCGAGGAGGAGGGCCGCGTCGTGGTCGTGGACGCCGCGCTCGTAGCCCTCGTCGTAGGCGTCGGCCGCCGCCTTCCGTACGAGTGCGGGGAGGTCGGGGTCGTCGGGGTCGTGGGGGTCCCCTGGCCCTCGGGCGGCGAGGAGGCGGGCCGCGAGGTGTTCGGCGCGGTACACCTCGGGCGATTCGGAGGGCAGGACGCGGGTCCAGCAGGCCCGGGTGGCGGCGAACTCCGGGTCGGTGACGGGGGCGCGGTAGTCGGTGCCGGTGACCGCGAGGGCGAGGGTGTCGCCGTGCGGGACGAGGGTGAGTTCGGTGGAGCGCCGGTTGACGGCGAAGCGGTGTCCGCCGAGCCGTACGGTGTCGCCGCCGTCGGAGAACAGGTCGGTGCGGTCGCGCAGGGCGCGGCCCGCTTCCTGGCGGGCGGCGGCGAGGCGGCCCTCCAGCTCCTCGGCCCTGACCCGGTCGTCGAGTTCGCGCAGTTCGGCGGCGGTGCGGCGGACCCGGGCGACCATGGGGTCGGAGGCGAAGTAGGTGTGGATCGCGTCGAGGTCGGCGAGGGCGGCGGCGCGGCGGGTGATCGCCTCCAGGACCCGTCCGGTGGAGTCGGCGAGGCGTTCGGCGCGGCGGGCGCGGGCGTCCTGGAGTGCTTGTCCCCGGGCGGCGAAGGCCTCGTGGACCTCGGTGCGGCGCTCGTCGATGTCCGCGAGGTGTCCGTCGTGCCCGGAGAACCGGGATTCCAGGTTCTCCAGCTGGAGCAGGAGGCGGGCGAGGTGTTCGTCGCAGAGTTCGGGGGTGTCGGCGGCGCCGAGGGCGCCGGTGACGGCCTGGGCGAACAGGGCGGTCTCGGCGGCGAACTCGGCGCGGCTCTCGGTGTCGAGGAGGGCGGCGTGGCGGGCGGTGAGGACGGCGCGGGCGCGGTTGACGGCGCCGAGGACCCCGGCGATCCGCTCCAGGACGGAGGTGCGGACGGTGGTGTCGCCGATGTCGAGGCCCGCGACGACCTCGCTGAGGGTGCGCAGTCCGGCGGTGTGTTCGTCGAGGCGGGCGCGGAGGGGTCCGGTCTCGGCGACGGTGGTGAGGGCGGCGGCCTCGGCCTCGGTCCTGGCGGCCTCCGCGTGGTGGGGGGTGAAGGCGTCGTCGCCGCGGAGGAAGGCGACGGCCCTGCGGCCCGCCGCCGCGATGTCGTCCTCGACCTCGTGGGCCAGGGCGTCGACGCGTGCGGTGTCCGCGTACCGCATCTCCTTGACGGTGATCAGCCGTCCCTGGGCGCGGCGGAGTTCGGTGATGCGGCCGATCCAGTCGGCGGCGGTGGCGGGGGATTCGCTGCGGACGAGGCGGACGAGCCGGGCGACCTCCCGGGCGGCTTCCTCGGTGGCGTCGGTGGCCTGCCGGGTCAGGGCGGTGACGGTGGCGAACTCGCGCAGGACCTGTTCGGCGGTGGCGCGCAGTTCGTCGAGGGCGGTGCGGAGGTCGCCGGTCCCGGGGTCGCCGAGCCAGTGGTGGGTGTCGGCGGCGCGGACGCAGTCGGCGACGAGCGCCTCGTACACCTCGCCGGTCGGTTCGGGGCTCTCCGCCCGCCGGGCGACGGCGAGGCAGTCGGAGACGCCCCGGACGAGGTCGGGGTTCCCGATGCGGGCGAGCGGGCCTTCGGCGGTGGCGGTGGGGTGGGTGTCGGCGCGGTAGGGGGTGTGCCAGCGCTGTACGGGGTGGACGCGGCCGGGTTCTCCCTCGGCCGCGCGCAGGACGAGGAGGGTGCCGTCGTCGAAGAGGGCGTGGCCCGCGCCGGTGACGGGGGGCGCGATCTCCTTGCGGATGAGGTTGTACGGCAGGAGATGGCAGCGGCCCTCGTGGCGGTCGTGGAAGACGTAGAGGAGGTCCTCTCCGTTGGGTGAGCGGACGACTCTTTCGAAGTCGGGGCCTCCGGGTCCGTCCGGTCCTTCCCGTGGGGTGTCGGTGCCGAAGGTCCGTACGGCGCCGGAGCCGAGGACGTAGCCGCCGGGGAAGACGATGCCCTCGTCGCCCGGGAGGCGGAGGCAGGCCTGGCCGATGCCGTCGAGGCGGACCACCGTGCCGGTGAGGGTGTGCAGGACGAGGTGGCGGTGGGTCCGTTCCTTGTAGGGGCGGACGCGGATCAGCAGGAGGTGGCCGACGACGGCGTGGGCGACGTCGGCGTCGGCGAGGGCCTGGAGGGGTTCGTCGACGGGCTCGGAGTGGACGCCGTCGCCGGTGGTGGTGTCGTCGGTGGTCTTGACGGTGAGGGTGCCGCCGGCGGTGGAGAGGAAGGCGTGGCCGCCGAGCGAGAGGTGGGGGTGGCGGCCGGGCACGTGGTCGTCGCGGGTCGCCGGAATCCAGGTGACGTCGTGCGAGGGGGGCAGGACGTGGTCGCGTTCGCCCCGGGCGTCGAGGAAGGAGGTCTCGCCGGTGGGGCCGCACGACCAGCGCAGGACCCGCAGGTCGTCGGCCTTGTCCCCGGTCCGGAAGACGGCGAGGAGGCGGCCCTCGACGCGGCGCAGGCGTTCCAGGCGGGCGCCCCGGAAGTAGCGGTGCAGGGCGGTGAACTCGCGGACGAAGTCCGGGTCGTCGAGCAGTCCGGGCAGGGCGTCCGGGGGCAGGGGGTTCAGGTCCTGGTCGTACAGCGTGAAGACGTCGGCGACGGACCGTTCGGCGTCGCCGCCGGTGGCGGTGTGGACGCCGAGGAGCAGGAGGCCGTCGCCGACGGCGACGACGTCCCGCGCGACCGCGTGGTGTCCGGTGCGCAGGTGTCCGGTTCCGGCGAGGTCCAGCTCGCCGGAGCCGAAGGCGGCGGTGCGGGCCCGGTTCAGCTCTCCGGCGCGCCGGGCCAGTTCGGTGCCCTGCGCGGCCAGCCGGTCCCGCAGCACGGCGTACGTGTCCTGGTCGATTGAGGCGCTCATCCCGTTCGGCTCCCCTGTGGTGTGGTGAAGGGGCCCGGTGCCGTGCTCCCCCGCGCACGGCACCGGGCCGGTGGTGACCGCTGCCCGTGGCGGTCAGTTCGTGGCGGTGCCGCGCGGTGCGGTGCCGCGGGGCTTGCTGCCGTTGGCGCCTGCCGGGGCGGGCTTCGCGGTCGCGGGCTTCGCGGTCGCGGTCGGCGCGGTGGTGGTCGGCGCGGCTGCTTCGAGGGCCGCGGTGAGGGCCGGGGCGGCCCCGTCGAGGACGCCCGAGCCCATGATCTTCGCGAGGAGCGCGGAGACGCTGAGGTTCTGGACGTCGGAGGTGCTCAGCGAGCCCAGGACCTTGGTGAGGTCCTGGGTGAAGGAGCCCTCTCCGTCCAGCCAGGGTCCGGCGAGGGCCTGGGCGGTCTTCGAGTGGTCCACGAAGCCGTCGAAGGACCTGCCGAGGGAGACCGACTGGACGATCCGGTCGAGGAAGACGGAGTCGCCGCCGACGATGTTGATGTCGGCCCGCTCCAGTCCGGTGGCCAGGACGGTGGCCTGGGCCTCGGCGACCTGTCGCTGCACGTCGAGCCCCGCGAGCCGGACCTCCTTCTCCGCCGCCAGGCGCAGGCGGTACTCCTCGTGGGTCCGCGACGCCTCGTCGAGCGCTGCCATGGCGGCGGCCTTCTCGGTCAGTCCCTCGGCCTCGGCCTTCAGCTTCTCGCCGATCGCGGTGGCCTCGGCGAGGGCCCTGGCCCGCAGGCCCTCGGCCTCGGCCCGCAGCCGGGCCCCGGTGGCCTCGGCCTCGGCGCGGCCCGCCTTCTCGATGACGTCGGCCTCCTTGTCGCGGACCTCGACGGCGGCCAGGCCCTCCGCGGCGGCCTGCGCCTTGACGCCCTCGGCGAGGCGGATCTTGGAGCGGGCCTCCATGTCGGCGGCCTTGTTGCGGGCCTCGGCGAGGGTGAGTTCCTCGGCGGCGCGGTGCACGGCGGCCTGTTCGGCGGCCTCCGCCGCCTTGATGTCCTTGACGAGCCGCTCCTGGGCCTCCGCCTCGGCGGCGATGACGAGCACCTGCCGGTCCCGCTCGGCCTCCTCGACGGAACGGAGCCTCTTGATGGACTCCTCCTGCTCGGCGACCGTGCGGTCGACCGCGATCCGCTCCCGGATGACCTCGGCGATGTCCCGGCGCTCGGACTCGACCTCCTTCTCGGCGGCGATGCGGGTGAGCTGCGTCTCCCGGTCCCGTGCGATGACCTCCAGGAGGCGGTCCTTCTCGATCCGCTCGTTCTCGACGGCGATCACCCGCTCGCGGTTCTTCTGGGCGACGGCCACCTCGCGGGCCTGGTTCTCGCGCTGGACGCCGAGCTGCTCCTCGGTCCTGAGGAAGGCGCTCTGTGCCCGCAGCCGCTCCTCCTCGACCACCCGGGCGGTCTCCGCCTCCTCGCGGGCCCGTACGGTGTCGATCTCGCGCTTCTGCTTGATCTCGGCGTCCGCCTGGCGGCGTTCGAGTTCGAGGATGGCCTCGCGGGCGTCGACGTTCTGCCGGGTGATCTCCTTCTGCTCGTTCTGCCGGAACTCGTTGGTGCGGACGTTCTCGAGGGCGGTCAGTTCGGTGATCTTGCGGATGCCCTGGGCGTCGAGGATGTTGCCGGGGTCGAGCTGGCCGAGCGGGGTCTGCTCCAGGTAGTCGATCGCCGCGTCCTCCAGGCTGTAGCCGTTGAGGTCGATGCCGATGATCTCGATGATGCGGAAGCGGAGTTCCTCGCGCTTGGTGTAGAGGTCGGTGAAGTCGAGCTGCTTGCCGACGGTCTTCAGCGCCTCGGAGAACTTGGCGTTGAAGAGTTCCTGGAGGGTGGCCTTGTCGCTGGCCCGTTCGGTGCCGATCGCCTGGGCGACCTTGATGACGTCCTCGACGGTCTTGTTGACCCGGACGAAGAACGAGATGCGTATGTCGGCGCGGATGTTGTCCTGGCAGATCAGCCCGTCGCGGCCGGTGCGGGAGATCTCGAAGCTCTTCACCGAGATGTCCATGACCTCGGCCTTGTGCAGGACCGGCAGCACGATCTGTCCGGTGAAGCTCACGTCGACGGTACGGGTCTTGGAGACGATCAGTGCCTTGCCCTGCTCCACCTTGCGGAACAGCCGGCTCACCAGGAGGAGCATGACGACGGCGACGAGCAGGACGACGGCGATGGCGACGCCGACACCCACGGTCAGGAAATCCATGGAGAACCCCGTATCGATGGAGGACGAGCACAGGCAGGGGGAAGGACGCGCGGTGGGGGCGCGCGGTTCGGGCGGAACGGAGACGGACGGACGGCCGCGGGGGCCCACGGCGGGACGGGCGGGCGCCGTCCAGGAGGCCGACCGCTCCGGAAGCGCCGGGTCCTTTTCCGTGTCCCGGCATCGGGGCCCCGCCCTCGTCCTGCCGCAGGGGCATTCTGACGCTCCTCCCGCTCCGGCGTCACTGCCGTGATCAGGCAGTCTTCGGCGTCTTCCCGGTGCCGGTCACGAGCACGTGGAGGGCACATGACACCCTGGGCCTCCGCGTCAAGAACGCGTCAAGAACGAACGGGGAGGGGTCGTGACGGACCAGGACACGGCGGTGGACCAGTTGGCGGGGTACGCGGCGATCCTGACGGCGGTCTGCGCGACGGGCCGGGGGCTCACCCGCGAGGAGCGGGAGTCGCTGCGGTCGCACGGGGAGCGGGCGGCCGAGTCGGGGACGGGGCTGCGGACCCTCGTACGGGCGCTGCTGTCCTGCGCGCGCGAGGAGGTCGGGCCGGAGCTGCCGCCCGCCTCGGCCGAGCATCTGCTGGGCGCGGTCGAGCAGGCCGTGGACGCCTTCGCCGAGGGCCACGAACGGGCCCAGCGGCTCGCGGTGCGCCAGGAGGAGGCGGCGCGGCGCGAGTTCATCGACGATCTGCTGCACGGCGGCAGCGACCTCGGGCGGATAGCCGAGCGCGCGGGGCACTTCGGGCTGCTGCTCTCGCACGCGCACGCGGTGGCGGTCGCGCAGGGGCGGGAGTCGTACGGCGACGGCTACGAGGTCGCGCGGAGCGTCGAGTCGTCCCTGCTGGCACGGTTCGGCACCCGGCGCATCCTGCTGACGACGAAGGACGGGCGGCTGATCTGTGTGGCGCCCGCCGACGAGCCGGAGGTGCTCGCGCACTTCGCCAAGCAGGCGTACGCGGCGACGGACGGCGGCCAGGTGGGGGTGGGCCGTCCGCATCCGGGTCCCGGAGGTGTCGTCCACTCGTACCAGGAGGCCCTGAACGCGCTGGACCTGGCCGTCCGCATGGACCTGGACGATCCCGTCCTGTACGCGGCCGATCTCCTCGTCTATCCGGTCCTGACCCGGGACCGGCAGGCCATGGCGGATCTGGTGCGGACGGTGCTCGGCCCCCTCCAGGGGGCGCGCGGCGGCGCTCGGCCGCTCCTGGAGACGCTCACCGCCTATTTCGACACGGGGTGCGTCAGCGCCCAGGCCGCGCGGCGACTCAGTCTGAGCGTACGGGCCATGACGTACCGTCTCGACCGCATCCACCGGCTGACCGGGGCGGACCCGACCGATCCGGTGCAGCGGTACACCCTGCAGACGGCCGCCATCGGGGCCCGTCTGCTGAACTGGCCCGACCGGCCCCTGTGAGCGGGGCGCGGTTCAGCGGGCGGCGAGTTCGGCGTTCGCCCGCGCGGTGACATGGGCGAGGGCGCGGGCGGTGACCTCGCGGTCGGCGTCCGGGAGGTCGCCGTAGAGACGCTCGGCCAGGGCGGTCACGGCGTCCGTGAAGCTCCGCTGGAGGGTGGCGCCCCGCTCGGTGACGGCGCCGTCGAACAGTCCGGCGGAGGTGATCTCGTCGAGGAGGGCGTTCGCCTCGGGCTCCTCGATCTTGAGCGTGGCGGTCAGCCGCTCGGCCGCTCCGGCCCGGTCGAGGCCCTCGGCGACGGCCTTGAGCGCTACGGACCGGTGGAAGGTCAGACCGGAGTCGGCGAGCATCCGGTCCCGGACGGCGGCGACGGCGTGGTAGGTGATGCCGATGAGCTGCCCGTCGAGCAGGGGGGCGGTGGCGGCGGGAGCGGTCATGGCGTTCTCTCCTCGGGCGGGCTGCGGAAGCGTCGGACCGCCAAGCGGAAACCTCTCCGCTTGACGTGCCCTCACAGCAAACGGAGACTGCTCCGCTTCTCAAGGGCTAAACGGAGAGTTCTCCGTTCCGTCCGCTACGCTGCCGTCCATGAACGCCCCCGCCGAGCGTGCCGACGCCGCCCGCAACCGCCTCCGCATCCTCGGCGCCGCCCGGCGCCGACTCGCCGCGGACGGCTTCGCCGCCCTCTCCCTGGACGCCGTGGCCAAGGAGGCGGGGGTCGGCGTCGGCACGGTCTACCGCCGCTTCCAGAACCGGGCCGGACTCGTCTACGCCCTCGTCGAGGAGAACGAGAGCCGCTTCCAGCGCGAGTTCGCCCGCCACTGCGCGGACGGCTCCCCCGCCGCGCCCGACCGGCTGCGCGCCTTCCTGCACGGCATGGCGGACCTCGTCGAGGAGAACCGCGAACTGCTGCTCCTGGCGGAGTCGAGCGCCCCGGCGGGGCGCTACCGCAGCGGCCCGTTCCGCCGCCACCACGAGCAGATCACCGACATGGTCGCGGAGCTGGCCCCGGCGGCGGACCCCGCCTACCTCGCCGATCTGCTCCTGATGGCGTTCACCCCGGGCCTCTTCGACTTCCAGCGCGCCGAACGCGGCTGGGACGTGGACCGCATCAAACGCGGCCTCGACGCGCTGGTCGGCGGGATCGGGGCCGCCGGGTCTCAACCACCCAGGTAGTAGGGCCGGTTGTGGGCGGCGACGGGCGGCGACTGATACGTCCAGGCACCCACGGCCGGAGCCCCGCCGAGCAGCAGTTCCAGGTCCCGCCCGACGTCGGACGTCCGGTCGAGGACCGTGAGTCCCGCCCGCGCGGAAGCCCCGTCCGGCGCGCCGTCCAGAGGGCGCCAGACACAGGGGGCGTAGATGTCCATCGGTCCCGCGAGGGCCCGGCCCTCCTCGTCCGTCCCGTACCCCGTGACGGGCGTGTTGTTCGCCGGTCGCCCCGGGAGCGAGGTGAGATCGGCGGCCAGGGAGAACAACGCCCTCTCCCCGCGCCGCAGTTCACCCTCCGGCCCCAGTTCCGCGCTCCGGCAGGTCACCTCCCAGTCCTCGGCCTCCGGGCCGTTCGGGGACGGCATCGTCGCCTCGAACCAGGCCGGGTACTTGGGTTCCGCGTAGAGCCTGCGGCCCGCGTCGATGGCGAGCGGGTTGTCGCACAGCACGTGGATGCGGCCGATGCCGAGCAGCTTGGTCTGGTCGTGGCCCCGCGCGTACTCCCCGTAGGACACCTCGGGCAGCCGCTCCTGCGCTCCTGCGGGGAAGGCGACGATGTTGACCTCGATCTCCTGGGTGACGCCCGCGCCGGAACGGTACTGGGCGAAGTACAGCTGGAAGTTGACCGAGAGCAGCGCCCGGCCGCCGAAGTCGGCGGGGAGCAGCGCCGGATGGTGCCGGGCGAGGACCTCACGGGCGGGTCCCGGGTCCACCAGGAAGTCCAGGCCCAGCTGGTGCAGGGCCCCGTAGTGGAAGGGCAGTCGGTACGGGGCCGCCACCGGCGGCAGGGGAAGCGGGCTCACGATACGGCTCCAGAGGGGTCGGCGGGCCGGGCCTCGCGGCCGACGGCTGCCCGCCGGTCGCGCGCGGTCAGGTCGGACTCGACGCGCTCGGCACTGCGCAGCGCCAGGGCGGCCATGGTCAGGGTCGGGTTGGAGGTGGCGAGCGAGGGCATACTGCCGCAGCCGACCGCGTAGAGCCCCGGGTGGTCCCAGCAGCGCTGCCAGTGGTCCACCACGGAGGTGGCCGGGTCGTCGCCCATGATGTGGGTGCCGCCCCCGTGGCCCGCGCCCCGGAACGCGTACGTACGGCCCCGGTGGGTGAAGGTCCCCGGCCGTCCCGGATCCGGGTCGTGGTCGCTGTGGTCCTCCGCGCCGAGCAGCCCGAAGAGCCGGTCGGAGACCGCCCGCGCCGCCGCGAAACCCTCCCGGACGTGCTCGGAGAGGTCGTACGAGACGACCGGGCGCGGCAGCCCCAGGGCGTCGCGGCGCTCCGGGTCGAGCGTGACGCGGTTCGCCGGGTCCGCCTCCTGCTCGATCTCGAACTGCAGGGCGAACTGGCGGCCGACGCGGTCGCGCAGCGCGGTGCGGAGCGCGGGCCCGAAGAGCCTGCGGCCGTCCGGTCCTCCCCCACCGACCAGGGCCGCCACGTCCGCCCCGGTGCCACCGGTCGCCCACGTCCAGCCCCAGTTGCCGATCTCGACGCGGAAGGGGGCGTGGCGGGCGCGGGCCGGGCCGAAGCGGAAGCCTTCGAGACCCGAGGTGGAGCCGGGCCCCCGGTAGGGGCCGACCTGTTCGGGCAGGAGTCCCCAGGTCAGCAGGACGGGATGGTCCATCAGGTTGCGGCCGACCTGGTCGCTGCGGTTGGCGAGGCCGGAGAGCAGCAGCAGCCGGGCGTTCTCGACGGCGTGGGCGGCGAGGACCACGACGTCCGCGCGGACCCGGTGCCGGGTGACGGCTCCGTCCGCGCGCCCGTCCCCGTACGAGAGGTACTCGACGCCCGTGGCGCGTCCGGCGCCGTCGACCAGCACCCGGCCGACGACGGCCCGGTCGACCAGGGTGACCGAGGGGGCCCAGCGGGCCTGGGTGCGCAGCGGGGTGTACTTGGCCCGGG
The DNA here is from genome assembly GCF_044744885.1 of Streptomyces sp. NPDC087215. Taxonomy (NCBI): domain Bacteria; kingdom Bacillati; phylum Actinomycetota; class Actinomycetes; order Kitasatosporales; family Streptomycetaceae; genus Streptomyces; species Streptomyces sp. NPDC087215. The sequence continues at coordinate 267,195 of NZ_JBIUZD010000001.1, forward strand.
AGGGGCAGACGGGGATGCAGCTGGCGTGCCCCTCACAGCGGCGCCCGCCGGGGCTCGGGGCCGGTCCGCCGGGGCCCGAGGCGTGGCCGTCGGGGCCCGGGGGCCGCAGGTCGGGGGCCGAGGTCCGGCCGCCGGGCGCCGGGGCCGGTGAGCCGGAGCCCGAGGCGTGACCGTCGGGCCCCGGGGGCCGCAGGTCGAGGGCCGGAGCCGGTACGGCGGGCGCGGCGGCCCGCGCTTCGGGGCCCGGGGCCCGTACGTCGGGGGCGTCCTCGCCGTACGCGATGCCGTACGCGGGGTTCGGGACGCCGTCGCGGCCGTGGGGCGTGCCCACGACCCGGAGCGGGACCGGCTCGCCGGTCGCCGGGTGGGGGACCGAGCGGCCGTCCAGCCGCCCGGCCACGACGGTGTCGAGGTGGCTGGGCGGCAGGGCGTGCGCGGGGAAGACGTAGTCGTCGGGGAACGGCAGCCCCACGTGGGCGCGTTGCTCGGTGACGTCGGCCGCCACGCCGATCTCCCGTTCGGCGGCCCGGTAGTACGGTTCCAGATCGGCGTAGCCGAGCGGCCAGGCGCGGCCGTAGCCGAAGAGGTCGGTGCGGAAGTCCTCGGGGTGCATCCGGGGAGTGAGCCCCGTCCAGACGTTGCCGGTGCCGCCGTTCACCCTGACGTACGTGCTGGAGTACGGCAGCGGTCCGCGCTGGACCAGGTGCCCGTCCGCTCCGGGCGCGAGGTCGGTGACCTCCGGCCAGGGGGCGGCGGGGTGCGGCACGTAGGGCGAGCCCGGCACCTTCACCGTCGCCGCGAGGAAGGTGTCCACGGCCTCGCGGTGGCCGCGTTCGGCGTCCCCCGCGCGCGCCCCCGCCTCCAGGACCAGGACGCGCCGCCCGGCCGCGCCGAGGCGGTGGGCCATCAGCGTTCCGGCGAAGCCGCCGCCGACGACGACCACGTCGTACACGGGTCCCGCCGCCTCGGCGCGCGGTCCGTGGGGTCCGGCGGGGCTCATCGGGGCGTCCCCGGTCCCGCCGGGCCCGCCTGCGCGGCCGGTCGCGCCGCCCAGCTGCCGAAGCCCTGCGGGGAGGTGCCGGGTGCCCGGCCGCCGAAGGTCCGCCAGACCAGGCCCTCGGCGTAGGCGCGCGCCGAGACGAGGAAGGGCCCGGTCCCGTCGAGACCCGGCCAGACGCCCGTGTACCAGAGCCGGGTGACGGCCTCGGCGAGCCCGGCCACGTCCTCAGGGGCTTCGAAGCCGGTCGCGGTGGGCGGGGCCTCGTCCGCCGCCGTGACGAGCCGCGCGTAGTGGTCGGGCTTGGTGTGCGCCTGTACGACGTCCCGGTAGGCGTCCGTCATGCCGGTGGCGGCGAGTTCGTCGGCGTCGAAGCCGGTCAGCCGGACGGACAGGGCGACGAACGCGTCCCCCATCTCACCGGTTCGGGTTATCTCAGGCACCTCGGTCTCCCCCCATCGGCCTCTGAACGGGCATCGAAGCAGGCGACGGCCGAAGCGCACGGGGATGCCCGGCGAGATCACCCGGACGGGTGGCGACCCGTACGGCAAACCTTCCCGGCGTGGTTTGGCCACTTTCCGACTGCCCGGCGGGGCGGGACGTTTCGGGCCGGAAAACGCTTGGACCGCGCGGAGGGCGTCGGGGGACACCCGGCTGCTCCGCGACCGGCCCGACACCTCGGGGTCAGGTAGGGAACATCCAGAATCATCCGCGTCACCGGAATCATCCGCGCAACGAAAACCCTCCCCCTCGCACGAGGGGCTGCCCGGCGAGGGCTCGTGCCGCTCGCCCTCCGCTGCTACGGGCGGGAACCGCTCCGGCTGCGCCTGCTCACCGCACCCGCGACGCTGCTGCCCGCGCCGGGAAACATCGGCATCGGCTACATCGCGCCGCTGATCGTCGCCGAACTCGTCGGCCGGGGCCGGATCGTCGAACAGGGCGCCCACCAGGAACTCCTGACGGCCTGGGGTTCGTACGCCGAGCTCTGGCGGCACCGGTCGGGCGGCTTCCTCGACGACAGCGCGGGCCCGCTGGCCCCGCCGCGCGCCCGGCTCGGCCGACCCCGGCGGCGCCCGCCGAGGTCGTGAACGGCTCCGGCGGGCCGCCGTCGAGAGCGCGGGGAAACGGCTCCGGCGGGCGTCCGCCCGGGACGGTGGGGACCGTACCGGGGCGGACGCCCGCCGGGAGTGGGACGCGGTTGTCGTGAGGCGGACGTCCGCCCCGGGAACGGCCGGACCGTCCTGGGGCGGGCGTCCGCCGGAGAACCGGCCGGGTCGGCCCGGCCGGGCCTTTCGCGGGCTCCCTACCGGACGGCGGTCAGGCCCGTCCGGTGGGGGCCGCCCGGCCGGGGGCGCCGGTCAGGCCGCCGGGCAGTCGCCGTAGCCCTGATCGCCGTACCCCTCGTCGCCGTAGCCGGTGGGCTCGCACGGCTTCTCGCCGCGCTTGTTGGAGACCCGGGCGACCACGACCTCGTGCGCGGCGGAGACCACGTACGGACCCGTGACCGGGTCGGCGGGCAGGACGTAGCCGTCGGGAACGGCGGTCTCCCGCAGGTAGTACGTGCCGTGTTCGAGGTCACCGAAGGAGCACTGGCCCGCCGAGCTGGTCGTGCACGGGGTGCCGATCTTCGTGTCGGGGGTCGCGCCGCCGGTCTGGAGACCGGTCACGCCGTTGGTCTCCTCCCACAGCTCGAACGTCGCGCCCGGCAGCGGCGCGTGGCTGTCGGCGTCGGTCTTCACGAGCTTGACCTTGCCCTTGCCCGGCGGGACGGGGGTGCGGCTGTTGGAGGCGGTCACGGAGACGCCGTCCGAGGCGTTGGCCTCGGTCAGCACCAGGGGACCGAACACGGCGGGCGACGGCAGGTCGTAACCCGTCGGCGCGGCCGTCTCCTGCCAGTAGTACGTACCCGTCTCCACGGTCCGCGAGCAGACACCGCTGAGGCCGGTCACGCACGGCGCGCCGATCGTGGTGTCCGGGTCGGCGCCGCCGGTCTGGAGGCCGGGCACATCATTGGTCTCCTCCCACAGCTGGAAGGTCGCGCCCGACAGCGGCGCGCCCGTGAGCGCGTCCGTCTTGACCACCTTGACGGCGCCGGTCGTCGGGAGGGAGGTCGCGGTGTTCACGGCGGTCACCGACACACCGCTCGAAGCGTTCTCCGCGGTCAGCACCAGAGGACCGAACACGGCGGGCGACGGCAGGTCATAACCTGCCGGAGCCGCCGTCTCCTGCCAGTAGTACGTACCCGTCTCCAGAGTCCGCGAGCAGACACCGTCAGAACCGGTCACACACGACGCACCCACCGTCGTGTCGGGATTCGCGCCGCTCGTCTGAAGGCCGCTCACCCCGTTGGTCTCCTCCCACAACTGGAAGGTGGCGCCCGCCAGCGGGTCACCACTCTCCGAATCCGTCTTCACGACCTTGACGGCGCCGGTCGTCGGGAGGGAGGTCGCGGTGTTCACGGCGGTCACCGACACACCGCTCGAAGCGTTCGCCGCGGTCAGCACCAGAGGACCGAACACAGCGGGCGACGGCAGGTCATAACCCGCCGGAGCCGCCGTCTCCTGCCAGTAGTACGTACCCGTCTCCAGAGTCCGCGAGCAGACACCGTCAGAACCGGTCACACACGACGCACCCACCGTCGTGTCGGGATTCGCGCCGCTCGTCTGAAGGCCGCTCACCCCGTTGGTCTCCTCCCACAGCTGGAAGGTGGCGCCCGCCAGCGGGTCACCGGTCGCGGAGTCCGTCTTCACGACCTTGACGGCGCCGGTCGTCGGGAGGGGGGTCGCGGTGTTCGCCGCGGTCACGGAGACGCCGTCCGAGGCGTTCGCCGCGGTCAGCACCAGAGGACCGAACACGGCGGGCGACGGCAGGTCGTAACCCGTCGGCGCGGCCGTCTCCTGCCAGTAGTAGGTGCCCGTCTCCACGATCCGTCCGCAGACGCCGTCGGCACCCGTCACACAGGGCGTACCGACCTTGGTGTCCGGGGTCGCGCCGGTGGTCTGCAGACCGCTGACGCCGTTGGTCTCGTGCCACAGCTGGAAGGTGGCGCCCGCCAGCGGGTCACCGGTCGCGGAGTCCGTCTTCACGACCTTCACGTCACCGGACTTCGGGACGGGGGTGCCGCAGTCGGGCAGGTCGCCGTTGAAGGGGTAGGCGTGGAACTCCTGGCCGCCGCCGCCCGTGGCGGAGCTGGTGTGGGTGAGCGAACCGGTCGTGAAGAAGCGCCCGTTGAGGCCGGGCAGCGTGACCGTCGCCATCGACGACTGGTCACCGACGAGGACGCTGCCCTGGAACTGTCCGGTGCCCTCAAGGCGTACGGAGGTGGCGTCGGGGAAGTTCCACAGCAGGCGCTCGCGGTAGGCGTTCAGCGGGTCGGAGGCGTCGTCGATGCCTCCGCTGTACGTGCTGACCGTACGGTTGGCACCGAGCACGTTGACGAGGATCGTCGCCCCGGCGGGAATGCCCGCGAAGACCAGGCCCTGCTGGCCGCCGGTCGGTCCGGTGAGGTTGAAGTCGGCGTTGAAGACCTGGAGCGGCGAGGTCCCGTCGCCCGTGAACAGCGTCTGGCCGCCCTGGTTCACGGCGGTGCCCGTGGGGGTCCTGGGCGCGCCGTCGACGCGGGCGTAGCAGCTGCTGGCCGCGGTGAGGCTGTCGCGCAGTCCGGCGTACGGGGCGGTGGCGTCCCCGTCCTGGACGAGGGTGCCGACCACGGTGCCGGTGACGGTGCCCTCGTGGCGTACGGTCCCCTTCTCGCCGGGGACGCCGCCGGTGGTCTCCAGGCGCTGGCCCGCGGCGATGGTGACGTTGCCACCGGTGGTGAGGAAGTCCGCGTCCGTGGGCGGCGGGACCCGGGAGCCGACACCGACGATGCCGAGGTTGTAGAGGGCGGAGGCTCCGGCGTCCTTGCTCTGGTCGAAGGAGTCGAGGACGACGACCCGGCCCTCGGCCTCGGCCGCCCGGCCCCGGACGAGGAAGTCGTTCCCCACGAAGATGTTGACGGCGTTGTCACGGCCGGCGATGGGGCCGTTGTTGATGCCGGGGAAGTCCGCTGGGCAGGACCCGGGGACGCAGGGCCCGAGCCCGCCGGGCAGCGGGGCCGCGCTCGCGGCCGTGGCGCCGGGGCCGAGGAGGAGCGCGGGGAGGGCGGCGAGGACGACGGCACAGGAGAGCCCGGCCGAACCGATCCTTCGACGGCGGCGCCCGGGGCGCCCTGGGGAGTGCTGAGTCATGGCGCGAGTCTCGGTTCCCCCCGTACGGGGGGCCACGCACGGTGACGAGTATTGATCCGCCCGTGGCGCGGTGTCACCGCCAGGTATGACGGGAGACGGCCGGATGGCGGAGGCGGGACCGGTCATCCGCCGTAGGGCCCCGCCTCACCGGTGCTTCCGCCGCACGGGCCCACCCGCACCCCGCCTTCTGGCGTACGGGCCCGCCGCGCGGCCCCTTCCGCCGTACGGGTCTCACCGCGCCACGCCCTCTGCCCTCCCGGGCCCGTCAGTGGTGCGACGGGGCTGGACAAGCGGTGGGGCAGGCCCGGTGTTCCGCAGCGCCGCCTCCGCCCGCACCGGCCACGGGTGCTCGGGACCAGTGCCCTCCGCCGCACGGAGCCGCCGCGCCCCGCGGCTCCTGCCGGACCGGGCGCGGCGGCGCACCGGGCCGGGCTTGGAGCGGGGCCGGGTGCCCCGGCTCAGAGACGGACGCGGCGGACGGGGGCCACCGTCCTGGCCAGAAGGTCCACGGAGAGGGTCCGGCGATCGTCGACGCCGGAGACGGGAGGCCGGAGCCCCCCACGGGCCCGGCACCGGCAGCGCGCGCCCTGTTTACGCCCGGCCCTCGGTGTGTGCCCGCTCACTGCTGTCCCAGGTGGAGGTCGCGGCCCGCCTGGTAGACGCGGGCCCGGTCGGAGGCGGTCGCTTGCTGGGTGACGGTCGGGGGGTGTGGTGCGGCGGGCTCCAATCGGGCCAGGAGGCCGCGTAGTTCCTCGGCGACTTCGGGGTGTTCGGCCAGCAGTCGCCGGACCCTGCCCCGCCACTCGCCCCGGAGGTCGGCCTCGGTCTCCTGGTCGCCTTCGGTGCGCGCCCTGATCAACTCCTCGCGCGTGGAGTCGAGTTCTGCGGAGATGTCGGCGGCGCGCTCGGGCCGGGCCCGGCGCCACATGTCCACCACACCGTCCCGCACCGTGTTCCAGGCGTCGGTCGCGAGCAGGGTCACGAAGGCCGTCCCGGCCGTCCCCGCCAGGGCCATGATCTCTGCTTCCAACGAAGCTTCCCTCCTCGTACTCGTCCGGGGGCTCACCCTAGGCGAGCCCCCGGACGGACGACAGCGGCCGACCGGCCGCCCCGGGAGGGGGCATCCGGGCGGCCACCGGGCCCACGAGGCGGGCTCCGGTGACCCGCCGGGTGGGTCAGGCCCAGCCCGTGCACTTCTTCCACGGGTCGTTGGTGTTGTCGTGGTAGAGGCAGGCGCGGACCTTGCGGTCGGACGGGTCGTAGTACATCGGGGTGCGCGTCTGGCTGTAGTTGGTGCCGCCGGACGCCGTCCAGCCGCTGGCGCCGAGCGTCTTGCCCGGGAGGATCTCGCAGATCGTGCCGTCGAGACGGCAGCGCTCGACGTACGTGCCGTACTCGAATCCGTTGCTGCCGTTGGGGTAGCGGGCGCGGCCCCAGGCGAACACGTCGCCGTCCGTGGTGCCCTTGCGCAGCTCGACGGTGAAGCCGCTGCCGTAGTCGTGGGGGCCGGACGCCGTGGCGGGGCCGCTCTGCCAGGTCTGGACGTTGGGGTCGTGCCCGTCGCACCCGTAGTTGTAACAGGCGGTGGCGCGGGCGGAGGCCGGGGCGGGGGCGGCCAGGACGGCCGCGAGAGCGGAGAGCAGGGCGGCGGCGGAGACACCGGCCCGGGAGACGGTCCGGCGGAGAGGAGTCGTACGTGACATCGGTGGTGCGGGTCCTTTCGTACGGTGCGATCGTGTCCGCCCGGCGGAACGGGTGGGGCCGGCGCGGCCCCACCGGCTCCGCCGGGCGGCGGACGGGGTGCGCCCCCGGTCCGTCGGCAGAAGCGTCGCGCGACGGTCCAACCCTTTTCCAACCATCGGCCAACCACCCCTCAGCCGAAGCCGGTTCCGGCAGATCGGCGGGCGCCCGGCGGGCCGTACGGACCGACGGACCGCCCTCGCTCCCGGTCCGCCCTCACACGTCTCCCCCACCGCACACCGCACACCGCACACCGCACACCGTCCGGAGGGTCCGCGCGTTCTCCGCGGTCCGGAAGGCCGAGACCGGCCTCAGCCCTTCTCCCGCGCGGGAGACGGTTCCCCCGGGCGCTCCCCTGGGTCCAGCGGTGTGCCCTTTCCGCCGGGGTGGCGCAGGGCGGCCAGGAAGCCCAGGCCGAGGGCGATGGCCATGCCGTAGAACACCCACTGGTTGGCCTGCGCGAAGTCCACGCGGATCGCCGACACCGCGTCCCGCGTCGCCGTGGCGACCGGGCCCGTCCCGGTGGGCGGCGCCGAACCGCCGTGCCCGGACACGGAGTCGCTGACACCGCGCGCCACCCGTTCCGCCAGATCCGAGGGGACGCCCCGCGCCCGCAACGTGTCCGTGACGTTCTCCGTCGTCGCCCGGCTCAGGAGCGTGCCGAAGACCGCCAGGCCCACGCTGGCCGCGTAGTTGCGGACCGTCTGGGTGATGCCGGTGACCTCGCCGTACGAGGCGCCGATGGCCCGGTTGACCGCGTCCGTGGAGGCCGGGGCGAGGACGAAGCCGATGCCCGCGCCCGCGAGGACGACGTACGGCCACTGGTCGTGCATGGACAGACGGGTCAGCCGGTGCGCCCACAGGGCGAAGCCGACCGCGCCGAGGACCGTCCCCACCAGGAGCGAGGGGCGCGGACCGCGCTTGTCGAGGATCCGGCCGCCCCACTGGGACGCGAGGGCGAAGCCGACGAAGAAGTACAGCAGGAACAGGGCCGCCTGGTTCGGCGAGGCGCCGAGGGAGACCTGCGCGTACACCGAGGAGAAGAAGAACACCGGGACGAAGGCGAGCATCGCGAAGAACAGCACGACCGTGTCGACCGTGAACGCCTTGTCGCGGAAGACCCGGAGGTCGATCAGGGGATGCCGGACCCCGCGCTCGTACCGGACGAAGACGTACAGGACGGCGAGGCCGCCGACGACGCACAGCCAGGTCGCCCAGCTGCCCCAGCCCCACGACCACGCCTGCTGGAAGCCCAGCACGCTCAGGCCCATGCCCACGGCGACGAGGACCGCGCCGGGGACGTCGAGGGTGCCGGTGCGCGGCCGGTCCTGGATGTGCGCGCGGGCGGTGAGGACCAGGGCCACCAGGGCCACCGGGACGTTCACCCAGAAGACGGCCCGCCAGGTCCAGGAGGCGGTGAGCCAGCCGCCGAGCAGCGGTCCGAGGGCGGTCAGCGCGCCGGAGATCCCGAAGAACAGGGCGAGGGCCCGGCCGCGCCGCTCCACCGGGAAGACCGCCACCACGACCGCGAGCGCGGCGGGGAAGAGCAGGGCCGCGCCGAGTCCCTGGACGGCCCGGAAGACGATGAGCCAGGTCTGCGCGTGGGCGCCGGAGGGCACGCAGCCGCACAGGACCGAGGCGATCACGAAGACGAGCGTTCCCGCGACGACGACCCGCCGGGGGCCGTACAGGTCGGCGAGACGGCCGCCCAGGGCGAAGAACGCGGCCAGGGCGAGCAGGTAAGCGTTGACGACCCACTGCATCCCGGAGCTGGTGAGGCCCAGTTCGCGCACGATCTCGGGGGCGGCGATGGAGACGATCGTCTGGTCGATGAACGTCATCGCCACCGCGAACATCATCGCCGCGAGGGCCACGGTCCTGCGGGGGCTCCGCGCCTCCGCCCCGTGCGCGGCGCGCGTTCCCGGTCCCGTCCCCGGCCCGTTGCTCACCCTGCCCAGTGTGGCCCCGTCCGGGGGCTTCCGCACCAGCTGGGCCCGGCGGCGCCCACGGGCCGACGGGCCGGTACGGTGGCGCCACGCCGCCGGAGGGGAAGCAGATGTCCGAGCACGTGATCGAAGACCTGGTGGCGGACTCGGTCCGCCTCCTCGACCGGTACGCGGCGGCCGAGGATCCGCGCCCCCGCGACTGGTTCCGCGCGCTGTACCGCTTCCAGGACGGCCACGACTGCTCGTTCACCCACTTCCGCGTGATGGACGCGCTGCTGCGCCGCCGCCACACGTACCGCTTCCCCCTCGACCGTCACCCCGACCACGCGGAGCGCTCGGGGTGGTTCACCTCGCTCGACGGCTTCACCGCGCTGCGCGAGCACGACGAGCACGACGCCCGCGACGAGGACGGTCCGGGGTTCGAGGGGTACGGAGACTGGCTGGAGGACGGCTACGCCGATCCGCCGTTCCTGTACTGCGACGCCGGGAGCGCCCTGTGGGGGCGGCTGGTGGACGCCGGTGAGCTGCGGGGCGCGGACGCGGTTCCGCCCGGCCGGGTCCCGCTGATCGAGGTGGTCCGGGAGATCGCGGTCGCCGCCGAGCGGGACGGCGACCGGGAACTCGTCGGCTGGTGGTACGGGTTCGGGTGCGAGGTCCTGCTGGGCGGTCCCGGGGGCTGCCCGTTCGGCGTCGAGGAGCTCGCCGTGATGCCCGCGGTGCGCGAGCTGCGGGCGGTGGTGGAGCGCACCGGCGTTCTGGCCTTCGCCCGCGAGTCGCCCTACGCGGTTCCGGCGGAGTTCGCGGACGCCCATGAGCTCGAACGGTGGTGGTGGCGCCCGTAGCGCCCCGGATCACGCCCCGGAGGAGCGGGCCGGAGGGGTGACCACCGGGGCGTCCGGTGGGGCGAGGTGCATCCGTGTCCGCCGTCGGGCGGGAAGCACCGGTGTCCGGGAGTCGTCCGGCGCCCGGACGCGATGAAGGAGGACCGTGTGGTGATCCGTGTGGAGCGTACGTTCGTGGTGCGTCGCCCCCTGCCCGAACTGGTCGCGTATCTGGAGGACTTCGCCCACGCGGAGGAGTGGGACCCCGGCACCGTCCGCTGTGCGCGGCTGGACGAGGGGCCGGTGGCGCCCGGCGCCCGGTGGCACAACACCTCGCGCTTCCGGGACCGTACGACCGAGCTGGAGTACCGGCTCGCCGTCCGCGAGCCCGCGCGGCTCGTGTTCGTCGGGGAGAACCGGACGGTGACCGCCGTCGACGACCTCCGGTTCCTGGACGAGGGGACGGACACCCGGCTGACGTACCGGGCGTCCCTCGGGTTCAAGGGTCTCGCCCGGTTCGCCGCCCCCTTCCTGCGGGCGGAGTTCGAGCGGCTGGCCGACGGGGTGTCCGCGCGTCTTCCGGCCGCCGCCGAGGCTCGGTCGTCCTGAGGACGGCCGAGCCCGGGGCCGCTCCGGGGCCCGCGATCCGCATCGTTCGCGCATCGTTCCGTGCGGTCGGCCGGGTCCGTACCGTCCGCCGGGGCCCTGCGGTCAGCCGTCGCGGGCGGGCGGCCGGGGGAAGAAGCCGCTGGTACGGGCCCGGTAGTCGGCGTACCCGGGGCGGTCGGCCATGTGCGCCTCCAGGAGCCGCTTGCCGCTGCCCCAGATGAGCAGACCGCTCATCACTAGCGGCGAGACCAGGGCGAGGAGGGCGGTCTGCCAGGTGGCGCAGGCCGTCAGGTAGAGGCCCCACCAGACGAGGAAGTCCCCGAAGTAGTTGGGGTGCCGGGTCCAGCTCCACAGTCCCCGGTCCATCACCCGGCCCCGGTGCGCCGGATCGGCCTTGAAGCGGGCGAGCTGGTGGTCCCCCACCGCCTCGAAGGCGAGACCCACCGCCCAGACGCCGAGGCCCAGCATCCCCGTGGCTCCCAGGGGGCCGGGGAGCAGGACCGCGACCTGGACGGGCAGGGAGACGAGCCAGACGAGGGCGCCCTGGAGCAGATAGACCGTGCGCAGGGCGTGGAGCGTGGGGTTGCCCCGGGCACGGGCGAGCATCCGCGCGTACCGGGGGTCCTCCCCGTGGCCGCGCCCGCGCCGGGCGATGTGGAGGGCGAGCCGCAGTCCCCAGACGACGGTGGCCAGGGCGACGGCGGTGCGGCGCGCGTCGTCGCCGTGACCGGCCGCGAGGGCCCAGGACACGGCGGCGACGGCGGCGAAGGCGAGGCCCCAGGCGACGTCCACGTACCGGTGCAGGCCCCGCGCGGTCCCGAAGGCGAAGGCCACCAGCATGACGGCGAGGGCCGTGACCGCCGAGGCGGCCAGTACGGTGCCGAGGGCCCCGGCGTCGACGGCGGTCATGACGCGTCCCCGGCCGGGCTTCGCGTGTCCCGGGCAGGGCTTCGCCTGTCCCGGGCAGGGCTTCGCGTGTCCCCGGGCGGGCGGGGGTCCGGCGTGCGCCGGGCGGTGGCCGGGCTCATCGGGTGTCCTCCGGGGTGTCGGCGGTGAGCAGGAGCTGGCGGACGTCGAGGTAGTGGGACCGGAACCCGGCCTCGGAGTAGGCGAGGTAGAACTCCCAGAGGCGCCGGAAGACCCGGTCGAAGCCGAGGGCGTCGACGGCGTCCGCCTCGCGGAGGAAGCGGGCCCGCCACTGCCGGAGGGTCTCGGCGTAGTGGTCGCCGTAGCCGGTGTCGTGGGTGACGCGCAGTCCGGCGGCGGCGCTCTCGCGGGCGAGGGCCTCCGGCGAGGGGATGAGGCCGCCGGGGAACACGTACTTGCTGATCCAGGTGTGGGTACGGGCGGTGGCGAGCATCCGCTCGTGCGGCATGGTGATGGCCTGGAGCCCGATCCGGCCGCCGGGGGCGAGGAGGCGCCGGAGGGCGGTGAAGTAGTCGGGCCAGTACTCGGCGCCGACGGCTTCGATCATCTCGACGCTGACGACGGCGTCGTACCGGCCCCGGACGTCGCGGTAGTCGAGGAGTTCGACGGTGACGCGGTCGGCGACCCCGGCGCGCACCGCGCGCTGCCGGGCGAGGGCGAGCTGTTCCGCGGAGAGGGTGACGGTACGGACCCGGGCGCCGCGCAGCGCGGCGCGGACGGCGAGTTCGCCCCAGCCGGTGCCGATCTCCAGGAGCCGGGTGCCGGGGCCGGTGCCGGTCAGGTCGAGGAGCCGGTCGATCTTGCGGTGCTGGGCGGCGGTGAACTCCGCGTCGGGGAGGATCCCGGGCGTGTCGGGGAGGGGGTCGAAGACGGCGGAGGAGTAGCTGAGGCCTGGGTCGAGGAAGAGGGCGAAGAGGTCGTTGGACAGGTCGTAGTGGCGGTGGATGTTCTCGCGGGCCCCGTCGGGGGTGTTGCGGTCGGCGGTGGGCCTGCGGCTGACCCAGGCTCCGCGCAGTCGGCGCAGGGGGGCGGGCACGAGGTCGTCGACGTGCCGGGCGAGCACGGTGAGGACACCGACGAGGTCGTCGGCGTCCCATTCCCCGGCCATGTACGACTCCCCGAAGCCGATGAGACCGTCGGCGCCGATGCGGCGGTGGAACGCGTCGGGGTCGTGGAGCACGAGGCTCGGTACGGCGGGCGCGCGCCGCCCGGGGACGGGGCTCGGCGCGGCGTCCCCGGGCGCGCGCCGCCCGGGGACGAGGGGCGCGGGGCCGTGGGCCCCCCGGGCCGGAACGGTGCCCGGGGTTTCGCGCCGCCCGGGGACGGGGGGCGTGTCGGTGGCGGTCCGGATCCGCAGCGGCAGCCGGGCGAAGGCCCGGCCGACGAGGTGGCGGGCGACGGCGGTCCGCGCGGCGGACACCCGGGGCGGCCGGGCGACGTCGGGCCAGCGGTCGGGGTCGACCCGGACGGGGCCCGTGGGCGCGACGGGCGTGGCCGGGGGGAGCGACAGGGTCACGGGGTGCCCTCCTCGGGCGAGTGGGTGGGACGGGGGCGGACGGGGAGCCCCTTGAGGTACAGGCGGATGCCGTGGCGGCGGATGCCGGCCGAGACCCCGAGGGTCGGCCAGGGGTGCCGCAGGGCGGCGGCGAGCAGGTTCCGGGTCCCGGCGGGCCGGTGGACGCCCCGGACGGTGGCGGTCAGGGGGCGGGTGCCGTCCGGGTGGCGGAGCTGGACGGTGAGGTCGAGGCGGTCGCCGGGGAGCGGGAGCCGCATCCGGTAGACGCCCTCGACGTCGAGGAACGGCGAGACGTAGAACTGTTTGGCGGTCTCGGCTCGGCCCCGCGCGTCGGGGCGCAGGAGGTAGCAGTGGCGTCCGCCGTACGTGTTGTGGACCTCCGCGACGACGCAGACGGGACGTCCGGCGCGGTCGTGGCACCAGTACAGGGTGAGCGGGTTGAAGACGTGCCCGAGCACGCGCGCGTGGGTGAGCATCAGGACGTGTCCGTCGGCGTCGTGGACCCCGTGGGCGGCGAGCTCCGCGTCGAGACCGGCGCGCAGGGTGGGGGCGTCGCCGTCGAAGTGGTCGCGCGGGTCGAAGCGGGCGAGGGGCCGCAGCGGGACGGGGAGCACGGGCAGGTCGTCGAGGTCGACCAGCCACATGTAGGTGCGGTGGCGCAGGGCGTACCGGAAGGGGGTGACGCGGGTGTGGGCGATCTCGGTCTCGTACAGGGCGGGGACGGACGGCGCGGCGGCGACGGCGTCCGGGGCGCGGGGCGCGGGCGTGGCGGTGGTCACCAGTCCACCCCCAGGCGCCGGGCTGCCGTGACGCCCGAGCGGCAGCCGTCCTCGTGGAAGCCCCAGCCGTGGTAGGCGCCCGCGTAGGCGGTGACGGGGCTGTCGAGGGTGGGCAGGAGCCGCTGGGCGGCGACGGACTCGGGGGTGTAGACGGGGTGTTCGTAGGTCATGCGGGCGAGGACCGTGGACTCGTCGACGCGGTCGCCGGGGTTGAGCGTGACGATGTGGGGTTCGTGGGTGGGCAGCCGCTGGAGCCGGTTCATGTCGTAGCTGACCTGTACGGCGTCGGGGCGGGCGGTGCACGAGGGGAGCCAGTAGTTCCAGGAGGCGCGGGCGTGGGGCGAGCGCGGCAGCAGTGAGGTGTCGCGGTGCAGGACGGTCGGGTTGCGGGAGTACGTGAAGGCGCCGAGGACGCGCCGCTCCTGTTCGGTGGGGTCGGCGAGGAGGCGCAGGGCCTGGTCGGGGTGGACGGCGAGGACGACGGCCGTGTGTTCGGCGGACTCCCCGTCGGCGGTGACGACGGTCGCCCGGTCGGCGCCGCGCACCACGGCGTGCACCGGGGTCGCGGTGCGGACCGAGGCGAGGGACTTGGCGACGCGTTCGACGTACGCGGCGGAACCGCCGGTGACGGTTCTCCACCGTGGCGAGCCGGTGACCGAGAGGAGTCCGTGGTGGTCGAGGAAGCGGAACAGGTACACGGCCGGGTAGCGGAGCGCCGTGTCGGGGGCGCAGGACCAGACGGCGGCGACGAGCGGGACCGCGAAGTGGCTGACGAAGTGCGGGGAGAACCGGTGGTCGCGGAGGAAGTCGCCGAGGGTGCGGGTGGTGTCGTCGGCGGCGAGCAGCCGACGCGCGGCGCGGTGGAAGCGCGGGACGTCGGCGAGCGTCAGGAGGTGACGGCCCCGGAGGGCGTTGCCGCCGCCGAGGAGACCGCGGAGCCCGCGCGCGCCCGCGTACTCCAGTCCGCATCCGTCGCAGCGGACGGACATGCTCATCTCGGAGTCCTGGGTGGTGACGTCCAGCTCGCGGAAGAGGCGCAGGAGGTGCGGGTAGGTGCGGTCGTTGTGGACGATGAAGCCGGTGTCCACATGGAGGGTGCCGCCCTCGGGGGCGGGCAGTTCATGGGTGTGCGCGTGTCCGCCGAGCCGGTTCTCCGACTCGTAGAGGACCACGTCGTACGCGCGGGACAGGACGTGGGCGGCGGTGAGTCCCGCCACCCCCGACCCCACCACGGCGACGCTTCGTCGGTTCATCGTCTCCACCCCTCGTGTGACGGCTGCCGTCCGTTCCCGGCGGCGGCCCGTGCTTCTGCTGATGGTTCGGAGCCCGCGCGCCGCCGGACGGGCCGCACGGGGCGGGCGGGGCGGGCGGCCCCTCGCTCGTGCGCGGGGCGGCGGGCGCGGCGGGCCGGTCGGCCGTCCGCGCGGGGGCTCACCCGGCGGTGGCGGCGGGGGCCAGGCTGTGGCGCAGGCGCAGGAGGCCCCGGCGGGCGTGGCTCTTGACCGTGCCGAGCGGCAGGCCGGTGCGGTCGGCGATCTGGATCTGGGTCAGATCGGCGAAGTAGGCCAGGGCCAGTACGTCGCGCTGGACGCGGGGCAGCCGGGCCAGTTCCTCGGTGACGAGCATCCGGTCGAGGACCCGCTCGGGTTCCCCGGTGGTCCCGGTCTCGTGCCGGAGGGCGGAGCCGAGGACCGAGGCGAGTTCGGTGCGGCGGGTGCGGGCGGTCAGGGCGTCGGCGGTCTTGCGGCGGGTGATGCCGACGAGCCAGGCGGGGAGACTGCCCAGGTCGGGGCGGAAGTTGGCCCGGCCGCGCCAGGCGGCGACGAACACCTGCTGGGTGACGTCCTCCGCCTCGCGCGCATCGCCGAGGGCCCGTGCGGCAAGGGTGTGCACGAGGCCGCCCCAGCGGTGGTAGGCGGCGTCCAGACAGCGTTCGTCGCCCCGGACCAGGCCCCGCGCGATCGTGTCGGCGGCTTCGCCCTCGCCCGGGGTGCGGAGGGGGAGGGGCTCCGTCGCGGTACCGGGGCCGCCGGTCGTCCGGTGTGCGGTCATGACGGTTCCTCCTCCGGGCGGTGGCGCGGACGTCCACCGGGGCGGTCGGCGGGACCTGACCGGCCCCGTGTCCTCTCACCGTCCGGCCCACGGGTCACCCGACTCAAATCGCACCGTTTCCGCATCGATATCGAGGGCGGCGGTACGGGGTGGGGTGACGGGCGCCGCACGTCCGGTGCGGCCGGGCACGGTCCACGACCGGGCGGACGGTCCAGGGGCGGAGCAGACGGTTCAGGGCGGAGCAGACGGACCACGTACGGGGTCGGCGGTCCAGGGGTGGAGCAGACGGACCACGTGCGGGGTCGGCGGTCCGGGGACGGAGCGGACGACCGTCCACGGGGCGGGGTGGTCCACCCGCGGAGCTGACGGTCCACCCGAAAGAGGCATCCGAAAGCGCCGTCCCGCCGACGGAGGTACGCCGAACCCGCCGCCATCCGCAGGCGCGTCGGCTACGAAGAGTCCACGGAGACCGAACCCGAGACGCCGCCGGGCCGCCCGTACGGCGGTCCCGGACCGCCCCACCCACCGAGGACCACCATGCGATGGACACACCGCCTCCTAACGGCCGCCCCGGACGGCCGCCCTCCGCACCGTCACCGCCCGCACCGCACCGGACGCCCGGAGTGCGGCCGGTGACGCGTGCCCTGCCCTCCGGCTCCCGCGGCACGGGCGCGCGGAGCGACCTGTCCGACGTCGTGCGGCAGGTGGCCCAGGGCGACAAGGCCGCCTTCGCCACCCTCTACGACGCCGTCGCCCCGCTCGTCTTCGGCATCGTGCTCAAGGTCGTGCGCGACCGGGCCCAGTCCGAGGAGGTCACCCAGGAGGTCATGATCGAGCTGTGGCGGCAGGCCGCGCGGTACCGGCCCGAGGCGGGCCGCGTCACCACTTGGGCGGCGACGATCGCCCACCGGCGGGCCGTGGACCGGGTCCGCTCCGCGCAGGCCGCGACCGACCGGGAGCACGCCCGCGCCGCGCGCGAGCACACCACCGCCTTCGACGAGGTCGCCGAGCAGGTCGAGACCCGGCTGGAGAGCGAACAGGTCCGCCGCTGCCTGCGCGGACTCACCGAGCTCCAGCGCCAGGCCGTGACCCTCGCCTACTACGGGGGCCTCACCTACCGTGAGGTCGCCCAGACCCTGAGCACACCGCTTCCCACCATCAAGACACGTATGCGCGACGGTCTGATCCGCCTCCGCGACTGCATGGGGGTGACCACGTGAAACAGCAGCGCTCCGACGTCCACGCCTTCGCCGCCGCCTACGCCCTCCACGCCCTCGAACCGACCGAGCACCACGACTTCGGCATCCATCTGCCGCACTGCGAGGACTGCCGCAGGGACCTGGCCGAGTTCGAGGCGACCGCGGCCCGGCTCGCCGCCGCCGTGGGCCGGACGCCGCCGGACGGCCTCAAGCAGCGGACCCTGGCCGCCGTGGACGGCGTACGGCAGCTGCCGCCGCCGGTGGACGTGACCCGCCCGACGGTCGGCCTCGCACGGCGGCTGCGCGGGAAGGCCGTGCCGCTCGCCCTCGCCGCCGGTGTCGCCGCCGCCGTCTCCTTCGCGGGCGTCGCCGCCTGGCAGCACCAGCGGGGCGAGCAGGCCCGGGAGCGGGCCCAGCGGGCGGAACAGCGGCTCGACACGGCGGGTTCCGTCCTCGCCGCGCCCGACGCGCGTACCGTGCGCGGGCGGACCGCCGGGGGAGCCCTCACCACCGTCGTGTCCTCGGACAGCCGACGGGGAGCGGTCTTCACCGTCACCGGCCTCCCCGCCCCGGCGGCGGGCCGCACCTACCAGTTGTGGCTCGCCCGGGGAGGCACCATGCACCCGGCCGGGCTCGTGCACGGCGACGGCACCGTCGTCCTCGACGGCGACCCCTCGGGAGTCACGGCGGTCGGCCTCACGGTCGAACCCGCCGGAGGGTCCGCACGGCCCACCACACAGCCGCTGCTCCTCCTCGCGCTCCCCTCCTGACACCCCGTGTACGCGAACGGCCGGGCACCCCGCACGAAGGTGCCCGGCCCCGATGCGGACCGGACGGGCCCGGCCCCCGACCCGGTCCCGTCAGCCCCGGCCACCGGTCCCGGCCCCGGCCCCCGCGCCCCGGGGGCGTGTCATCGGTCTCGCGGTCGGCTCGCCACCCGATCCGGTCCCACCCGCGCGACGGCGCGGACGGCGTCTGTCGGCCAGCGTCGCCGGAGCCCGGACGGCCGTGCCGCACAGGCTCCTGACCTGACCGCCGCCCGCTCCCCTCCGATCCCCGAGGAGCCGCGACGCCGAGACACCGTGGCTCCGGCGCCGCTGAGCCGTAGCGCCGTCGAACCATGGGGCCGTCGAGCCATGGGGCCGTCGAACCGTGCGCGACGGACCGTGCGCGACGGACCGGAAAAGGCGGGGCTCCGGGAGCACCGGATGAACCGACCGCACCGGAGAAACCCCTGGTCAGACGCGTCCGGTGACCGTCACGGTGACGTGGGCACGGGCCGCTCCGCCCGGCAGCAGCGATTCCAGACGGTCCTCGACGGCCCGTCGCGCCGCGCGGGCGACTTCGAGGGTGCGGTCGTTGCTGAGGGCCACCAGGCGCACCCCGACGTCCCAGGACCCGCCGCCCTCGGCCTCGCGCACCGAGATGCCCGCGCTCGTTCCCGGGCTGGCCCCGTCGGTCCCGGGAGCGCCCGCCGAGGGCCTCAGCAGCCCGGAGAGCCGGGGCCTGAGGAAGGCGACGCCCGGCACCTCCAGTACGGCGCGGGCGATCTCCTCGGAGAGCGTGACGCGGGTGGTGTCGGTCATCGGAACGTCCCTTCGGGTTCGGCGGACTTGCTCGCGGTGCCGGAGATCACGACCTCGGGCACCACTGCCTCGCGGGCCGTGGTGCCGGAGATCACGACTTCCGGCACCACCGCCCCGGAAGCCACAGTGGCGGAGATCGTGGCCTCGGGCACCGTGGCCCCGGAAGCCACAGTGGCGGAAATCGTGTTGCCGGGGCTCACCCCGTCCCGGGGGCCGCGATGTCGGAGATCACGATGTCCACGGCCCCGACCGGCATCCCCAGCGCACGGTCGGCCGCCCTTCGTACGGCGAGGCGGATGGTTTCGGCGACGGTGGGGAGGTGCCGGTCGGCGGGGGCGTGCACCTCCATGCGGACGGTCGGCGCCGCGTCCGCCGCCGCGCCGTGGAAGCGACACGATCCGGCCCTGACGCCCGGGACGGTCTCCGCCGCCGCCCGCAGCGCCCGCGCGGCCACCGCTTCCATGATCCACAGGTCTTCGGCGGCCCGCCCCAGCGGAAGCGGCCTTCCCGGACGCAGTTCGAGCCGTACGACCTCCATGATCCGGCGCGTCAGCGACGCGGTGCCCCCCACGGGGAGGTCCGGCTCGTCCCGCAGTCCCCGTACGGCCGATCCGAGCCGTTCGAGGTCTTCGGCGGCCCGGCGGCAGGCGTCGCAGGCGGACGGGTGCGGATCGGGCTCGCGGGGATCGGGCAGGCGAGGATCGGACACCCGGGGTCCGGACGCGTGGGGTTCGGATGCGCGGTGCTCGGACGCGCGGTGCTCGGCGAGGGCCCAGACGTCGGCGAGCCGCCGCCCGCAGGCCAGGCGTTCGTCCTCACCGTCGAACCCGTCCCCGTGGTCGGGCGGCGTGGTGTGCGTGGTCATCGCCAGTCCCCCATCACTCGTGTCAGACAGCGTCGTGCGCGGAAGACCCGGGCGCGCACCGCCTCCTGGCTGATCCCGACCGCTTCCGCGATGAACTCGTACGAACATCCGTCGAGTTCGCGCAGGACCCAGCAGGCCCGCTGCTCGGCGGAGAGGAGGCCGAGCGCCTCGCGCAGTTCGCGGACCGCGTCGCGCGCCTCGGCGATGCGCGGCGGGGACACCGCGTGCTCGGGCGCCTGGACGTCACCGGCGGCCTCCAGGGGAGCCGTGGTGCCGCTGCGGCGGAGCACGTTCAGACAGCGGTTGGTGACGATCCGGTACATCCAGGTGGCGAAGGAGGAACGGCCCTGGAACTGGGGAAGTCTGCGCCAGGCGCTGATGAACGCGTCCTGGACGGCGTCCTCCGCCTCGGTACGGGCCCCGAGGAGCCGGGTGGCGAGCCGGATCAGCGTCGGCGCGTGCCGCTGCACGAGCACGGCGAACGCCTCCTCGTCGCCCTCGGCCGAACGGGCCACCAGCAGGGGCTCGTCGCTCCTGTCGTCCGGGGCGTCGGAGGCATCCGGGTCGGGCGGGACGGACGGGTCGTCGGCCCAGGACGGCCGCCGGGGCTCCGGCGAGCCGTCGAGGGTGTCCGGCGGGACGTGGTCGGTACGGGCACCCGCCATCGGGCGGCTCCTCTCCCCGGCCTCCTGTCCGTGGGACACGCCGGAGGCCGCGCTGTCACGCGCCCTTCGGAGCCGAGGGGGTGTCCGGATGCCCCACAGGGGTGCCCGACAGATGTTCGTACGGTCACTGGCGTCGTCCTTATGGGGCACGGGCACGGCTCTTCCCTGGTGCGCGGCCCCTGACGTGCCGCCGTCTTCCCGACACCCGGCCCCTCCTCATCCCCCTGGGGCCCTGCCCCGGCATCCGGCTCCTTCTCGATTTCCGGCCTTTCTCAACGCCCGCACTTTTCTCGGCTTCCGGCGTCACAGCGACGGACGGCCGGTGTCTGTAGGGGTGCGGGCAGCTCACCACCCCACCGAAACGGGTGCGGGCAGCTCATCGCCCCACCGAGAACGAATGCGGGCAGCTCACCACCCACCCAGAACAGGTGCGGGCGGTCCACCGCCCCACCGAGGAGGAAAGCCATGACCCCCCAGACCGCTTCCGCCACCCAGCACGTACCGGCGCCGTCCGTACCGGCTCCGGCGGCTCCGGCCGACGGGGCGGACCGTCCCGTGCACGAGCGGGGGAGGACGTCGATCGCCGAGGTGGTCGTCGTGAAGGTGGCCGGCATGGCGGCGCGCGAGATCCACGGCGTCCACGACATGGGCGGCGGGATCGCCCGGACGATCGGCGTCGTCCGCGACCGGGTCCCGGGCGGGCGCCCCCATGTGGGCCGGGGCGTGAAGGTCGAGGTCGGCGAGCGCCAGGCGGCCGTCGACCTCGATCTGATCGTCACGTACGGCGTCCCGATCACCGAGGTCGCGCGGGACGTCCGGGAGAACGTCGTCGAGGCCGTGGAACGCATCACCGGTCTGGAGGTCGTCGAGGTCAACATCGCCGTCAACGACGTGCACCTGCCGGACGACGACCGGGAGTCCCCGGCCGACACCCGCGTGGAGTGAACCCGTCACGGCGGCCGTGTCCGGAAGACGGCACCTGGCCGCCCGTCCAGTCGGTCCTGCCGCCACCACGGCGGCCCGGAGAAGGGAAGAAACGGATGACGGCGTCGTTCACGGGCACGGTGGCCGGGATGACAGTGGGTTTCGCGGGGTGGTCCGGAGGGCTTCCGCCCTTCCTCCTCGCGGCCGCCCCGGGCACGGCGGGACGGGCCGCCGGACACCGGCTGGAGGGCGGCGGCCGGGTCGAGGACCTGTACGACGCGGTCGGACGGGGCCGCCGATGACCCGCGCGACCACGTCCACGACCGCGCCGGTGCCGGTGCCGGTGCCGGTGCCCGGCGCCGTCGCTCCGGCCGCCCGTACCTCGCCCTCCGGCACCCTCAGAGTCTCGGAGAAGGCCGTCCGCAGGATCGTCGAACGCACCGCGAGCGAGGCCCTGCCACCGGGAAGCACGGTGACCCGCGCGACCGCCCGCGTCCGGGGAGGCCGGGCGCGTACGGGGGTACGGATCGCGTTGACCGTCACGCCGGGCCCCACCAAGCTGACGACGGTCGGCGAGCCGGACCCGACGCCCCCTCCTGGCCACGCCCCGGCGACCGGCCCCGTACGGGCGACCGGCTCCGTCACCGCCGCCGTCCGAGCCGTACAGGACCGCGTCTCCTCCCGTACGGAACTCCTGACCGGCCTGCGCGTACCCCGCCCCGGCGTCGAGGTCACGGCCCTGCGGCTGCCGGGGCGGACGCCACCGACGGTCCGGGCCCCCGCGCCGACCGTGCCCGCGCCCCGCCCGGCCCTGAGCGAACGGCCGACCCCGGCGGGCCGGCGAGGGCCGCGCGTCCCCCGCCGCTGGTGGTCCCCCCGCCGGGTCCCGTCGGCCGTGCTCGCCCTCGCGGTGGCGCTGGCCTCGGGAGCCACGGCCGCCGACGAGCTGGGGGTACGGATGGCCGGAGGGCGCCCGGCGGCCTGGCGCACGGGCCTCCTGGACCGGTTCGCCGGATACGGTCCAGGCGACCCCGAACTCGTCCTTCCGGCCTTGCTGACCGCCGGGACCGGTCTCCTCCTGATCGCCCTGGCGGTCCTCCCCGGCCGACGTCGGCTGTGGCCCGTCTCCGCCGCGCCGGGTCTGGTGTCGGCGGTCGACCGGAACCTCGTCGCGGCACTCGTACGGGAGGCGGTGGCGGCGACGCCCGGCGTCACCCGGGTACGGGTCCGCGCCCGGCGGCGGCGCGTCACCGTCCGCGCCCGTCTGCTCCACGGCGACCCGTCCGCGACGACGCTCGCGGCGGAAGCGGCGGCGGCCACCGCGATCACCGCCTGCTGCCCGCACCGCCCGCCACGCTCGCGCGTCCGGCTGCGCCCCGACGACCTGTGGGTACCGGACGGCCCGTACGGCCCGGAGCATACGAACCGCCCGAACCGCCCTGTCCCTACGGTCCGTACGGACACCGGGGAGACCGCCCGGCCCCGGGGAGCAGTCCGATGAGCGACGGAACCTCGACGGCCGCGCGTCGCCTCGCGCTCGGCCTCTCGGGCCTCGGACTGCTGGCCCTGAGCGGATCCACGGCGCTGGCGGCGGGCCCCTGGCCCGTACGGCTCCCGTCGTGGTGGCCGCTCGCCGGGCGGGGCGCGCCCCTCCCCGGCGCGCACGGCCCGGTGGTGCTCACCGCCCCCGGATGGTGGCCGTACGCGCTGGCCGCCGTCTGCGGGGTGGCCGCCGCCCTGCTCGCCGGGACACGGCCGCGCGGCCCGTCCCGGCTGCCGCTCGCCGCCCCGGACACGGCACTGCGGACCCGGGCCCTGCGGGACGCGGTCAAGGCCAGGACGCGGGCCGTCCCCGGGGTGGCGCGCTGCCGCACCCGGGTGACCGGACGGCGCCTGCGGCTCCTCGTCCACCTGGACGTGGCTCTGCACCCCGGCGCGACCCCGGAGGAAGTGTTGCCTGAACTCTCCGCTCTCCAAAGCAACTTGGAGAAGGCACTGGCTCCCCGGACCGTCCTCCTGCAGGTCCGGTTCCGCCGGGCACGCCTCCCCCTCCCGCGCGGCGGGCGCACATGACGGACTCTGGCCGGAAGACGACACCCCGCCGGATGCCCCGGCCCTTCTGGCGGAGAATGAGGACATGCACAGTTGGAGTCCGCCGCAGAGCGGGCCGTTCGTGGGGCGCAAGCAGGACATCGACGAGTTGGTCTCCCTGGTGCGGGACCGGCGGCTGGTCACCCTCGTGGGGATGGGCGGGATCGGCAAGTCCCGTCTCGCCGCGCGGGTCGCGGTGGAGGTCGAGGGCGACCCGTTCACCGCCGGACACTGGGCGCCCCTCTGGTCACTCACCAACGCCAGCCTGCTGACCCCGCTGGTCGCGGACGCCTGCGGTCTGTCGGACCACTCCCCCAACGATCCGGTCGACGCCCTCGCCGCCCGGATCGGCCCGCGCCGCGTCCTGCTGGTCCTGGACTCCTGCGAACACCTCGTCGGCGCATGTGCCGCGCTGGTCGAGGCACTTCTCGCGCGGTGCCCCGCGCTCGTGGTCCTGGCGACCAGCCGGGAACCGCTGGGGACGGACGGCGAGACGGTCTTCCACGTCGGCCCGCTCCCCCTCGACACCGAAGCCCTGGAACTCTTCTCGGCACGCGCCGCCGCCACGGGCGTACGGTTGACCAGCCCCGAGGAACGCGTCGCCGCCGCCGAGGTGTGCCACTGGCTGGAGGGCGTCCCGCTGGCCCTCGAACTGGCCGCCGCCCAGCTCCCGGAGCGCCCCGCACCGGCGATGGCCCGACTGCTGCGCGGCAGAATGGCGCTCGCCGAAGGCCCGGACAGCCAGGTCCTGCCCTTACGGCACCGGGCACTGCGGACCAGCATCGGCTGGAGCCACGAACTGTGCGAGCCGCATGAACGGCTGCTCTGGGCGCGGCTGTCGGTGTTCCGTTCGGGTGCCACCGTGAGCGACGTGAAGTGGGTTTGCCGGGGCGGGCCGTTGACCGATGCCCGGCTGGAAGCGGCGGTTGAGGGCCTGGTCCGCAAGAGCGTGCTGACCCGCTCCGGCAACCGGCTGCACATCTTCGACGCGGTGCGCGAGTACGGGGCGTTGTGGCTGGCGGAGCTCGGCGAGACGCGGGCGACGGCCGACCGTCACGCGCGCCACTTCCAACGGCTCGCCCTGGCAGCCGAACACGCGTGGTGGGGGCCGCAGCAGTCGTCCTCGTACGCCACGCTGGCCGCCTGCTACGGCGATCTGTGCGACGCGCTCGAACACCTCCTCGCGACGAACCCCGCCGGAGCCTCCGAACTGGCCGGTGCCATCGGCTTCTTCTGGGCCTGTTCGGGCCATCTGCACGAGGCCGCGCACTACTTGGAGGAGTGCATTCAGACACCCGTCACGGACCCGGGCGTCCTGGCCCGGATCTGCTGGGCGCTCGGCGTGGTGCGGTGCCTCCGGGGCGAGTACGAGGCGGCGGAGCGGCTGGCCGACAGGACGCAGGAGGAGGCGGTGCGGGAGGCGGACGGCACGCTGCTCGCGGACGCCGCCTATCTGCGGGGCCTCGTGATGCTGATGCGCGGCGAGCCGCTGAGCGCGCTCGCCGTCTCGGACCTGGCGCTCGCGGGCCCTGGCATCGGCGCCCCGGCGACGGCACGGTGCCGCCTGGTACGGGTCTTCGCCCTGACGGCGTCGGGCGACCTCGGAAAGGCCCGCGCCGAAGCCGAGGCCCTGCGCGCGGACGCGGTCTCGGTGGGCGAGCACTGGACGCGTTCCTACACGGAGTACCAGTTGGCGGTGATGGCTCTCCTGGAGCAGAGATCCGCCGACGCCGCCGTGCACGCCAGAGCCATGCTGCGGGACAAGCGGCTCATCGGCGACGCCTTCGGCCTGGGCCTGGGCCTGGACCTGCTGGCAGCGGCGCTGACGGCACTGGACCGCGCGGAGGAGTCAGCCGCGGCCTCGGGCACCGGCCAGGTCTTCTGGGAACTGGTGGGCCACCCCCAACGGGGCACCCCCGAACTGGAACCGATGCGTCGGCACGCGGAGCGGACAGCCCGCCAGAAAATCGGAGACACGGCCTACGACAACACCTACTTCCTGGCCACCCTGTCGGACCCGTACGCAACACTGGAAACAATCCTCACCACCAACTGACACCCAACTCCCCTCTGCCAGAATGAAGCCATGCCAAACACCCCCCACAAAAGCAAAGAAAAGACAAAGCCCACCTGAAACCCCAGGTCAGAAAGGGTGGTCCCCGCGAAGGCGGGGGTGTTCCGACGATTGCCCGCTACGGACGGGTCGATCTTCTGTGGTCCCCGCGAAGGCGGGGGTGTTCCCGGGAAATGTTCGTTGCAGGTGGCTGGACCATCGTGGTCCCCGCGAAGGCGGGGGTGTTCCGGCGAGCGCCTCCGGGTTGGTGGCCGCGCGACGGTGGTCCCCGCGAAGGCGGGGGTGTTCCGGGGTCGGTGCGGGCGGCGATCGAGGTCGGGCCGTGGTCCCCGCGAAGGCGGGGGTGTTCCGAGAAGCATGTTCCGCAGCGCCGCGCGGACCAGGTGGTCCCCGCGAAGGCGGGGGTGTTCCGACCAGGAGAGCGGACATCTTGGCGGTGTCCTGGTGGTCCCCGCGAAGGCGGGGGTGTTCCGACAGGCCATGGTGCCGAGGGTGGTCAGGGACCGTGGTCCCCGCGAAGGCGGGGGTGTTCCGGAACCACACTCGCACCGCCTCGGCTTCCGATCGTGGTCCCCGCGAAGGCGGGGGTGTTCCGGGCCGGTTGTCTGGGCGCACGGGAACCGAATCGTGGTCCCCGCGAAGGCGGGGGTGTTCCTGGGCCAGGCGCAGGAAAGGCTGGGCCAAGATCGTGGTCCCCGCGAAGGCGGGGGTGTTCCATGGGCGTGCTGCGGCTGGGCGTGGTGATGAGCGTGGTCCCCGCGAAGGCGGGGGTGTTCCGGAGTCGATGGAACCGGGGCGGTTTGTTGGTGCGTGGTCCCCGCGCAGGCGGGGGTGTTCCGGGGCCGGGCGGGTTCCCGAAGTACGCCTCGGGGTGGTCCCCGCGCAGGCGGGGGTGTTCCGTCCGTGAGGGCCTTCGCCGCGGTGCCCATGTCGTGGTCCCCGCGCAGGCGGGGGTGTTCCGGCGCTCGGGATCGCCTCGCCGTCGAAGGTCACGTGGTCCCCGCGCAGGCGGGGGTGTTCCGAACGATGTCCCGGTCGGCGAAGCCGACGAGCAGTGGTCCCCGCGCAGGCGGGGGTGTTCCGCTCCGACGCCGTAGTCCGGGAAAACCTGTCGGGTGGTCCCCGCGCAGGCGGGGGTGTTCCGTAGCCGTCCGGGGCGGGCCGGGCGCCGAACATGTGGTCCCCGCGCAGGCGGGGGTGTTCCAGTTGGGGGGTGGGTTGGCAAGGGGACAGCTGTGGTGGTCCCCGCGCAGGCGGGGGTGTTCCGGGGCCGACGACCCACCGGTGCCGCCACCACGCGTGGTCCCCGCGCAGGCGGGGGTGTTCCCCCAGCGCGCCGCCGACACCAGCGCCCTGATGCGTGGTCCCCGCGCAGGCGGGGGTGTTCCGGTGGACTTGCCCGCGCCCGCGACGCCGATGACGTGGTCCCCGCGCAGGCGGGGGTGTTCCGAGGGTCCGGCGCACCCCGAACCGCCCCTGACCGTGGTCCCCGCGCAGGCGGGGGTGTTCCGGTCTGCTGCCGAGTGTAAAGCAGGGGCCCGGAGTGGTCCCCGCGCAGGCGGGGGTGTTCCGGTCACCTTCTGCGGACCGCCGCCCTCGGGCTGGTGGTCCCCGCGCAGGCGGGGGTGTTCCGGAGCGCCACGGCGCTTCGGCCACGGCCATGGGGTGGTCCCCGCGCAGGCGGGGGTGTTCCGTCGCCGGAGGATTCCGCGAGCGCCACGGCCACGTGGTCCCCGCGCAGGCGGGGGTGTTACGCAGCGGCCTCCCGGGCGGCGGTGAGCGCGGTCGTGGTCCCCGCGCAGGCGGGGGTGTTCCCGGAACGCGCGCGCCGTCGGCGCGGGCTGGGTCGTGGTCCCCGCGCAGGCGGGGGTGTTCCGGTCGCGCGGGTAGGGCTGGGTGGTGCTGATGGGTGGTCCCCGCGCAGGCGGGGGTGTTCCGCCGGGGATGGGCGTCTGGGCCAGCTCCTCCATGTGGTCCCCGCGCAGGCGGGGGTGTTCCGCGCCTATCGAAGTCGAAGCAGTGGTTCAGCCAGTGGTCCCCGCGCAGGCGGGGGTGTTCCGCCACCAGCAGGTACTTCATGGCCGTCCGCAAGGTGGTCCCCGCGCAGGCGGGGGTGTTCCGCATCAAGGTCATGACGGGCTCGCCCGTATCACGTGGTCCCCGCGCAGGCGGGGGTGTTCCGTCGCCATGCTCGGTGGGCAGCGGGACGTCGAGGTGGTCCCCGCGAAGGCGGGGGTGTTCCGCGCTTGCGTCTGGGACGGGGCCGGGATGCTCTGTGGTCCCCGCGCAGGCGGGGATGTTCCGCAACTGGGTCTGGATGCCGCACAGTTGGAGGGGTGGCCCCCGCGCAGGCGGGGGTGTTCCGGACGTGCATCCGGCGCTGCTGCTGATGCTCGGGGGGGCCCGCGCAGGCGGGGGTGTTCCGATGGCCGGGTCCGGGGTGCGGATGCAGTCGGCGTGGTCCCCGCGCAAGCGGGGGTCCGGGCTCAGGGTTGTCGGAGGGCGGTGCGGTGCGTGGCGCTGGGCGAGCACAGGGGCCGTACCGCCTTGGGTGGTTACCCCCAGCCCTCCTCTGCCGTGTCGTCGGGCAGTAGTTCCTCCGGGCGGAGGGCGATGAGGGTGAGGCCGTCGAAGTCGACTGGGATTCGGCGTCGTTCGCCTGCTGTCAGGAGGGTGTAGCCCTGTTCGTTCGCGTCGGGGTAGGCCAGGACCGCCGCCCCCGTGCCGATGGATGCGCTGACCGTGGTCCAGAGTTCGTCGCGGACCCGGGCGGACAGCGTGCCGATGTAGAGGCCCGGCGCGGGTTCCATCATCCAGCGGGTGAGGGCGCCCCGGACGTGGTCGGGAACGGCCGTCGTGTTGAGGACGGTCATGGAAGGCACGGCTCACCCCCGCCCACCTCGTCGTCGGCCTTTCCCGTCTCCTCGGCCACGGCGAAGTCCGCTGCCGCCCCGGCGTAGTTGACCCCTGCGGGCACCGATCCCTGCTTCGGGTCCCAGAGGTTGACCAGTTCGACGGCGTGACCGTCAGGGAGGGGCGTGGTGTCGTCCGGGGAGAGCAGGGTCTGGATGTCGTTGACGATGCGCGGCAGGAGCTTGTACAGGCGCAGCCCCTCCCGGAAGCCGCGCCGTGCCATGGCTTCGGGCTGGGGCGCGTCATGGAGTGAGAAGGCGAGCGGGATCGTGAGTTCCGCTTTGTACAGGTCGGCGATGTCGTAGACGAGGGCGTGCTGTTTCCCCTGGTGGACGAAGCCGAGGGCGGGTGAGCAGCCGAGGGCGACGATGGCCGCGTGGGTGATGCCGTACAGACAGGTGTTGGCGGAGGAGAGGGCCAGGTTGACGGGGTCCTGCTGGTCCCAGGCGGCGGGGTCGTAGGAGCGGCGGAAGCGGCCGATGCGGTGTTGCTGGGCGAGGAGCTTGTAGAGGGCTTTGACCCGCTGGCCTTCGAGTCCCCGGAGGGCGTTGAGGGGTGTGGTGGGTGGGACGGCGATGTCGAAGCGCTTGTGGTACATGCGCTGGGCGACGGCGAGCCGCCGGTCGGGGTCGCTCCACTGGTGGACCTGCGCTTCGAGCCAGCGGGTGGTGAGGGCGTCGGACGTGGTGGCGGAGTAGCAGCGGACTCCCCCGGAGCCCGCGCAGACGACGGTGGTGCCGTGGCGCGCGAAGGTGGCGAGGGCGGGCTGGGTGATGGAGGTACCGGGGCCGAGGAGGACGCAGCCGAGGGCCGCGGTGGGGAGGTACACGCGGGTGGTGCGGCCGTCCTCGGTGGTGGTCTCGGCGCTGACGCCGGTGTCGTCCTGGACGATGCGGACGACGTCGGCGTACAGGAAGGAGAGGGAGTCGCCGATGCGCGGCAGCATCGCGAGGGTGGGCGCGGCGATGCGGCGGCGGGCGGTGGTCTCGCGGCGCGGGGCGGGAGAACTGGTCATGGTCCTGGTCAGTGGTGGGGCTTGGCGGGGGCGAGGCTGAGGAGTCCGCAGCCGTAGGACTTGGCCCGGCCGATGCCGTGGAGGAGGGCGTGGCGCAGTACTTCGGGGTCCTGGATGGTGGCGGTGCCGTCGAAGCGGGTGCCCTTGTGGTGGACGGCGGTCCTCTCGGCGCGGAGGGTCCGTGCGGGGCCGTGCCAGGCGGTGAGCGAGTCGGGGGTGTCGGCCTGGAGGGTGTGCAGGGCGAGGCCCGCTCTGGTGGCCTGGTTGGCCCACCACTGTTCGGCATCGGGTCCGTGCAGGGCGATGGCCTGCTTCCAGCGGCCTTCGGTGCTGCGGGGGCCGCAGCGTTTGACGGCGTTGCCGAGCAGTCGGTAGTGGACGGTGAGGCCGGGGCGGAGGGCGTCGAGGAGCGGTGTGAGGTCGCGGCTCTGCGCCTGCGCGTATCCGGTGGGGAGGCGCCTGAGGTCGGGGGCGGTGCGGCTCTGGACGAGGAGGGTGGGTGCTCCGGGTGCGTCGTGGTCGAGGCGGAAGAGGAGGCCGCTGCGGGCTCGGGGGCTGTCGCCGAGACCGTCGGGTACGAGGGTCATGACCCGCCGGTGCAGGGCGGCTGCGTCCTTGAGGTCGTGCTGGACGGCTCGCGCGGCGGGGTTGAGGCGGAGCCGGGTCAGCCAGGCGGTGGTGGTCCCCGGAGCCGGGGAGGCTTCTTCCGCCGCCGGGGCGGCTGCGGTACGGGTCCTGGCGTCGGGGATGCTCGCGGTCGCGCTGTGGATCATGCGGGTTCGTCCTGGGGTGTGGATGGCCGGAGGTAGGCGAGGAGTGCGTCGAGGTAGGCGGGGCCGTACCCCGCGCACAGGCCGGCGGGGAGGCTGTGACTGGTGGTGTACGAGGGGCGGGTGCGGTAAGCCCGGTTCTGGGGGGTGAACCGCACGGGGTCGTCGTTCAGCGAGGTGACCGCGTCTCGCGCGGAGGGGACGGCTCCGGCGGTGTCACCGGAGAGCGTTTCCCCGGAGGTCGTTTCGCCGGAGAGCGTTTCCCCAGAGGTCGTTTCGTCGAAGGGGGTGTCGGAGGTGAACCGCACCCGGACGGCGTGTCCGGTGGGGCGCGGCCGGGCGAGGGGGAGATTCGTCCGCAGGTCCGCGGCGGGGTCGTCCCGTCGGGCCGCCAGCAGGAAGACCGTGCCGGGCGGGCAGGAGCGCCGCCCCAGGTAGGGGGGCCAGTGGGGTGCGGCGAGGGCGGACGCGCACTGGTGGAGGAGGTGGTCGGGGTCGGGCGCGGAGGGGGCTGTGACCGCGACGGAGAACACGGCGTCGGCCAGATAGTGGCGGTCGGAGACGATCGTGGCCTGCCCCGTACCGCGTCGGCCGCCCTTGGCGGTGGGTACGGTGCGGTGGGTGGGCAGCCCGCCGCCGACGGTGTGGAAGTCCCTCAGTCGGGTGCCGGGCCGGTCGTGCCGGACGGTGAAACGCAGATGACCGAGGCTTTCGAAGAGGGTCGGCGGGCCGTCGCCGGAGGTGGCCTCGTGCCGGGGAATGCCGAGGGCGGAGGCGATCAGGCCGATGAGTCCGGAGCGGGTGGGGTGTGCGACGGTGTCGCGGTCGTTGAAGGAGCTGTGCTCGCCCCAGGACTGGAGCGGTCCGCCGACCTGGAGGAGGAACCCGGTCACGCCTGGGCACTTCCCTCGCCGGAGAACGCGGCGGCGAGGGCGTCGGTGACCAGCTCGGGGTAGGAGGTGGCCCGGGTGCCGAGCGCTTCACGGGCGGTGTCGTCGACACCGGCGTAGGCGCTGTGGACGCGGCCCTGGTCGCCGAGGAGGAGGGCCGCCTTGGCGGCGTAGGTGTTCAGTGCGGTGCGGGAGGGCTCGGCCCAGCCGTTACGGGTGGCCTGCACGGGCTGTTCGAACGCCGCGGCAAGGGAGACGGGACGGTCGGACCGGACGACGACATGGACGAGGTCGGGGATGCTGTGCGGCGCGGTGGAGTTCTTCTTCGCCGACGGCACGCTCTGGATGAACTCGGTGAGGAACGCTCCCGCCAATTCCCCGGCGGTGTCCCGGTCCCCGGTGTTGCGGGTCAGATCGTGCAGGTCGAGGGTGGCGTAGCGGTAGAAGACGCCGGAGCTGTACTCGGCGGTGTTCATATGGGCGCTGCCCGCGTCGGAGGCCCACTGGTCGATGTCGTCGACGGCGGTGAAGAAGTCCGCCTGGACGGAGGTGGCATGGGTGGTGAAGGCGTGGGCGACCTGCACCGAGCCGTCCACTCCGGCGCCGGGGATCTCGGCGAGCATCCGTCCGAAGAGGGCGATCGATCCGTTGCGGGAGCGCAGTACCTCGTGGATCTCGTCCTTGGGCAGCTGGGGCTTGGCCGCCGCTTTGGTCCCGAGGACCTTCTCCAGCGCGTCACGGTTCCTCTCGGCGATGTCGGCGAGCAGACCTGCCGCCTCGTCGGGGAGGAACAGGAGGGACGCGGTGGTGGCGTTGTCGTCGAGGTCGAGCTTGGACTCGGTGGACTTGACGATCTGGACACCGGCGAGTTCGGCGAGGTCCTCGGGCCACTTGCGTTCCTCGGCAAGGATCTTGGCGACCTGGAGGGGGATACGGCGGGTGCGGCGGGCCTTCTGCCCGATCCTGGTCTCGACGGCATGGCGGGTGGGGCGCTTCCACGCCTGGCTGGAGACACGCGTGCGGGTGGTGCCGCCGTAGGTCACGGTCTTGGGCGAGCCGAGATCGTCCCGGTTGACGTTGCTGTAGGGCAGGGTCTGCAGGATGTGCAGGTCGATGTAGCGCGCGGGGCGGGACGGGGTGCTGACGGTGGTGCGCGGTGTCGTCATGGCGCGGTTCCTGGTTCCTCGGTCTGGTCGTCGGGAGGTGGCGGGGAGGGCGTGCCGTGTGGGCGGCGGTGGTTCAGGAGGGGCGTTCGGATCGGCGGAGCGTGCGGTAGTAGTCCTCCAGCCAGCGCGTGGTCACCTCGCCGTGCCGGTGGGGCCAGCGCAGGAGGTCTCTCAGGAGGCGTCCGTAGTCCACGGCGATGCCCGCGGATCCGAGCTGCCGGACGAGCGGGGGCAACATGCGGTGGACGCCGTCGATGTCCTGGCGGACGAGGAGATGGAGCCGCTGCTCCACTCCGCCGACCTTGTCCGGCTGGGTGGCCGGGGACGTCCCCGCGCCGTCGGAGGAACGGGCCCGCCGGGTGGTGAGACCCGCCAGACTCGCGCCGAGGCTGGTCCCCCAGGTGGGCGTGGGTGGCTCGGCGTCGACCACCGTGCCGGATGCGGGCGGGGAGGAGGCTTCGGCGCCGGCCGACCGACCGGCGGCACCCGGGTGCGTTGCGGTGTCCGGGTCTGCTGCGGTGTCTGGGGGTGCTGCGGTGTCCGCCGGGGCCGCGATGTCCGCCGGGTCGGTGGTGTCCGGCTGCGCGGCGGCATCGAGGCGGTCCCTGTCGTCCCTGTCGTCCGTGCGTCGTTCCGCGCGGGGGCGGGCGGCGATCAGTGCGGCGACGGCGTAGTAGGCGCGTTTCCTGTCCGAGCCACCGGGTCCGTCGGGGACGAGCCCGTTCCGCAGCAGGGCCGCGTGCGTACGGCCCGGCATGTCGTCCATGGACCTGCCGAGGCCCGCCCGCAGGGCCTGCTGCGCTCCGGGTCGTACGCACAGTTCGCGCACGCGGTCGGCGAAGGTGTCGTAGGGGGCGAGGTTCTCGTGGCGGGGCGGTGTCGGTGCGGTGTCGCCGGTGGGCAGGGTCATCGGTCCTTCTCGACGGGGAGGGTATCGGGGCATGGGGGAGGCGGGGCTGCGGGCGTGCGCCGGGACGTCCGCCTCATGGATCGGCGTGACGGTTCAGGTGCGGTCGGCGTCGAGCAGGCTGCGGACCAGGCCGCGTGCGCCTTCTCTGGCCTTCGCGCCTCGCGGTTGCGCGGCGATGGCGGCGGTCAGGCCGTCGAAGACGTCCAGGGCGATCGCTCCGAACGCGGGCAGGGCTCCGGAGAAGTCCTCCTGGTCGAGCAACTGCCAGAACCGCTCCTCCGCGGCGGGCCAGTAGGCGGCCAGCGCGGCCTCGGGCCACGGGCCTCCGTTCCTCTCCTTCTTCGTCCGTCCGGCGGGCTTGCCCTCCTCGAAGGGCAGGGTGTACGCACGCCACACGTCACGCAGTGCTTTCTCCAGCCTCCAGGCCGCGTGCTCGGCGGCTTCCCTGCCGTCCTTGAGATGGCGCGCGAGTTCTCTGTCCTCCTTGTCGTCGGATGAGGACAGGAGCGTGCACAGTACGGGGGTCACGGCGGTGAAGTGACTGCGGTCCCGGGTCTGCCCGTCCTGGTCGAATCCATGGGCGACGACGCGCAGATGCCGGAACACGTCTTCGGGTACGTTCCCGCCGGTCAGGCCGTCGAAGATGCGCGGCCTGCGGTTCTGTCCGCCGCGGTGCTGCAGGATCAGTCCGTCCAGGTCACGCCACATGGCGCGGTTCGCGTCGGCACGGCGGGGGTAGGGGGTGCCGTCCTTGCTCTCGTCCCAGATGAGGTACGGGTCGGGGAACGGCGGCCGGTTCGCGCGCAGGGCCCAGGTGATCGTGGCGTCGACCGCGTGCGTGCCGTCCGGGGACGGGTGGAGCAGCACGGCATGCTGGTGACGGCTGGTCAGCAGGTGCATCGGGCCCGCCGACTGGCCGGGCGGTTCGAGTGCGGGGAGGGGCCGGGGGTCCTCCCAGGGGCACAGGTCGTCGTGGCCGGGTTTCGTGTCGGGCCAGGTTTCCGGTTGGGGAATGCCCAGGAGCAGGCTTTCACGGAGGTCGCGTCCGAGCGGGTGGCAGGACAGGACCCGTCGCAGTGGTCCGGCCATGGTGTTGCCGTATTTCTGTCCGTCCGCCGTGCGCGGGGTGCACTGACCGGAAGGCCCGTAGGCGAGTTGGGCGAGGAGGTGCGGGACCGCCTCCGCGGAGGGCAGGGATACGGGTTCGTCGTCCCTGAAGTGCCCGAAGAACACCTGGTTGTTGCCTGAGGGGCGGCCCAGCACCAGCTTGTTGATGCCCGATGTCGAGGTGCACTCGTCGGCGAGCCGGGCGTCCTGCATGAACGGCCGGTCCGGGTCGTAGAGCCGAAGCCCGTCGGCATGGGTGTCGAAGTACTGGTGCACCGCGTCCGGGTCGAAGGGGTCGCCCGCCGCGAGCAGTCCATAGCGCGTGTCCAGCCAGGCACCGGGATCGCCGTCACAGCGGTCGAGACGGGTCAGCCGGGCCGCGATCGCGCTCAGGATCCGCAGCAGCGCGGACGCGGCAGGCGGAGAGGCGACGGCGAGTCCGGTGAACTCACCCGCCCGGATGAAGAGTTGCCGCAGCCCCAGGTGCTGGGTGGTGCCGTCCTTCGCGAGGACGGGCACCCACGGCATCGAGTCGAGCGGGTAGCGACTGTCGGCGGAGGCGGGTTCAGGCATGAACGGTGGAACCTCGAGTTCGAGAGGGGCGGTACCGGGCAGCGGAAACACGGGAGGGAAAGCACGGGAACGGAGGCCGTACGCCGAGACGGGTCTCGGACCGGATGCCTTCGTGTGAGGGTGAAGGCGGGTCGGCGAGCGCCCGTGACGACGAGCGGCTTTCGACCACGCCCTCCCCTCGAAGGCAGGAGGCTTCCAGGGAAGTCGGCTCGACCGGCTACGAGCCAACTCCGTTGATTCACAAACCTGTTGGCGTTTCCAACGTAGCGCGTGTCACGCGGGGCGACACACCAGTTCTCCAAGATGGAACTTTTCGGCTTATATTCGCCCTATTCGATTCGCTCGGTTATCAGCCCCAGCACTCGGTCGGAGGTGATGCGGACCTCTCCGACGACAGGGCCTTCCACGTTCCCGTCGCCGTCTCTGCGGTGCGGCAACAGGACCAGGCGGGCCAGACGCGACTCTTTGCGCCATGCCTCGGGCGGTTGGTGCGCGGGGCCACACGCCGTCCGCCAGGGTCCGTAGGCCAGTGGGGCCACATGGGCGAGCAGTTCGCGGACCTCGCGGCGGGTGAAACGTCCTTTCCACCCACTGCCGACTACAGGGAGCGGACGTGTGCACTCCTCGTCAAGCCAGCGACCCCGGTCGTCCTCGTGGACGGGCAGCACTTGGACGGACTCGACGCCGAGGCGGGTGCGCACCAGGTCCTCGTCCGCGTCACTGCTGGTGAGACGGTGCAGCGAGGTCACCGTACGGGGTGAGGGAATCGCCACCATCCCGGCCATGCCCACACCTGCCATGTCATGGGCGAGCCGCTCGAAGTCGCGTTCCATGAGCTTCTCCGGTGCGACCGAGGAGAACTCGGGGGCGTAGACCTGGTCGACCAGACGCTGGACGTCCCCGGGTACGGCGATGGGGGCGTCCCGCAGCCCGACGAGGAGTTCGAGCGTCCGGTGCAGGAGGGAGTGCGGGTAGACCTCGCCCCACGACTGTGGGGGTTCCGCGACGGTACTGCTGGTGTCCTTGCCCACGGGCGCGAGGACGACGAGACGTGGGCCGGTGGACCAGGCGGGACGTGGCGGTGCGGGGGTGAGATGGCGCCAGACCCGGCCGGCGCGCTGGAGCAGCATGGCGAGCGGGGCCAGGTCGGTCACGACGAGGTCGAAGTCGAGGTCGAGCGACTGCTCGATGACTTGGGTGGCGACGATGACCGCGCCCCGCCCGGCAGCCGGTCGCGCGGAACCCGGCTTGTCGGTCCGTCCGAACCAGGACTCCGCCTCCGCGGTGAGTTCCGCTCGCCTGCGAGCGGGAAACCGCGCGTGCAGCAGCCTCAGGCGCGGACCGGCTCCGAGGTCCTGGCGCTCCAGGTCGTCCGTCGCCCGGTCGTCCCATCCGCGATAGCCGTCGCCGAACCTGTCGCGGTAGTGGGCGCGTAGGGCCTCATGGGTTTTCTGGGCCTCGCCGACCGTGGTGCAGACGACGGCGGCGCATCCGCCGTGGGCGGCGATGTCGTCCAGGGCCCCCAGCAGGACCGCCAACCGGCCCTCGCGGTCGGTGGGATCGTAGGTGTGGACGACCCGGCGGACCTCGACGCGCAGGTCGCGCTCCTGCTCGCTGGCGAGCGGTTCGACGGGCTCGATCACCCGACCGCCGTCCGCCGGGGCGTAGAGCCAGCCGGGATAGGCGGGCGTCGGCACCTCGGGCAGGAGGCCGGAAGGGGACGCTCCGGACAGATAGGCGCGGACCATACCCCGGGCGATGTCACCGGTCAGGGTCGCCGACAGCAGCACCACCGGGATGCGCAGGGCCCCCAGCCACTCCAGCAGCCGCAGCATCAGGGCGTGGGTGTAGGCGTCGTAGGCATGGGCCTCATCGATGATCACGGTCTTGCCGGAGAGTCCGAAGTGGCGCAGGGCGTTCCTCTTGAGCGGCAGGACTCCCATCAGTGCCTGGTCGATCGTGCCGACGGCGAGGGGGGCGAGGATGCCTCGTCCGTGGTCGCGGAGCCAGCTCCCCGCCACGACCGACACCCGCTCGTCGTCTCCGGCGCACTCGTGGTCGGACAGGACCCGGGGCTCCGCCTCGTCCGCGTCCGGCTCGGCGCGATCCGTGTCGGCGTAGGGGGCGTAGAGGTCGGCGGCTCCGTGGAGCAGTGTCAGCTGGGACGTGGCCAGCAGGTTGGTCCGTGCGAAGTCGACCAGCCTGCCATACATCTGATTGGCCGTGGCCTGGGTGGGGAGCGCGAAGAAGAGCCCTTCCGCACCGCACGCTCTCCCCATCCGCGCGGCCGCGTACAGGGCGGTCTCCGTCTTCCCCTCACCGGTCGGCGCGGTGACGAGGAGGATCCCGGGCCCGTCGAGCCGGGCCTGCTCCAGGCCCGCTTCCACGCTCAGTTGCAGCGGTCGTGGCCGCTCTATGCCGGGGAACAGATCGCGGAATCCGCCGTCCTTGAACTCCGCACGTCCCACACCGGCGTCCTCCAACAGGCCTGGAGCCAGACGCTCCATCCGCCGGGCGTGCGCTTCCAGTCCGGCTCGGGTGCGCAGTCCCGGGCCTGAACGCCCCGCGTCCTGCTGACCCGCGACCACGTGCTGCTGGCTGGCGATCCAGTCGGAGACGATCACCATCCCTGCGAGCACGACCGCGAGCGGGACCGGAAGCGCCGGAGCCTGCGGAACCGGCGGGCTCCCCAGTAACTCGTAGAGCGCTCGTACGTGTTCCTCGCGCTGGCGCGCCCACTCCCCCGCGCCGAGTTCGGGAAGGTCCTCCAGGGGGTCGTGGAGGTGGGCGGGGTCGTTGTCCTGGGGATAGCGACCGTGATGTCCGCCGAGTACCTGGGCGATCTGTGTCAGCAGCAGTCCCGCGGGGCGGCCCTCGCGGGGATACCCGAGAGTGATCAGCAAGGACGGCAGAGCCGCGTGCGTGGCGTACTCGTGACGGACGCGCGCGACTTTCTTGTCGCGCCCACGGTCGTGCGCGTACCCCGACTCCGCGAGGAAGGACCTGTGTTGGGGGCGTTCCTTGAGGAGCATGTCCTGGAACTGCGGAATGATCTTGCCGAGGTCATGCAGTCCGGCCCAGAACATCACCGTCCTCCGTGCCTCCGCCACCCCCGACCCCAGCGCCGAGGCCATGCGCCCACGCTGCGCCGGGCTCAAACAGTGGTCCCATACGGCCCCGCACACCACGGCGGTGTCCACGAGATGCCCGATCACCGCGTACGGCTCGTCGAGCCCCTCGGACTTCCCACCCATCCGGGCATCGACCATGACGCCACCTCCTCGTGACCGTGATCCTGCAAGCAGTCCACCACACACCACTGACAACGCCCCTCGGACCGCCACCGCTTGAGGCGATCAGCAGCCAAAAACGCCCTCAAGGGCCATGAGATCTGCCAGGATGACCTGGTGCGCGCCGAGCCCCAGCAGAGCAAAGAAAAAGCAAAGGGCTCCTGACAACGCAGGTCAGGAAGGGTGGTCCCCGCGCGAGCGGGGGTGTTCCGGAACGGTGGGCCGCCGGGCGGACGATCAAGAGGTGGTCCCCGCGCGAGCGGGGGTGTTCCGGCCATCACGGCGGCCAAGACGCCCCGCCAACGGTGGTCCCCGCGCGAGCGGGGGTGTTCCGGTGTGGGGCGACGTGGTCGCCCAGGAGCAGGGGTGGTCCCCGCGCGAGCGGGGGTGTTCCGGGGTGGCCGGGCCCGGCCGGTGCCGGGCCCCGGTGGTCCCCGCGCGAGCGGGGGTGTTCCGTCGGCGGGCAGCGCGCCGTTCAGCACCGCGAGGTGGTCCCCGCGCGAGCGGGGGTGTTCCGGCCCGGGGCGACGTCCTGGCGCGGGAGGGCCTGTGGTCCCCGCGCGAGCGGGGGTGTTCCGCAGATCAGGAAGGCCGCCTGATGCGCACCCCGGTGGTCCCCGCGCGAGCGGGGGTGTTCCAGGACGGAGCAGGGCCCCCCGAGAGGGGGGCCCGTGGTCCCCGCGCGAGCGGGGGTGTTCCTTCTGAGCCGGGCTGGCCTCGGTCGCCGCAGGCGTGGTCCCCGCGCGAGCGGGGGTGTTCCGACGCTCGTCCTCGGCCTGGCCCTCTTCGGCCTGTGGTCCCCGCGCGAGCGGGGGTGTTCCGTCCGCGTCCAGCAGCCCGAGTCGCGGGTCGACGTGGTCCCCGCGCGAGCGGGGGTGTTCCGTGGAAGACCATGCTCTGGCCCTCGGTGCTCGGGTGGTCCCCGCGCGAGCGGGGGTGTTCCGGTGGCGGCCCCCCCGAAGCGGAGCACGCCGAAGTGGTCCCCGCGCGAGCGGGGGTGTTCCGTAGACCTGCATCGGGTCGGGCCAGTCGAGGTCGTGGTCCCCGCGCGAGCGGGGGTGTTCCGCAGCTCGACGGCGGCACCGTCACCCTCCTCGAGTGGTCCCCGCGCGAGCGGGGGTGTTCCGCTCGACGCTCCTCTCGAACGTCTCACCGCACGGTGGTCCCCGCGCGAGCGGGGGTGTTCCGTTCTCGCGCATCTCCGGGCCGCCGACGGCGCGGTGGTCCCCGCGCGAGCGGGGGTGTTCCGGTCCAGCGGGGCGTCTATCAGCTCAACCCGGCGTGGTCCCCGCGCGAGCGGGGGTGTTCCGAAGCGGGCCGAGGAACGCGCTGCACGCCGACTGTGGTCCCCGCGCGAGCGGGGGTGTTCCTGAAGTCGATCGCCTACCCCGACTGCCGCACCTGTGGTCCCCGCGCGAGCGGGGGTGTTCCGACTCCGGGTGGTCTTCCGAACGGCGGGCTGCAGTGGTCCCGCGCGAGCGGGGGTGTTCCGTTCGTCGGTGAGGCCGGGGATGCCGGTGGCCCGTGGTCCCCGCGCGAGCGGGGGTGTTCCGTTCGTCGGTGAGGCCGGGGATGCCGGTGGCCCGTGGTCCCCGCGCGAGCGGGGGTGTTCCGGAGCCCATGAGTTCGAGGCGGGTGGACTGGACGTGGTCCCCGCGCGAGCGGGGGTGTTCCGCTGACGTCCCTGTACTGCTTCGTTCGCCCGCCGTGGTCCCCGCGCGAGCGGGGGTGTTCCGCAGTCCCTCGTTCTGAAGAAGACCACGGCTCAGTGGTCCCCGCGCGAGCGGGGGTGTTCCGTGCTGCGGAGAGCTCCCGCGCCGGCCCATCGTGTGGTCCCCGCGCGAGCGGGGGTGTTCCGATCCACACGATCGTCTACGCCGGGTCGGCGCAGTGGTCCCCGCGCGAGCAGGGGTGTTCCGGATCCAGTAGTAGGCGCGGTGGCCGGTGGCCGTGGTCCCCGCGCGAGCGGGGGTGTTCCGTCTCCAAGGTGCTCGGTGCGGCCGACCTGGCGGTGGTCCCCGCGCGAGCGGGGGTGTTCCCATGCCTCCGAGCAGTAGATCCTGGGGCGACCCGTGGTCCCCGCGCGAGCGGGGGTGTTCCGCTGCTGGTCGAGTCGGCGCCCAGTGTCGTCGCGTGGTCCCCGCGCGAGCGGAGGTGTTCCGTTCTTCAGTTCCAGGCGGGCAGCTTCTTCGATCGATGGGGCGGCTCCCACGCGCGGGTGCGGCGGGCGATGTCGGGGGCGAGACGGTGATGCTCGCCGCCCTGGTGCACGTATCGCACCTGCCCGACGTCCATCCCGCCTGTGGGTGTTCGCCGTGTGCGAGCGCATCGCCTCGCCCGTCCGGCCTGTGGTCCGGGGCCGTCGTGGTGGTCCCGGCGTACGCCCCTGGTGGCGACCTCCGTGAGTTCGGCGCCCTGGCAGCGCCGTGACCAGGGGCCAGGCCTGGCGGGGTATCGGGTTGATGCCACGGCGATACTCCGCCACGCGCCCGAACCGGGCCGCGGGCCGTTCCGGTACGGCCGCCTGCCCCCGTCTGCCTGGCCGCTCGGGCATGACCGTCGGCGAGGTCGCGGAGGCCGGGCTGCGGTCCAGGTGGTGGTCTGGCCAGGAGCAGCACCTGGGCCAGGTCAAGGCCATCGGCGGGGCCACAGCCAGGACCAGAGGCAGCGTCCGGACCGAGCGGCAGGGCCCGGCGCAGGTGAGCACCCGGCGCGGGAGGTCGGTCGGTGTTCTGTCCGTACGAAGGGTGCCGTCGGGTCACGGGATCCCGTGGCCCGGCCGTCCGTCGCGGCGGTCAGCGGGGGCAGAGCGGCTCGGTGCGTACGTAGCCGCCCTGGTTCTCGTCGTCCGTGCCGAGCACCCCGGCGCCGGGGTCCTGCGGGCATCCCAGGGCCTCGATCTTGTGTCCGGGGTAGCGGGCGAGTTCCCTCGGAGCCGTACGCAGTTCGAGGACGGATCCCGCACCGGGCCACCACGGCGGTGCCGGTCGTACCGTGCCCGCGTCGTAGACGGCGGAGTCGAACGGCCCGTCGTCCCCCGCGTCCGACGCGGAGGTCACCGTGATCCGCCCGGTGCCGGAGACGGCGAGGTCGCTGACGTGCCGCACCCCCTCCACCGGATAGGGGACCCGCAAGGGTGCGGTGTCGGCGGGGCCGAAGGCGAGCGTGGGCCAGTCGAGCCGGGCCGCGCGGACGACCGCCGGGTCCTGGTCCTGACCGCGATGCGCCCACACCGCCGTCAGCCCGCCCCGGAGAGCGACCAGCGCGAAGCCTTCGTAGTTGTCCCCGGACACGACGCCCGGAACGGTGAACTCGCGCAGTACGCGTGCCGTGCCGCCGGACACCGCGAAGTGGTAGCCGTGGCCGGAACTCTCCAGCGCCGCGTACTCCCCTGCCCTGCCGGGGACCGCGCTGAGGGACTCCAGGTCCACCGGCAGCGGGCCCTCCCAGGTCAGGACGTCGGCCCGGGGTCCCTCCCCGGTCCACCGCACGGCCGAGACGCGCTTCTCGCCGCCACGCTTGTTGTCGTGCACGACGAGCAGATCGCCACCGGGCAGGAAGGACGCGCCACTGATCCCCGAGACGATGCCCTCGCCGACCCGCGCCCACTCCTCGGCGGCGCCAGCACTCACCGGAGTCCGGCCCAGCACAGCCGCCACCACCGCACCCGCCACCGCGTACCGCCGCCATGTCACCATGGGCCCCACTGTGCTGCGCGGCCCCGGCCCCGGCCCACGGCGACACACGTGCTCTCACCCGA
The DNA here is from genome assembly GCF_044744885.1 of Streptomyces sp. NPDC087215. Lineage (NCBI taxonomy): Bacteria > Bacillati > Actinomycetota > Actinomycetes > Kitasatosporales > Streptomycetaceae > Streptomyces > Streptomyces sp. NPDC087215. The sequence continues at coordinate 308,609 of NZ_JBIUZD010000001.1, forward strand.
TGGCCCCAACGAGCCGCCCCGGCCGGTCGGGGGTTCCCCCGAGTACGGGCCGACGCGGCGGGGCCCCGGCCTCCGCAGGGAGGTCGGGGCCCGGTGGGGACCAGCCGGAGGGCCGCTCTACCAGAGCGTCCACTCGAAGTCGTCGCCGCCGTGGCACGGCTGGATGTCCAGGGGGGCGTCCACGGGCTGGATGCCCGCGCCGCTCACCACCTCGAGGCACTGGTTGTCGCTGGCGTAGTTGCGGATCCAGAACGTCTTGCCGCCGCGCGAGTCCAGCCACCACAGCTGATTGTCGTCGGTGGTGCCGTTGCAGTAGAACTCCGCGATCCGCGTGCCGGGAGGGCGGCCGTCGAACTCCCCCAGGTCCATGCAGAGCCCGTCCTTGCGGTTCCTGATCTGGAAGAGGTCCGTGGAACCGGGGCCCTTGCCCTTGTACCTCACCTCGAAGTCCCAGAGCTGGTTGTCCTGGTCCGTGCCGTTGCAGTACCACTGGTTGACGGGACCCTTGGCCTGGCCCTTGCCGTTGTACGGCACGTCCGCGCACATCTTCGTCGAAAGGTTCCTGAGCAGCACGCGCTTCATGTTGGAGTAGTTGGGCGGAGGCGGGGGCTTCGGCTTGTCTCCCTTCACGGGCGCCTTGGGCTCCGTCTTCTTCTCCTCCTCCTGAGAGGGCTGTTCCTTCCGCTTCTCGCCCTTCGCCGGGGCCGGCGACGACGGGGGCGCGGTCGGGCCCGGCGCTTCCTTCGTCCGCGTGGGCTCCGCCGTCTTCGGGCTCGGGACCACGGTCTCCGGCGACTTGGGGGCGTAGTTCCCCGGCCGTACCGTCTCCGTGTCCTTCTGCAGGGTCTGCGCCGACGCCTGCCCGGCCATCCCCGCGGGCTCGGTCTTGTCGTCGTCGTAGTCGCCGCCCATGACGAGGAACGGCACCGCTATCAGCAGGGCGCCCCCGATGCCCGCGGCGGCCAGCAGGGCCTTGGTGGGGCGCCCCGAGGGGGGTTCGTCCTCGGCGGAGCCGGTGTCCCCCTCCGATACCCCGGGCGGGCTCCCGTCCTCGGCGGTCGCCGCCGCGAGCGCCCCCGCGCCGCCGTCCGTCCTTCCCTCCGCAGAGGACGACTCCCCGGAGGACGACTCCCCGGAGGAGGTCTCCTCGGCCGAGGGCGGCTCCGCGCCGGAGGCGGTGGAACCGCCCTCGACGGAGGACGGTTCCGATATGTCCCTGGATGGCTCCACCCCGGTGGGTGGCTGGGCGCCGCCCTTCGCACCGCCGTCCGGGGAGGAGTCCGGCTCCTCCCCGGGTACGGCGGTCACGGCGTCGGCCGAGCGGGGCCGCAGCGCCTGGGCATCCGGCTCGGTGTTCGTCCCGCGCATGGTGACGGCACGGCGTACGACGGGCCCGGTCAGCCCGTTCTCTTCCTGTGCTGGCATCGAGTCTCCGCTTTCTGTTCGGCCAGGTCGGTCAGTCGGTCAGTCGGTCAGTCGGTCGATCAGTCGGTCAGTCGGACGGTGTACGGGCCGTGGCCCGTCGCAGCGGGCCCGCGCACGGCCAGGGCCATGCGGGCGGGCCGGGCGTCACGGGACGGTCGCGCAGCGCCTCGTCCAGGCGGGCGAGCGCCGCGAGGTCCTCCGCGTCGAGTTCCGCACCGCCGTGAGGGGCCGGGAGGTCCGGGCGGGTGAGGGGCACCTCGCGCAGCAGGGTGAGCGGCGAACCGCCCTCGTCCCGGACGTCGAGCACCCGCAGGAGAGTGCCCGGCGGCAGCACCACCTCGTGCCGGGCCGGGCCGGACCCGGGCCGGTCGGCGAGCTGACGCACCCGGCGCGCCGTCACCGACCACACCGCGTACCGCGCTCCTCCCGGCATCGGTACGTCCGCCCCGGCGGGCAGCGCGCACACGGGTGCGGGGTCGCGGAGCAGCGCACCGGGCTCCAGGACATCGCCGTCCGGCTCGTCGGCATCGCCTGCGCCTCGGAACGCGAGACCCCGGTACGAGGGCATCCGACGCAGTCCGGAGGTCACGCAGGCGGCGTACGGCAGCAGCCGCCGATCGCCGTCGCGCAGTCCCCGGGCCAGCGCCTCGGGGCTCAACGGGCCCTCGGGGGTGTGCAGATAGAGGTGGAGGGCGATCAGGTCGGCGCGGACCGCTTCCTGCTCCTGGCCGCGCAGTGCGGGCAGGCGGGTCAGCGTACGGCTCACGGCGGTGCCGTGCCGGTCCCATTCGGCCCCCGCCGACGCCCGGAAGGCCACCCGTTCGGCCTGGGTACTGACATGGCCGGGCATGAACGGCACCGGAAGCAGCGGGCCGAGCACAACAGGCCTATTTGTCGGTGGTGTTGGGGGTTTCGGAGTTGTTGGCGTTGCTGGAGTTGTTGCATCCGCTGGGTGGATCGAGGCTGTGGGGCTGAACGGGGCAGCCTGGCCGGTCGGAACGGTCGGGGTGGTCAGTACCACCGGATCGGCAGGGTCAGTCGGGGCCGTTGAGGTGGTGGGGACTGTCGGGGCCACCGGGGCAGCAGGGGGCGCGGAGACGGCAGGCATTCCAGGGTTCACGGAGGCCGCCGGGAAGCCCGGCTCGGCCGGAATGCCACCTCCACGGGGAACGTCAGGGGCTGCCCGGACTCCCGCGACAGCCGGAACCGTCGACGTAGGCGGGGTGGCCGGGACCGTTGGGATGGACGGGGTCTCCGGGACCGCCGACACGGAAGGGACCGACGGATCGTTCGGGAGCACGGCGGCGGGTGGTTCGGCCGTGGTCGTCTCCGTCAGGGCGACCGTGGACCCGGTGGGCATCCCCGTGGCGGTGGGTACGGCGCGCGGCGGTGGCACCGGGTCACCGCGATCTGCCACGTCCGGGGCGGGGCCGCCCTCAGTCACGTCCCGCCGTCCGGCCGGCCGCTTCCCCGTCTCGTCCGGGGCCGCACCGGTCCGGGGTGGTTCCGGGGCCGCCGTCTCCGGCGGGTTCCCGGGTCCCTCGCCGATGTCCGGCACCGGGCCTCGCCCCCGCTCCGGTACGGAGACCGGGGGCCTCGCGCGGTCGGCGGTCGTGGTCGGCGCGCTGTCCGAAGCCTGGGCGGGGCCCACCGGTGTTCCGCCACCCGCACCCGGCGGGGTGTCCCGGCAGGTGTCGCCATCGGGCCCCGCCGGAACAGCGCGTACGCCGGTCTTGGGCGCCGGTGTGTCACGCCCCGCGGCCCGCTCGGGCCCTGACGTCCCTCGCCCTGCGGACGGTACGGTCCCGTGGGCGCCCGGCTCCGGGGCGAGGCCCGTCATCGGCGGGCGGACGGGAGAGGTACCCACGGGCGCCCCGGCCGATGCCGGGGCCGGTGACAGGGGCGGGGCCAGCGACGGGGCCTGTGACGATGACGGGGCCTGTGACGGTGTCAGGGCATCCGGCTTCGCCCCTGACCCGCCCGTCACGGCGGACCCGCCCGAAGGCACGGGCCGTCCCGAAGACGTCGGTCGCCCCGCCGAGGGAGCCGACGACGCCGGGCCCGCGACCGCATCGGGGGTCACGTGGTGCGTGCCGGACGTCGGGGCTGTCCGCGTCCCGGGGGCGGGAGCCGGTCGGCCCGGCTGTACCGCCCCGCCCGCTACGACGCCTCCGGGCTGCGGCGGGCGGGCCTCGGCGCCGGTCGGCGGGGGGATGACGGGGCCGTCCGTGCCCTCCACCGCCGGGCGTCCGGGACCATGACCGCGCGGGCCGGTCTCCGGGGACGTCGGCCGCGCGCCCGGTGCCGGGAGCGTGCCGACGGACGGCAGAGGGGCCGGGGCGGAGCCGGGGGCGCGCGCGGGGCGGGGGGTGAAGCGCAGGGTGCGGACACCGTGCCGGGCCGCCAGGGTCCGCAGTGCCTGTCCGCCGTCCGTGGCCGTGCCGTGGACGTACAGCCGGGCCCGGCGCGACAGATCGGCGCCGAGACCGGAGAGCAGCCGGGCCAGTTCGGGCCAGAGGGAGGCGTCGAGTTCCTCGGCGGGGCGTCCCACTTCGATGGCGGGTCCCTCGGGGTCCACCTCACGGGTCACGGGGGCGGGGGCCTCGGCGTCCGGTCCGGCCTCCCCGGTGATCCAGAGTCCGGCGCGGGTCACCGTGACCTGCCACCGGTCGGAGAGCCGCACCGTGCCCTGTTCGGCGTTGCCGCGCCCGGGGACGGGCGATCTCCACCGGAGCAGGCGGGGGGCGGGCGCGGGCGCGCCGTCGACGGCGGGCGCGCACACCACCGCGTCCACGAACGGCCGCCACCGGGCGGCCCCGTCGGCACCGATGACCACGGACTGCGCGAGGGCGCCTCCGCCCGGGGTTTCGGGGCCGAGCAGCGGCATCCCGGTGCTCACCACCAGTTCCGTCCCGAGCAGTTCGGCCGTCTTCTGGCCGGTGCGGAGGATGTCCCGGGGGCTGCCGGGGGCGAGCCGCACCCGGGGGCGGAGGTCGGCGGGCAGGGCGGTGAGCACCTGACCGAGGTCGGACGCCGAGACGTCCGCGCCCTCCGGGACGCCGACGAGGACGGTCGGCCCCCGGGGGTCCACCGGCACCGAGTAGCACAGGTCCCCGCGCTCCGGCTCGGCCGCGTACGGCGAGCGCGCCAGCAGTCCTGCCGGGATCTGGTGGATCACACATCCGCTGTCCGTGCGCCCGGGGACCCGTTCGACCCCTTCCTGCCAGGCGGGGGGCGGCTGGCGGGTGCCCAGGGCCATCGGCCGCACCCCGGGCGAGAAGCTCCACCAGCCCCGGACGTGGGGCGGGTCGGGGCGGACGAAGAGGGAGCCGCCGGGGACGATCTGGACCTCGCCGTCGGGGGCGATGACCTCGATCTCCCAGGCGTCGGCCACGCGCCTTGCCACGGAGGGCCGTTGGGGCCGTTCGTCCCCGGCGCCGGACATGACGAGCCGGACGGTTCGTGTTCCCGTCTCACGGAGGGTGTCGAGCAGTGTGCTGAGGGTTCGCCAGAATTCCTGCTCCGATGCACCGTTCGGGCCCATCGTGCCGGTGACGACGGTGGTGACGCCCGGCTCCGCGCCGAGCAGGTCGGCCAGTTCGCGCGTGGCGGTCCCGCCGATGGTGGTGTCGTGCGCGGTGCGGAGCAGCACCAGCGTGCCGTACTCCTCGACGAGCGGGGCCCGGCCGTCGTCCGGGGCGGCGGGGCCGGTCTCCTCCGGCGGGGAGGCGGACGCGCGGGCTCGTCCGGACTCCCGTCCCGCTCGGGCCCGGCCACCGAACCACCACGACCGGTCACCGCCGGAACGGCTCACGTCGCCTCTCCTTCCCGCTCGGCTCGACCCGGCTGATGCGGCGCATCCGCTCGGGTTCCCTGTTCGTCACGCGGCCACCCTTCCGGCTTCCTTCTGGGCATCGAGTGACCTCGCACGACGCATGACCTGGATCTCATGGGGCACTGTGCGCGGTCGTGTCGCGGAGCCTTGCCGACTGCGACGGGACCGGGGCGTCGACGACCGTCCGTTCCCCGCCCTCGTCCGTGCCTCCGGTGCCGCCCCCGGGGAGTTCGGCCGTGGCCGCCATGACGTCGGCCAGCCCGTCGGTGGTCAGCACCATGCTGACCGGGGCGGAGCTGTTGATGCTCAGGCTGTGGCCCTCGGGCAGCCGTTCCAGCAGGTCGGGTACCCGTATCCGCTCGAATCCCAGGCGTCCGGCCGCGTGCAGGTACGCGGGCGAGGTGTAGACCGGGACGACCGCGGTGCCGTCGGGCGCCGAGGCGCTGACCGGTTCGCCGTTCGCCGTGACCAGCACCGCCACCTCGGCCCGCGCCAGGGCGGCGGCGACGTCCTCGGCCGGGCCGTAGCCGGTGGTGGCGAGCTGGATCGCGGCGTCCACGTCGTCCTCGGGCTCGGGCCAGCCGAGGGCTTCCGGGGAGGGCCGGTAGGTCGCGTTGTCCTGCCATTCGACGATCGCTCCGTCGCCGTCGGAGCGCCACTGGCCCACGACGGCCCAGTCCGGCGGCACGCCCTCGCCCTGCCAGGCGGGGTCGGTCAGATAGAGCCAGTGGTCCGGCGAGAGCCTGGCAGCCCTGATGAACTCCTCCGGCGGCTGCGGGATGCCGTCGCCCACGGACGGGGCGGTGTCCGTCCCGTCCGTGGTGGCGGGAGCGGACCCGGCGGAGAGGTGCGCTCCGGTGTCCGGCGCCCCGGCCGACCGCTCGGCCGTACCGGCGGGGGAGGGCACGGCGGGGGATCCGTGGTCGTTCATCATGTCCTCGCTCACTGGGCCGACTGGTGTCACTGCGGTGCGGGTTCGGCACGGCCGGTGCGGCGCCCTCGGGGGTCCGGCGCTCCCCCACGGGCCGGTGCTTCCCGACCGTGGCGGTCCGGGCCACCCGGGTCCGTACGAATACGCGGACCAGGTCGGCTCCCGCGTCGACTCCCTTGACGCGGGGAGCCGATGGCGCAGATCGTGTGGATCAGGGAGACCGCTTGGAACTCGGAGCTCTCGGAGCCCGACCAGATCTCGGAGATCAGGAAGATCGGGAAGCTCCATCATCACATGTGGGGATGGCGCAACGCCCGTCACCTGAGGTGTTCTTGAGGTAGCGCCGACGGGGCGGACCAGTGACCTCCGTGCGGACCGACGCGTTCTCGGCGCGTCCACGCGGGCAGACGCCACGCCACGGAGAGAGCCCTCCCTACGGAGGGAGTGCTCAGCGTGGAGGGAGTGCTCGGCGTCGAGGCTCGGGCCCACGCCCGCAGGGGGTGTCATTCCTGGACCATCGTTCTGCGCAGCGCGGCGATCCTTCGCGCCTCCGCCGCCCTGTCCGCGACCGCGATCGTGCCCATGTGTTCCGCCAGCCCCTCCGGTGTCTGGATGCTCAGGAGGAACTCGGCCAGCTCCTCCCGTCTGACGACGTCACGGAACTGCTCGTCGGTGAGCACGGTCGCCCCTCCCGGTCCCGTCGTGTCGATCTCCTCGACCGCGACGATCTCGTAGGGCGCGTTCTGGTGGGCGATCCAGCCCTTCTCCGACCCGGAAGCGCCCTTGCGGAGGTACTTCCTCCTGATCCGGACGGTGACCACGTAGCCGAACCGGGCCTCCGAGGCGAAGGTGCGGGCCGTGACGGAGTCCGTGGAGAACTCGACCAGTTGTGCCGTGTCCGCGTTGCGCTGCTGGCCGATGTACTCCTGGACGGAGCGGGCATCGGGCCTGGCGGTGCTCTCGTCGGCCTCGCGCAGCATCCGGGGGAAGCCGACGAAGGAGTTCCGTCTGATCTCCCTCTCCAGATACGCGCTCTGCGTGGGGGTCACACCGCGTTTCAGATGTACTTCCATGTCGCTGTCCTCGGGCAGTCCGGCGACCAGTTCTTCGGTGCTCGGCGGCGGTGGCAGGTCCCTCAGCGCGAGTCGGCCTCCGGGTGGATCCGCGACGGTGGGCCGCCCGGTGGGGACCACGGCCCCTGCCAGGTACCGGCCGCCGTCCCGTACCAGCAGGACGGGCGGTCCGGCCTCGACGCCGTACTCCGTCACCCCGCCCTCCGCTCCGACGAGAGCGAAGGTGACGCCCAACTCCCTTGCCACGACAGCGAGAACGACCGGTTCGACCGCACGTGCCACGGCTTCCGGAACGGGTGCGCGTCCCAGGGAGGCGGCCAGCAGGGTGAACCGCTGGAGCGGGGTGAGGGCGCGGTGGGGCAGGGTGCCGCCCCGCATCACGGCCTCCGCCTCCTGGCCGCCCTCCAGCGTGACCCCGGCCGCGTGCAGCGCGGCCACCTCGATCGCGCCGCCGTCGTCCGGGCGCCACGACTCGACGGAGTCCGGAAGGTCCTCCGGGGCCGTCCGCCGGGCCGCCCAGCCGAGCAACTCGGCTGCGGGGACGGGCGGTTCCACCCGGGCGGCCCGCAGGGCATGGGCCAGTACCCCGGCGAGGCCGCCGGAGGAGGTCTCACCGGCGCTCAGCGCGTAGGAGGTTCCCCTCAGCCGGGCGGTGGCCGGTCCGGTGCGCTCATAGGGACGGTGGACGTCACGGGCCGCCTCGCCGCCCACGCTCCCGGCACGGACCGTCCCGTCCGTCACGGCGCCCGGCTCGTTCCCGGCGAACGTGGGCGCGGCGGGCAGCGGGACGGGGGCGCTGCCCACGGGGGCGGCCGGGACGCCCGTGCCGGGCACGAACAGGGCGGCCGACAGCGGCGCGTATCCGGCGGGTGCCGGGCGGACGTCCTCCACCTTCACGAGACCGAAGTCGGCCGCGCTCAGCGGGTTTCCGTCCGCGTCCGGTTCCAGGGCGACCGTGGTCCGTCCCGTCCCCGGGTCGGTGTGGAGCGTCGGTGTGCCGTACGCGGCCCACATCGGACGACCCGTCAGCAGGGCGCCTCGGCCCGGCAGACTGTCCACGGCCGGGGTTCCGGGACGGGGCCGGGAGCCGGGGACCAGGAGGACGCCGGGGTCGGTCAGCGGCAGGTTGCCCGTGCCCCCGTCGCGGTAGAGGAGTTCGGCGATCTCGTCGTGCGGCGCCGCGAGCCCGCGCACGTCGACGTTGCCGGGGTCACGGCGGGCCGCCCGGTACAGCCAGGGCTGTGCGGAGGCGGATCCGGTGGTGCCACCGGCGTGCCAGGGCGCGGGCACGGTGGAGTCGGCCACGAGCGTCCCGTCGGGCGCCCGCCGCAGCAGGGTCAGCCGCGTCGGGTCGAAGTCGACGGTCCCGGCCGGACGTCCGGTGTGGTCCCGGCCGATGACCGTGCCGTCCGGGCGGCGGATCAGCGTGGTGTCCGCGAACGCGCCGCTCGCTTCGAGGAACGCCTCGCCGAGTTCCCTCGGCTGGAGGGGGTCGCGTCCGGCGGCGGTGGTCATGCGGACGAACTGGAGGAAGGCGTTGCGGTATTGGGGATCGGGGGCGTTCACATGGAGGACCCGGGCCGCGACCCGGTCGACCTCGTCGTCCCCGCCCCTGGCCCGGAGGGTGCGCAGGGTCTCCCCCGTCCTGATGTCGGCCCACAGCAGCCGGGACCGTTCGGCGGGGCCCACCGGGGCGGTCGGCGGCAGCCGCAGGACCTGGGCGGCGAGGGCGTCGGTCTCGGGGCGGCCCATGAGCCGGCGTACGGCGTCGGTGACGGTCGGGACGGGGACGTGGGCGGAGAGCGGGGTGCGGGGGTTCCGCGCGAGCCGGTCGGCGGCCCGGCCCAGCACCGCCGCCCTGGCCTCCCGGTCGAGCGGGGTGCCGGGGGCGTGGCGCTCGTGGTCGGCCGCCGCGACACGGTCGAAGAGGTCAAGGGTGAACAGCGGGAGCCGTTCGAGCGCGGGGTCGTCGCGCGCCATCAGCTCCAGCGCCCCGGCGCCCCGCAGCAGGTCCGCGTGGACGTCCGCCCGCCACTCGATCTCGGCACCGAACAGCAGACGCACCAGCCGGACCAGCCGGAGCGTCCGTTCGCGGACGTCGTCCGGGGCGGGGCCGGGGCCGTCGTGCAGTCCGGCCGTACGGGCGCGCTCGTCGAGTGCGGCTCCCTTCGGCTCGGGCAGGACCCGCTCCAGACCGTACTCGCCGCCCCGTACGTCGTTGTCGACGGCGATGTACTCGCCCCGGGGGCCGAAGGTTCCGGCGAGCAGCTGGCGCCGGGCCGCGTACACCACGACGCCCTCGTCGTCGGCGTACCGCTGGGCCTCGTGGTCGACGGCCAAGGGGTCGGGGACGTAGGGGGCGGGGCCGTAGGGGCCGGTGAACGCGCTCCCCTCGGCCTGGCCGCCGAAGCAGACGATCTTCACCAGGCGCTTCTTTCCCCGGGTGCTCGGGCGCCGTGAAAGGGCGCCGGAGGAGCGCGCTCCGCTGGTGGAGACGCTCTTCCCGCCGGTCAGGGTCCATCCGGACCGGCCCGGCAGCCCGTGCTTGGCCTCGAAGTACACGTCGGTGCCCGGCCCGTCCTCCCGCCAGGCGAGTTCGACCGGCGCGCTGAAGGTCCCGGTCGCGTGGTCGTAGTGCACGAGGTGGGTCGCCCTCGCCAGGGTCACCGCCATCACGGCCCTGCGGCGCAGTGTCGCGGGGGTCTCGGTCAGCGGTACGGAGATGTGCCCGGTGGAGCGGTGGTCGCGGCCGATGACGGGCAGCGAGACCACCTGGTGCTCCCAGTCCTCGGCGCCCGGCGCGGGCGCGGGCGGCAGCGTGGGATCGCTCAGCAGCCAGCCGCCGACGATGCCGAGTCCGGGGGACACGTCGAGACCGGCTCCCGTCCAGCCGGGCCTGCCCGGCAGGGGGCCGAGGGCGACGCCTCCGCTGGGGGACCAGACGTCCCGGCCGAGCGTGACGGCGGTGCCGCGCGGCAGCAGGGTGCTGCCGACCGCCGCGTACGAGGTCAGCATCAGGAGCGGTACGTCGGCGGGGAGGCCGTTCAACACCTGGTCGAGGCTGAGGAGTTCGACCACGATCTCCTTCGCCACCCGGCGCTCGAATCCGCCCGCGCCCCGGACGACGACGGTGCTGTCGTCCCCGTCCGCCACCAGCGCGTAGGGGGTGGTCCCGCCCTTCCAGGGGGCGGGCGCGGGCGCCCCGAGGACGAACGTGCCGTCCGGCTGCCGGACGCCGTCGTGGACGGTGTCCAGGTCGAGGGGCGTGGTCAGCGGCTGAGCCGTCCAGTTGAGGCCGCTCACCCCGTTCGGGGTGGTGAAGCGGACAGCGGGGCCCAGCGTGCCCCGCTGCTGGAGGAGGAGCGCGGCAAGTCGGGTGAGACGGGTGACGCCCGCCATGTTCGGGTCCGCCACCGCCCGGACCAGTTCGATGTGCTCGCGGGCGGCGACGGGCGCCTCCCGGCCCAGGCCGAACACGTACCGCGCGAGCACGTCCAGGTCCAGCGGACCACCGCGCAGGGCGGGCACACCGGCGCGCATCGCGTTGAGACGCCGCAGCGCGTCCCGCGCGCCGGGCACCTCCCGCCGCCCGAACAGCGAGGCCATGATCGTGTCGTAGTGCGTCTCCGGGTCGTACGGGGAGGGGGGTCGGGCGGGGCCGCCGGGAGCGGCGTGAGCGGCGTCGGCGAAGGTCGCCGGGGTGTCGCTCGCGGTGGTGGGTGGGGGCGCGTCGGTGGCCGTGTCCGCGCCCGCACCCACCTCCGCCCCTGTGCGCGCGGGCGTGTTCGCGCCCGTGTTCGTGTTCGTGTTCGTCACGGGGACGGTGAACACCCCTGCGGTGCGTGGGGTACGGGGTGTGTCCGCGCCCGCAGGGGGGACGGGGGGCGCGTCCTGACCGACCGGTGGGGCGGGCGGGGGCGGGGAGTCGGAGGTATCCGTTTCCAGCGGCGCGGCGGCGGCCCCGCCCGGTCCCGCCAGTGGGGCGGGAACCTCGCCCGTGTCCGCGCGCGGGGCCGGAGTCCCGTCCCCGTCCGCCAGTGGGGCGGAAGCCTCGTCCCCGCCCGTCGGCAGGACGGACTCCTCGGCCCCGTTCGTCGGCGCGGCGGAAGGCTCCTCGGCGTCCATCCGTGCGGCGGCGGTCTCGTCCGTGTCCTCCGGCCGGGACGCGGGAGTCATGCCCGTGTCCACGGGCGGGAGCAGGGCCGTGTCCCTGTCCGCGTCCGCCTGCTGCCGGGCGGTCCGCCGCTCGGTGGCCGGGGGGAGCGCGGCCGGTGTCCTCGCGGTCGGGGTGGTGGGCGCGGACGGGTCCGCCCCGGTCCACCGGGGGTGCAGTCCCCGCTCCTGCCGCAGGGCGTCGGCCAGTCGCACGGCCGCGTGGGTGTCGTGGGTGTCGTGGCCGCCGGAGAGCAGCAGTGCGGCGACCTCGCGGACCGCCGTAAGGAACTCCTCGGTGACGTACCGGTGGTCACCACGGGCGGTGTCAGGTCCGGTCGGCAGTACGAGGAAGGCTGCGAGGTCCCAGGCCCGTTCGGCCTCCGCCCCGCCGACCCGGCGGATCGGCCGGGTGCCGTCCCGAGGAGCCGTGGCGTCCTGGAGGGCCGTACCGCTCCGGGGGCTCGTACCGTGGCGCGGAACCTCCCCGTCCCGTCCGGCCGTACCGCCCCGCGGTGCCGCCGCTTCCTGTCCGGCCGTACGGTCCTGCGGCGCCTGGTCGCCGCGCGGGGCCGCAACGCCCTGCCGTGGGGCGTCGCCTTCGTGGGGCGTGCCGTCGCCCCGTGTGAAGTCCGCCGCGAACGTCTCGAACGCGGACCGCCACAGCCGTCGGGCCACCGTGACCGCGACCGCCTCGATCCCGTCCGGCCCTGGGCCGGACCGGGACAGCAGCAGCCGTACCCGCGCCGACGGGGTCAGACGGCGCACCGGGAGGACATCGCCGCCCAGCACGGCCTCCATCTCCTGCCCCTGGTCCAGTCCGATGCGCGCGTCGCGCAACTCGGCCGTTCCGACGGTCGCGCCGGGGGCGAACCACGGCACGTCCGGGGGCAGATCGGCGTCCGTCACCGACTGCGCGAGCCACGACCGCCGGTCGCCGTCCAGGGCCGGTACCGGGGACCCGGTGACCGCACGGGGTACGCGCGCGGCCAGCTCGGCGAGCGGAACGCCCGAGGCGTACAGCAGGGCCGTGGCCTCCTCCAGCCGCCGTACGGCAGCGTGCGTGTCCGGCGCGGCGTCCGTGCCGGGCTCCTCGGCCCGAGCGGCCCCGCTGACCTGCTCCACGGCCCGGGTGTGCGCCTCCCAGGCGCGCGCGAGCGCCTCGGCGTCCCGGTCCCGTACGACCGCCGGGTCCTCGTCGGGGCGGGGCACCACGACGACCGTCGATCCGGCGGGCGCGAGAAGGGGCGGCCGGACGGGACCCCGCCGGAACACGGACGCCGGAAGCCCCGGCCCGGCGGGCGCCGGTTCCAGGGCGCCCGGAGCGCCGTACCGCGGGCTGAAGGCCGAACCTCCGTCCGTCCAGGGCTGGTTCCGCTGTTCACCGGAGCCGCCGGGGCGCGTTCCGGGGAAGGAGGAGACGTACGAGATCGCCCCCGCGCGCGGCCCGGAACCGGCCGCCCGGCGGCTCCCCTCGCCCTCCCGGTCGATGTCCGGATCGACCGATGCGGAGCCGGTCACCCCGCCGTCCTTCCTCGTGACGAGGTGGAGGTCGGCGTCCCGCTCCCACTCCCCCGGCGCGGTGGGCGGCACGGCGGCGACCCTGCCCGGGGCGGGAGAAGCCGTGGCACGGGCGGTCCGGGAGGCTGCGGCAGCGGGAGAAGCGGCGGCATTCCCGGCTCGACCGACCGAAGGTTCCGCCCGGACGGGCTGAGGCTCCGCCCGTACCGCCCGGGGCGCGGCGACGGCCGGGGACGGCGCGACCGCGACGAACCGGGGGCGGGCGTCACCACCCTCGTAGTGCTCCGTGCCTCCCGCTCCCGCTCCCGGCACCATCGCGCTGCGGAACAGTTCGATCTCCCAGGCGGCGCCCTGCGGGCCGATCCCCCGGAGCAGCCCCCGCTGTTGCGTCCGGCCGTCCGGGCGGTACCGGGACCAGGCGATGTCCGTCCGGACGCCGAGGGCGTGGGCCAGCAGGTGCGGGAAGACATCGCCGACGTCGGAGTTCCACCGGTTGCTCCAGTCCAGGACCGCGGACCGCAGGACGCCCAGTTCCGAACGGGTCAGCGGGGTGTGCCTGAGGACCAGGTCCCGCAGCTCACCGAGGAACTCCGCCCGTCCACCGAACCCTTCGGGGTCCGGCACGGGCACTCCGAGGCCGGTCAGCCGGGTCGCCAGTTCCGCCGTGCCCATGGTGGCGACGGTCGCGGCCGTTCCTCCGGGCACGGAGGCGCGGTACTGGACGACGATCTCCACGGGCAGCCGTCCCCCGCTGGACTCCAGGTACTCCGCGACGAAGTGCCGCAGGGCGCCCAGGACATGGAGATCGTCCGGTCCCGGCGCACCGGCGGCCAGGTCCGTACGGACTCCGTCGGTGTCGGAGAGCCAGGCGTGCGCGGACCGGTCGGCGGCGGAGCGGTTCCGCCCGGCGGGACCGAACAGGCGGTCCCGTACCAGCCTCGGAGCGCTCGCCACGAACGCGTGCGGGAGGCAGTCGCCGTCCCGCGCGACCGGCAGCGCCCGCCCCCGGGCCCAGCCCGGGGTGGTGCCCACCGGGGCCGTGACGACCGGCGCTCCGGACGGCACCTCCGCAGGCGCCGTCGTCGGCTCGACGGACCGGGCGGTACGGTCGCCGGGCTCCGTGCGGAGGGGCGATCGCCCGCCCGTCGTGCCCCGGGTCGGTGCGGTGCTCGCGGCCCGGGGCGTTCCGGCCGCGGCCACCGTCCCGACCCGGGGCACGACGGGCGCCGTCGTTGCCGCCGCCGTCGTCTCGGCGGGAGTCGCCCCGGGCGTAGAACCGGGCGCCGTCCCGGCCGGAGCAGCCCCGCTCGCCGTCGTACCGCTCGGGGTCGTACCGGTCATCGCCGTACCGGTCCCTGCCGTACGGGTCCCGCTCGGCACACCCGGGGACTTGAGGGCCCCGGACACCTCGGGCGTCCCGGACAGCCCGGCCCCCTCGGGCATCGCGCCCGGCCCCACCCGCCGCAGTCTCTTCACGATCCGGTCCGCGCCGGTCGGACGGGCCGGGCGCTTGGCACCCGTACGGACGCGGGCGCGCGGGCCGTCCGTGAACGGGCGGGAGGAACGGTCGGTGCCCGGTCGTACGGTGAGGAAGTCCGCGACGGTACGGCGGCGGCCGTGGGCGTCCGGGGCGAGGGCCACGGTGGTCCGGCCGTCCGTGTCGGTGAAGAACTCCGCCCTGCCGTACGCGGTGTGCGCCGCGACCCCGGTGGCGCGGACCACCGCGCCCAGGATTGCCTCGACGGCCGGTGCGGCCGTGGCCCGGTCGGTGTCCGGAAGCAGCAGGACGACGTCGCTGTCGGGCGGGCGCTCCGGGTCGTCGCGCAGCAGCAGCGCGATGTCCTCCGCCGGGATCCGGCCGGACAGCAGCCCCTCGCCCAGCGGTCCGGCGAGCCTGGCCATCCAGGCGGGAGGACCCTCGGGGCGGTGCCAGGGCGCCGCGTGGACGGCGTCGAAGTCGAACGTCCCGCCGGGTCCGGGCCCGATCAGTGTGACCTCGCCCGGGTCGAGGTCGAGAACGCCGGGGGGCTGGTCGAGGTCGCGCCCGACCCGTGTGCCGTCGCCGCGCCGGACGACCCGGTCCGGGGCGAGCGGGCCCCCGGTCGCCAGGTGGAAGGCGCCGAGCGCCGCGCCCCGGTCCAGCTCCACTCCGACGGTCGCCGCCAGTTCCACCAGGCGCGCGAGGTCCGGGCGCCGGGCCGGGTCGGCGGCGGGCAGGTGCAGGACGCGGGCGGCGAAGGCGTCCACGTCGTGGCCGACCTCCCGCACGGCCGTCACCCCGCGCCGGTCGAGGACGAACCCGGCGAGGGCCGCCAGGCTGGGCACGGTGGCCGCCTCCGGGGCCCGCGCGGCGCCCAGCAGTTCGGCGCGGTGGGCCCCGGTGACGATCGTGTCGGGCGCGAGGAGCAGGACGTGACGGGCGAGCCGGTCGAGGTCCAGGGGACCGTCCGCGAGTGCGGGTACGGCCTTCCGGAGGGCGTCGAGGCGTGCCAGGGCGTCCGGCAGGTCCGTCCGCCCCGGGGCCGTGTCCTCCGCCGGGCGGGACGGGGGCCGGGCGTGCCGCTTCGGCGGCAGGAGCCGGTTGACGGGCGCGGTGCGGCCCTCCGGCGGCAGGGGCTTGGGCGCGCCCTTGCCGCCGGGGGGTCCGGCCGGTTCGACCACGGTCGCGGGCGGCAGCGGGGGCGGGGACGGCGGGGTGGTGCGCGCGGTCCAGGGGCCGCGCGGGTTGCGGGGGGCGCGGGGCACGGCCGCGAGGAAGTCGCCGCCGCGCTCGTACAGGACGATGTCCCGGCCGCCGTCGGCGGACGCGGTGCCGAAGGTGTCCACGGTGCCGTTCTCGTGCACGAACGTCATGTGCAGGTCCATGCCGTCCGCGACCAGGGCGGCGGCGAGCAGCGCCGTCTCCTTGTTCCAGCGGCGCCCGGCCCGCAGGTGGGCGCGGATCAGCCCCTCGCGCACGGGCCCGGTCAGCGGTGGGAGGGACGCGGGCAGTCGGCCGCCCCCGCGCTCGAAGTCCCGGCGCGGCCCGTCCGCCAGGGGGCGCGTCAGCCCGGCGGCGTACAGCTCCTCCTCGGTGAAGACCGCCCGTGGGTCGAGCCGGGCCCCTGTCGGCAGTTGTGCGGTGTCCAGTACGCGGGCCAGTTCGGCGGCCACGCCGGATCCGGTCCGTACTGCCGGGCGCGAATCCACGTCCGGGACCGTGCCCGTGCCTGTGCCCGTGCCCCTATCTGTACCTGTGTCCGTGTCCGGGACCGTGCCCGTGCCCCGGAGCGCGTCCGGGCTCAGCGCGAGGGCGACGGCGGCGTGGAATCCGTTGCCGCCGCCGGTCCCGGGCTCCCTCAGGTCGAGGACGAAGCCGTCGGGGTCGGTCAGCGTGCGCGGATCGGACGCGGCGTCGAACCGGGTCCCGTCCGTGCCGTCCAGACCGTCCCAGGTCCAGGGGCGGGTGAGGTGGGCGGTCAGGAGCGAGCCGTCCACGGGGACCGGGGGCTTCGACGGGGGCGGGGGGCCCTCGGCCACGGCGTCCGCCC
The DNA here is from genome assembly GCF_044744885.1 of Streptomyces sp. NPDC087215. Classification (NCBI taxonomy): domain Bacteria; kingdom Bacillati; phylum Actinomycetota; class Actinomycetes; order Kitasatosporales; family Streptomycetaceae; genus Streptomyces; species Streptomyces sp. NPDC087215. The sequence continues at coordinate 325,076 of NZ_JBIUZD010000001.1, forward strand.
CGACGGCCCGGAAGCGCCGCTCGGCCAGGCGGAGGACGACCCGCGCGGCGGTGTCGGACAGGGAGGTGCCCGGGTCGGGAGCGAAGTCCTGGTGGGTGCCGTCCTCTTGGACGATCCGTACGCCGATCCCGTACCGCCGGGCCGCGAGCGCGGGCAGCACGTCGGCGGCGGCGTGGTCCCAGCCGGTGTCGTCCGCCGCGTCGGCGGAGCGCCTCAGCTGCGCGGCGGCGAGCCCCCGGCGCTGGGCGGGGCTCAGGGGCCGGTGGCGGCGGTCGGGCATCGGGGCGCCCGTCGAGTGCGGGACGACTCCGAGGGCGTCGAACTCCCGGCGCTGCGGGGTGCCGACGCCCAGATCGAGGGCGGCGGCGGCCAGCTCGGCGGAGGTGAAGGTGTCCGCCTCGTCGGGAGTGAAGTGGTCCAACAGTGCTGAATCGAGGGGAAGTTCCTCCACCACGTCGGCGAACTCGGCTCGCAGGACAGCGGGGTCCAGGTCCGTGCCGTCGGCGGCGGTGCGGGCGGCGGGCAGTGCCTCCTGGAGCGCCCGGAAGAAGGAGTTCTCGGCGGCGACGGCACCCAGCCGATGGGTGGTCCCCGCCGGGGACCGCAGCGCGGGCGCGCCGTCGTCGAGGGCGGTGACGAGGGTGTAGCGGGGCGGATCGGCGGGGCTCTCGGGAGCCCGGGACGTGCTGCCCACCGCGTCGTCCTGGGGCGACGCGTCAATGCCCCCGGTGTCTGCGGTGTCCCCGGTGTCTGCGGTGTCCGCAGCGACGGCGGCGACAACGGCGGCAGCGTCCTCCTCGCCCTCCTCCCTGATCACGGTCAGCGCGCGCGGCGGTGCCGGTTCCGGGTCGGTCAGGGTGGGCTCGGGGAGTCCGCCCCGGGTCGGGGCGGCGCCCTCGGCACCGTTCGGCGGGTCCTCGGGAAGCCGGTGCCAGTGGGTCAGCCGGTCGGTGCGGGCCCGGAGGTCGTGGAGGGTGTCCGCCGCGCCCTCGGCCTTCCGCTGCTGGGCCGCCACCTTCTCCAGCAGTCCTTCCAGGGCGAGTCGTTCCTTCCGGTGCGCCTGGGCGGCGGCCTCCGCCGCCTCGCGCGCGACCGCCACGGCCTCCAGGGCCGCCTCCGTCCGGCGGTCGAAGGCGGCCAGTGCCGCCGCCTCCGCCCGGTCCCGCTCCCGGCGGCGGACGGCGCCGACCTGGGCCTCCGCCTCGGCCACCGCGCGCCGGGCGGACTCGACCCGTGCCTCGTGGGCGTCCCGGTGCGGCGCCGGGGCGTCCTGCGCCAGGGGTTCGGCCTGGGCGTCCCGCAGGTCCCGCCGGGTCCGCGCGGCGAGGTCGACGGCGGAGCCGAGCGTGCCGCTCAGGGGTTCCGGAAGGTCGGCGGGATCCTGGACGAGTACGGCGCGGGCGGCGGCGGACGCCGTGTCGAACTCCGCGCGGGCGGAAGCCCGTTCGGCCCCTGCGGTCCTCTCCGCGTCCTGGAGTGCCCGGTCGGCGACGGCCGAGGCCACCCGGGCGGCTTCGGCCGTCGCGTGCAGATCGGGCAGGTCGCGGCGGAGCTCCCAGTAGGCGGCGTCCTCGTCGGCCCAGGTCGTGGCCGCGTCCTTGACCCCGTCCCAGGCTCCGGCGACCTTCGGGGGGAAGGACTCGTCGGTGACGAGGCCGAGTCCACGGGCCACGTCCTCACGGACCCAGGCCAGTACGAAGGTGCGCGTCCGGACGGCCCGCGGGCCCGGATCGGCGCCGCCGAAGGGGCCGAGGACGTGCTCGCGGACCCATCGGCTCGACGACAGGTCCTTGAACTGCCGGTGGACCTCGGCGACGCTCAGCCAGTCCGTGGGGACGGCGAACGCGAAGACCCGGCCGGTGCTGGGCTTGACGTAGACCTGGCGGGCCACGTCGTCGGCGATCACGCGCCCGTCGCTGTCGGCGGTGTCGGCTCCGGTGCCGGTGGCCCCCGGGTTCGCCGCGCCGACGCTGTCGGACTTGAGGGCGGGGGCCGCGCCGATCGCGGTGTTGTGGTCGCCTCCCTGGACGGCGGTCGCGTTGTCGCTCTCGGTGATCCTGGTGGAGGACTCCATCCGGGCGCCGTCGGCCACCGCGAGGAGCACCGCACCCGTCAGGTCGGGCCGGGCGAAGAGGCGGAGGGCGCCCTCGGAGTGGTCCGAGAGGGCGTTCTCGACGAGGCCGCTGGTCTCGTACCCCGTACTGCCCACGGCCTGTTCGAAGAAGACGGTGAGCGCCCCCGGTCCGTGGGCGTCTTCGAGGACCTGGGCGGAGCCGGTGCCCTCGGCGGTCAGCGGGGTGATCCGGGCGGTGCGCAGTGCCCGGATCAGTGCCTCGCCTGCCAGCGGGCCCGAGACTCCGGCCAGCCGGTTGTCGTAGGCCCTGCCGAGCGCGAGGGTGCTCGCCGCCAGGACGTTCTCCGCGCCGATGATGTTGCGGACGTGGAATCCGCTGTCGGGCGGGGTGAACGGGCCGCGCGTCCCGTCGGGCAGGGTGACGGAGCGCCAGGCGTCGAGTCCGCCCGTGGGGCCGCCGGGGTGCAGCGGGCTGTCGGTCCCGGTGAGGACGTCGACGGCGAGCGGCGGGGTGTCGAGCTCCGGCGGGGCCGTGGGAGCGGGGTGGTCCGGCGCGGTGTCCGGGTGCGTCAGGCTGAGCGGGACGATCTCTCGCTGGCTTCCGACGTGGCCGCTCTCCTCGATGCGGCGGGCACCCCGGCCCCAGCCCTCGTCGCCGCGCGTACGGCCCAGTTCCATGGTGATGCGGAGCCGGTAGCGGGTGGTGTACTCGGCGTGCGGCTCGCTGGTGTACGTGGTCCACACCCGGCCCCGGGACCAGGTGTCGGTGGCGGAGATGGTCTGCCGGTTGGAGCCGGTCTCGGCCAGGGACGGGCCCGCCATGGGCACATGGGGGTCGCCGGTGTGGACGCCCTCGGTGATCGTCGTACCTGCGTCGCTGCCCCGGCCGGTGAGGAAGGCGTCGCTGAAGGTCTCGGTCGCCCAGCGGTGGTCCTCCAGTTCGGTGCGCGGCCAGAGCCGTACGAACTCGGGCTCGCCCACCGGTTCGAGCTGGACGCGCACGCGGACGTCCCGTCCGCCGATCCGGACGCGTTTCCAGGCGAAGGAGCTGATCCGGGCCGTCACCGACGATCCCGCGCCGGACATCTCGCGGCGCAGCGCGCGGGTGACGCGGGCCGAGGTCAGGCGGCGGATCGCCTCCCGGCTGTCCTCGTCGAGGCCGAGCGCGTCGAGGTGCCGCTCGAAGTCCTCCACGACCGGTCCTGTGTCGAGGGAGTTCACCGGGTACGTGGCGAACGGGGCCGTACGGAACCAGTGGGGCTGGCGCCAGCGGCGGCGGTCGTAGAGGGGGCCGCCGCCCAGGCCGTCGCCCTTGATGAGGCGGAGCTGGTGGGCGATGCGTTCGGGGAGGTGTCCCAGCCAGCCGCCCCGGACGACCTGGCGTTCGCCTGCCCAGTCGTGCAGCCTGCGGACCACCTTGCCGAGCGGGGAGAGCAGGCCGGAGGAGCGGGTCTCGGCGGCCACCTCGTGCTCGGCGTCGCCGACGGCCAGCACCTGGTGGCCCTGGTCGACCCGGTTGATGTCGGAGGTGACGGTACGGACGACGGTGCCGCCGGTGCCCCGGCTGCGCCACCACGGCTGCCAGGTCGCCCCGTAGCCGCCGGTGGCTCCGGGGCCGACCGGGTGGGAGTGGCCGTAGACGACGGTGAGTCCGGCGTGCTGGACGAAGGTCCTGCTCTGTCCTCCGGAGGCCTTGGTGGAGCCGCCGAGGGTCAGTTCGGTCTCCATCGGCTGGGGCCGGGTCAGGGCCCTCAGCTCGGTGACCCTCATCCGGTGGACGACGGTGGCCAGCCAGTCGAGGTAGGGCCCCTTGCCGAAGAGTCCGGTGGTGCGCGATCCGGTGGCGGACGCGTTCTGGTCGGCGTTGGCGGTGAGGAACTGCGGCTGCTCCGGGCGGACGGCCGCGTCGTGCGCGGGGGCGCCCTCGCGGGTCAGCTGCCACCTTCCGTGGGAGGCGCGTTCCAGGGCCCGGTCCACGATGCCCCGTTCGTCGCGGGGCTGTTTCGGGGCGAGCACGGACAGCGTCTGGTGGGGCAGTCCGTCGAGCGGTCCGGGGTCGCGGCCGTCCTCGGGGGACGCGTCGAGCAGCCGCCGGGCGTCGTGACGGCTCATCGGGGTGCGGCGGACGGGGTCCGGGTCCAGATAGGGGTTGTCGGCGCCGGGGGCGTGCGGGTCGGTGTCCGGGCAGTGGTCGGCGGGGACGCTGAGCAGCACCCGGCCCCGGACGGCCGGGACGTCGGCGTCGCCGCCGATGATGTCGCCACGGCCCTTGGGGCCCCGGACGAAGAAGTGGGTGCCGAGGAAGCCGAAGCTGACGAGACCGCGCAGGAGGCTGCGCGGTCGCCAGTAGCCGCCGGTGCTCACGGTGAGGGACAGGTCGTACGTGTAGAGGTGGCCGGGCCGGGTGCTGATCGCCATCGGGTCGAAGGTGGCGACGGAGCCGTAGCCGGATTCGTCGCGGGTCTGCCATCCGGCGGTGTATCCGGCCTGGCCGGTGAGGGCGTGGGCGGCGAAGCCGATGTCGTCGGTGGCGGTGTCCCGCAGCGCGGCGACGCCGACGATCCCCGCCTCGGCGCCCTGGACGGCGTGCCGGGTCTCGTCGAGGTGGGTGGCGCCGGGGGCGCTGTGGCGCAGGATGGTGTCGGTGGGCGACACATGGGCGCGGCCGGTGAGTTCGGCGTCGAGCCAGATGTAGTAGTGGCCCCGGGTGAAGCGGCCGGGGTCGATCAGGCCGATGCGCAGGCCGGTGCGGCTCATCGCCTCCAGGTTCCCGGCCATGCTGTGGTGCGAGAGCGCGTGGACGACGGTCAGGGTGTTGTGCAGGACCATCTGGTAGTGGCCGTGGTTGCGCCACCGCTTGTCGTCGGGGTCGCCGAGCTCGTCCAGGCGGGCGACCATGGTGGGGTAGCGGGTGGCGACGGCCGTCAGGACCTGGCGGGTGAAGGAGTCGAGCCGGTTGCGTTCGGCGAAGGTGACCCGCGGGCTGTCCTCGGCGGACGCTGTGGTCCGCTCCGGCGTGGGCAGGTCCTCGCGGTCGGTGCTCTCGGCGAACCTGTGGGTGTAGCGGCCGTCGGCGTGGAGGAACTGCACGGGCCGGGACATGCCGAGGGTCGGCGGGTGGTCGGCGAGGAGGTAGGCCGGGGCGAAGGGTTCGGTGCTCCCGGGGAGGTCGTCGTCCGCCATCCCGGCCAGGCGGCGCGCCTCGGTGCGCGTCATCCGGTCCAGGCTCCAGGTGGTGAAGGGCGTCGGCCGGGCGTCGCCGGTCTTGCGGACCCAGACGGTCTTCTCGACCCGGTACAGGTCGGTGGTGACGTTCTTGGCCCTGCCGACGGAGCGGACCGCTCCCGAGCCGCCGGTGACCGCCGAGCGGCCCCGGACGTGCCCGACGCGCCCGCTGAGGCCGAACTGGATCCGGGGCCTGACCTGCGCCATCCAGCCGGAGATGAATCCGAAGGACGGCAGGGTGAAGGTGGGGCCGACGAAGAGGGCGAAGTCCTTGGAGTGCGCCCTGGTCTGCTTGCGGGTGTTCTGGAGCGTCAGGAAGGCGGACTCCCGCAGTTCCGCCTTGTCGGTCTCCGAGGCCAGTACGGCCCGGCCGGGGACGATCCGTTCGACGACGAAGGCGCCGAGCGGGGTGTTCTTCCGGTCGTCCGCGAACAGCGGTCTGCCGGGCACGGAGGACTTGGCGAGCCGCCCGGAGATCTGGTGGAAGTTCCGCGAGGAGAAGAAGCGGTCCAGTTCGCGGTGGGCGGAGGAGCCGGGTACGGCTCCGATCCGGGCGACCGCCCAGTCCCGGACGGCGGCGACCGGGCCGAAGTCCTCGGTGACGACGAGCCGGTAGTCGGAGCCGGGGCCGAGGTCGAGGGTCCGGGGGGTGCGGCCGGGGGCGGCCCGCCGGGTCACGGCCTCCGGCAGCCGGGCCAGCAGCCCGTGGCGCACGCCGAAGGCGAACTCCACGTCCGGGACGGCCTCACGGGCCGGCCGGGCGCGCCACCGGGTGCCGAGGGTCCCGGACACGGCGGGGCGCGGCGGCTCGACGTCGGTGACGCGGATCTCGACGTGGGCGTCGTCGAGGTGCGGGTGGGAGGTGTCGTGGCCCCGGGTCTCCCCCACGTTGAGGACGCGGTCCTGGGTGGAGTAGGTGACCTCGCGGACCCGGCCGATGCGCAGCCCCGCCCGGCCCCAGACGGAGACGGGCCCCGGCTGCGGGCCCAGGGGCGCGGTGGGGGCGAACAGGCGGGTCTGGCCGATCGTCTTGGACGCGCCGACGGTGGCCTGGGACCGGTAGTTGTTGTCGACCTTGGTCGGTGCGGCGCCGTCGGTGAACCTGGTCCACTCGCCGTGGTTGCGGACGGTGACGCGTATCTTGCGCGGTCGCCCGGACGCGGTGCGGTAGACGAACTCGCGGCCGTCCCCCGCGAAGGTCCGGGGGTGCTCCCGCATGGCCCGCCCGATGCGGCGGAGGACGGGTTCGGCCGGGGCGCCGCGTGCCCGTCGGCGCCGGGCGGGCGTGTCGGCCGGGGCGGTCCCGGGGCCGTGGGCGGTCAGTCCGGCGCCGATGTGCTCCATGATCTGCTCGATGCCGCGCAGCCGTACGTCGCTCTGTCCGAAGGCCATGGGCAGGGGGTCGCCGGAGGTGTCGCCGGGGAACGCGAGGAAGCCGTCGACGTAGCCGGGCAGTCGGCTGTCGTCGGTGAACACGCTGGCCCGGTGGACTCGTGGCGGTGGCGGCATCCCGGTGTCCACGCGGGCGGGACGCCGTACGTCGAGTTCCTCGTCGATCCGTACTCCGGCGGGGCGCGGCCGGGGCGTCCGGCCGGGGGCCGGGGTGTCGCCGGACGAGACGGGCGGCGCGGACGGCGGCGGGCCGGTGACGGGCGTGGTCTGCGGGGCGGGCGGGGGTACGTCGGGGAGCGGCGGGCGTCCACGGGGGGCCGGGGGCGCGGTCTCGGGGGGCGCGGTGGTGGTCCGTAAGGCGGGGGCTTCGGCGTCGCTCGCCAGGGGCGCGGGGGGAGTGAGCCCCGGTGCGGGTGCGTCGGCCTCCGCAGGCGCGGTGGTGGTCCGTACGGCGGGGGCTTCGGCATCGGTGCCGGTCTTCGGGGGTGCCGGGGCCGTGGCCCGTGGCGCGGGTGCGTCGGCGTCGATCGGCGGGGGCGGTGCGGACGCGGGCGTGCCGCTGTCGTCCAGCGCGCGGGCGGTGGACAGGCGCAGGGCGGAGGCCGTGGGGACCTCTCCGGTGACGGGCGAGGGGTGCAGGGCGAACACCGCGCGCCCCGTCGTCCCTTCGGTGTGCTCCCCGAGGGGGAACTCGGTGGAGTACACGCCCCGGCCGAGGCGCTGGGCCAGGTCCTGGGCCAGGCCGGGGGCGAAGCGGTCGAGTTCGGAGACGGCGAGGAGGACGGGCACCCGCTCGTCGTGGGCCAGGAGTTCCGGGTCGGCGGCGAGGAGTTCGACGAACTCGGCGACCGGTGTCCGCCGGGTCGTCCCGCCGTACGTGACGAGGATCCGGCCCGGGTCGGTGCGGTCGGGCGCGGCGCGCACCACGTAGGGCGGTGGCCGGTCCCGTCCCTCGGCGGTGCGGCCGTGCCAGGGCGCGTCCACGGTACCGCCGGGGGTGCGGATCTTCGACGGGTCGGGGGCGGTGCCGCCCGTGGGGCCCAGCAGGTCGCGTCCGCCCGCCGGGCGGTCGTCCGTGGCGGGCGGCACGGCCGTGGCGTCGGAGACGGCCCCGTCGTTCTCCAGGTGGCGGGCGGCCACCGCGTCGGCGGCGGCCCCGTCGCGTCCGACGGCGTAGGCGTGGGCGGTGAGGGTCCGTGCCTCCTCCCGGCGGGCGTCGTCCACGGCGGACGGGTCCAGGTGCAGCACGCGCGCGGTGTACGCGTCGAGCCCGGTGCCGACGCCCTCCAGCGTCTCGTACGCCTTGACCCGTGCCCAGAACATCCATGAGCGTTCGTCCTCGCCGACCCGGTCCGGCGCGGGGAGCTGGAGGACGTCCGCGATCTCCTCGGCGACGTCCGCGCCGTCCAGCCAGGCGGCGGCCCGGTCCAGGGCGGGCGGAAGCGCCGCGAACGCGCGCAGCGCCGTCCCTCCGGGGGCGTCGGCCGCCGCCAGCAGCACGGCACGGTGGTCGGCCGGGCCCGGCTCGGCGGGTCCGGTGCCGAGCCGGGCGGTGACGACCCGCCGGAAGAAGTCCAGGGTGAACGGGCCCGCCGTCCCGAACCGGGGGTCCTCCCGCCACATCCGTTCCAGCGCTCCGGCCCCGCGCAGGAGTTTCGCGTAGCCGGGGTCCCGCGCGACGCGGACGCCGTCGTCGGTCTCGTTGCCGAGGGTCCGTTTCAGCGCGCGCACCAGGTCCAGGGTCCGGGGCAGCCGGTCGGGGCCGTGCAGCCCGAGGAGGTCGGCCCGCCGACCGAGCTCCTCGGCCTCGGGCTCGGGGAAGAACTCGGCGTACGTGCCCCGGAGTCCCTGGGGGGTCGTCACCAGGGCGCGGACGTAGGTCCCGTCCCGCTTGGCCACTCCGGAGCGGACCGTGGCGGCGCTCACCTTGTGGCGCATCACGTTGGCGTAGTGCTGGCCCTGGGGGACGTCCCGGAGTGCGTTGGGCACGAAGGAGTTCCGCCCGTGGGCGGGCCGGGGCGGCAGGGCCCGGTCGCGTGCCGAGCCCGACAGGCAGGTCACGAGGCCGAGCCAGTCGTCCTCGGTGCGCAGGAGTGCGCCGAAGCTCCTGCGCCTCCTGAGCCACTTGGCGCCCTCGTCGCCGCGTGCCGTGCGGGATCCTCCGTCGAGGGTGGCGAAGGTCGTGGAGTCCAGCCCGCCGTGGGCCGCGAAGAAGGCCTTGAGCTGCCCCCGGACGGCCGGTCCCAGCGGGAACGCCCGGGAGTAGGTACCGGCGGCGAAGTCGTGGTGCAGATAGGCCGTCGCCTGGTCGAGGTGGCGGTACGCGGTCTCCCGTACGGCCATCTCGTGGGGCTGGAAGGAGGCGCGGCCGATCTGCCGGGCCGTCCTCTCGCTGCCCAGCGGGAAGGACAGCACCTGGTCGTACCAGTCCTCCGCCGTGTCGGCGGAGGAGTCGGAGTCCGCGTCGGAGCCGGTGTCGGGGAGCAGTCCCGGCGGTACGGGGAACCAGTCGCCGACCGGACGGCCGGACCGCCGGAACACGGCGAGGGCCAGTCGGTCGCCGTCTAAGCCGACGACGAGGCGCAGGTCACCGCTGTGCGCCCAGACGGTGCGGCCGGTCCGCTCGGCCAGCAGCCGCGCCAGGTACTGGTCGTCGGCGCCCGCGTAGGGGACGGCCAGCACGATCGGCGCGTCCGGCGGGAGCGCGGCGAACTCCGGGTCGTCCAGGACGCGCCGGACGAACCGCTCCGCGTCGACCTCCCGTGTCGTGCCGTCCGCCCAGGGGACGGCCGTCAGGCCGCCCCGCGTCCCGGCGGCGAGCAGGTACGGTGCCGGGCCCCCGGCCCAGCCGGGCGTCCGGGAGTCATGGATCACCGGCGGTCGGCCGGGCCGCTCCTCCAGGACGCCGAAGGTGTCCGTGTAGAGGGGCCCGGGGGTGAGCCCCGTCCAGTTGAGTCCGGGGGCCGGGGTTCCGTCGGCCGTGGTGAAGCGGTGGTCGCCGTAGACGGCCGCCTGCTTCTCCCGGTAGTACGCGGCCAGCTCCGCGAGGGTGCCCGCCCGGCCGTCCCGGATCGCCAGGCCGGTCATCGTGTACAGGTCCGTGGCCCGGGACGCCGTCAGCCGTCTGGCGCCGAGCGGGCCCATCACCCGCCGGGCCACCCGCTCCGGGCGGAACGGGCCGGGCTTCGCGCCGGACTCGGCCCGTGCCAGTTCCTCCAGGCGGAGCACCGCCGCCGCGTGGGCGGGGGTGGTGATCCGGACGGTCACCGCCGTGGCGGCCGGGTCTCCCGCCGTACCGGCGCGTGTGCCGAGGCCGAAGCCGTCGGCGGTCAGGTCGGCGCCGTCCGGGCCGGACGCGGCCAGCGCCTGGTCGAGACGGCGCCGGAACACCTCCGCCACGGCGTCGGCCCGTTGCCCGTCCGGTCCGCCGCCGGTCAGCACGACCTCGGGCAGCGGCAGTCCGGCGCGGCGGTGCCGCAGGCCGGTCCCGGCCGTACGGACCGCCAGCCGTTCGACGGCCGCCACGGCGTCCGGGGACATGGTCGTGGAGTCGCCTTCGAACGGCACCTCGGTGGACCGGGGCAGCACCGGGGGCGCGGACGACGGGGTGGCGGGGGACGCCGTGACGGCCGGGGCGGGGCCGGGCGCGGCGGCCCGGTCGCCGACCGGCACGGCACGCACCTGGTCCGCGTCGAGCCGGGCGGCGAGTTCCGCGATGTCGTCCGGGGACAACGGTGTGGAGCGCGGGCCGGGCGGGGCCGGGAGGGGGGCTCCGGGGGTGCTCCGGACGGCGACGGGGCCGAGCATCCCCCGGGTACGGGCGGCGGCGTCCGGACTCGGGGCGGAGCCGGGAGCGCCCGCGTCGGGAGCGGGGCCGGAGCCGGAGCCGGGCACACCCTGCGCGACCTCCGTGGCGGCGCTCGTGGCCTCCAGCGGGGCCGGGGCGCTCGTGCCCCGTGCGGGAGGCGTCGGGGTCGGGACCGGAACGGGGCCGACGGCGCCCGTACCCGGAGCGAGGCCGGATCCGGGCGTGCTCCGCACGGCAGCCGCAGCGCCCTCGGCCTCCAGCGGAGCCGAAGGGGCGGGGGCTGCCGTGCCCCGCATCAGGGGCGTCGGAGCGGCGTCCGTCGTACTCGTGACGTCGGCGCCCGTCGTCCTCGTGACGTCGGTGGAGGTCGAGCCGGGGGCGCCCCCGGCTCGGGCGTCGGCGCGGGCCTCCGGCATCGCCGGGACCCGGGCGGCGGCGGTGGCGTCCGCCGGGTCCGGCTCTCCCGCGCGGATCTCCGTCGGCGGGCGTACGGCCGGGGCCGAGGGCACGCGGAGGGTGGCCGTCGCGCCCGGCGCGGTGGCCGGCCGGTCGTTGCCGACCCGGCCCCGGACGGCCGACGAGACGCCGTCGGCGGCTGTCCGGTCTTGCGGGGCCATGTCCCTTTGCAGGATGGCCAGTTCCTCCTCCAGGCGTGCCAGGAACCAGTCGCGCGCCGCCTCGGCGCGGACGTGGCCGGTCCGCCGGGCCCGTACCGCGGGCCCGTCCCCGTACCCGGTGAACACGACCTCCGGCAGGGGCCGTCCCGCGTGCCGGGCGTCCAGCGCGGCCAGGGCCGTCCGGGACGCCAGCGCGCCGAGGTCCGCCTTGGCGGCCTCGGTCAGGTCGCCGGTCCCCGGCCCGAAGCGGAGGCCGGTCGTCCGGGGTGCGGGGCTGCTCGTGTCCCCTTGCCCCTGGGCGGGAGCGGCGTGCGCCACGCCCCGGCCCGTACCGCTCCGGCTCCCCCGCCACGAGCGGAGCATCCGCGTCAGGGTGGCCTCGGTGACGGCCGGGTCGAGGCCGCGCGGCCTGGCGTACGCCGTGAGGGTCCGTTCGAGGTCGCCCTGGGTCAGGGCGGAGCCCCGGGCCCGTTCCCAGGCGCCGAAGCCCTCGACGAGCTCCTGGAACTCCGCGGCCCGGGTCGGGTCGGTGTCGACGCCGGGGCCGTGGGTCTCGCGCAGCACCCACACCCACCGCCGGACCCGCTCGGACCGGTCGTCCAGGTCCCCCGGCAGTCCCGCCGCGTCGGCCCAGGAGTTCAGGCGCTCCCACTCCGGGTCGGGGCGGAACTCGACGACGCGGTGGACCGGGCGGTCCGGGTCGTCGAACTTCACCAGGCGCGGCGGCATTCCCTCGTCCGCCGGGTGCACCGAGACCTCCGCGTCGAGGCCGAACACGGTCCGGCCGGTGCGGTTCGCGAGCGCCTGCCCCGCGACGGGCCGCTCCAGCCGGTCCCGGCCCGGCTGGGGCATCGCGATCTCGCACCACACCACCCACACCGGGACGTCCGGGGGCAGCGACCTCAGATAGGGGTCCCGGGCGAGGAGGCGGCCGATCTCGTCCGGGGGCACGACCTCGTTCGTCCCCAGGCTCCGTACCGGCAGGACGGCCCGCCCGTGGCTGCCGTGCCCGACCGCGACGTAGGCGCCGGAGAGGGACCTGGGCAGGGGAAGCAGCCCGCTCTCCCGTGCGGGACGTACGCCTTCGACCCCGTCGTCGCGGTCCGTGTAGTGCGCGGCCTCCGACAGCTCCAGGAGGCCGTCCTCCAGGAGCGCCGCGTGTTCGGGCTGGAGGAAGACCCGGACGGACAGCGACTGCCCGTCGGCCGCGGGGATCATGTACGACTGGATGTCGTCGTCCGTGAACTCCCGCCCGTCCACGGTCCTGACCCGGCCCGGAGGGCCCTGGTCGGAGCGGCCCGGGTCGTTGGGGAGCCAGGCGCCGACCGGTATCTGACCGGGTGCGTCGTTCGCCAGGACGAGCATCCAGCGCTCGCCGTCCGCGTCGACCGGCTGGAGCCGTACGTCCCCGCCGGTGGACCAGACGCGTACCCCCAGCCGGTCCGCGACCAGCCGCTCGAACGCGGTGGTGCCGACGCCGGTGGCGCCCCGCACTTCCAGGAGCAGCGGAGCACCGGGCGGCCGGGCGGGGTCGTGCGCCAGGAGCTCCGCGAACTCCTCTCCGTCGACCCGGGCCACGTTCCCCCGGCCGTCCCGTACGAGGAACAGGCCGTCCGGGCCCGCCTCCGCGAGGACCACGTGGACCGGGCCGCCGCTCCACGGGGCGGGAGCGATGTCCCAGCCGCCGTCCGCCGTCCGCCTGGCGGTGGTGTCGACGCGCAGCCCCCCGACGGGGTGCTCCAGCCAGTTCCGTCCGATGGCCGAACCGTCGGGGCCGGTCAGCACCGTCGTCGTGCCGAGCGTGTCCCTGCGCTCCAGCCCGTAGGCGCCGATCGCCGCCAGGCTCCCGGCCCGTCGGCGGCGGGCCGCGCTCGCCGCCAGCGACAGGAACTGGAACACCGTCCGGCCGTCGGCCGGGACGTCGTCGGGCAGGTGGAGCACCCGCCGGGTGATCCCCACCAGGTCCGGGGCGCCGGTGCCGAACCGCGCGTCCGTGGCGCGGGCCGCGTCCACCAGGGCCAGCGAGTCGACCATCTGGGGGAAGCTCGGATCCGAGGCCGCGCCCGGCCCGAAGACGGCCTGGAGGACGCTCCCCAGGTACTCCCGGTGGTCGTGCGGACCGGCGGGCGGAGGAGGCAGGGCGAAGGCACCCCCAGATGTCGTACCGGGCTCCGGGGCGGCGGGCGGCGGGACCGGCACCGGGGTGACGGCGGGTGCCGGGCCGCCCTCGGGCACCGGGACCGGGTCGTGGGCGCGGGTCCGGTGGGTTCCCTCGGCCCGGTCCCAGAAGGCCCGGACCCCGTCGAAGACCCAGTTCTCCTTGCGGGGCCCGGCGAGCTGGTTCACCGGCCGGGCCTTCTTGTCCGGTTCGGGCCCGTAGAGCCGCTCCAGGAGGGGCAGCAGCGTCTTCTCGTGCTGCTTCACCCAGGCGGAGCCGTTGTTGCGGCGCTGCCCGGTGTACCAGTCCCGGCCGCCGTTGGTGCCCAGGTAGGTGTTGGTGAGCTGGGCGAAGTACTCGTACTCGTCGAGGGAGGAGTAGTTGGGCAGCGTGCGCCTGCCCGAGGGGTCGTACAGCGGGCCGTCCGGCCAGGCCGCCTTCCCGCCCTGGCGCGCCTTGGCCTGGTACGCGGTGAGGACGAGCCCTTTCTCCTCGGCGCTCAGCCCGTACTCGTGCAGGGTGTGGGCGAACTCGTGGGTCGTCGTGGAGTAGCCCTGCGCGTAGGCGCGGCGGGCGGTGCGTACGGACGTGACCTCGCCGAGCAGGTTCTCCTCGGTCACTCCCGCCGTGAGCCTCCCGGAGCCGCGCACCTCCTCCCACCGGCGTCCGTCGCGCGTCCGGGTTCCCGCCAGGTCGTCGAAGCCGTCCAGGGTGGTGATCGCCTCGCCCTTCGGGACGACGGCCACGCGGGCGCCCGCCCGCAGGAGCTTCACGGCCGTGCCGGGGTCGCGCAGCATCCGTCCGACGAGCGGCACGACCTCGCGCCGCGCCGCCATGGGCCGGTCCACTCCGCGCGGGACCTCCAGCATCAGCTGGACCACCGTCTCGGCGAATTCCTCCGGGTCGAGCTCCCGCCGGAGCACGGCCACCAGTTCGTCGTCGGACGCCAGGGCCTCGCGGTCCCCGGACGGCAGGAGCGACAGCTCCCAGGCCCGCTCGTCGGGGGTCAGGTACGGCAGCCGGGCCGCCAGCTCCACGACCCCCGGGGAGGCGGGTGCGGCCCCGGTGCCCGTCCGGGCCTCCGGGGTGTCCTCGGTGTCCGGGACGGCGGCCCCGGTGACGGCGGCGGTACCGGGCCCGGACCGGACCGGGTCCACCGGGAGGGCGTCGGAGGTGGTGACCGACGGCGCCGGAACGGCGGGTACGGGGACGGGGACGGCCGGGGACGGGGGCTCGCCGGACGTCGTGACGGCGGTGACCGGGGTGACGGCGGAGACGGCGGAGACGGTGGGGGCCGGGGGACCGGAGACCGCGTACGTCAGGGCCGTCGCGTCCGTCGCATCCGTCGCATCCATCACGTCCGTCGCATCCGTCACGTCCGGAAGCTCGCCCGACGTCGTCACGGCCGGGACCGGGGCGATCGGCGTTCCGGTGGCCGGGGCGACCCGGACCGGGGCCGCCGGGGTGGCGGGCGCGAGCCCCGGGGAAGCACGGAGTCCGTCGGCGAGCGTGACGCCCGAGGGCGCGTCCGGACCGTGTGCCAGGAGGTGCTCGGCGAGCTGCCGGACGGCGTCCCGGTGGGCGGTCCCGGCGTACCGGGAGTCCGCGAGGGCGGGGCCCGGGGACGGCGGTACGACCAGGGCGACGGCCTTCTCCCAGGCCCGGTCCGCGTCGGCGGGGGTGGGCCGCGCCCCGGTGGACGGGGGCGCCTCGCCCAGAGGTGCGGCGCCGGTCGCCGGGGACTGTGGTGCGGCACCGGTCACCACGGACCGGGCCCCGGCACCCGGCGCCGGGGACTGCTGCGGGGCCGCCACCTGACCCGCGCCCCCGGCCGCCACCGCGTCCCTGAAGTCCGTACGGGCCGCGTCCCACATCCGCAGCGAGGCATGGGCCGCCACGGTGTCGAGCACGGCGGGCCAGGGCTCCGGCTGCCGTGCCATCAGCAGGCGCGCCTGGTCGACCGGGTCCAGGGCGGACAGCGGCACGGGGCCGCCCGCCGGGTGGCGCTGCGGGTCCCGCGCGATGCCCGCGTCACGCAGGGCGTCCTCGCTGACGACGGCGTCCGGGCCGTACAGCCCGGTGAGGTCCTCCAGCAGGGTGCCCGGCAGGTCCTCGGGGGTGATCTGCCGGGCGATCCACTCGCGCTGGGCCTCGTCGCGCTGGAGCTGGGCCGGGGCGTTCGGGGCGGAGGCGTTCGGGGCCGTGCCGTTCAGGGGCGAGGAGTCGGGGAGGACGGACGCGAGCGGCCTGGGGATGCCGGAGGAGACGGACCCGGCGTCCGGAAGCGCCCCCGTCGTGTCCCGTACGGACGTGCTTCCCCCGCCCGAGCCGATGTCCGGGACCGGTCCCGTGACCCCGACCGGCCCGGAGTCTCCGGTCGGCCCGAAGTCCGAGACCGAGCCCGTGTCCCCCACCGACCCGATGTCCGGGACCGAATCCGTGTCCGAGGCGTCGAAGACGCCCGGCGGTCGGCTGGAGTCGTCCGGTCCGTCGTACGGGTCCGTGGTCGTGCCGCTGGTCGGTCCGGGGCCGCCCCGGGTGACGGGCGTAGGCGACACGGGAGCGGGAGCCGGGGCCGGTGCCGCGCCCGGCATCGGCGGTGCGGCGGGGACGGGCGGCGGCGGTACCGGGCCGTGGCCCGTCGTAGGGACCGGCCGGAGGGGCGCCGGGAGCGGCGCGGAGTCCGTCGGCCCGAGGCCCCGGCTGCCTCCGTCCGGATCACCGGACCCTCCGCCGAGGCGTTCGTCCAGGAGGCGGGCGGAGTTCCGCTGGTACCTGGTGAAGAGGTTCCCGTCCGGGTAGAGCTTGAGGTGGGCGCCCTTGTACAGCTGCTCCAGCGGTTGGCCCATGAAGATCTGGGACACCCCGCTGAGACCGGCGCCCACGAGGGAGGTCCAGTCCCATTTGCCGAGGACGATCGCCGTGGCGATGGTCTCGCCGAAGCCCTCGGTGAGGAACGCGGCGGGCAGGTCGTACGCGGCGTTGTTCGCGTTGTGCCGGGTGAAGGGGCTGTTGAACCGGATCTCGAACTTCCCGAACACGTCCTTCTTGAGGTTGTTCTTGAAGGTGTTCGACAGAATGTTCTTGATCTTGTACGCCACGGCGCCGAAGTGGCCGATGAAGAACCCGGCCAGGCCGCCGACCGCCGCCGAGACCCCGACGTCCTTCCAGTTGATGCCGCCGGGCCTGAGCTCCGCCGGGTTGACGGTCATGGTGAGGAGCTGGGCGGCCAGGTTCTGGAGGGCCTCCTCGAACGCCTCGGACAGCGAGGGCAGGCTCTGGGTGTACCGCATGAGGCGGTCGACCACCATCAGGATCGCCAGCCTCGACCGCATCCGGGCGAGGATCATCTCCGAGACCGAGGCGCCGCCGGTGAACACGGCGAGCGCTTCGAGGAGGGCCAGCTCGATGATCAGCCAGACGACTTCCAGGATGATCTCGAAGTGGGCCTGCTGGATCTGGACGGCCGTCCTGCCCCGGTCCTCGGTGAAGCGGTCGAGCTGGGTGATGAAGCGCTGGAGCACGTCACCGCCGTTGACGTGCACCAGCTGGGACAGGGACTGCTCGTACGCCTCGGCCACGTTCGGCGGGAGGTACTGCTTGCCCATCTGGATGGACTCCAGGATGGACTGACGGAGTTCCCGGAGCCCGGCGGCCAGGTCGGTGAAGGTGGAACGGCTCTCCGCCGCCATGCCCGCCTTCGCCTGCACCGGCTTGGCGCCGAGCAGGACGAAGAGCATGTCGCTCACCGGCTCCGGATACTCGATGTCGAACATTCAGCGCTTCCCGTGGCCGCCGGTGTCGCCGCCGTCGCCGTTCGAGCCGCCGTCGTGGATCCGCTCCTGGACGTCCCGCTGGACGTTCTGGATGCTGGTCAGGCTCTCCAGGACCGCCGACTGCAGTCCGGCCAGGACTCCCCCGACGCCTCCGAGCACACCTCTGATGGTCTCGTTCTGCTGGTTCTCCTGGAGCTTCAGCTGGTCGTGGAGATCGTCGTCCTCGCCCTTCCACGGTTCGTAGTTCCGCACCGCGCCGTCGAAGCGCGCGAGCAGCTTCTTCGGCGTCTCCGCCGTGTCCCCGACGGCGAGGATCGTCTGCTGCAGCCCGACGGTGTCCGCCTGGTAGTTGCCGGTTCCGCTCATCGTCCGTCCTCCGCCGCTCAGTCGGTGTCTTCGTCGATCTCGTCGCGCAGCCGGTCACGCCCCGGGCGGCCCCGGGCGCCCGGACTCCCGCCGTCCAGCGCCGGTCCGAACACCTGGTTCCAGTCGAGGTCGAGGCCCCGCCGCACCGATCCCTCGGGGCCCGGACCGGTGAGGGGCGCGAAGGTGTCGATCACCCGGCGTGCCATCAGCGCCCGCCCCTGCTGGACCGCCTCCATGATCGAGGCGGCCAGTTGCGGGCCCGTCATGTTCTGGTGCCTGTTGTCGGAGAACCGCAGCCCCGCCAGCTCGCCCTGCGCTCCGATGGTGACCTCCACCGCGCGGTCCGAGGAACGGACGGTCGCGGACGCCTCGCTGAGATCGGCGCGCGCACGGGCGACGGCCGCCTGGGTGGCCTCCAGTTCGGCCATGGCCCGGACGATGCGCTCCTGCAACGGCTCGGACATCGGGCACTCCCGTCAGAGATGGATGAAGATCGTTACGTAGACGCGGTCTCCGGCGGGCCGGTTCCCGAACGGTCCCGGGATCCGGGGCCCCGGCACCTCGACCCGGCCCGGAGAAGGGAGGATCCGTCCCCCCGGCGCTAACGGCCGATCACGGCGGGTGCGCCTCCCTCGTCGGTGCCCCAGACGTCGTCGTCCTCCGGCTCCCAGACCTCGCGGTCACGGTCGCCGCTCTCGGTCTCGGTCCGCCCCGGCCCACCGGCACCTCCCGTCGGCGACGGGAACGGGTGGGCGCCGCTGGTGGCGACGGGCCGCCGTTCCCCGTAGGCTCCCCCGCCCTGCGGGGACGCCCCGGTGCGCCGGTTGCTCACCACATCGCCGTCGATGACGTTACGGACCCGCTCGGACGGTCCGTCGCCGCCCTGCCCACCCATGCCGCCCATGCCTCCCATGGGCATTCCGCCCATCGGCATCCCGCCCGTACCCGGGCCGCCGCCCATGCCCGGCATCGGCCCGCTGTTGAGCGGGGTTCCCCGGTTCCCGCCCGTCCCGCCGCCGGTTCCGTCGGAGGCACCGGACAGGGAGGGCTCGCGGTAGGGCGAGTCGTCGTACAGCTCCTCCTCGTAGCCGGAGCCGTAGTCGTAGGTGGGGATGTGCGAAGAGCCGCCGTTCACTTGGTGACCGCCGCCGGAACGGTACTCCGCCGGGGTGGTGTCGGGGTCGTTGAGATAGCCCGTGGTCGTGGTGCCGTCCGGGCCGCTGATCGACGTGGCCCCGGTGTCGGCGTCCACCCGCGCGGAACTGCCGTCGGGATACTCGGTGACGACCTGGCCCTGCGCGTCCAGATGGGTCCTGCTGCCGTCCGGATTGGTCAGCGAGTCGCCCGCGTTGAGCGGACCGGAGTACGAGGTGCCGTCGGGCCTGATGACGGTGGACATCTGGGTGTGCGGGTCGACCACGGTCCTGCTGCCGTCCGGGAAGTCCGTCACCACCCGGCCCTGGGAGTCCAGATGGGAGACGCTGCCGCCGGGGTTGGTCAGCGAGTCGTCGCCGTTGACCGGACCGGAGACGCCGTCGTGGCGAAGCTGGTCCCCCGGACCGCCGATGTCGTGGGACGGCCGGTCCTGATCGCCGTTCAGCCCACGGCTGAGCTGCTCCTGCCGGTGCTGGTACTCCTCCTGCTTCCGCTCCTGCTCGGCGCGGATCCGGTCCTGCCGGTCCTGCGCGTCGTCCTGCTTCTTCTCCTGCTCGGCACGGATCTGGTCCTGCCTGGCCTCCTGCTCCTTGCGGACCTGGTCCTGCCGGTCCTGCGCCTCGTCCTGCTTCTTCTCCTGCTCGGCACGGATCTGGTCCTGCCTGGCCTCCTGCTCCTTGCGGAGCTGCTCCTGCTTGGCCTCGGCCTTCTCCTGCTTCTCCTCCTGGCGCTGCTCCCTCTCCTCCTGTTTCCGTTCCTGCTCGGCGCGGATCTGCTCCTGCTTCTGCCGCGCCTCGTCCTGCTCGGCCTTCTGTTCCTTGCGGATCTCGTCCTGCTTGGCCTCCTGCTCCTTGCGGAGCTGCTCCTGCCGCTCCCGCGCCTCTTCCTCCTTCCGTTCCTGCTCGGCACGGAGCCGGTCCTGCTCGGCCTCCTGCTCCTCACGGAGCCGGTCCTGCTTGGCCTCCTGTTCGGCCTGTTTGCGCTCCTGCTCCTTCTCCCGCCTCTGCTGTTCCTCCTTCTGCTGTCTGACCTGCTGGATCTGGATCGCCTGCGCCTCGGCCTGCTTCTCCTCGGCCCGGTGCTGGGCGTCCGCCTGCTTCCGTTCCTGCTCCTCACGGAGCCGGTCCTGCTTGGCCTCCTGCTCGGCGCGGATCTGGTCCTGCTTGGCTTCCTGCTCCTTGCGGAGCTGTTCCTGTCTGGCCTCCCGTTCAGCCTGCTTCCGCTCCTGCTCCTCTTCCTTGGCCTCCTGCTTCGCCTCCCGCTCCGCCTGTTCGGCCTCCTGTTCCCGCTCCTTCTCCTCCCTCTTCCGCTCCAGTTCGGCCTGCTTGGCCTCCTGCTCCTTGCGGATCTGCTCCTGCTTGGCCTCGGCCTCGGCCTGCTTCGCCTCCGCCTCGGCCTTCGCCCTGGCTTCCCGGTCGAGCGCTTCCTTCTTGTCCTTCTCGTACCGCGCGTCCGCGTCCGCCTTGTCCTTCGCGGCCTTGTCGTCGGCGTCCTTCTTCAGCTTCTCCAGCTTGGCGTCCGCGTCCGCCTTGTCCTTGGCGGCCTTGTCGTCGGCGTCCTTCTTCAGCTTGAAGGCCTTGTCCTCCTTGAAGGAATCGCCGATCCCCTTGTCCCCCTTGGTGTTGAGGGAGCCGAGGTTGAACTGCGACGAGCTCCACGCCAGGCTCAGATTGCGCAGGGCCTCCTCCGCCGGGTCCCAGAGCCCCGTCTTGACGCCCGTCTCCCAGCGGCGGATCGCCTCCTCGCCGACCTTCTTCCAGGTGTCGAGCTCCGACATGTCGCCGTAGGTCTTGCCGTTCTCGTCCGTGGCCTCCGAGGTGAAACCGCCCCTCGGCGTGTACTCCCAGGCTCCGGTATCGCCGTAGATCTCGTACTCGGAGTCGACCTGCGTCAGGTTCTTGTCCCAGGACGCCTTGGCGATCTCGGTGAGGAGGTCGGAGAGGGACTTCAGCGGGTTGCCCTGTGTGTCCGCCCATCTCTCCCAGGCGTTGAACAGGTTCTGCGTCTGGGTCCGGAGCGCTTCGCCCGCCTGCCGGACCATACGGCCCTGCTTGGACGTGCCGACCACGTACTCCATGTCCTCGGAGTAGTTGTCGTACCTCCGCCTCAGCTCGTGGACGAGGTCCCAGAAGACGCCGGCCGCCTGCCCCCGCCAGGCGTCGTTCGGGGAGGAGCTGACGCTGTCCTGCCACTGGTCCGTGAGGATCCGGCCCATCCAGAAGAATCCGGCGACCCGGTCGAAGGAGTCCGCCACCAGGTCGAAGGAGTCCAGTCGCACGCCCTTGTCGGCGGAGACCCCGACCTTCTCCCCGCCCCAGGTGAAGCCGATGGTGCCTTCCTTGTCGTGCAGCAGGGCGCCCAGCGCGCGGCCCGTGCCGAAGGAGTACTTGGTCACCTTGAAGGTGTTCCAGACCGTTCCGTTGCTGCTCGGCTTGAAATGGCCGTCGTCGAGTTCCTTGCCGTACTTGCTGGTGCTCTCCGAGCCGACGACCTCGCCCTGCTTCGGCGCGCCGTCGGCGGTCCTGGAGCCGAGCAGCGTGAAGCGGGCCTTGTAGTAGGTGACCCCCTCGGTGCCGCCCCTGACGTAGAACGGGATGACGAAGTCCGTGTTCTCGATGTTCCACCCGGCGTTCTGGCCCATCCAGTCGAACTCGTTGCCCGTGATCGAGTCGACCTTCTTCTGTTCGGTGATCTCCACCTTCATCTGCTTGATGCCGTGGTTGCCGGTGATCTCGTCGAAGAGCGTGTGCCGGGCGTCCGCCGTGTACCCCGTGAAGAGCTTGACGGCCTTCAGCCAGTAGTCCTCGGGCCCGGTGTTCTTCTCGTCGGCCATGGTCGGGCTCCATCGGTTCTCTGCGGCGGGGTGCGGGGCGGGCGGCTGATGACGTGGCGGGGCGGGGACGGGAACGGCGCCAGGGCGGGAAGCCGGTGCGGCGGGGCGGGTGCGGGACGGAGTCGGAGGGGCGGCGGGGTGCGGGCGCGGGACGGCGTCGGGACGGGCGGGCGGCTACTTCTTGTCCGTACCGCCCGAGCCGCCGCCCTTCACGTCCGGCGGCGAGGTGAGGTCGGTCTCCACGTCCTCGTCGTCGAAGATGTCGTACAGCTTCTGGCCCTCGATGACGTCCAGGGTCTTCCCCTGCGTCTCGAACAGGGACTCGATCGTCTCCTTGAGGGCCGAGTCGATGTCCTTGAACAGCTCCACGTGCTTGAGGAGGATCGCGTCGAGCGTGGCCACCATGGTCTTCACCGAGTCGTTCACGTGCTGCCCGTTGGTCACCGCGTCCGTGGCGAGCGCGCCGATCGCGAGCGGGAGCAGCTCTCCCACCCGGTGTCCTTCGAGGACGCCCTTCCCTCCGTTCAGGGTGCTCGTCGAAAGGACGACGGGGTCGGTGCTGTCCGTGGTGACCGCCGTGAGCAGCTTCCGGAAGGTCCCGATGTCATCGTCCTTGAAACGCTGGATCCACGCCTTGTCGAGCTGAGTGGGGGGCTTGCCGTCCGTCATGTCCTCGTACCTCTCTCCGGCTCTCCTTCACGGGCGAAGCGTGACGGGCGGCCGTCCCACGCACCCGCTCCGTGGGACGGCGCCGTACGGCATCGCGGGTCAGCGGCCGACCCTGAGGTCCTGCCAGCCCTGTGTCTGCTGGCGTTCGTTGCTCGTGTAGAGCGCGCGCACCTGGTCCAGGGTCGCCGCGTTCTCCTGGAGCCAGGAGGCCATCTTGGCGACCGCGTTGTTCCACGCCGCCTGCTTCTCGTCGTAGACCTCGCGGTCCTCGCCCTCCCAGGAGTTCTTCAGCGCCTGGAGCTCGTCGTTCAGGCTGCTGATGATCTTCTGGATCTCGGTGGTCTGCAGACGCATGTCGTCGACAGCGTTGTCGACGTGGGCGTAACTGACGTAGATGCGCCCGTCGGTGAAGTTCTCCGACATCGGTGTCCTCTTCTCGCTGCGGGGAGCGGATCGTGGGGTGGCGTGTCCGGCTGGAGGCCGACGGGAGGGCGGCCCGGCCGGGTCACTTGTTCTCCGTGCTGCCCATCAGGTTGTCGAAGACGCTCTGCGACTGGGAGTACGCCTGGTTGATGGCCTCGTTCGAGGAGCCCTGGGCCATGCCCTGGGACCTGAGCGTCTCGTTGAGCTGGTCGATCATGTCCTTGAGGTTCTTCGAGATGACCTCGGCGTGCTCGTCCCAGCTGTCGAGCAGGCGCTGGAAGGAGAGGCCGTCGCTGCCCTGGAGCGCGGCGGTCATGCCGTGCTTGGTGTTCTCGACGTCCTGTCTGCGGCTCTGGACGCCCGAGTAGGCCATCTCCAGGGCCTGGATGCCGTTCCGCGTCGCCTGTTCTTCTGCCCTCTGTATGCCCGCCATGGGCTTGCCCCTTTCGATGGTTCCTCACCGCCAGGCCCGAAGCGCTGGCGCGGCCCGCGCGACCGGACGCCGAAGTGCCGTCATCCGACCGGCCGGTGCAGACGAAGATGGTAGGAGAGTCATGGCCGCGTGAGCAACGCTTACCAGGAAGAAAGACCGTTATACAGACCCTCCG
Organism: Streptomyces sp. NPDC087215; assembly: GCF_044744885.1. Classification (NCBI taxonomy): domain Bacteria; kingdom Bacillati; phylum Actinomycetota; class Actinomycetes; order Kitasatosporales; family Streptomycetaceae; genus Streptomyces; species Streptomyces sp. NPDC087215. The sequence goes on from NZ_JBIUZD010000001.1 coordinate 348,180, forward strand.
TCAATTCATCTGATTCACAGGCCACTTGATCTGCGTGGACTCTTCCTCAGATGTTCCTCAAATGTCGATACACCGTTGGTGGGGACGAGTTGGGCCTGTCAACGGTTGCGTGCTTTCCCTCCGAATGCCTCACACTGCGGAGTTGTGGCTGTGGCACGGCCGGAAATCGCCGCCGACGCGGTCAGGTCGGGGCCGGTGGGCAGCATCGACAGCAGTGACGAGGGAAGCCGTTGTGCCTGCCCGGTGGTGTATCCCAGGGCCTTCAGCGCGTCCGCCGACGGCACCCGGTACTTCACCCCGCTGTCCGTCACCAGGTAGAGGGTGCTGCCGAGGTCGGAGCCGTCCGCGCCGAGCGCGTGGACCAGAGCGCCGCCGCCGGGCGGCACCACGATCCGGTTGACGGTGACACAGGCCGGGGTCAGCCCCTCGGTGGGGGCCTGCGCGGGTCTGCCGAGGCCGTCGGCGTCCGTCAGGGACACGCTCACCCGCGTCCCGTCGGCGCCGGACCGGATGCCCACGCAGGGCGCATCGCCGACGCCGGGCTCGACCGCCGTCGGCGGGCTGTCGGGCAGGCCCCCGGGCGCGCCGCCCCCGGTGCCGGGCGCCAGGCGTCCGACCACCTCGGAGGCCGCGAGGGTGACGGCGCTCACCGCGCCGCCCGCGTACGCCTGCTTCCTGGTCGCCGGATCGCCGAGCAGCAGCGCGGCCACGGTGGCGCTGACGGGAGTCAGCCCCTCCTGGCGCAGGACGTGGTAGCGGTGGGCTCCGCCGGGCGCGGACACCTGGAAGACCTGGCCGACACGGGTGTCCCGGCCGCCCAGGGGCGGGCCGGGGCGGCCCCGCCCGGGTACGGCCGGGGCCGTCAGGTCGGGGCCGGAGGGCAGTGCGTTGAGGAAGGCCGCGGAGACCGGCAGGGAGGCGCGCGCACCGTAGCCGAGGGCCTCGCGGGCGCCGCCCGCCATGTCCAGGCGCAGCTTGCCGCCCCGCCACACGAGGTAGGGGGTCCGGTCGGGGGCGGTGACGAGCAGGCCCTGGGAGGTGGTGAGGCCCGCGCCCCCCGGGTCCTTCCCCACGGCCAGCGCGGTGGCCGTCGTCCCGGCGCCGTCCGTGGCCGAGCACACCTGCCAGGGGCCGTCGGTGAGGGAGCCGGGCAGTTCGTCCGGTGCGCCGGGGATGCCCACGGGCGCGCCGTGGGCGGTGCCGCCGAGCGACCGGCTCCCGACGGAGGCGGTCTTCATCCCCGGGCCGAGGAGCAGCCTGGCCGAGGTGTGGTTGCGCACCGGGCGGAGCCGTCCGTCGAGGTAGAGGTAGCGGCCGCCGGTGTCCTTGTTGACCACCAGCGTGCCGTCGGCGCGCCACGAGTCCTTCGTACCGGGTCTGAGCAGCCCGAAGACGAAGGATCCTGCGCAGATCAGCAGGGCGATGATCACGCTGATGGCGATGCCCCGGTTGGTTCTTCCCTGGGGGCTCTCGGGGGCGTCGGGATCGGCCCTCAGCAGGCCCGAGGTCAGGCGTCCCATGACGAACATGTGCGCCTGGACCTGGTCGCGCTTGGACTGCACTGTGCGTTCCTCCGGTTCGGGCCGTCAGCCGTTCAGTCCGCGCAGGGCGCCGTACACGCCGAGCACCCAGAGGGCCAGTGGCAGGAGGGCGAGCGCGGCCGCGGTGTGCAGGATCTCCGCCGCCCGGCCCCAGTACGGGACGAGTCGTCGGCCGGGCACCGTCCAGGAGGCGATGGCGAGTCCGGCGGCGGCGGCCAGCAGGCCCGCGGCGAGCAGGATCCGTCCGTCGGCCGTGCGGGACGGGGCGCCGAGGAGGACCAGCAGCAGCAGTCCCCCGGCTCCGGGGAGGATGAGGGACAGTCGCTGCCAGACGTTCCCCGGGCCTCGTCCGTGCAGCAACAGCAGCAGGGCGAGGACGACCGCCATGACGGCTTCGGCGAGGCCGCCGTCGTGGGCGAGGACGGCCAGGCACACCGCGCACACGACGCCCACGGCCCCGTACAGCGAGGTCATCCAGCCGTCGGCGATCACCGCGCGGGCGGCGACCACCGAGGCCCGGTGGGGTTCGATGCCCTCCTGGAGCTGTTCGGCGTTGGCCGGCAGCGGCGGCATCCGCAGTCCGGACATCCGGAAGGCGAGGCTGGGGACGAACGCCCCGAGGAGTACGGCCGCCAGGGCGGCGATCCCGGCGAACTCGGGGAGTCCGAGATCGGTGACGAGCATCAGGGCGCCGACGAGGGCGCCGAAGGCCATGACGACGGCGAGGCCGAGGAAGAGGGCGGCGAAGGAGCCGACGGCGGCCAGGGCGACGACGGCGCCGCCCGCGCCCGCCGCGCAGGCGGCGAGGAGCCGGGCGCCCAGCACTTCGTGGCCGTGCGGTCCGCCCAGGTCGCCGCCGGGCAGGAGCCAGCCGGCGAGGGCGAGGTAGGGGCCGGTCATGAAGCCGAGTGCCGCTCCCGCGGCGGCGTCGCCGACCGCGCGGCTCGCCGCTCCGGCACCGGCGATCAGCAGCAGTCCGGCCAGGGCGGCGCCGGTCGCGCGGGCCACCGGTGAGCCGTCGGGCAGGGCGAGGACGATCGCCCCGGCGAGCAGGGCGGTGACGGCGAAGCCGCGGAGCAGCCGGGTACCGGCCGCCGGGGACCAGCCGTGCGGGCGGTCCCGCATGGTGCTGGAGATGCCGTCCACGAGGTCGTCGACCTGTACTTCGGGGAGGGCGTCGACGCGTGGTCTGAGGTAGAGGGTCTCGCCGTCGCGCAGGTCGTAGGAGTCGAGGGTGCGTTCCTCGTCCATCGGTTCGCCGCCGAGGCGCTGCAGCACCCAGCCGCCGTGGTCGAGGCCGGTCTCCGCGAGGTCGTCGCCGCCGTAGCCGAGGACGGCGGGCAGCAGGTCGGCCACGGGGACGTCGGAGGGGACCGCGAGGTCCATGGTCCTGTTCGGGGCGCGTACGGTCAGGCGGCACAGTCCTGCCACCTGGTTGTCAGTCATCGGCCTTGCTCACGCTTCTTCCGGGGGTCTGCGAGTGGGGTTCCCGGGTTTCCGTCGCACCCGGCGGTGTGGCGAAGGACGGCTCGGTGGACACGTCATCGTATGCGCGTGATCGTATGCGGGTGTGGAATGCGCCGTCGGGCGGGTGCGCATTACTGGCCGGGTCGATCAACTGATATACCGGATGGGCGGAGTTAGCTGACCGGTCGCCGGTGCCGATGTGACGGAGTTCTCACCCGCCGCTGTTTTCAACGGTGTTGTCACACCGCCGCGCCGACGTTGTCCCGCTACCGAGGAGATCTTTCGTTGAGTGTGGTCCTGTTCCGCCGTCCGGCGCGACGACGTGGCCCTGAAATGCCGGACGGCGAAATGAAGTTGCAGGAGCCGCCGACGCTGCCCGAAGTGGTGCCGGACAGCTCCGCGGTGTGGACTTATCTGCCGATGGCGCTGATGTCGGTCTCCATGATGCTCATGTTCATGAGACCGGGTATGGGCGGCGGGAGCGGCAGCCACTTCATGTATCTGGCCATGGGACTGATGGTGCTGTCGTCGGCGGCCATGATGCTGGGCCAGATGATCCGGAAGGCCAGTGAGCGCAAGCAGCGCCTGAAGGGGGAGCGCCGCGACTACCTGCGCTACCTGACACAGATCAGGCGGAAGGTCCGCACGGCCGTGTCCGACCAGCAGAAGGCGCTGGCCTGGCGTCATCCCCCGCCTTCGGCGCTGTGGCAGTTGGCGGGAACGACCCGGCTGTGGGAACGCAGGCCGCAGGACGAGGACTTCGGCGAGATCCGGGTGGCCGTCGGGGAGCAGCGGCTGGGGCTGCGGCTGACGCCGACGTCGACCACTCCGGTCGAGGATCTGGAGCCGTTGTCGGCGCACGCCCTGCGCAGTTTCATCCGGGCGTACTCGACGGTGCCCGAGCAGCCGATCGCGATCTATCTGCGGGCCTGGGCACGGGTGTCGTTCCGTGGGGACGAGGACCGGATACGGGCGGTGGCCCGCGCGATCGTCGCGCAACTGGCCACGTTCCACGCCCCGGACGACGTGTGGGTGGCGCTGTGCGTGTCGGACGAGCGGCGGGCGGACTGGGAGTGGGTGAAGTGGCTTCCGCACCATCTGCATCCGCAGGAGACCGACGGCGCGGGTCCGGCGAGGATGTCCGTGTCCACCTTCAACGAGCTGGAGGACCTGCTCGGTGCCGAGTTCCTGGAGCGTCCGCCGTTCGACCCGGACGCCCCGCCCAGCCGTGACGAGCCGTTCACCGTCATCGTGGTGGACGGGGGTTCCGTGCCCGCCCAGCACCGGGCGGACGGGTCGGGCTTCCGCAACGCCGTCGTCCTGGACCTGTCCGGTGCGCTGAGCTGGCGGCCGGGGCGGGTCGCGCTGCGGTTCGACGTGGGCCGGGACTCCTTCGGGCTGGTCCGCACCGACCGGGAGCGCAAGGAGCAGACCACCCGGCTCGGCCGGCCGGACGGTCTGGGGACGGTCGGCGCGACGGCGCTGGCCAAGCGGCTGGCCCCGTACCGGATGGGGCTGGGCGGTGGTGACGCCACGGAACCGCTCTCCTCGGACGTGGAGCTGACCCGGCTCCTCGGCATCACCGATCTGTACCAGCACGATCCCCGGTCCCTGTGGGAGCGGGGCACCGGCTCCCAGCGGCTCAAGGTGCCGATCGCGGTCGGCCCGGACGGTACGCCGGTGGAGCTGGACATCAAGGAGTCGGCGCAGGGCGGCACCGGTCCGCACGGGATGCTCATCGGTGCGACCGGTTCCGGCAAGAGCGAGCTGCTGCGGACCCTGGTCCTGGCGATGGCGCTGTCGAACTCCTCGGAGACGCTCAACTTCGTCCTGGTGGACTTCAAGGGCGGCGCCACGTTCCTGGGTCTGGACGAACTCCCGCACGTCTCGGCGGTGATCACCAATCTCGCCGGGGAGGCCGCTCTGGTCGGCCGGATGCAGGACGCGCTGCACGGCGAGCTGATCCGGCGCCAGGAGCTGCTGCGCTCGGCGGGCAACTACACCTCGGCGCTGGAGTACGAGAAGGCGCGGGCGGCCGGGACGCCGCTGGATCCGCTGCCGAGCCTGTTCGTCATCGTCGACGAGTTCAGCGAACTCCTTTCCTCGCACCGCGAGTTCATGGAGCTGTTCGTCATGATCGGGCGTCTCGGGCGGAGCCTGGGGGTCCATCTGCTGCTGGCTTCGCAGCGGCTGGACGAGGGGCGGATGCACCAGCTGGAGAGCCACCTCTCGTACCGCATCGGGCTGCGCACCTTCTCCGCGATGGAGAGCCGTGGTGTCCTGGGGGTGCCGGACGCCTACCAGTTGCCGCCGCAGCCCGGCGGCGGTTTCCTGAAGTCCGGTGTGGAGGCGCTGACCCGGTTCCGGGCCGCGTACGTCTCCGGGCCGTACGAGCAGCGGCGCGGCCGGGCGAACCAGGCCAGGGTGGCGCACCAGACGATGCCGTGGACGGCGTCGTACGTGGTGCCCCGTCAGCCCGCCGAGGCCCCGGAGCCGGAACCGGAGCCCGCGGAGGAGACCTCCGAGACCCTGTTGTCCGTCGCCGTGCGGCGGATGATCGGCGCGGGGCCGCCCGCCCATCAGGTGTGGCTGCCGCCGCTCGACCTGCCCGTCACCCTGGACCAGGTGCTGCCGCCGCTGACGCCCGATCCGGAGCTGGGCCTCACCGCGGTGGGCTGGCCGCTGCGCGGGGCGCTGACGGTCCCGGTCGGCATCGTGGACCGGCCCTTCGACCAGTCGCGGGACCTGCTGACCGTCGATCTGTCGGGTGTCGGCGGCCATGTGGCCGTCGCGGGTGGCCCGCAGAGCGGCAAGAGCACCATGGTGCGGACCGTCCTGACCGCGCTGGCCCTCACCCACACGCCGCGCGAGGTGCAGTTCTACTGTCTGGACTTCGGCGGTGGGACCCTGGCGTCGCTGGCCGGGCTGCCGCACATGGCGGGGGTCGCCGCGCGCCTGGACACCGAGCGGGTGGGCCGGGTGATCTCCGAGGTCACCACGCTGCTCGCGGACCGTGAGCGGTTCTTCCTGGAGCAGGGCATCGACTCGATGGCGACCTACCGCCGCCGCCGGGCGGCGGGCGAGTTCGCGGACCAGCCGCACGGGGACGTGTTCCTCGTCGTCGACGGCTGGTCCACGGTCCGCCAGGACTTCGACCGCAACATCCAGACGTTCTCCGCCATCGCCGCCCGGGGCCTCAACTACGGCATCCACCTCATCGTGACCACCGCCCGCTGGGTGGAGCTCACCGCGGCCATCCGCGACCAGGCGGGCACGCATCTGGAGCTGCGGATGGGTGACGCGATGGACTCCGAGATCGACACCCGGCGGGCCTCCACCGTGCCCCGCGTCCCGGGCCGGGGCCTCACCCGCGAGGGCAAGCTGCACTATCTGACCGCGCTCCCCCGCATCGACGGCACGGAGTCCGCCGACGACCTCTCCGACGGGCTCGCGGGCCTGGTGGCGGCGGTGCGGGAGAGCTGGCACGGACCGGCGGCCCCGAAGCTGCGGATGCTGCCGACGAAACTCCCCGCGCGTGAACTTCCTCCTGCCGGTGGTGACTTCCGGATGCCCCTCGGTCTTGAGCAGGAGCGTCTCTCGGTCGTCTGGCACGATTTCAGCGAGAGCCCGCACATGGTGGTCGTGGGGGACACCGAGAGCGGCAAGACCAATCTGCTGCGGCTCGTGGCGAAGGCCGTCATGGACCGGTACACACCGGCCGAGGCCCGCATCATGCTCGTGGACTACCGCCGCGACCTGGTGGAGGCGGTGCCGGAGGAGTACCGGCTCGGCCACGCCGTGTCGACGGACGCGCTCAGGGACCTCATCGACGGCGCGGCCCGTGCGGTGCGGACCCGTGTCCCCGGCCCGGACATCGCCCCGGGGCGGATGAAGCGGGCCGACTGGTGGTCCGGGCCCCGGCTGTTCATCCTGGTCGACGACTACGACATGGTGGGCGCCGGGATCGGCAACGCGCCGTTCGAGCCGCTGCTCAACCAGCTGGCCCTGGGCTGGGAGGTCGGTCTGCACATCGTGGTGGCCCGGGGCGCCTCGGGCGCGGGGCGCGGGATCAACGAGATGCTGCTGCGACGGCTCCTCGAGGTCAACACCCCCGCCCTGCTGCTGTCCTGTCCGCCCTCGGAGGGCTATCTGCTGGGCAACATCAAGGGCAGGACCATGAATCCGGGCCGGGCCGTCCGGGTCGCCCGCCGCAAGACGACGACGATCCAGACGGCGCTGGTGGACGAGCCGGAGGAGTGAGCGGGCCGCCGCCCGGCGGCGGGCGCGGCGCCCTCCCGGGGGTTCCGGCCCCCACCGCCGGGCGGAGGTCCGTCCCACCGTGGCCCGGGTTCCGCACCGGCGGGCGGCCCCCGGTCCTGATCGGGGCGGATGAGCGCCGTGCGAAGTGCCGCGGCACAGGGCGGGAGCCGGGCACGGCACGAGGCGCGTGGGGCGGCGCGCACGGTCCCGTCCATGGGCATCCCAGCCGGTACGGGCCGCCACGCGCTCCCGTAGGCGCTCCGCGCGGGAGGCCCCGGGTGCCCCCGGCTCCCCCGGACGTGCCGGACACGTCCGTACGCGGCTCCGGCTCACCTCGGCAACGATCCGCTGCCCGGCCGCGCCGCGCACACCGTCCGGCCCGTGGGTCACCCGGTGGTGCCGCGCTCCGGGTCGTGGCCCGCCGGGCGCCAGCCCCGGGCCCGGCCGCGCGGAATCACCACGGCGGCTCCGGCCACCAGCAGCGCCAGCGCTCCACCCGCTCCCGCGATCCACAGGGCACGGCGGCGCGGCTCGGAGGAGGCCTCCGGGGGGATCGTCACGGGCGGCGCGCCGGGCGGGGCGGCCCGCTCGCCGGGGAGGACGGCGGTCAGTGCCGCGTACGGGTCGACCCGTGGCGGGACCGCCGGATAGGCCGCCGCGACGAGTTGGCGTGCCACCTGGGCCGCCGTCATCCTCGGATGCCGTGAGCGGACGAGGGCCGCCGCCCCGGCCACGTTGGCCGCCGCGAACGAGGAGCCGGAGCCGATGAAGTGGCCGGCGCCGGCGGGGCCGACGCTGACCACGGCGTCCCCCGGCGCCGCCAGGTCGGCGCCCGCCGGTGGCGGGGCGTTCTTCGGGCGGGTGCCGTCGGGGCCGTGGTCCATGACCGTGAGGACGCCGGGCACGGCCGAGGGCCAGTACCAGGGCGCCGGGCGGACCGTACGGCCGGTGGCGCGGTCCCGGGGCAGCGCGTCCGGCGCGTAGGGGGCGACGACCAGTGCGTCCCGCTGCCGCGCGTACTCCACCGCCGCCGTCAGGACCTCCTTGCCGTCGGGGACCACGCGCCCCACGTACACGACCTTCGCCCCGCCGTCGACCGCGGCCCGGATGCCGTCGGCGAGCAGTCTCGCCGTCGGGGCGCCGCGCTCGTCGGTGCCGCGCACTGCCAGGACGCGGGCGGCGGGCGCGACCCCGGCCATGCCGACGCCCTCGACGGGGGCGGCGGCGATCAGACCCGCGGCGAAACTGCCGTGCCCCGCACAGTCCTCGCCCGCCGCGCCGACCGCCGTGACCCGGTCACCGAGGGCCGGGACGGTGGTCGTGACCCCGGTGTCCACCACGCCGACCGTGACACCGCCGCCGTCCGCGAGCGTCCATGCCCGCTTGAGCCCCAGGGCCTGCCGGGTCCACGGTTCTTGACGAGCCGTCACTTTCGATGCGGGGGTGCAGGGTTCACCGGGAGCGACGACCGAGGGGATCGAGGGCAGTTCGACGGAGTCCGCCGCCGGGTCCGCCGCGGCGGGCGCCGCCCGAGTGGCGAGGGGCACCACGGCCAGCAGGGTCACGGCCACCGCGTGACGTACCGGGCGGCGGGAGGAACGAGCACGTCGCATGGCCCGCACGATACGCTCGAAGCGTCACCGCGCGGCACGCGGCCCCACTCGTACCGGCCCGTGGGGGAACCTCGGCGGGTATCGTTCCCGAAGGGCGAACCTCCTTTCCCTGTACGGGGTATGACCCCATCCCACCTGCGCGAAGAGGGCCGCCGCACGGCACCCGACGGCCTGGCGACCGGTACCACCGTTCCCGTAGCCTTCCTCGCGTGCCCGTTCTCCTCCGGCCTCCCGGCAGCACGGTTCGGGGCCGCCGAGGGGCCCGGCGGCAGCAGCGTCACAACGAGGAGGCTCCAGCGTGTCACGGCAGTTGCTCACGGTCGGCCCGGACGAGCCGCAGGGCTTCCGGACGATCGGCGAGGCCCTGGAGAAGGCGCGGGCGGGAGCGGTGATACGCGTCCGGCCCGGCCGCTACCGCGAGAACCTGACCGTGCGCACCCGCATCACCATCGCCGGTGAGGGGGAACGCGGGGACGTCGAGATCTGCCCGCCGAGGGGCACCGCCGTGGTGCTCGTCGCGGACGCCGTGATGCTCACCGGTCTGACGCTGCGCGGCGGCAGCGAGGACCTGCCCGTGGTCGACGCGCCCCGGGGCCAGGTCGCCATGGACGGGTGCGCGGTGGTGGGTTCGGGCTGGACGGCGGTCCTGGCGCGTGAGCAGGGCTCGCTGGCCATCCGCAACTGCCGTGTCTCCAACCCCACCGGCGCCGGAGTGGTGGACACCGCGCCCACGGGGAGCGTCGTCGCCGACTCGGTCTTCGAGCATCTGGGCACCTCGGCGATCGTCCTCGGCGAGCAGGCCCGTACCACCGTGCGCGGCTGCCGGGTCCGGGACGCCGAGGGCAACGGCGTCCTCGCCAACGGCGAGGCCCAGGGCCGGGTGGAGGACTGTGACATCAGCGCCACGGGCAAGCCCGCCGTCGCGCTCGAAGGCACCTGTTCCACCCATGTGCTGCGCACCCGGGTGCACGACACCTCCGTCGGCGTGTACGTGACCAGCGGCGCGCGGCCCACCCTCGAAGAGGTCACCGTCACCGACACCACGGGCCCCGGCATCGTGCTGGCCTCCGGCGCCGACCCGGAGGTGCTGCGCTGTGTCACCTCCCGGACCAAGGGCAGCGGGCTCACCGTCACCGAGCGTTCCCGTGGCACCTTCCAGGACTGCGCCTTCGACTCCGCGACCGCTCCCGCCGTCCGGGTGCTCGGCAACAGCGCGCCGCTGCTGACCGGCACCACCGTGCGCGACTGCGCCGACAGGACCGCCGCCGTACTGCTGACGGAGAGCTCCTCGGCGGAGTTCGACCGGCTGGACGTCCTCGACGCCGCCGGGGTCGGCGTCTCCGTCCGCTCGCACGCGAACCCGCTGCTGAGCCGGGTGCGGATCACCGGCGCGCGCGGCCACGGTCTGGAGGTGACCGAGGACGGGCGGGGGCGGATGGAGGCGTGCGCGGTGGAGGGCGCCGAGGGCTCCGGCATCCGGATCGCCGACGGCGGCGCGCCGGACGTCCGCGACACCACCGTACGGCGGACCGCGCTGGCCGGGGTGTCGGTCGGCGCCGGGGGCCGGGGCACGCTCCGCGACTGCGAGATCCGGGCGAGCGCCACCGCCGGTCTGCAGGTGGAGAGCGGCGGCGAGGTCACCGGTCACCGTCTGCACGTCGCCGAGTCCGGCGCCCACGGCGTCCTGGTCGCCGAGGGGGGACGGGCCGCCCTGGAGGCGTGCCACGTCACGGGCAGCACCGGCGACGGCATCCGGGTCGACAGCACCGAGAAGGTCGCCCTCACCCAGTGCACCGTGCGCGACAACCGGGGCGCGGGCCTCCGGCAGTCCCGGGGAAGCGACCGCCTCACCGTGTCGGGTCTCGACAGCAGCGGCAACGCCGTCCCCGACGCCTGGGGCGAGGACCTCGGTCCGGGCGGCACGACGGCCGGTGCCCCGAGCGGCGGTGCCCGGACGCCCGAGGGCCCGCTGGAGGAACTGGAGGCGCTGGTCGGCCTCGCCGACGTCAAGCACCAGGTCCATACCCTGGTCACCCTCAACCAGCTCGCGCAGCGGCGTGCGAGCCTCGGGATGCCCGCCCCGCCGATGAGCCGCCACCTGGTGTTCTCCGGTCCGCCCGGCACCGGCAAGACCACCGTCGCCCGGCTCTACGGCGGGATCCTCGCCGAGCTGGGGGTGCTGCGCTCCGGCCATCTGGTCGAGGTGTCCCGCGCCGATCTGGTCGCGCAGATCATCGGCGGAACGGCCATCAAGACCACCGAGGCGTTCAACGAGGCCCTCGGCGGTGTGCTGTTCGTCGACGAGGCGTACACCCTGCTGTCGGACGGCAGGGGGTCGGGGGCCGACTTCGGCCGGGAGGCCATCGACACGCTCCTGAAGCTGATGGAGGACCACCGCGACGACGTGGTGGTCATCGCCGCGGGCTACACCGGTCAGATGGACGAGTTCCTCGGCTCCAACCCCGGTCTCGCCTCCCGGTTCACCCGGACCGTCGAGTTCGCCAACTACTCGGTGGAGGAACTGGTCACCATCACCGAGTCCATGTGCGCCGCCCACCGCTACGAACTCGCCCCGAGCACCCTGGACGCCCTCGCCCTGCACTACGAGCGGATGCCCCGCGACGCCACGTTCGGCAACGGCCGCGCGGCCCGCCGCGTCTTCGAGGAGATGGTGGACCGGCAGGCCTTCCGGCTCGGTTCGATGGCCGATCCCGCCGAGGCGGACCTGTCGTTGCTGCTGCCGGACGACGTCGCCCCCGAGGCGACGCCCGGCGGCGCGGACACCGCCCGCGACGCCCGGGACCTGCTGGCCGAACTGGACTCCATGGTGGGCCTGTCGGCCGTCAAGCACGAGGTCACGGACCTCACCCATCTCCTGGAGGCCACCCGCCAGCGCCGGGCGGCGGGCCTGCCCACCCCGAAGATCAGCCACCACCTGGTCTTCTCCGGCCCGCCCGGCACCGGCAAGACCACCGTCGCCCGGCTCTACGCGGATCTGCTGCACTCCCTGGGCGTCCTGAGGACCGGACAGCTCGTGGAGGTGGCCCGCGCGGATCTGGTGGGCCGGTACGTGGGTCACACCGCGCAGCTCACCAAGGAGGTCTTCGAACGGGCCTTCGGCGGCGTGCTGTTCATCGACGAGGCGTACACCCTCACCCCCGGCGGTTCGGGCTCCGACTTCGGGCAGGAGGCCGTGGACACCCTGCTGAAGCTGATGGAGGACCACCGCGACGAGGTCGTGGTCATCGCCGCGGGCTACACCGACGAGATGCGGCGCTTCCTGGCCTCCAACCCGGGGCTCGCGTCCCGGTTCAGCCGGACCGTGGAGTTCGAGCACTACTCCTCGGACGAACTGGTCACCATCATGGACACCTATGCCTCCCAGTCCGGCTACGACTGCGCCGAGGAGACCCTGGACGCGCTGCGCGACCATGTCGCACGCATCCCGAGGGACCGCTCCTTCGGCAACGCCCGTACCGCCCGCCAGATCCTGGAGTCGATGATGACGCGACAGGCCCGGCGCATCGGCGCACTGGCCTCGCCCGGCCTGGAGGACCTGCGGCTGCTGCTCCCGGCGGACGTGCCGGCGTCCTCCCCCGGGCCCACGGGCTGACGGGGCCGCGCCTCGCCGTGTACGCCCCTGGTGCCGGGGCGCGCGCGTCAGGCGGAGGCCGCGCCCATGCTCCCGGCCGGGCCCTCGGCGGCACCTGACGGGTCCGACGGGTCCGACGGGTCCGACGGGTCCGACGGGTCCGACGGGTCCGACGGGTCCGACGGGTCCGACGACAGGATGAACGCGTACAGGTCGTCGTGGGTGCGGGAGTGGTGGCTGGCGTCGACCAGGGCGTTCCAGCGGTCCGCCGTCCGCAGGTGCTCGGACCAGGCCGCCCGGTTGCGCAGGATGTCCGATCGCAGCCCGGGGAGGTCCATGAGGGTGAGGTTCCAGGCGTTCGAGTCGCCGCACAGCGTGTCGTCGCGTATCGACACCGTGTTCCGCGTCAGGGCGGCGGGGAAGGTGGCGCACACCATCGGCCGGTGGACGTAGGCGCCGCAGCGCGCGTGACCCGGGGCGATCTCCATCAGGAACACGCACCCCTCGGTGTCCGGCCGGTGGCGGAGCCTGAGGTCGTACATCGGGCCCTCGCGCCGGAACCGGAAGTCGCCGTCGTCCTTCTCCCTGAGGTTCACGAACTCCCTTGGGTGGAGGGCCATTCCGGCGGCGAGCCTGCGCACGTCCGCCATGGTCACGTTGACGGTGTACTCCCGGCAGCAGCGTCCCCCGCACGACGCGCAGCCTCCCAGGCTGCGTCCCGAGGCGCTCACGCGACCACCTCCTCGGGCCAGGGCGCGCCCGTCTCGCGGGCCGCGTGCGCCTCCAGGAGGTAGTGCTGGAAGTCCTCGATCCCCGGCGGGTCCTCGACGTCCTTGGACAGGGCGTTCCAGCGGGCGACGGTCTCGAACCAGTGGTCGCGGTCGGCGGCCCACCGCCGTTCCGCCCGCGCCAGGCCCGCCGCGTCCAGCGGGCGCCCCGGTGTGCCTGGTCCGTCCTGCTCCGCGTCCCCGTCCGGGGTCCCTTCGGCGTCCGGCGGGCTCGCCCCGCTCTCCGGGCCGGGAACGGCGGGATGCATCCGGCAGACGACAGGGGCGAGTTCGCCGAGTCCGCACCGTCCGGTTCCCTCCAGGGTGCGGACGTGGAAGACACAGCCGTGCGCCGCGTTGGCGATCCTGAGGTTGACCCGACGACGGGCGTTGTCCAGGACCACACCGGTCGGGTCGTTGGCCGCCGCCGGGGCGGTCTGGGTGAAATGAGCCGGTTCCAGGGCGAGCGTCCGCGCGATGCGGACGATGTCCGCGCCGGTGACCATGCGCGGCCCCCGGTAGCAGAGGCCCTTCGCACGGGCGGACTGCCAGGCGCCGTCGGCCCCGGCCACGGTGTCCACTGTCAAACCGTCTTCCCCCTAGCTCTGTCGGCGGCCACGCTCAGGCACCGGGCGGTTGGTCGCGAGCGAGCGTAGTCGATCGGTTGTCCGAGCCGTGGCGCGGAGGGGACGTACGCATGAGCCGGAAGGAGAGGCGTACGTGAGCCGGACGGGGACGTACGCATGGGCCGGACGGAAGCCGTACGTCCCCGGCCCTGGGCCGTACGTCCCCGGCCTTCGGGCCGTACGTCCCTGGGCCTCATGACCTGTTCACCGGTGCGGGGACCCCATGGCACGGCATAGCCTTCGATCAGTTGTCCGGAGATGCTCTCGAATATGTCCGCGATCCGTAACGGAGGCATCCGATCGCTCCGGCGCCTCGTCCTGCCGAGTGGTCGCAGGTGACCGGGGGACGACGTGGAACAGGGCGAGAGGGACGACATGACGCGGCACGGCAGCGGGCGTGGTTGGTACGGCAAGGTGCTCGGGGCGGCAGTCGGGGTGGTGGTGCTCGCCACCGGCGCCTCGCTGTGGACCGCCCAGGCCGGGCCGGTGGACGCCCCCGCGCCGAAGACCTCCGCACCGGCCGTGCCGGCCGCACCGACCACGTCGGACAAGGCCCCGAAGCCGGTCTCGGTGACCATCGCGCACGCCTCGGAGGCGGGGGCGCGCGGAGTCAACATCACCATCGACGACGGCCCCGACCCCGTGTGGACCCCGCGCGTCCTCGACCTGCTGCGCACGTACCGGGTGAAGGCCACCTTCTGCATGGTCGGGACGCAGGCGAAGGCCCATCCGGAACTCGTGAAGAAGGTGGTCGCGGACGGGCACCGGCTGTGCGACCACTCGGTGTCGCACAACACGGCGATGGACAAGGACTCCCAGGCGTACCAGAAGCAGCAGATACTCGACGCCGAGCGCATGATCACCGAAGCGTCGGGGGGCGTACGGCCGATGTACTACCGGGCTCCCGGCGGGGCCTTCACCCCGTACAGCCGCCAGGTCGCCGCTTCCCGGGGGATGCGCCCGCTGGGCTGGAACGTGGACACCAAGGACTTCGAGCGTCCCGGTGCGGACGCCATCGTCGCCACCGTGAGGAGGGAGTTGCGCAACGGGCCGACGATCCTGTTCCACGACGCCGGCGGCGACCGCACCCAGACCGTCGAGGCCCTGCGCCGTCTCCTCCCCTGGCTCAGGGAGCAGGGCTACTCGTTCGGCTTCCCGGTGCGCTGAGGCCGTCCGCAGGTCCGCTCCCCCGCCCTCAGGACAGGCGGGCCAGGAGGCCGGTCTCCGGGTCGAGGACGCCGGGCTGGCCGAGCGCGCGGAAGTCCGCCTCGACCGCGCTCAGGCCGAGGGCGCCCGCCCGGACGGCGTGGTAGCGGACCATCGTCCACACGAACACGTCGACGCTGTCGAACTGCGTTCCCTCCTCGATGACTTCCTCCTCGTGGAACCAGACCGCGACCCTGCCGTTCGTGAGCACCACGAAGTAGTTGCCGCCGCCGTCGGCACCGACGGACCACACGTCGTCGTCGGAGAGTTCCGTGTCGTAGTCGGAGTCGAGGATGCGGCAGTCGTTGGCCTTGAAGTCGAAGGCGTACGACCAGTCCGCGATGTCCAGGACGCCGGGCAGGGCCCCCGCGCGGACCCTGCGGTCGAATCCGGCCAGCGCCGTCGCGGCGTCGTGCGGGAGCCTGGCCAGGAAGGGGACGACCGGACGGATCCCGGTGGACACGACGGCGCGCGGGGTCTCGGCGAACCAGCGCGCCACGTCGGCGTCCAGGTCCCGTTCCACGTACCCGGTCAGCTGATCAACGGTGAGTGACATGCGGTGAGGCTAGCGGAGCGCACTGACAACGGGCCGCCGTCCGTGGGCGCGGTCCGGCAGCCACGGACCGAGCCTCCCGGAAGAGGTCGGAAAACAGTTCGACCCGCCGCCGTCCATGGCTCTAGGGTCGGCGACGTGGCAACGAAACTCAAGCGCAACGTTCAAGCATCGCGTGATCGGAGCCAACAAGGAGGGCTGGCTTGATCGCCCCCTCGATCTCCAGGAGCGGCACCTGTGAAGGCTCCGCGTGTGCGGCGTCCCCCTCGGCCGAAAGGACCGTCATGACGGCCTCCCAGCGGCCGTTCGTCCGCCAGCGGTCCCAGTAGGTCTTCACCGACCGGGACTCGAACCGGGCGAAGATCTCGGGCCAGCTGGAACCGGAGCGCGCCTTATGGAGGATGCCATCAAGCATCCGTCTCGGATCCACACCCCAGTGCCCCGTCATCAGCGGGGCCACCCGCTCCCATGCCTCGTCGGTCAGTTCGGGAACGAGTCTGTTGCGGTCGGTGAACCACTGGCCGACCGAGCACTTGCGCCCAGACTTCCGCGTGATCGGCTCGCCGACGACCTTCGCCCTGATGTCCAGCATCTCGATATATCGGGCCTGACCCTCGACGTCGGCCTGAGCCATGTGGGTATGTGCCAATTCGGCCAGGGCCTCGATGTCATTGGCCCGGCCTTCCGTTGCCGCGACCTCCGCCTGCCACTGCCGGGTCTCGGCGAGCAGCTTCTCCGTCTCCGCAAGCTCCGCTTCAAGCCGCCGTACGGCGCGCTCCACATGCGCCTCGGCCTCGGTTCTGCCGAGACCCTTGCGGGCCGCCTGGCGGGCGGCCACGGTCATGGTCAGATCCATCGACTCCTGCTGCTCCTCGATCTGCCGCTCGAAGTCAGTGATCCGCTTCTCGTAGTCCACCTTGCTGCCGGCGTGCCTCGCCGCCTGGAGGGAGGCGAGATGGCGCAGTCGCTTGGAGTCGCCCAGCATGGCGCGGATCTGGTCCCAGACGTACGCCTCAACCGCCTCGGCATCCATGCTGGGGCAGGAGCAGCGCGGAGCGCCTGCGTACTCCGGCTTCTTGCCGGAGCAGCGGTATTCCCGCTCGGCTCCGCCTCCGCCGGTGTAGTGCTTCCCGCAGGGGCTCTCAAGGCGCCGGGACAGCGTGTACGTGCGCCCCTTGGTCACCGGAGGGCGGGTGACCGTGACCCACTTCAGCTCCATGACCTCCTCGAAGGAAAAGATCGCCGGCAGGGGGATCTCGATGGTCTCGCCGAAGGCGGAGCTCCCATCGACGCCCAGCGTCACGCCGCGATGCCTGCTGCGCTTGGCGTTGGCGGGGTTGCGCCAGATCACCTTGGGCTCCAGGAGTTCCTGCCATCTCAGCTTGGCCCGGAGGTTGTCGCCAGACCACGGTTTGCCCGAGCGGGTCATCAGGCCTTCGGCGTTGAGCGTGAGCGCCGCCCTGTCCCAGCTGCCCACGTAATAGACGACGAGCCGCCGCCCCTGACGCAACACCTCGGCCTCATGGAGGGTTGCACAGCTGCCAGAGCAGGTGCAGTCGTCCACGACCTGAGCGGAGTCGCCCTTCTGGCCCTTGTTCTCGATGCGATACCCGTAGCGGGGGCGTCCACCGGCGTACCCGCCGTCCAGGGCTTTCTCCTGGATGCCGCTCTGGGTGCGGGTCCGGATGCGCTCGTACTCCTTGAAGGCATAGTTCGCCTCGTCGCGCATCTTGTCGCGGCCGTCGGGGGTGGTGTTGTCGATGTCGTGCTTGGCGTCGGCCACCGCCACCCCGAGGTCTTCCAGCTCCCAGACCCAGAGCCAGTAGGCCCGCTCAGTCCGACCGATCACCCGGCCCTCCGGGACGACGACCACTTCGAAGGGGCGAGGCGTCTGCCTTGCCATCTTCATGAGGCGGTTCAGGTCGTCTCGGTGTTCGGCCATGAGGGAACCGGACACGCCCGGATCTTTGAAAGTCTCGACGTGATCCCAGCCCTTCTTGTCGATGTACCGCTTCGTGCGCTTGCCGCCGACCTCGATGCCGTACCCTTTGGCCTGCTCCTCCGTAGACACTCTCAGGTAGTCGACGGCTCGGAGCCGCGGCCTCAGTGCCCGGTCGACAGCATCAGTGGCGAGCTTGAGCGTCTTGGTCATTTCAGTCCTTACGCGACTGGTCGGACCCCGAGGTGTAGTCACGTCTGCGGGGTCGCTCGTCAGACGGCAACGTAAGCCAAACGGTCGACACGAAAGCCGCCTTGAGCTCATGGGGCACCGAACAGCAGATCCAGTAGCGGGTGGACGGCGGCAGGATCCTCCTCGGAGGAGTCAACCCTCCAGGTGATCCGCACCTCAGGCGCCGGGTCGCCGACGAAGTGCTCCTTGAGCCAGGCGCTCGCAGCGTCGCCGCTTGTCAGTCTGTCCTGCATACGTTCCTCCGTCCCGCACCCCACCGGTGCGGTCAGGCTGCTGTCGAGCAGCGATGTACGGGCGCCTCCGGCTCATGCAAGGGGCGATGGGGGCCCAGTTCCTGTAGGCAGTACCGGCAAGGGCGGGATGTGCTCGAGCCCGCACAGGCAGACAGGCGAGATGCTGCGCGGCAGAGCCGCGACTGCCTGCACGACTCCCCGTGTGTGCGACCTCTTGCCAAACCAGCTCCTCCAGGGGCCCAGCGAGGATCTCCTGGCAGTCGCAGGTCCGATCGGAACGGCGTCCCGCGCATCAGTATGCGGTCGCCCTCTCACCTCACGGTGGGCGAATGCCTTACGGACGATGCCTCCGGGCGATCGAGGTAAGCAGGGATACCCCCGTCAACTCCTCGCGAGTCTTGGGGACGATCACCAGCTCGCCTCTCTCCCTCTCATTCATGCCAGACCGCCTCCAGGGAGCAAGGCCGTCCCCGCACACCCACTTGCTGGGCAGGCAAGCGTCGGCGAAGGGAGGCGGCCGCGCGGCCACGACTTCCGATGCGAGGCAGGGGATATCACAACAAGACGCATTGGGGATTCCTTATTCGTGACGTCGCGTGCCTCCGTGGAGGCGGACTGTGAATATTTCTCTCACCGTGCTCGAACAAACACCGCCCCCCTCAAGGAGAGGGCGGGAGCGCATACAGGCACGAGGACAGCAGTATCCGCTTCCGGCCCACCGCCAAGCAGCTGGTGCGAACGAGGTCTATGATCCGCCGAATCCCCGGTTAGGCTAACCGGGGATCACGGTGTATGTTTCGCGCGCCACAGGGCAGCACCGGAGGCTGATAAAAGCGATAACACGCCGATTCATCCAGTTTCCGAGCGCCACCCAGCCGCTCTCCATCGGAGCCGCTTCGACGATCATCATACGAAGCGCGAACAGTGAGGAAGATACATCTCGGAGAGATCGAAAAATGCCGAGACAGTGGACCCCCAGGGGGCTTGAACGCACATCGAGCGTCGACAAGTGTGTAGGTTGGCATGCATCTGCACGGTTCTCCAGTCCTCACCGAGGAATCCCTGTTCTGCCGTGAGCGATCTCAGCTCCGCGTTCTCTGCTCTCCACGAGCAGATCGGAGGTTCCCGAGCAACGCACCGGCGTCCTCTTACTTGAGCGTAGCCACCAGCTGTCTCGACCATCGCCTAATCATCAGCTGCAGCAAAGAAGGCCTGTTCCCTGGTCAAGGACTGGCTACCCGGAGAAAAGACGACCGCGGCCACTGCCAGTCGGTCGCCTCGTCGAAGGCAACATGGTCCGAACTGGCTGTGTGGCATCCACCGTCCAGCGGTTCGGGCCCGGCCATATTGGCCTGAGAGTCCACTCGAAATGCTCGACGCGGGCACGCTCAGCGGTCAGCAGCCTGCGGCGAAGCCGGGTGAGGTTGCCGAGGGCCACTCGAGCGGCGATGGGTGAGCCCGCGCGAGTCCTCGTCTCCGACCTCGACGCTGCGTGCCGCCAGGTCTCGGGAGTGCCAGCGGTCTTTCCGCCAGCCCGGCCTACAGGTCACGTTCGTCCGCCGGGGACGGCTTCCTGTGCCGTCCCCGGCCCTTGCCGAGCGGCGGCGCGGTCCCACTCGACAGGCTTCTCGGGCTGAGGGGGAGGCGGCCAGAACAGGGCTTTGACGGCGTCCAGGTTCTCAACGACTCCGACCACGGACCATTCGCTGCCCGTCCACTCCTCGATCGCCCTCGGCGCGCCGGGGTCGATGTGGGCGCCGCGGTGGGGGCTGTCGCCGAACGGGACGAAGCGGCGCCTGCCCGTGGCCGCCTTCCGGCGGATCTCGCGGCGGCGTGCCCATTCCTCCAGGGTTTCTTCGTCGTTCATCGCGGCATCGTGGCGTGGCGGCGCCGCGCATCGCCACCCCTTGACGGGAACGGGCCGGGGGCGTCGGAAACGGCCTGGGGCCGGTCCGTTCCTGTCCGGTCGCCCTCCAGGTGCGGGCTACTTGGCGGGCTAGTGTCACCCGTTCGGCGGAATCCGCGTGAACGGTCAAGGGGTGGGCGGGCTGCACCCGTCTTCGTAGGCTGCCCCGCCAGGAGGCGTCCAGGCGCGCCTCCCCGTGAGCGCATGGAGGAGGGCCACGATGACGGTCAGCTGGCACGGCAAGCTGGTGAGAGACAAGATTCTGAAGATCATGATCGCTAACGGGGTCGAACCGGTCTTCTACATCGCAACTCCCAAGGAGCGCCGCAAAAGGCTGCGGAGAAAATTCGTCGAGGAAGTCCGCGAATACCTCTTGGCAGACGAGGAATCGGGGCCCGAAGAGCTTGCCGACGCTATGCAGGTTATCCATGCGCTCGCCAAGGATCATGGAATGAGCGTGGACCAGTTGGAGGAGATCCGTAAGAGAAAGGAGGAGGAGCGGGGCGCGTTCGACGACTGGATCATCTTGACGGGTACCCGTTGAGCGGGCGCCGGGTGAACGCAGTGTCTCCCCGAGCTGATCGCGCGCAGACTCACTTCCTTGTCCTACATTCCCACGACGTATCCGGCTCCTTGGCCTGTGGGCAGAAGTGGTGATCCGTTGGCGGCCTGCGTCCGGTCCTGCTGCCGAGCCGGCGCAGGTATCCACCGGTTGGACTGGGAGCGTAGGGTCCGGGACTACTGGTCTGCGCCACTACTCTGGCATCTGAGGAGAGGAATCCGCCTCAGCCCAGGGTTTAACTTGGCCGTCTTATTGATCAGAAACTCATGAGGTTCTCGTTCATGATGTAGCGGACGTGCAGGCCGCCGAAGTAGCTGCGGACAATGTGCGGCTGGCGCTAACGTCGCCGGAGGAAGCGGCGGTTCTCTGCAGCGAGTTCGGCCTGGTTCCGGGCCCGGTGCTGCTTGGGCAGGCTGTGCTTGAGGTCCGCGTTGACCAGCTCGTCGGGGTTCAGCTCGGGTGAGTACGGCGGCAGGAAGTGCAGTTCGACGTCATCGGGGTGGGGGGCGAGCCAGTCACGGACCTTCTTGGAGCGATGGGCGGAGTGCCCGTCGACCACGAGGTGGACCTTGTGGTCGACGTGGCCGGCGAGCCGGTCCAGGAAGCGGCACATCACCTCGGCGGTGAAGCTCTCGGTGAAGACCATGAAGTGCATCCGGCCCTTGGTGCTGATCGCTGACATCGCGTTCACCGAGAACCGGTTCCCGCTCCGCCGCGCCACAGGGTTCTTCCCCTTCTCGCCCCAGGTCCGGCCGGTGACCTGGTCCGAGCGGATCCCGACCTGGTCGGCGAAGAGGATCTCCCCGCCGTCTTTCCTCGCCTTCGCGCGGATCTCCGGCCAGGTCTCCTGATGCCAGAGCCTGACCGCATCCGGGTCCTGCTCGACGGCCCGCTTGTCCGGGCGCTGGAAGGACAGCCCCCACCGCTTCAGGTACTTGCCCACCCCCACCTCGGTCAGCCGCACCCGGTACAGCTTCGCGATCAGCTCGCCCACCAGCCGCCGCGTCCACAGCTGCCCGGAAAGCCCCACGTCACAGGGCCGGTGGTCCAGGACCGCCTGCCGCACCGCTGCCTGCTCGGACTCCCCGAGCACCTGGTGCACACCGACCGGCTTGCCACGCGGACGCATGACCAGCGCCTCCCGCCCGCCGGCCTGCCACTTCACCCACCACCCGTCGACAGCCTTCAGCGACACCCCGAACACCGCCGCCACGTCCTCACGGTCCCGCCCCGCCACCAACGCGGCCACCGCCCGCAACCGCAAGGCCTCCTGCGCCGACGGCGACAGATGCCGCGCGTCCCCCACCAGATCACTCACACACCACCAACGACCCAGAACCCAAACCGTTTCGGATCAATAAGCGTGGTGCCCCTGCTGTGAGCGTCAGGCAGCTTCGGCGCGCGGGCGACTGTTCCACGCAAACTGAGCTGCAAGGCACTGCGACGTGGTGCACGGATTCAGATGCCTCACTTCACCTTCAAGGCGGGGGATGAACTTCTTCGGGGTTCCCCGTTGCACGTGCCCGCACTTCTTCGAGAAGTGGTAAATCTGGGCATAGTCCCGCTTGGTGGGCCTGACCCAAACCAAAGCATCTTTCATCAGTGCAAGCAGTTTGGCTTCACCCTCCTTCAATTTCTCTTCACCCTCTCTATGCGCAGTCAGCACCTTTTCCCAATCCTCAATTGCTGAGTCACATTCTCCAGTCGCGCTAGCTGTCCGGGCCTTTCGTAGCAAGGTTTCGCGAATGCCCGCAAAGATCCATTCATGGGTTCTGCGTTTTCCGACGTGGGTCTCCACTAGTTCCTGGATTCGCGCTGTACGTAGATCCATATCGAATTCCCCCCTTCTGGTGGCAGATAAGCAGGTTAGCCGAGGGCGGACCGCACGCGAGGGAACTTCTCGGGAACTGGGCAAGTTCGAAAGGGAGTGGTCAGCCCATGCACTACACACAGATGGCCGTGATCATCCGGGCCCCGCACGTCATCGACCGGTACGGCAACGCCACGCCGGAACACGACTGGATCCGCGCGACCAAGAAGACCGTCCGCCGGGTGTCGGTCCAGCCCGACGCGTCCACCGAGGACCCCGCGCCCGCATCGCCTCCTTCGGCTCGATCTGGGTGAAGCTGTTCGTCCGGTGCAGCGGCTTCGGTGCCGTGAGCTGAGAGGCGGTCGCCTTGTCGACATGGAGCTGCAGCCGCCCGTGCTCCGAGGGCGGGTCGGGCTGGAGTAGCGACCTGGTCGTCAGCCGCATCTCGTCCCTCTTGATCCATGGCTGCATGACTGCCTCCGGGTCTTCTGCCTCGGGGATTCCGACACCATCACCCCGACGATCTGCGCTCGTGCACGCCGGTCTTGGCCCACCGCTTCAGCGACCCAGGCGCCTGCGCGGACGGTGTACTGCGCGGTCTCGCCGTCCAGCAGAGCCGCCGCTCGGACGGCGAGACGGGGAGTAGCATCGGTGAAGGGGAATCCTTGTGTCGAGCGCCGCCGGTGCCGGACGCATCAGGAGTCTCAGGCCGCTTTCCACACATGGGCCTGGCCGCCGCGCCACTCGACCCACGACGGGCCGTCGAAGTCGTGATCGGAGTGGGCCAGCCCCAGGATCTCGTCGGGGCCGGCCCGGTGCACGGTTACCTGCCGTCCCCCGGAGGGCGAGGGGCGGTGGACCGTGATGGGCGCGTTCACCCCTCCAGGGCCACCCCAAAAGGCTGTGGTGGCTAACCGGGCGATGACGGAGTAAATCCGGAGGTGTCACCCAGTGAGCGCATCTCCATCTTGTACGAAGACCATCTCGTCCTCCTTGACGAGCGTTCCTCACCAGTGGATCCCACGCCGCGCCGGAGAACCAGAAGTGAGGGCAGTGAGCCCCGCAGTCACAGCCCGGCTTCGTCAGTTCGGAGCGGCAGGCCGTCGGCCGTCATCGGACCGGCGTCGTTTCGCCTGGGATCCCTCCTCGGTGGGATACGGCGTGTGGCTGCACGGTCCTGCCCGGGTGCCTGACGGGTGCGCCCGGTGGCCGGGGTGTGTGGGTGTTCGCCTGCCGGGGTCGTGCCGGCGGTTCTACGGTATGGGTGTTGACGGTTCGTGGGATGGGGGCGGGGTCGGTGGATATTCCTCTGGTGGATGCGGTGGCGGCGGTGCGCGATGAGCTTGTCGCGGCGGCGGCGCGAGGCGGGGCGAATCCGGAGGTGGTGTTCGCGGTGGGGCCGGTGGAGATGGAGTTCACGGTCGAGTGGCGGGCCGATGTGAAGGCGAAGGCCGGGTTCAAGTTGTGGGCGGTGGGCGCGGAGACGGAGGCCGGGGCCTCGCGTGGCCGGACGCACCGGGTGTCGTTCACGCTCACGCCGAGGAACGCGCACGGCGGTGACCTGCTGGTGAGCGGGTCCCCGGACCGCCTTGCCGGCCCGGGGGACGTGTCGGGCCGTATCCCGGACTGACCGGTACCGGGGGGGGACCGCGTCGGCGGTCCCCCCAGTGGCCGGTGATCGGAGCACGGGGCAGAGCGCAAGCACGGCAGGCGGGGAACGGGGTAGGGGTGGAGCGGGATCGTGTGCTGGGCGTGGCCGGTCCGGACGGTCCGGGGTCAGGGTATGCGGTGGGTGGGCGTCTGGTGCTGACGTCCGCGCACGTCGCGGCCCGGTCCGGTGGGCGGGTCGAGGTGTTCCAACCCGGCCGTGACCGTACCTGGGGCGGACTGGTGGTGTGGTGCGGCATGCCCGGCGGGCGGGACGACGCCGCGCTGGTCCTGCTCGACGACGACCCCGCATGGCCCTCGCCGGGGGCGGTGCGCTGGGGGCGGATGGTCACAGACGAGCCCGGCGCCGCGTGCCGGACGTGGGGCGTTCCCGACGTGGCCCAGCGGCCCGGGCAGCCAGTGGAGGCCGCCCAGATGGAGGGGCGGATCAACCCGGGCAGCGGATTCGTGGGCAACCAGTACGTGGTGGACCTGCTCCAGAACCCCCCGCAGTGGTGGTCGCAGCAGGGCACTTCGCCGTGGGGCGGCCTGTCCGGGGCGACCGTGTTCTGCGACGGACTGCTGGCGGGTGTGGTGGCCTCCGACCGGGCGCATTCCGGACACGGCCAGCTGAACGCCGTCCCCGCCTACGTCCTGCACCACGACCCGCCGTTCCGCACGGCGTTGGCCGAACACGGCGGCCCCGCCACCGGCCTGGAAGCGGTGGAGTTCCAGCACCTGGCCGACATGCCGGCCGGGGACCGGGCGGGGATGGCTTCGCCTGCGGCGTTGCTGCAGGCGGGCCGGCAGACGGTGCCCTTCCACGGCCGCGACAACCTGCTTGCCGACCTGCTCGCCTGGTGCGGCCGGGGCGGGTGGGGAGCGTGGCTGCTGCACGGGCCGGGCGGTCAGGGAAAAACCCGCCTCGCCCACCACCTGGCCGGACGACTGGCCGCCGACAACTGGGCAGTGCTGTGGCCGCGCTCCGACGCCGACGCGCCGGAACTGCGCGCACTACGGCATGCGGTCAAACCGCTGCTGGTCGTCCTCGACTACGCCGAGGCCCGCACCGAGCAGCTGACCGCGCTCGTCGAGGCTGCCACCGGCCACGGCGGCGGCACCCCGTTCAAGGTGCTGCTGCTGGCCCGCACCGACGGCGACTGGTGGACCCAGGCCAAAAGCGCCACCCGCCTCACCGAGGACCACCTCGACGAGGCACCCTCCACCCTGCTGGCACCCCTGGAGCAGGCCCCGGGCCCGCGCACGCAGGCATACCGCACCGCCGCCCGCGCCTTGGCCGACGCCCTCCCCCGGGTACACGGCCTAGCCGGCCACGAGTGGCCTGCCGCCGCCGGCGCCCTGCCCACCCCGCGACTCGACCACGACGGCTACGCCAACGCACTGACCCTGCAGATGACCGCCCTCGCCGACCTCCTCGACACCGCCACCCCCGGCAGCAAAGACACGACAGAGGTATCAGCGGGCCAGCGGGCACAGGAGGTAGAGGACCGGCTGCTGGGACACGAGCGCCGCTACTGGCAGCACAGTGCTGCTACGCACGGCCTCTCCCCGGCCCTGAGCCGCGGCACCCTGGAGAAGGCGTTGGCCGCCGCCCACCTCGTGGGCGCGGCCGATCGCGAACAGGCCGACCGCACGTGGTCCACGCTCCCGGCCCTGGCCGACCAGGCCCGCGACCGGCGCGACCAGGTCACCGCCTGGATTGCTGCCCTCTACCCCCCGGCCGTGCCGGGCCGGCCGTGGGGCGCGCTCCAGCCCGACCGGCTCGCCGAACGCCACATCGGACGCATCCTGGACACCGACCCCTCCATCGCCGAACACCTGATCAACGGTGCCGACGACGCGCAGACCGCCCAGCTCCTGACCGTCTACAGCCGCGCCGCCGCCCACCCCGTCTTCGACGGCCGCCTCGACGACCACCTCACCGGCCTGTGCACACGCCTGCCGCACCGGCTCACCCCCCACGTCATCGCCACCGCCGTCCAGACCAACCACCCCCAACCCCTCATCACCGCCCTCGACACCCTCACCACCGACCCCAACACCGCCCTCGACGACCTCGCCACCCTGTACGACCTGTTCCCGCACTCCAGCCGACGCCTCGCCCGCACCGCCGTCCACCTTGCCCAGACCATCACCAGCCACTGCCGCGCGCTGGCGGTGGCGAACCCGGACGCCTACCTGCCCGACCTCGCCGGGTCCCTGAACAACCTGTCCGTCCGTCTGGGGGATGTGGGGCGGCGGGCGGAGGGACTGGCCGCGGTCGAGGAAGCCGTACGCCACTACCGCGCGCTCGCCGAAGTGAACCCGGACGCCTACCTGCCCGACCTCGCCGGGTCCCTGAACAACCTGGCCAACCGTTTGGGGGATGTGGGGCGGCGGGCGGAGGGACTGACCGCGATCGAGGAAGCCGTACGCATCCGCCGCGCGCTCGCCGAAGTGAACCCGGACGCCTACCTGCCCGCCCTCGCCAGGTCCCTGAACAACCTGTCCGCCCGTCTGGGGGATGTGGGGCGGCGGGCGGAGGGACTGGCCGCGATCGAGGAAGCCGTACGCCACTACCGCGCGCTCGCCGAAGCGAACCCGGACGCCTACCTGCCTGACCTCGCCACGTCCCTGAACAACCTGGCCAACCGTTTGGGGGATGTGGGGCGGCGGGCGGAGGCCCTGGCCGCGAGCGAGGAAGCCGTACGCATCCGCCGCGCGCTCGCCGAGGTGAACCCGGACGCCTACCTGCCCGACCTCGCCGGGTCCCTGAACAACCTGTCCGCCCGTCTGGGGGATGTGGGGCGGCGGGCGGAGGGACTGGCCGCGATCGAGGAAGCCGTACGCATCCGCCGCGCGCTCGCCGAGGTGAACCCGGACGCCTACCTGCCCGACCTCGCCGGGTCCCTGAACAACCTGTCCGTCCGTTTGGGGGATGTGGGGCGGCGGGCGGAGGGACTGGCCGCGATCGAGGAAGCCGTACGCCACTACCGCGCGCTGGCGGAGGTGAACCCGGACGCCTACCTGCCCGACCTCGCCAGGTCCCTGAACAACCTGTCCGTCCGTCTGGGGGATGTGGGGCGGCGGAGGGAGGCCCTGGCCGCGAGCGAGGAAGCCGTACGCCACTACCGCGCGCTGGCGGAGGTGAACCCGGACGCCTACCTGCCCGACCTCGCCGGGTCCCTGAACAACCTGGCCGCCCGTCTGGGGGATGTGGGGCGGCGGGCGGAGGCCCTGGCCGCGAGCGAGGAAGCCGTACGCATCCGCCGCGCGCTGACGGAGGCGAACCCGGAACGGTTCGACGCAGACCTCCGACGTTCGTTGGACGTCGCTGCTTGGCTTAGATCCCTTCCACAGTAGAAGGCATATCCAACCGCTTCTTGACCGCTCACGAAGTCGCACTGGAGTATTAAGCGCCTGCGGTACTGGCCGAGTAGGCACCGATCCGCAGGCGCGAGGGACGCCCCGATGGTCTCGGCGGAGTAGGTCACCGAGGCCGAGCCGACGCTTTCCTGTCGCAGGTCTCCTGGGTTCGTAAGAACCCGGCTGGCGAGGGTGAGCACAACCGCAAGCACGTCACCAGGCACGGCCGCATATCCGTGGGCATAGGTGACGGCCACCGGCCGGTCGTCGGACAGCCGAACCTGGTCCCGGACCAACTGCCACCGGTCGGCGGGAATGGTCTGCCCGCCTACCTGGACCGACTGCACGGCAATCACGGGTCGTTGCGGCACTATCGCCCACCCGTCTCGCGGGTAACAGGAGGGCTGTCGTCGTCCCCCGCGTGAAGCGCTGTCGTGCCTCGCTGCGGACGATCGCGGACGCGGTGTCGAGCACTAAAGGGTGTTGCAGAAGGTCCGGCTTGGGCAGGCCGAAGCGGCGTCTGATCTGCCGTTTCACCGTGTCATGGCGAGGTTGTGCATGGCGGCAACGGCCTGGACGGCATGGTGAAGTCCGTCGCCTCGCTGTCGGCAGTCGCACAGGATCTTCCAGTTCTTCATCCGGGCGAAGGTGTGCTCGACACGGGCTCGCACCCTTCGGTGCTCGGTGTTGTCCTCCTCCTGCCCACGCAGGGACGGCCGGCTCTCTTGCGGTGCGGGACGATCAGACCGGTGCCGAGGTAGGCGCCGTCCGCGATGACCGTCGTGCCCACCGCCAGGGCGGGCAGGCCCGACTCCCGCCAGACGTGCGCGTCGGCCTTCTTGCCCAGCGCCGACCTTGCGGTCGCGGACCGGAGTGAGGGTGCCGTCCACGATCCACAGCCGTTCGGTGTCCGCTGGCGGCCGCGGAGCCCGGAGCGCAGGTGGGCGATGTCCTACTCCGATGGGAGGCGGAGCGCGAGGTCGTGCGCGAGGGCCCCGGCGGCGCGCCCTTCCTCGGTGGTCTCGTCCTGGAAGTGCAGGAGGAGGCTGACCACCTGGCGGGCCTCGTCGAGGGTGAGCAGGGGCAGCCGCAGGTCATCGGTGTAGTTGTCCACGGCCGGACAACCACCGCATCAGCTAGATGGTCACGAAGACGCCTCTTCGTCCCCGTTGGCTCCGCTACGGTGACGCTCAGTCCAGCTCATGGTCCATGGGCTGGTCAGGGCGGTTCAGCCCAGGGACAAGGAGGCTGCGATGCACGTCGAGTTGGTCTACGACGAGGACGGTACGGTGACTACGAGTGTGGAACCCGGCTATCCGGAGGGCGACATGGAGCCGCCCTGGAACAGCAAGGACGGTCGAGGGCTGGTCGACGAGTCCGCCAACGCCTACTCCAAGGAGCCGCCGTTCGACCCCGGCAGGATCACGGACTTCGATCTCCCGGAACACTTCCTGCGCGCTCTGTGATCTTGCCGTACGCTCCCTGGCATGTCTCCGGACCCGTTCCTCGCAGCTCTCGAACATGCCAGTCGCACCGTCGTTGCGCGCGTGCTGGGGCAGCTCCCTGCCGCCACCGTTGCCCATGTCTCGATCGCTCACACGTCCTGCTGTGACTCGGCACGGGCGCGGTGCGGTTCCGGCATGACGGGGCTCGTGCCGACGAGTGACGGCGGGCAGGCGTGTGTGGTCTGCGCGGATCTCGAAACCGTCGGATGCTCAAAGTGCCCTGAGGGCGGGCGCTCACATTGAGCACCCGCCCCGGAAGCTGCTCACCCTAGGCGCAGGTCCCGGCCTCCGCGATGATCGCGACCGCCTTCTCCTGGCACTCCCGGCACCCGGAGCTGGTGGGACCGCAGATGGCTGCGGCGAGCGTGCCGGGTGACCCCGTCGTGGCGATGTCGAGGAGGGTTCGGGCCTTGCGTGCGCAGGAACGGCATGAGCGGGTCTTGCCCTCGCGTTGCCCGCACGCGATCAGGGCGATCGTGCCCAGCAGGGGTGCCGACGGCTCGGCCGTGGTGTTCATGCGGGCTTTCCCTTCTGGTGCTTGGTGTGGGCGAGTGGTTCGAGGTCGGTGGGGCTGGTCTGTTCGTACACGCTTGTCTCGTGGCAGTGGAGGCAGCGGTGGGCGAGGAACCGGCGGAGGCTATCAGGGGTGAGGGGGTTGCCCTGGCGACCCCCGGCCATGAGGCCGGGGCCGGGGCCCTGGCATGAGGGACACGGGGCGGAGAGTCCCGTCCTGGCCGGTGCCTCGATCCAGGTAGACCAGAGGATCGGGCGTCCGTCGTGGTCGGCGGGGAGTTCCAGGGTGCCGCGCGGAGCCGGGCCGGGGGCTGTGGTGCGGCAAGGTTCGGCGGACGGTGCCCTCTCCGTGCGCGGTGGCGCGCGGGGGGTGTCGGGTCCGTTGCGGAGAGCGCGGGCGCAGGCGGGGCACATGTGCTTCTCGTCGAGGGGGCCGTGCCAGGGCCGGACGCCGGGGGCGGTGTCGCGGTCGGGGTGGCACTCCAGCGGCACGGTGAACATGGCGCCCGCAGGTTTCACCGTGGTGGCGGCGACGTGGAGTTCACGGCGTCCGGCGGCCCTGACGATGTGCCGTCCGGCCCCGGCGTGTGCCGGGGCCGGGTTGGTGAGCGTGTTCACGGGGTGAGCCGGGCGGCTGGCATGACGACGGCGTGGCGGGCCGGGGCCTGGAGCCGGATGCAGACCTGGGTGGTATCGGCGACGGTGTTCGTCATCGGTCCATCCGCTGGGCGGGGACGGTGATGTGCGGGCGGGCTCCGGCGGGCGGCGGCGGGTCGTCGGTGCGGAGCCGGAAGAGCCATATGCCGTCGCGGGCGGGTTCCTCCCGGTGGTAGCGGACGGTGCCGTGCCCGGGGTTCGTGGTGTCGCCCCACGCGATCGGGAAGACGACGGAGGCGGGCGGGCCTTCGATCCACCGGCTGGTGGCCAGGTGCCCGAGCGGGTCGGTGGGATCGGGGTAGGCGGCGGTCGGGCCGTCGAGAGCCATCTCGACACCACGGTAGGGGCCGTTGACGAAGCGGACGGCGTACGGCCTCTTCGGAGCCCGGAGCGCGGCCGTGTGAAGGGTCCGCTGCCGGTCCTGCCACTCCATGACCTCGCGGGCGGTGGGCGACGGCGAGAAGCCCAGGACGCTGCGGAGCGCGGCTACCGCGGACAGCAGCTCGTGGTAGGCGACGTGCGGGAATCCGGCCCGGAACCGGTGGCGGAGCAGGGAGCACGCCGCGTTCTCGGCGACGTCGGACAGGTGCAGGTCCAGGACGTCGGGGGTGACCTGCTCGCCGCCCCGCGCGTACGCGGAGACGGCGGCGAGGGACGCGGGCGGGAGGCTCGCGAGGATGGCGGTCACGGGAGGGGCATCTCCTTGGTGGGTCGGGCTACTTGGGGGTGGGGACCGGGTTGCCGGGGCGCAGGACGAGGCGGGAGAGGTTGCGGCCGTCGCGGTAGGCGTTCCACGTGACGATCAGGTAGGCGAGGTGGCGGGCCCAGTCGATGCGGCCTTCCTTCGCGCGTTCGGAGGTGACGCGGGTGCGCAGCGCGAGGATGGGGTGGCCGGTGGGCAGTTCGGCGCCGTCGCCGAGGCGCTGGAAGAACCAGGCGGTGGCGGCCGGGTCGATCGCGGTCAGGAGGTGGTGGGCGGTGCCGAGGGCCGACGGCGGGATGTGGGGGAAGGCGGTGTGGGTGCGCTGGGCGACTTCTGCGGAGCGGCGGATCTGGGGGTGCGCCGCCAGGAGGTTCTGGGACTCGGCGGTGGTGGGGCGGGTGCGGCGGGTGAACTTCCGGTCGCCCTGCTCCCAGGCCCACAGGCGGCCCAGGATGGCGGCGACGGTGGTGGCGTTGGTCTCGGCGGCCAGGGACAGTGCGTCGGCCGTGGTGCGGCGGCGGCCGGAGTCCATCGTGGTCTGCGTCTCGGCGGGCAGGCCGGTGATGATGAAGGTCTGGACGGGCTTCTTCGCCTTCACAACCGCGTGGAGGCGGTGCTGGCCGTCCAGGACGTTGCCGTGGGTGTCGAACTTGATCGCCTCGCCGTTCAGGGGCCAGGTCCCGGCCTCGATGTCGCGGGCGTAGTCGTCGACGGCGGTGGAGCGCAGCGCCCGGTTGTGGGTGTTGCGGCGCAGCAGTCGGCTGGCGAGCTGGGGGTGGAGTTCGATCACGTGTGCGCCGGGGCCGTGCGTGCTCGCGGTCAGGGCGTCGAAGGCGGCCAGCGTCATCGGCGCGGCGGGCATGGCGGTAGCAAGAGCCGACATAAGAGGGGCATCTCCTCGTGCGGGGCACGGGGGCGGGCTCCGGTGTGGAGTTCTGCCCTGTAGTACGCCGCCCGCCGGATTCTGTTACACCTGCCCGGAAAACGCATGTCAAAGCTGTGGTGGTTCGAGTTCGACGATGACGAGGGACATGCGGGCGCCGCCGCTCGGAACGGGAGGCCCGAGTTCGGGGTACGGACCGGCGAGGTGGTCGGAGTTGTCGTCGGGGAGGAGTCCGGCGTCCACCAGGCCATCGACGTACGCCTTCGCGCTCGGCGCCCAGTTGCCCGGGTCCCGCTTCCGTCTGACCGGACGAGGGTGCAGGACGTAGTACACGGCGGCCCGCTCCAGCGCGGGCAGCCCACAGGCTCGGATGGCCGCCGCGGCGTCCTGCCGCAGGCGCCGCTTCATCCGGTGCTCCGCCATGAAGTGGAGGCGCTGGTTGCTGGTCAGCAGCTCTCCGTACGGCATCAGCACCGTCCACACCCGGCCGGCACCCGGGAGGCGCGCCACAGCCTCCCGAAGGTCAGGCGGCGGTGGGACAGCCCCCAGCGCGAGAGGCTTCCGCTTCCCGGCGGTGCGCGGCGGCGGCGCCTTTGTCGACAGCCGGTCTCGCAGTCCGGGAAACTCCCCGGTGTGCCAGTCCGGCATGCCACCCCTCCACGGTCTCCTTCTGGAAGAACAGCGAGGAGTAGCACGAAGGGCGGCCTACCTTCCCCCCGATGTGGATCGGGAAGGCGGGCCGCCTCCGGTGTCACGGGTCAGATCTGGGCGGGTGTGCTGTCGCCGACGGAGTCCACGAAGGTGCTGAAGGCTCCGGGGGTGAACCGCAGGCGGGCGCCGCTCGGGATCTTCGAGTCGCGGATGTGGACGACCGCGTGGGTGTCCACGGTGTCGGCGACCTCGACGCAGTTGTTGCCCGTCCCGTCGCTGTAGGAGGACTTGTACCAGGCGAAGTCGTTGCTCTCAGGGTTCGGCGTGATGGCCGGAAGGTTGGAGTTGATGGCCGTTCATCCTTTTGCTAGTTCGTTCAGGAACTCGGTGGTGCGGTCGAAGTCCTTCGACAGGCCGACCATCGCCTCGAAGCGGCGTGTGAATCGAGCGACCTCTCGGGGCTTGTCCGACGTCGAGACCGCACCCTCAAGCATCTGCCTCGGGAGAAGCTGTGCCGTTCGCAGGATGGCGCTACGCGACGAAGGCGCCTGCCGCAACGCTACTGACGAAGGTGGACCAGGCGCTGGGAGAACTGACGAAAGCCGGCCCGTCGGCGAACTTGGAATCGGTCACGCCCACCGTCTGGACAAGGTTGGCGACCTTGATGCAGGCGCCGCCGTTGCTGTCGCTGTACGAAGACTTGGACCAAGCGGTCGTGGGGGCAACCTCGGAGGCCCGCAGGTTAGTAGCGATGGCTTATCCATCCTTGCGTGAGTTGGTACAGGAATTCGGGCGTCGCCACCGGCGCCAGCGCGCTCTCACGCATGACGTCGAAGCCTCGTACGGAGTTGGCGACCGCCCGGGGTTCGTCCGTGACGGAGATGGTGTTCGGAAGGTCGATCTGAACTACCGGATCCACGTCGTCAGGGAAGTCGAGGATGATGAAGTTGGACCTGGCTCGGTACGTGACCGTGCTGGTCGGCAGGATCTGAACGGTCACATTCTCCAGCTTGCTGAGTTCGATGACCTCGTCGTACTGGGCCCGCATTATCTCGGGTGCTCCGACCATCCGTGACAGGGCTGCTTCGTCCATCACGACTCGAAGCTCCAAGGGGCTGTCCGTCCGGGTGATCAGCTCCTTGCGTTCAAGCCTCAGCTTCGTGTTCGTCTCGATGAACTCGCTGGTGGTCTCATCGACGGGCTTGGCCAGTTGGAACAGCGCGCGGGTGTACGCCTCCGTCTGGAGGATGCCGAACACGACGTCCGGCTGGAAGGCGCGCATCGCGCTCGCCGCCTCTTCCAGGCCCCGGTAGGTGGGCATCTTTGAGGGCATGACGCCCTTGTACGGCGTCCAGGGATCCTTGCTCAGGGACTCACGGTGGAGCTGGAGCAGCGTCTCCCGGTCACCCTTGTCGATCACGTCGTAGAGCGTCATCAGGTCTTCTAGGTCGGTCGTGCGAGGGAGATCGATCTCACCCAGTTCGGCCCGCGCCAGCTTGGTGGCGGAGAACCCGAGCCTCTGGGACACCTCCTCCTGCGTCAGCCCTTTCGCTTCCCGTAGTCGGCGAAGCTCCCTTCCGAGTTCACGTCGCCTGAATGTCGCTCCTCGTCGCGCTGCCACCCTGTGGGGTCCTCTCCTGCTTCCTGTTGGTGCTCATCAAGGTCTCTGTTCGCCGCCGACGTGTCCTCTGCCCCTGAGTGTGCCACCCCCTGTCCCCCCTGAAAATGGCCCCTGCTAGCGCTCCGGCATTTGCCATTATTCGTTACTGCGCAAGTGCGCTTGCACTTTAACTCTCACATGCGCAACGGTAGTTGAGCCAGAGGATACGCGCCGCTGGCGCATCCGCCTGACCCCTCCTGAACAGCTCGCGGCTGCCTCCAGTGCAGCCGAAGCAGGCCACGCAGCCGTCGCAGGAGATCCCATTTCCCCTCCTTCAACGAGCCGAGGCCCATCGTGACGACGAGCCAGAGCACCACCCGCACCACACCGTGGCCCCCGTCCCCTGCGGAGCAGGCCACGGAGATCCCCGCGACCGTGCCCCTCAGGCACGATCAGCACCCCCACGACCCCGTGACAGCGGCGCTCCTGGTGTTCGCCGGTCGTAACGGCGAGGGCATCCCGAGGAGGAGGTCCTGATGCCGCTCTCGCTCGCCACGCTGGTGACGGAGGCCTTGGACCGGTCCGCCTTCCTCACCCAGACCCCATTGCACCCGCCCGCCCGCGCGCTGCCGGTGCGGCGTCTGCCGGGCCGGGGCCGCCGGACCCCGGGATGGATGGAGGCCGAGCGGCAGTTCCGCCTCTACCCGGTGTGCGAGTTCACGCTGCCGGATCCCCTCGCCCGGCTGGCCGCTGTCCGGCGTGACCTGCTCGCGCACCGCCTCGGGGCCCTCGACTCCCGGCAGCGGACGCCCCGGATCGTCCTCTACACCCACGCGACGACCGCGCCGGTCACCTCCGAGGGCTTCGCCGCGACACGGTCGTACGCGGACGCGCAGCAGTGGCGTACGGGGTGGGACAGCATCGTCGACTGCGTCGATGTGCCGCCGAGGCGGCGGCCCGGCTGGCGTCTGGCCCTGCGGCTGGTCAGGTCCGGGGACCTCGACGGGATCGTCGTGCCCGCCTACGACGCGGTCAGTCACCATCTGGACGAGTACGAGGGCGAACTCGGGCTCGTCGAGCACGTCGGCGGCTTCCTCGCCATGGCGGCCCCCGAGACGGGAGGGCCCCGGTGACCACCGTCCTGCCTCCCCCCGACCTCGGAGGGATCGGTTTCGAGGCCGTCATGCCGCCCGAGCGGGAACGAGTCGCGGAGACCCGCCGCTCCACCGCCGCCTGGCTGACGCGGTGGAACATCCCGGTAGAGACCGACGCTGTGGTCCTGATCGTCTCCGAACTCGTGACCAACGCGATCGTCCACGGCAAGGGCACCGTCCGGCTGCGGGTCCTGTACAAGCGCAGCACCCTGTGGATCGGGGTCACCGACGAGAGCACCGTGCCCCCGCAGCTCAAGAACGCGGGCGACAACGACGTGGGCGGCCGGGGCCTGTTCCTGGTGGACGCCCTCGCCAAGGAGTGGGGCACGACCGGCCGTATGACCTGGGCCATCCTCGCGGGCCGTGCGGGAGACACCCGATGATGACCCGCACCGACGCCGCCACCGTGGCACGGCTGAAGGACCACCTCGAACTCTTCGTGGCGCCGAACCCGGTCGACGAGAGCGTCCTCGCCGTCCTGCACGAGATCCTCGACGACACCCTCACCCCGACAAGGGTGGAGCTGCCGGGCAGGTTCTCCTCGACGCGGGAGCGCCGGTCGGCTTCCGCTCGCCGTCACCCCGCCGCGCCGTCCCCCGCCCGGCGCAAGGCCCTGCCGTCCTCCGAGGACGTCTGGCGCTCCCTCCGTCAGCTCCGGCGGGCCACCTACCCCATCGTCGACCGCGTCCGGGAACGGATCTCCCCCGCCCCGGAGGACACCATCCAGCGGGCGCTCGCCCTGTGCCGGGCCAAGCCGGAAGGCGACGACGTCCTCGGCTACCTGCGGCGCTTCGCGAGCGTCCTGCTCGACCTCGCCGACCTGGTGCACCAGGAGGAATGAGGCACCCCCGATCGTCGGACCGATCCCCCCGGTCCGACAACGCGTCCGGCGCCGGGAGAACACGGCGCCTCCGCCCCACCGGAAGCACCGAAGTGCCCCGGCGCCGGACGTCCCCATCCACTCCCCGACCGAAGGAACGCCCCGTGAGCACGACCGTCACCTCCCTCCAGCCCGTCATACTGGCCCCGAAGGAACGGCAGGTCCTCGAAGGGCTGGCGGACGGCACGGGGATCGACCAGGTCGCGTTCACCCTGTCGATCGCCTCCGGGACGGCCTCCGGCTACGTCAAGAGCGCGCGAGCCCGACTGGGGCGCTGGGCGCCCGACGTCCCGTCGGCCCTCGCGGTGGCCTACGCGATCGAAGCGATCACCGCGCCCGTGCTCCGGCGCCGCGACGAGGTGTACGTCTCGGGCGAGCGCCAGGTTCTGATCCCGCTGATCGCCCGGGGCCTGGCCTCGCCCCAGATGGCCCTCGCCCTGGGCAGGCCCATCGAGGAGGTGCGCGCGGACTGCCGCGGCCTCCTGATCGACGTCGACGCCAGGAACACCGCCCACCTGATGACCCGGGCCTTCCAGTTCCAGCTCCTCACCGCCGCCGACGTAGCCGGGTGGATGCTCCCCGCCGAGCAGGAACTGACGCCGCTCGAACTGCGGGCCCGCATAGCAACGGTCAGGGGGTGGGAGTCCCGCACCAGCGCGCCGCCGTCGGCCGACGACGCCACGGCAATCACCAGGGAACTCGCCGCAGGCGGGAAGTCGCTCGTCGCAGAGCTGAACCGCAGGGTCGCGGCCATGGCGCCGACGTCGACCCTCGCGCAGGACGTGAGGGCCACCATCGCCGACGCCAACCGCCGCCTGGACCTCCCCGAGTACTTCTCCACACGGGACTCGGCCGTGGACTGGGCCATCAGGACCGCCCGGCTCCTGAGCACCCTGCTCTACGCCTGCCACAAGGTCCACCGGCAGCAGGGCCTGCTCTGACCCCCTGAACCCGAGGTCTCCCCAGGCCGTGAGGACCAGCACAACCCGCTGGGCCCGAGGCCCGCCAGGAGACGGCGCCTGACCGCGCCCTGGCCGCAACTCCGTACGGGGGCCCGCGGCCGGCTCCCCCCACCTCCCCACCCCCTACCTCTCGTTCCCTGCTGCGGCACGACGCCGTCGCCTCCGGGGCCGCGCAGTATCCGCCCGAAACCCGTACCGAAAGGACGCCCATCCGTGCACCGCCCTGAAAACCTCCCTCCTCGTGGAAGGGACCGCACGACCACCGCTCCGCTGCACCGCCACCTCGCCCGCGAACTGATCGCCTCGGCGACGAGGAGCGACGAGCACTGGGCGCGTCTGTCCCGGACACATCCGGCCGACCAGCAGGTGGGAGCGAGCCGCCACATCGACCACTCCAACTCCGAACTCCTCGGCCGCCGGATCGCGGACTACGGATGGCCGGACGTACCCCTCGTAGGGGAAGGCGGGGCAACGGCCGCCTGGCGGATAGCCCTTCGCGCCGACACCCGCCCCGACTTCCAACGGCTCGCCTCCCGGCTGATGCAGCAGGCGGTGGAGCGGGGTACCGCGTCCCAGACCCTGTGGGCCCACCTGTACGACAGGTCCCTCCTGAACTCCGGTCACCCGCAGTACTACGGCACCCAGTACCGCCTCGGCCCCGACGGACCGACCATGCAGCCGGTGGCCGACCCCGACACCGAACTCGACGCCCGCCGGGCCGCAGTGAACCTCCCGCCCGCCGCCCTCGCGCTCCAGCGCCTGCGCGAACGCCTGGCATCCGACCCGGCGACCGGCTCCGAACCGTACGCGGACAGCCCCGCCGCCGAACTCGCAGACGCGGCATGACCACCACCGAAGGCCAGTACCTGCCCACGAGCCGGCAGACCTGCGCGGAGCCGTACCCCGAACAGCACCCCGGCACCGCCGTCCGGCTCCGGGAGCACGGGCTGCTTCCCCTCCCCCCTTTGACTTCCGACCTCGTGAGGATGAGCAGTGCCCGGACCGAACCCCCCGTACGTCGTGCCGTGGAAGGGGGAGACCGTCCTGTCTCCGACGGTCGAGATCAGCCGGTTCGGCGTCGAGTACGCCCGCCCCGCCCTCGACAGCGCCTACCGCGACCACGACCACATTCTGTGGGCGGTGTGCGGGGGCGAACCGGACGGCGGTCCCGCGTACGCCCGTGAGCTCCACCCGGAGCGGCAGCAGGAGGCGATGGACGGTCTGCTGTGTGCCGGATGTGTCGGGGAGCCGACCCGCGACAGCAGCGGGATGCTCTGGGTCCTGCCTCTCCTCGACTTCGCCGAGAACACCGTCTGGGAGGGCGTGCGCACCGTGATCCCTCCCCTGTGCCAGGGGTGCGCGGACCATGCCAAGGGATTCTGTCCCCGGCTGCGCGAGGGGTACGTCGAG
Source organism: Streptomyces sp. NPDC087215 (assembly GCF_044744885.1). NCBI lineage: Bacteria > Bacillati > Actinomycetota > Actinomycetes > Kitasatosporales > Streptomycetaceae > Streptomyces > Streptomyces sp. NPDC087215. Next base: position 386,438 of record NZ_JBIUZD010000001.1, read on the forward strand.
CTGCGGGTCGGGGAGGCAGAGCCGGTCGGCGTCATGGGGACGCTCCACCCCCGGCCGGGCCAGCAGGGCAGACCCGACCACGACGCCCTCGTCCTCTACGACTCCCCCGACATCGCGTTCACCATCGCCCGCCAGTCCGTCCGTGAACTGCGCCGTACGACCGTCGTCGCGGTCGTCCCGGCGCCCTCCTAGCCCCCTGTCCGGCGGCCCGGATGTCCTCGGGCCGGTCCGCCGGACAGGTCCAGCCCCCGGCGCGGGGCCCCTCCCCCTCCCATGGCCGTGCCGCAGTCTCCCCGCTCACGGTCCAGGGCCCCGCGCCGGGCTCCCCTCTTCCGATCCAGGTCCCATCACAAGGAGCATGATGTCCGATCACACCGAGCCGACACCGATCGCCGTGGCGCCCGGTCCGGAGGGCATGACGGGCGACGGCCCCTCAGCGCCCCGGGTCTGCGACTACCTCCTCCTCGGCGACGCCTGGTACCGGGCGGAGGACCGCGAACTCGGCGACAGGCTCCGCCTGGCCGCGCCGTGGCTGCTGGACAGCATGAGGATCAACTCGGACTTCACGGGGCGTGCCACGCTCGTCCTCGCCTCCCTCGGCATCACGCAGATCGTCAACCTCGGCTGTGGCTACCCGCCACGGATCACCAAACGGCACCGGTACCGTCCGGCCCCCGCCTTCGATGTGCTCCGCACCGTCCACGCGGCCGGGCGCGTCGTCTACGCCGACGCCGACCCCTCCGTCCACGCCCACGCGAACATGAGCCTCGCGGAGGACCTGGCGACACGCGCGATCGACGCCGACGTCCGGGACATCCCCGGCCTGCTCGACCAGGTCGCCGAGTTCCTCGACCTCACCCAGCCGGTCGGTGTCCTGCTCCACGACGTGCTGCCCTGGCTCGACGACGCCGACGCCGACGGAGTTCTGCGGTCCCTGCACGACCTGCTGCCGCCCGGCAGCGCCGTCTCCCTCACTCACGCCACCCCTGAACAGGATCCCGCGCGCTCACGCGCCCTCGTCGAGACGTGGGCCGCCGCCGGCATCGGCTACCACCCCCGCAGCAGGGAGGCCCTGACCGCCCTGCTGGAGCCGTGGGCACTACTGGCCCCGGGCATCGCCCCGACAGGGCAGTGGGGGCACGACCGATCCCCCCGGCTCCCCGTCCGCCTCGCCAGCGGGCTCACGTACGACCGGACGCAGTCCCACGCCGTCGCCGCGATCACCGCGCCGAAGACCTCCGGGCCGATCCCCCATCTGGAAGAGATGCTGGCGGCGGAGCCCGCGCCGGATGCCGGACACGTCCTGATCGGCACCCGGCTGCGCGTGTTCCGGGAGGACCAAGACCTCACCCCCGAGCAGATCGCTCTGTCCGGGTACACCACGCCTCTCGCCGTGCTCGCCGGGGAGACCGGCGCCGCCCGCTACCTGGAGAGCCTGACGCCCCCGGGGCCCGGGAAGCTCAGCCGGTGGAAGGCTCCGATCTCCCTGGTGGAACTCCTGACCTACCTGGGCGAGCACTGGACGCCCGCGGACTGCGTGGTCGACTCGCTGCCCGGGAACCTCGGCCGGGCGCGGGCCGCCGTCACCGCTGCCCACCGCGTCCGCGCCTTCGCGATCGACTGCATCCCCGACCCCTTCCAGACCCCGAAGTACGCGACCCGGTTCGGCCTCGGCACGACTCTTACGGCCAACGGCACCGACCTCCCGCTCGCCGAGACCCGGGCCACTCTCCAGGACGACCCCCGGACCTGGGACCTCACCCTGGACGAAGCCGTACTTCTGCGGGCCACCGGCGACGACCAGATGATGGCCGACCAGATCGAGCACCTCCTCGCGCTGTCCCACTGCCCGCACGTCACCATCCGCGTGCTGCGGCTCGCCACCTCATCCGCCCTGCCGGCCACCCACCTCGTCGAGCACCACCTCGGCCACCACCTCCTGTACCGCCAGGACAACTTCCACTACACCACCGGCAACCGAGGCCGCGCCCGAGCCCTCATCCTCGACCACCACGCCGACCAGGCCCTGCCACCGGACGACACCAGGGCCTTCCTCACCGACATCCACCACGGCCTGACCACCGGACGCACCCCCACCACCCCGTGACTTCCCCCGCTCCTCCGCCCCCACCCGCCCGCCCGGGTGCCACCTGCCCGGCAGCACGACGGGAAAGTGAGGTGACCCGCCACCGGGGCGCTTCACGACGAGCGGGACCAGCCCCCTCGATCGAGCGGCAGCCGCTCCGGGCAGTACGTGCGATCCACTGCCCGCCGAAGAACGGCTGAATCTCGGCCGAAACCGGAGGGCCGCGTAGCGCGGCACCCCGACATCATCACGGGTTCTCGTACACGCACCACAAGGAGAACAACCCCCATGACCGACCAGCCCGACGAAGTCCGCGCAGCCGAGCTGAGGAACAAGTTCGTCGACGAACTCAAGGTCGAAGGAACCATCACCTCGCCCCGCATCGAGGCCGCGATGCGAAAGGTGCCCCGCCACCTGGCCGTGCCCGATTCATCGCTCGACGACGCCTACAGCACGTACAACGCCGTGGTCACCCAGACCGACGAGCACGGCAACCACGTCAGCTCGGTGTCCGCCCCGCAGATCCAGGCGATGCAGCTCGAACAGGGCGGCATCCGCGAAGGCGACCGCGTCCTGGAGATCGGCACCAACGGTCCGAACGCCGCCTACGCCGCCGAACTGACCGGTCCGGCCGGACAGGTCACCACCGTCGACATCGACCCCGCCCCGGCCGCTCGCGCTCGCGCGTTCCTGGCCGCGACCGGCTACCACGACGTGCGGGTGCTCGTCGCCGACGCCGAGAGCGGTGCCCCCGATCACGCTCCCTACGACGTGATCCTGGTGACCGTCGGCGCCTGGGACATCCCTCCGGCCTGGACCGAACTCCTCGCCGAGAACGGCCGCCTCGTCGTGCCGCTGCGCGTCAACGGCCTGACCCGCACCTACGGATTCATCCGCGAGGGCGATCACCTGGTGGCCACCAGCGCCTTCCCGTGCGGGTTCGTGCCCATGCAGGGGGCCGGTGCCCACGCCCAGCAGTCCATGCAGCTGCCCGGCGACCCCGGCGTCACGCTGTACTTCGACGAGGCGCCTCCCGCCGACCCGTCGCTGCTGGACGGAGTCCTGGACACTCCCCGTGCCGAGGTCTGGACCGGCGTCAGCGTCGCCAGCCAGGAGCCCATCGGCACCTTCCAGATGTACCTGGCGACCCACGTGCCGACGTACTGCACCATGACGATCAACCCGGAAACGGCCACCGGCAAGATCGGGCCCACCGGCCTTCCGTTCTCCATGGTCGCCGTAGACGGGCCGAACTTCGGCTACGTCGTGGTGCGCCGCGACACGGAGAAGAAGACCGCCGAGTTCGGGTTCCACGCCTTCGGCCCCGACGGCGCCGGTTTCGCCGAGCACCTGGCCGGCATCGTCCGCTCCTGGGACGAGAAGCAGCGCGGCGGCTCCGGCCCGCGCGTCGCCGTCCATCCGGCGGGCACCCCCGACGACCAGCTCACCGGCCGGGTCGTCGACAAGGCCCACAGCCGGATCTCGATCTCCTGGCCGGACGCGTAGAACCCGCTGCCCGGCCAGGTCTTCCCGCACCATCCCATCGAGTGAGAAGAGTGATCGCATGGCCACCGCCCTGCTTGAGGCCATAGCTCCCCCCGTCCGGGTACCTGTTCGACGACGACTTCGCTCTGAACGTCCGCGTCGTCGTGGGCGACGGGAGCAACCAGCGAACGGGGGCTGGTGGTTACGCGGCGGTGCCGTCGGAGCGGATCGGCGCCGGGAGGGCGCGCAGGCGGGCGGTCAGGTCGGCGCCCGGTCCGGTGGCGCTGGTTCCGAGGGCGTGTTCGAGGCGGGTGAGGCGGGTGCGGGCGGTGGCGCGAAGCCGCGAGGGCGGGATGAGGTCGAGGATGTCCAGTGCCCGCCCGGCGGCCTGGTCTGGGGCGTCGCGGGCTTCGGCCAGGGCCAGGACGAGGGTTGCGGCCACCCATCCCGGGGTGTGCTCGGGGGCCGCCGTGATGGAGGTTCGGGCGACATCGGCGGCCCGGTCGTAGCGCTCCAGGGTCAGGTGGGCCTCGGCGACGTGCAGGCGGTGCTCAGCGGCGTCGTATCCGAACCGCCCCGGCAGCTCGACGGCGGCCCTCATGATCTCGTCGCTCTCGCTGACGACGTCGTCGGCCCGTTCGGCGTGGCCGAGTGCGGCGAGGGTGGGCAGGAGGGCCCAGCCCAGGAGCTGGGCGCGGCGAAGGCCGGCGGGGGCGTGCTGGAGGCCGTACTCCGCGTGGTTCCGGGCGTGCTGCCAGTCGTGGCGGGCTGTGGCGACCATGGCCAGGGCGCCGCTGGACCAGGCGGTGAGGGCGGCTTCGCGGGTGGATTCGCCGATGGCTCCCGCCAGGGTGAGGTGGGCCCTGGCGCCGGAGCGGTCGTCGAGGTGGTAGGCGAGGTTTCCCAGGAGCGCGGAGAGCCATCCGACGTGTTGCCGCAGGCCGCGGGCTGTGACAGGGGCCGCTTCGGGAACGACCGTGGACAGGAGGTTGCGGGTCGCCCGGACTTCGTCGAGCAGGACGGAGGGCGGGTGCTTGCTGTAGTTGAGTGCGTAGTGCTCCACTGCTGCTTCGGCCAGGTCGACGAGCGCGGAGGAGCCCCCGGGGGCGTCCAGGACGGCCCACTGCACGGATTCACGGATGGCGGGCAGCCCACTCGCGGTCGTCATCTTCACCTCTCGTACGGTGCTCGGTTCCTTGTGCTGCCGACCGTAGTGGAGTTGAGGCGGTGCTGCGCACGTACTGCACCACAAGCAGCGTGTCTCCAGCCCGAGCTGGTCCGGCCTCGCCCCGTATGCCCGGGAGATCATGATCCGGTATTCCTCGCCAGGCGCTGCCTGCCCGTGCTCGTACCGGCACAGCAGGGCCTGCGAGAGGTTCGGCGGGAGCAGGCCGTCGGCCTGGTAGACCGAGCCTACTTCGCGGATCGCCTGCGCCCTCGACCACCCCAGAGCCAGACGCCATGCCTCCAGCGCGGTCAGTTCGGGCAGCTCGGCCCGCAGGACGCCGGCGGTCTGTTCGTGGCCGTTTCCCTCACGCTGGCATCGGGCCCGAAGGCGGGTCGCCTCGCGCTGGATCTCCGTACGTCGTGCCCGCGTCACCGCCCCCACAGTCCGCCCCTCCGCCGTTCCCCCGAGCAGACCTGCCTCGTAGGGCACCGTCCCGACATTGACCGACACCGTCAATGTTCCTACAGAACAACGTCAATGACGTGACGTCAGAGCAACTGTCATCGTGGAGGCCGCCTGGAGCGCTCCGGCCGACCCGGGTCTCTGCACCCGCGCCCCGGCCTGCTCACGGCGCTCGGTCCTCCGCTCCGCGCACCGCGTCCACCGCATCTCGCCACGTCCGTACACCGCCGGGGGCGGCCGACGCCGCCCTCCTGCCGACTTCAGGGACAGCCATGACTCTCAGTTCCGTATCTGTGCCCCCCGGCACCTTCACCATCGGCAAGACGTTCGGCTTCGAGGCCGGTCACCGGCTCGCCGGGCTGCCCGCCGGGCACAAGTGCTCCCGGCAGCACGGCCACAGCTACCAGATCGACGTCATCCTCACCGCCGCGTCACTGACCGGGCCCGGCTTCGTGACGGACTTCGGGGCGCTCGCCCCGTTCAAGGAGTTCCTCGACAACGAGCTGGACCACCGCAACCTGCACGAGGTCCTCCCCTTCGAGCCGACCTCAGAGCACCTGGCCCAGTACCTGGCCGGATGGATCGTCCAGAACCTGCAGCCGCACCTGCCCGGACGCCTCCTCGCCGTCCAGGTCCGGGAGACCGGCCGCAGCTGGGCCCGATTCGACGTGGGGGACAAGTGAACTCCGGAACAGCAGCCTACGGAGTCGCGGCCGGAGAGCGCGAACACAGGCTGATCATCGCGGAACGCTTCGGGGTGAAGGTGCCCACGTTCCAGGGCGAAGGGCCCAGCTGCGGGCATCCGGCCCTGTTCATCCGGCTCTCCCGCTGCAACCTGACGTGCGCGAAGTGTGACACCCCGTACACGTGGGACTGGTCCCGGTTCGATCCACGTACGGAGTCGACGAAGCGGACGGCGTCGGAGCTGGTGGCGTGGGCGGTGTCCTCGCCGGTGGAGCTGGTGGTGATAACCGGCGGGGAACCGCTGCTCCAGCAGGAGCATCTGGTCCCGCTGACCCGCCAACTGCTCCTTGCGGGCAAGCGGGTGGAGATCGAGACGAACGGGACGTTCTCACCCCTGCCCGGACTGGTGCGGGACGGAATCCGGTTCAACGTGTCACCGAAGATCGCCAGTTTCGGAATGGCCGAGGCCAGGAGCGTGGTGCCCTCCGTGCTCAGGGCGTTCGCGGATTCACGACGGGCGGTGTTCAAGTTCGTCGCGACCACGGTGGCCGACCTTGACCGGATCGCCGAACTCGTCGAAGAGCACCGGCTGACGCCGGTATGGGTGATGCCCGAGGGCACAACCGCGGAAGCGGTCACGGCAACGACCCGGGTGCTCGCTGACGAGGTCGCGGCCCGGCACTGGCACTTCACCACCCGTCTGCACGTGCTCGCGTTCGCGGACGCGCGCGGCCGTTGACGTCCGTCCGGTCCACCCCGAATCCCCAGACCTGGAAGGAATCGCACATGACGACATCCCTGTCCCGCCCCGGGACCGGCCTGAACGGACCCAGCCTCCCGCAGGTCCACGACGGAGCTTCCATCGACACCGGGCGGGTCAAAGCGCTGGTGTCCCAGCTCCTCGTCGAACTGGGCGAGGACCCGGGCCGCGAAGGACTGACCGGCACCCCCGAACGCGTCGCGGCCTGGTGGAGCACTTTCCTGTCTGCCGACTCCAGTGCCACGACAACCTGTTTCACCGAGTCCCAGCTGGGTGACCAACTGGTCGTCGTGGGCGGGATGAGCGTGTGGTCTCTCTGCGAGCATCACCTCTTGCCCATGAACCTGCAGGTCACCGCCGGATACGTGCCCGACGGCACGGTGGTGGGCCTCTCCAAGTTCGGGCGGATCGCCCAGCTCCACGCCGCTCGGCTCCAGGTACAGGAGCGCTTCACCCGCCAGGTCGCCGAACACCTCGCCGACGCGATCGGCCACGACGACATCGCCGTGGCCGTACGCGGCACACACTTGTGCATGAGCATGCGGGGCGTGCGGATGGAAGCCGCCCGTACCACCACGATGCGCAGCGGCGGGCGTCTGGCCGCCGACCCGGTTCTCGCCCAGCAGTTCCTCGCCCTCGCCGCCCAGCAGGGGGCACCGTGACGAGCGTCCGCGACCGGGGCATCGACTTCTCCGTCATCGCCCCGCCTGCCTACCTGAACGCCTTCGTCGCGCAGGAGCCCGCGCGTGTCCACCACGTCGGCGCCCAACACATCCTGTCCGACGACGCCTACCGGGCCTTCTTCGCCCGCGAAGCCGAACGCGGCGCCGAGATCGTCGTGGACAACGGACTGTTCGACCTCGGCTACGCCCTTCCTGTGGAGCTTCTGGTCGAGGCGGCACGCGCGGTGTCCGCGAAGGAGATCGTCCTTCCGGACGTCATGGGCGACGGGGCGGCGACCCTCTCGGCCAGCGAGCGGGCCGCACGGGAGATCAAGGAGTTGTCGGGTGACGCGTTCCGCCTCTGTGCCGTCCTGCACGCGGGGGACGACGAGGAGTGGCGGTGGGTCTACGACGCCTTCGTGACTGGCGGGTGGGCCGGGTCGATCGCCCTTCCCGCGTCGCGGCGTCCAGACCCCGCCGGGCGACTGTGCCGGACGCGCTGGCTGGCGACCGCTTTCCTGGAGGACCGTGGGCTGGTCGACGACCGGATCGTGTACCGGCTGCTCGGTCTGGGACGGACCGGGCACCTGGAGCTGATCGAGCAGCGCGAGCACTCCTGGATCTCCTCCGTGGACGGCGCCGCCCCGGTGATCCTCGGTGCGATGGGCATCGAGCTGCTGCCCGACGGACCGTACGAGAAGCCGTCCACCCCACGGATCGAGGCGCTCGGCCCGATCCCCGAGGACCGGTTCGACCTGATCCGGCAGAACATCACGATCGTCCGCGCCGCGGCTGGAAGCAGCGTCGCCATCTTCGAGGAGAACCGATGACCTCTGTGCTGGCGGCTGTGGGCCCGGGGCTGCTGCGGGCAGCACCGGTCGACCCCATCAGGCACACCATGAAGCAGGACCGGCTGCTGCGCTACCTGGAGATCAAGGTCCACCACCTCATCCAGGACCAGGGCTGGGACTCCATCCGGGTCGTCGGCGGATACGACCGGACCGAGGGGATCTCGCGCTACGAGAAGACCGGGAAGCTCTTCAACACCGATCGGCCCACCGCGACCGTCCAGGGACGGGAGCTGACGCTGAAGGCGTTTCCCGGCGCCGACTACATCCACCACTACGCGCTGATCGTCACCACGTACCTGGCGATGACCGGCCGACGCACCGACATCGTCACCTACCAGCCGCCTGGGCAGGACGAGCTCCAGCGGTCCCTCGGTGATCTCGACCTCGAACTCGACGGCGACCTCGTCGTCGTCGGCTGGGGCCTGCAGCACCTCGCTCCGGACAACGGAGTGTGGACGTGCGGGCCCGGCTACGCCTGGCAGCGCGCCGAGATCGCCGGGCGGCGTGTGCTCTACCTCGGGTTCCGCCACAGCATCTGGGGCGACGTGGCGGGCAGGGTCGTGACACGGCTGGCCCGCCTCGGGGCCGGTGACGTCGTCTACGTCGGCAAGGTCGGCTCACTGGCCCCCGGCATCCAGCCGAACACCTGGCTGGCGACCGGCAACACCAGCCTGGTCCACGGCGAACTCGTCAACTGGGAAGACTTCTTCGGCGGCTACGCCAAAGCCCAGGGGGGCGTGCAGAGCGGCCTGCATGTCTCCTCTCCCTCAGTCCTTCTGGAGGACCGTGACTGGCTCGCCCGGCACACCGCCCCGTTCGCGTTCGTCGACCCGGAGATCGGGCCCATGGGGGCAGCCGCGCGTCAGGCCGGGATCAGGTTCGGCTATCTCCACGTCATCTCCAACAACCTGACCGGACGCTATCCGGCCGACCTGTCCAACGAGCGCCACCGTGACGTCCTGCGGCGGCGCGCTGTTCTTCTTGACCGGATCCGCAGCATCATCACCGGCCGTCTGGCCTCCCGCCCGCCCGCCGCCCCGGCCCCGGTCCTGGAAGGACCTCGGTGACAGCGAACACCCCGCCTCCCACGCCCGGGAGGCTGATCACCTTCGTCGGCGGCGACGGCGCCGGCAAGTCCACCCTCGCCGCGCGCCTGCACCAGGCCCTCGCCGGTGCCGGGCACCGCACGGTCCTCGTCAGTAAGCACACCACGGACGTCCCTGCGGATCCGGAGCTGTCCGCCTACCTCAGCCGCCTGAACGAACTGGTGTACCGGCGCGACGCCCGCGTGGCCAGGGAGTGCGGTGAGCACTACTGGCTCCTGGCCCTGGCCGCCTGGTACTCCCTGCAGGACCGGCACGTGATCCGTCCGGCGCTGGCCTCCGGCACGCACGTGGTCCTCGACAACGCCCACCACAAGATCGTCGCTCGGTACGCGGTCAGCCCTACCGTCCCCGCCGGTCTCGCCGAACAGGTCTTCTCCCACCTGGCCGAGCCCGACCTCCTGCTCTTCCTCGACGTCAGCGCCCGCGAGGCCCTCTCCCGCAAGGTCACCTTCACCTCGCTGGAGAGCGGCCACCGCGGCGGCGGCGACGAGGACTTCATCTGCTACCAGGACACCGTCCTGGAGCAGATGCGGAAGCAGTCGTCGGGCAGCGCCTGTGTGCGGCTCAGTGTCGGCGGGCTGGACCGGAACGAGGTCTTCAGCGCCGCTGCCGCCGAACTGGCCGACAGGCTGAACCTCCACGTCTGACGTACATGCCCGAACCGACCCACGAGGAACGACGATGGACCAGAGCCTTCCCACGGCCGGCACCTACGTGTGCCACGGCATCACCTGGGCGACCACGCGGCCCTGTCTGCTGCTCGCCCCGGTGCCCGGCGGCTCCCTCCGCTACGCCGCGGTCATGAGCGGGCGTCTGAGCTACCAGGTGACTGGTACCGGCCGGTGGTGCACCGGCCGGTACCGGTTCGCCGGGCACTTCCGTGTCGAAGCTGTCGCCTGCCCCGACCGGAGCCCCACGGAGCGAGGCGGCCAGTGCGTCTCCTGCACCGCTCAGGACGACTTCCGCTTCGCGCACCAGTTCCACTCGGGCGGTCACGTCCCCGAGTCGCTGGCCACCTACATGACGCAGCCGCACCGGCTGTACCTGGCGACCTTCGGCGACGGAACCACCAAGGTCGGTACGGCCGCCGTGCCCCGAGGCCGTTCCCGCCTCGACGAGCAGGGTGCCCTGGTGGCCACGTATCTCGCCGAGTTCCCCGACGGGCGGACGGTCCGCTTCGCCGAGGACGCCCTCACCCGCCGCCTGGGCCTGACACAGACGGTGCGGGGCACGGTCAAGCTCAGGGCTCTGGCGGAACTTCGCGGCCTCGCTCAGGTTCGGGCGGCTCACGAGCATCATCTCGACCAGGCCGCCCGGACCTTGGCCGACATGGGGATCCCGGTCCATCCGGAGCCGTGGTCGCCACCCGCCGAAGGGGACCTGCTCCGCTCCACGGGCGGCGCAAAAGCCCTGTATCCGCACGACCCGCGTCAGGGGGAGCACGGATTCTCGGTTCTCTCCTGCATCGGTTCCCAGGCCCTGATCACTCTCGGCCGGGACGACCTGCCCTACCTGATCGACCTCGGCGTCCTCAAGGGACACCGCATCACCCTCAGCCCTGGCTTCGCCTCCCCCGTCACCACAGTGCAGAGCACCCTCTTCTGAACTCCCGCCGCCCTGGGCTCCGGCCCGGGGCCCGTCCGCGAAATGAGGCCACTTCACCATGACCCCCCAGGACGCTCTCAACGGCTGGGACGATGACGCCAACGCCCAGGCTTACGCGGACTTCTCTCTCGCTCATCCCCTGTACGACGCCACGAGCCGCGACCTCGCCCGGAGGGTCGGCGTCGCTGGTACCGAGCGGGTGGTCGACCTGTGCGGAGGCGCGGGCGCGACAGCCCGCGCCCTGCTCGACCTGCTCCCTCCCCAGACCCGGGTCGTCTCCGTAGACAGTGCCGCGGCCATGCAGCGCGCCGGACGCCGTACGCTGTCCGATCCGCGTCTCTCCTGGATCACCGCACCGGCCGAACGGCTCGCCGCTCACATCCCCTCCGCCGGCGCGGACGCGGTGGTGTGCAACTCGGCCATCTGGAAGACCGATGTCCCCGCAGTGTTCAACGCCGTCGCGCGGGTCCTGCGGCCAGGCGGCCGGTTCGCCTTCAACATCGGCGGCGGCTTCGCCGGGATCCGTCACCCGGACGAGCTGGCCGTGCGAACCACGCCGACGCTGAGTTCCCTCATCCGTGAGATCGCCCTCCGCGACCACGGCCACGCCCCTCCTCGCAAGATCACCCGCACCCTGCCGAAGCTGCCTCTGGAGACGGTCGCCAGGCACCTGGCCAGCGCGGGGCTGTCCCTCGTTGAGACGGAGGTGACCGCCCAGCACGGCACCATGGCGGAGAAGAAGGCGTGGCTGTCCATCCCCCTCTTCGCCCGTCCCGCGGACGGCGGCTTCACCCATGCCCAGCAGGCGGAGATCCTGGACGCGGCCTACGCCCTGACCACCCCGGACTCGCCGACGGTAACCAGCTGGCTCGTGGTGGTCGCCGAACGCCCCGACGCAAAACCTTGACCGGCCATGCCGCACCAGTACCAGACCTGCCCGGCCGCCGCCGTCCTCCCCGCCATGAGGCCGGACCGCTACCGAGCAGGCCGGCAGCGGATGAAGCGTCACTGGCCCCCGGAAGCCAGACGCTGGGCGTGCGCCCGGATACGTCCCTGGTCCTCGGGAAACACGCTCTGCCACCCATCGTCCAGGCGGTGCCAGAGCGCTGGCTGCCCGTCTTCGCCACCGACCTCGACCCCGCGGCCGACGATCGCCGCATAGGACAGGCCCAGCGTCGGCGACCAGTCGGACCGATAGGACCGAACGGTCACCGCAGCAGGCTCGGCAAGAAGCGGGGCCAGCAAACCAGTCTCCTCCCGCAGTTCACGTACGGCTGCCGCACGCGGCGTCTCACCGGGTTCCGCAGCGCCACCAGGCGGTACCCACCCTCGCACCCGGTGCTTCACCAGCAGCACGTACTCGAACGAGGGATCGAGCACCCAGACCTCCGCCGACAGCGGCGCCATCGGATACCGGCGGGCTCGCTCCAGCCACTCCCGGGCACCGTCGAACTCCGAAACGGCCGAACACGCCTCTGCGAGAGCTTCGTCCACAACCACCTGCGCGGCATCACCAAGGTTCATCCAGCTCACCCTAGGCCGACACCAGTCCGCAGGAGACCGACCCGCGCTGCTCTCAGCCATCCGGGTCGCGGCCCGTGCAACACGGTGCCGGCCCCACGAAAGGCAGTACGTCCATGCACTCCAGTACGACGACGGCAGGCTCCTGGGTGGTGCTCGGCGGGATCCACCTCATCAACCGCACCGCACCGCGCCGGTCCGACGAGCCGCTCGTCCTCGTCCGTGTCGCCTCGCAGGAGGTGAGCCAGCCGAGCACCACCGTAGTCGTCCGCTGGAAGACACTCGGATCCTGCCCGGCCGAGGCACTCACCATCGCCGGCACCCCGCTCGGCTCGACCCGGATCGAAGGCTCCCGCCTGTTTCCCGACGCCATCGCCGGACCCGCCCTGCGCGGCCTCGTCGGGGACAAGGCCGCGCTCGGCCTCGTGCCGCTGTGCTACCTGGCCGAGCACCCAGACGGCGGCTATCACGCCTACGCCCAGGTCAGGTTCCACCCCGATGACGGATGCTTCCTGCGTACCACCCCTGAACCAGTCGGTCACGGACCGGTCCAGGACCTGAACTGGCTCAACCCTGCCCTGGCCGCGCACGACGCCTCCAGCCGCGCGCTGAACAACCACCAGCGCTCCTTCCGGAAGCACTTCGCCGGAATCGAGCTGGAGTACAAGTACACCCTCGACCCGGCGCCCGACATCTGGCCCCTAGCCATGCACCTGCTCAAAGCCCTACGGAACGGCGAACTGGACGGCTGCCGACCGGAGTACCGGGAAGAGTTCCAGGCCCACCACACCGAGAACCACCTCTTCGACGTCACAGGCCCGGAATCCGAGATCGGCTATGCCTCCTTCATCCCCACTGTCACCGCAGGACACGTACTCAAGCGGAAGTGGTTCACCGAAGACACCTTCGCCCGCCGCGAGGAACTAGTGCACGGCATCGACATCGCCCCCGACGGCTTCGCGACATATCTGCGTGATGAACTGGGCCTGCAGGCGAAGGCCCTGCCCCCCTTCCAGCGTGTCCGCTACGACATCCAGTGCGAGTCGATGCGCACCGGGCACGTCTACGGCATCTTCCTCGACCGGTGCTCCCTGCTCGAAGAGCCCGAGACGGTCCTCTCCCAGTGCGAGCTTGAGTACCTACGGTCACGAAGCATCCTTCCTCGCCACGAAGCCGAAGTGCTCACGGAGATGGACCGTGTCGGCACCTGGCTCCATGCCCGGCTGGCCGCCGGAGGCTGGGGAGCCGACCGCACCTTCTACTCCAAGCGGAGCTTCCTGCGGGATGCCGTCACGGACCGGCTCAACTCGGATGCGCCACGCGCCAGGAACACCGGCCCCTCACCGGACAAAAGCAGCCCGCTCTCGAGTAAACGCCCCAACCCGTGACCGCCCTTCAGAAGGTTCACGCGAACAAGCAGAAAGAGGACAAGCCAATGAGCGACTTCGTCACGATCGGAACGGCGCAGCGGCCCGGGACCAGCCCGCCGTGCGCGGACGGGTACGACGTGCAGCGGACCGCCACCCGCGTGTGCGCGGCGGTCGTGGACGGCGCCGGGCACCACCCGGACACGGTTCGGTACGCGGGCATCGCGCCCGCCGTCATCACCCACATCGGCACGACCCTGGGCGGTCTGGCCGGGCTCATCACCGCGGGGCAGATGGCTCACGCCTACGACCCGCTGCCGCATCTCTCCGCGATCTACGCGCGCGTGGAGGCCGGGCTGCCCACTGCCCTTCACTGGCTGGGAGACTGCCGGGCCTACGGCTGGGACGGCAAGGAATTGAGGTGCTGGAGCACCGACCAGACCATGGGTGAGTTCCTGCGCGTTCACGGGGATGTCCCGGCAGAGGTCGTCGAGCACCACGATGCCTGGGCCCGGCTCGGCCTGTCCCAGGCGTCCGCGGCCACGTGCTGGCAAGCCGAGATCCCGCCGAGCGTCCGGCTGGTCTTCCTGTGCTCCGACGGTCTCTCCGACCAGGTGGCACCATCCGTCTGGCGAGACCTGTGCATCACGCACGGCGAAGACCCGCAATCTCTCGCCGACGCGCTGGTCGGCGCTGCCGTCGCTGACGAGAGCGGCTACCGCGACGACACCACCGTCGTCGTGCTTCGCCGCGCCGCCGCAGACAGCGGGGCGTGACCTGTGTCCTCTTTCTCCTGCGGCGCCTTCGCCTTCCGGATCGTCGTGGTCGGTCAGGAGCGGGCGTAACGTGCCAGGAAGGTGAGTTCGTCCTCGGTCATCCGCCGGAGCGCTTGGGCTTCGAGGTCGTAGGCGGCCAGTTTCGTGGTGGCTTCGGCGTAGGTGACGGTCTCGTCGCGGACGGCGTAGCCGAGTTCGAGACGCGCGCCCCGGGAGGCGGTCACCCAGACGTCCACGCTGATCGGGTCTTCGCGGTAGGTCAGGGACGCCTTGTAGTCGACGAGGGACTGCTTGACCACGAAGGCGTGGCGTCGGCGCTCGGTCTCGTCGGCGGGCAGCATGTCGCGGACCATCCGGGTGCGGGCTTCCTCGACGTAGGTGAGGAAGGCGGCGTTGTTGACGTGTCCGTACGCGTCCAGGTCGGACCAGCGCAGCGGCAGACGGCAGGTGTAGGTCACGGCAGAGGCGCTTTCTGGTCGCGGGCGGAGCGGGGTGTGGGTGGTCGCGGGGAAGCCTGGCGTTCAGTTGATCAGGGCCGGTGGCGGCTGCGGCAGAGGTGGTGGCCGGCCCCCGGCAGGGAGGGGTCGGCCACCGTGGTGTCGCCGTCCGGTCAGATCTCGTCGACCGGGTGCCAGACGTGGGGGAGGGAGGAGTCCTCTTCGCAGAGGTCCCGTGCTATCTGCTCTAGGCAGCGGATCTGCTGCGTTAGCTGCGGGATTCTCTCCTGGATCTTGTTCCACGCATCCGTGGTTCCGGGCGGGAGGACCGCGCGCACGATCTGCTTCATCTCCGTGTGCGCTTCGGGCTCGGTCGCCGCCTGGGGCAGCTGGACCACGGCGGTGTACGCCTGTACCTCGGAGGCGGTCCACGTGCCGTCCGGCTGCCTGACGGCCCAGATGACCGACCGGGCCGAGGGCGAGAGCGTCAGCTGGCAGTCCTCCCCCATCATCGCGCTCAGGACGGGAAGGGCGATGCCGTCCGGGCCCGCCAGGGCGGCGGCGGCCTCCGCCGTGGGGACGGAGATGTGGCCCGTCATGGCGCGGGCGGCAGCCCGGCGGCCCGAGGCCGACAGCGGCTGCGCCTTCGCGGTCGACTCCACAGTGGTGTCGCCGAGGGCGGTGTCGACGTGCCGGGCGTCGTCGGAGTCGTCGTGGGCCCACCAGGTGATGATCACCATGCGGCAGTCGGGCAGGGCCGCAGGGTAGAGGACGTGGCTGACGACGTCGATGGGCTCCCAGTTCAGGGCCGGGAGGGACATCCGGAAGATGTGCCCGTCGCGGACCTCGGTCAGCTCGCTGGTGGTCTCCCACAGACGGCGGACGTCGGGGTCCTTGCAGACATCGCCGATCAGCTCCATGAGTTCGGCGGAGTCCCCGCGGCGCGCGAGCGCGAACTTGATCAGCTTGACGTACTCGCTGGCGTGATGCTCCCAGTCGTGGTACTGGACCCGCGCTTCGCGGTCCGTGAGGGCCCACTTGATCAGGTTGGCGCCGGGCTTGAGAACCCACGGGTACCACTGCGCCATCGCCGGGTTGAATCCGAGAATGTTCCAGTTGGCGTCGCAGAGGTAGGTGGGGGCGGGCATCTGCTGGTCGATCAGGAGGCGAAGCCCGCTGCGCACGCGGGGGTCCACCATGCCGTCCGCGACTGTCGTGTCGAGACGGTTGTAGAGGAGGAGCGCCGTACGCTCGTCCCGGTCCAGCTGGAGCAGGGCCGCCAGGTCCTCGCACTGCTGGAGGTCGAGGCGGTTACGGCCGTCCCCTCGCTCCAGATGCCGCCACCACCGGACCGACCTGCCGACCGCGTTCGCGCACTCCTCCTGGGTGACACGGCCCCGCTTGCGCCAGGACTTGAGCTGACCCGCCAGCCCCATGACCTGGCCAGCCCAAGGAAGGGCGTCGCCGGGTGACACATCATCGGATCCGCCCCGGGACCCCTCGCCCGCGTTTCCCCCGT
Organism: Streptomyces sp. NPDC087215; assembly: GCF_044744885.1. Lineage (NCBI taxonomy): Bacteria > Bacillati > Actinomycetota > Actinomycetes > Kitasatosporales > Streptomycetaceae > Streptomyces > Streptomyces sp. NPDC087215. Next base: position 402,927 of record NZ_JBIUZD010000001.1, read on the forward strand.
TGCTCGGGAGGGGCTCTGTTGCGCCCATCCGATTCTCCTAGATCGTTTTCAACCCTGGTGAGGGTCTGCCAGTCCCCGAGAAAGGCAACAAAAAGGGGAGGGTCATCTCGCGATGGCCCTCCCCTGCCTCCACACCACCCTAACAAGATCATTGACGGATGCCCGCTCGCCTGATCTTCCATACCGCCCCGTCTCATTTAAAGTGACGCAGACCACTCGACCCTACGGAGCCGTAGGTTCGGGTGTCCGCGCATTACAGAAAAGCCCTCCCGAATCGGACATGAAACCGGCAAGTTTTTGCCGGTTTTCAAAACCGGCAAAAACTTGCCGGTTTTTTCTTTCACACCCCCCGGCACCCTTCACCTGTGTCTGCCGGTAAGACATTCGGGCCACAAGTACAGCACCACCCGCCTTTCCAGTAAGGCGAGTTGCCACCCCGCCTCATGGCTCCGCAGGTGCCTTCACGTTACGATCTACGCGCGTAAAGAGGGGTTGCGGTGCCGTTGACTCCGATTCGGAGGCGGGCTTAAATCCTGGAAACAACACCAGGTCGGCAGGCTGATCGCGTGAAGGGACGGGCAGTGTCAGCAGCACAGAGACGCCGCCACGCCGCGTCCCCCTCACGTCGAACGCCGAGGCAGGCTCAGCGCACGCCAGGCGACAGACCGGCGTCAACACCCTGCGAGTTGTAACGGAATTCAGAGCTATGTATGGACTAGCCGCCGGGGACTGCGTATGTTCGTCGTCCCCTCGGGTGATCACGCCCGAACCGAGCAGGCAGTGTCCAGGGGAGTCCGAAGCCGCGAAGAATCCGAGAAAAAGCGACGGCGCCTGAGAGCGGGAACTCTCAGACGCCGGACGCCTTACAGGTAGGTCGCCACTCAGGGCCGAGGCCCGAGCCGGAGACCACATTCACCCGCACCGTCCTTCTCACGGGACCAACCGGTGCGACTTCACTGACAGGAGAGTGTCGTATGACCGCCACTCCGCGCAAGTGGCTGAGCGTTTCAGCACGCGCAACAGGTTTCCTCGACGGCAGCTTCCGAGGGCGGGCTGCCTGATGGCCCGGATTCGAACGATCAAACCCGAGGCATTCGAGAGCGAAGACCTTGCCGCCGTCGGCGTGACCGCGATGGTCACCTTCTTCGGGCTGCTCACCCAGGCCGACGACTCCGGGCGCTTCCGTGACCACCCCGCGATCATCGCGGGGCGGCTCTGGGCCCTCCGTGCCGACCACACCCCCGCGAACGTCGCCGTCGACCTGGAGCAGCTCGCCGACGCCGGCCTGATCTGCCGCTACACCGGGTGTGACGGGAACTCTTACCTCCATGTGGTGACCTGGGAGAAGCACCAGAAGATCGACCGTCCCTCCGCAAGCCGCCGCCCGCGGTGCCCCGCCCACCAGGGCCACCAGAACTGCGGCACCTGCGCCAAAGGGGCCTGCCCCGGGGCCGAGCGCAGCCACAGGGCTCTGCCGGGCGTCCCGCACGGTACGCAGGCCGCTTCGCCGCATCCTCGTGGAACCCTCGACGCGCCGGAATCTCCGGGTGCCGGGCAGCCGTCGCCCGGCTCGGGTGAGGTGCTGAGCGGTGGGGTGGTGCGGGTGAGCAGCGACGGTCGGTCTGCCCGAGCCGCATCCGGGGGATTCAGTGAATCCGCAGGTCAAGAGGGGGTCGGGGAGGGTTCGGGGAAGGCTCGCGAGGGTGTGGCGTCTGGATCTAGGATCTTGGATCCTGGATCTTTCCCTAAGGGGGGCGATGCCCCTGCCGTGCAGACCGGCCCGACTGCTGCTTCGGCGAAGGCGCTGGTGGCGGAGTACGTGCGGGAGTCCGCGCACCGGCCTCCGAAGGATGTCGTGGGGCTGGTCGGGCGCCAGGTGAAGGGGCTGCTGGGGGAGGGCTTCGATCCGGAGGTGATCCGCGGGGCTCTGGGGCAGCTGCGGCTGAAGGGTCTGCACGGGAGTGTGCTGCCGAGCCTGGTCAACGAGGTGCTGAACGCCTCGCCGTCTCCGTCCGCCGTCGGCGCCTCCGGCGCGGGGCCATGGGCCAGCTCCAGGTACGTGCCCTACCTCGACCCCGCTGCCGAGCCGAGTGGGTTCGGAGGCCGACTGTGACCCGCTACCGGCTCGACGATCCGCAGCCTGCGGTTCCTGAGCGGCTGCGAGCGCGACTGGAGGCCAGGCTCGCCGAGCGCGGGATCGACCCGGCTGCCGCGCTCCCGAACACCCCGGAGCCGATCCCGGCTCTGGAGGCCGCGCAGCTGCGGATCCCATTCGACTACCGCGAGGCCCTGGTCGAGCACCCCGATGTCGCCGCCTGGGTGCGGAAGGTCGCCGACGGCGCCGTCGCCGCGAACGTCGGCGGGCTGAACCCGCAGTACGGCGTCTCCGGGCGGCGGCGGATCATGCACGGCCCGTCGCTGCTGCTGTGGGGGAACCTCGGAACCGGCAAAACCCACGAGGCGTACGGCGCCATCCGGGCCCTGACCGCCTCCGGGTGCGGGGTGGGCTGGCACGCGACCACCGCCGCCGACCTGTTCGGCGACACCCGCCCTCAGGCCGGAGTGGACCTGGAGCACCAGCTCCGCCGGATCGTCCGGGTGCCGCTGCTGCTCGTGGACGACCTCGGGGCGGCGAAGACCTCGGCATGGAACGAGGAGGTCCTCTTCCGACTGGTGAACTGGCGCTGCCAGAACCGGATGCCGACGCTCTTCACCACGAACCTGCCGCCGGTCCGCGAGCTCGCCGACTCCCCTCGCCAGCCGGTCCTGCGCGACCTGGTCGGCGACCGGGTACTGAGCCGCCTGTCCGGCATGTGCACCCCGGTCCGCTTCACCGGCCCCGACCGCCGTTTCCAGCGCTGACCCGCACCTTCCTCTCCTTAAGCCCGCCGCCGCAGCCGGGCCCATCCCTCCGCCTCACTCCTGCCCTCTGCCGCCCCTCGGCGTCAAGGAAGGCAGAGGCGTACCCGAAAGACACATCGATGCGCTACATCACCACCAACAACGGTCCGAAGTCGGCCATCCGCTCGATCGCGGACCACAGCTGGCACTCCCGCGCCGCCTGCTACGGCATCACTCCGAAGGAAGCCGACCGGCTGTTCTTCCACGGCCCCCGCAACTTCCGGGACCGCCAGCAGGCCAGGCAGGTGTGCACGGCCTGCCCGGTGCAGCGGGACTGCCTGAACTTCGCCCTGGAGAACAAGGCCGAGCACGGCATGTGGGGCGGTCTGACCCTCAAGGAGCGCGCCAAGTGGCGTGACAAGCTCGACGACCGCCTCGACTACGCCCGGGTCCGATCGGCGATCAACGGGCGGGACGTCCACCTCAGCAGCATGGAGCGCAAGGCCGTCGTCCGGTACGCCTGCGCCAGGGGCTGGAGCACGACCCGCCTGGCCCATGTCCTGGGCATCACGGCCCAGTGGGCTCGCGACGTGATGAGCGAGGAAGGCCGCGCGATCGAGGACCGCGACCGGCACAACGTGCACGCCGATCCCGCCCCGGCCGCAGCCGCTCAGAAGGCCGGACCCGGCGGTGAGAAGCCGGAAGCAACCGCCGCCTACGACGCGGACAGTCCGGATGCCGCGCGCACCGACGAGGACATCGTCCCGGTGGACCGGCACGTCCACACCCCTGTACTGCTCGGCAATCTCCGAAAGGCAGCATGACCCACCCTCACAACCCGCACGGTCACCCGTCCAAGGGCGCGGCCGAACGGTACGTCCTGATAGCCGCCGGCGCCGTCATCGTCGCTCTGACCATCGCGTCCTTCTGGCTGTCCTACGCGCACCTGGCCGAAGTCGCCGGCCAGCACGGGCTGGGCGGTGCGCGCGCCCGGCGGTGGGCATGGCCCGGAACGGTGGACGCCTTCATCGTGACCGGCGAGCTGCTCATGCTGCGGGCAGGGCTGAAACGGGTCACTGACTGGTGGGCGATCGGCCTGACGGTCACCGGGTCGATGGGCTCCATCGTGCTGAACGTGGCAGGCGTCCGCGGCAGCAGCGATGGACCGGTCCCGCTGCTCGACTACATCGTCGCCGCCGTCCCCCCAACCGCCGCACTTTTGGCTTTCGGCGTCCTCATGCGGCAGATACACCAACTCGTCGCCCCCCAGACCCACCCCCACGACGAGACAACCCCGAGGACGGAAACCGACACCCCGAAGGGGACAGCCACCGGGACCGAGACAGCGACCGAGACCGGCACCGGCACCGGCACGGGGACCGGCACCGGGACGGGGACCGGCACCGGCACCGGGACCGGCACCGGCACCGGGACGGGGACCGGCACCGGCACCGGGACCGGCACCGGCACCGGGACCGGCACCGGCACCGGCACGGGGACGGGGACCGGCACGGGGACGGGGACCGGCACGGGGACCGGCACCGGGACGGGGACCGGCACCGGCACCGGCACGGGGACGGGGACCGGCACGGGGACCGGCACCGGGACGGGGACCGGCACCGGGACCGGCACCGGCACGGGGACGGGGACCGGCACGGGGACGGGGACCGGCACGGGGACCGGCACCGGGACGGGGACCGGCACCGGCACCGGGACCGGCACCGGCACGGGGACCGGCCAGGAAGAGTCCTCGGGACCGGGGGGTCGACGTCCCCGGCTGACCGTGGACGAGATCGTCGACCTGGTCCGCCCCCATGTGCCTGGTGTCCTGGACCGGGACGGGAACGAGTCGGTCACCCGCGTACAGCTCCGCAGGATCATGCGCGAGCACAAGATCCCGATCCGAAACGACAGGTTGACCCCTGTCCTGGCCCGCCTGCGTGCCCCGCAGCTCACTACCGCGAGGAGTAACTGATGAAGACCTGCGTGAAGTTCACCCGTATCCGGGCCAAGTACGAGCAGGAGAGGGCCTACCTGCTCAACCACGCCGCACGCTCGGCCGCGAACGGCAGCGCGGGGCTGGCCAGGGGCGTCAAGCACCGCATGGCCCGGGACCTGTCCGGGCACCTCGCCCGGTGCCTCGAATGCGGATAGCACCGCACGGGCAGGACCTCCGCTGATCCCGACCGCTCCGGATACCGTCCGGAGCGGTCCCGCATTCTTCCCGACTCAAGAACGCAGAGAACCATGCCGATGACGCAGAACTCCCCTCAACCCCCGACCGGCGAGCAGGGGAACAACCTCGTTACCGAAGGAGCAAGTTATCGGCCAGGACACTCTTCCCCGTCGGGGAAGAGTGTCCTGGCCGGTCCCGCCCCGGGGGTGGCGGGAGTGGTCCAGCACCAGGGGGCGCTGGACGACGGGGCGACGCCTGAAGGCCGATCGCCGGACAAACCCGTACCCCGCCGCAAGCACCGTGCCACGAAGAGCGCCTCGCGCAAGCGCTCGCCGAAGACCGATCCCGACAAGCGCTCCTACGTGTGCAGCGTCCGACTCAACGACACCGAGAAGCAGATGCTCGCCAACAGCGCCGCTGCCGCCCGTACGAGCCTTCCCGCCTTTCTCGCCCGTGCCGCACTCGCCGCGGCCCGCGACCCCGAATCCGCCGCCGGATCCATCGCCGGCGAACGCGAGCTGATCTCCGAGATCTTCGCCGCCCGCCGGCACCTCGGGCACATCGGCAACAACCTCAACCAGATCGCGCGGGCCGTCAACTCGGGCAACCGGCCTGCGGACGTCCAGCTCGACGCCGTTCTCGACGCCGTCCGCCGGGCGACCGAGCGCGTCCAGGCCGCCACCGACAAGCTCCTCGAAAGCCGCTAGAAGCCATGGTCCCGAAGATCCACAAACGCGGGCGGCGCACCATCGGCCTGCTCTACTACCTGTACGGACCGGGCAAAGCCGAAGAGCACGTCGACCCGCACCTCGTGGCCTCCTGGGACCACTGCGCCCCCGACCCCGGCCGCGACCCCGAGGCCACGCACAAGCAGCTCCAGCAGCTCCAGCAGCTCCTCGACCAGCCCCTCGCCCTCCTCACCGATACCCAGCGGGCGAGGCCGCACGTGTGGCACCTGTCCGTGCGCAACAGCCCCACCGACCGGATCCTGTCCGACGCGGAGTGGGGCGACATCGCCCGGCGGATGGTCGCCGCCGCGGGCATCGACGACCCCGACCAGGGTGCAGGCTGCCGCTGGGTCGCCGTCCGGCACGCCGACGACCACATCCACATCCTCGCCACTCTTGCCCGCGAGGACGGCTACCGGCCCGACCTCAACCGCGACGCCACCCGCGTCCAGGCCGAGGCCCGGCTCCTGGAGCAGGAGCTCGGACTGCGCCGGCTCAAGCCCGGCGACGGCACCGCCGCCCAGCGCCCCACCAGCGCCGAACGGCACAAGGCCCAGCGCCAGGGCCGCGAGCGCACCGCCCGCGAGGAACTACGCGAGACCGTACGACGCGCCGTGGCCGGAGCTCAGAGCGAGCAGGAGTTCTTCGACCGCCTGGCCGCGGCCGGCCTTCTGGTCCAGACTCGCGTCGCCCCTTCCGGAGACCTCCTGGGGTACAAGGTCGCGCTTCCCGACGACCGCAACAAGGACGGCGAACCCGTGTACTACCCCGGCGCCCGCCTCGCCCCCGACCTGAGCCTGCCCCGTGTCCGCGAGCGCTGGTCCGCGGACATCCCCACCCCAGACGGCCATACTCTCCAGCGCCTGCGCTCGGACCGCCCCGCGCCGGCCACCGCGCGGCGCAGCGCGGCGGCTGCCGCCTGGCAGGCCGTCCTGGTCATCGAGGACGGCGAGGACGGTCTCGCCGCCGCGTACATCGCCGCCGCCGGAGAGATCCTCGACGCGCTCGCGGCAACGTCCGCCGCCCATACCCGGAGCGAACTGCGAGAAGCAGCACGGTTGTTCGAGCGGGCTTCCCGCTCCCACGTCCGTGCTGTACGCGGGCACGACCAGGCTCTGCAGCAGGCCGCCCGGGACCTCGTACGCGGCGGGCAGGCCCTTGGGCGTGGTGAGGACGGTGCGAGCACGGCCATGGTGATCGACATGCTGTTCTTCCTGATCACCGCCGCCGCGCACTGGCATACGAGGAAGGGCCACGCCCAGCAGGCCGAGGCCGCCCGACAGGCTTCCGAGCACCTTCGGACCGCCTACCGTGCTGCCGCCGGACACCCGCTCGCCGCGCTCCTCCAGCGCGGTCGGCGCCTGGCCCACCCCCTGCTGCAGCGGCAGGCCGCCGTCCTGCGAGAAGGGGTACCCCTTCTCACAGGCAAGGTCCTCGCCGAGGAGGGCTGGTATGCACTGGCGGCCACGCTCGCCGACGTCGAGGCGGCGGGCTACGACCCGACGGTCCTGCTCGCAGACGCTGCGGGGCGCAGGGAGCTGGACACAGCCGAATCGGTCAGCGATGTTCTCGTCTGGAGACTCCGGCGCTCTGCCGGGCTGCCCGCCCACACCGACAGCCCGGCCTTCAACGCAGGCACGGCCGCGGCGCCGTCGACCAGCGAGCCCCGATATGAACGGCACAGGCAGTCGCGCCGGTAAGTGTCCCCGCCTGCCCCTGATCGCACGTTCGGTCGGGGACAGCAGTGCATGCGGCTCCGGCCGTTGGACTGTCTGGTCAGCCTCGGCTCGTGTCCCGGTTCGTGGCGGACCGGGTGATGGTGACCTCCGGGTCGCGGGCCTTCATGGTCAGAGGCAGCCCCGCAGCCCGGCGTGCTCGGCGGTATGTCAGCGCCCAGCCCATGTCCTTGCGTACCGTGTCGTCAGCGGAAAGGTCTGCTCGCCACCACAGCCACCCGATCGGGTACTCGCGGCCGTCGGCGGCCGGTGCGGCGAACGCGACCGCGGCCTCGCCGCTTCTCCTGGCCAGCGTCTCGGTCAACGCCCGGGTCTCGCTCATGGCGATCAGGTCGCACCGGACCTGCTCTCTCGCCGTCTGGACAGCGCCTCTGACGACGCCGCGGGCGAGGAACGCCGCGACCAGAGCTGCGAGGGTGCCGCCGAGCACCCACACAACCGTCATCGGCCAGCCCCTCCCAAGTGGATCTCGGCCACCGGCTCCCATGACATGCGCCACCCGTCGATGTCGTCAGCCTTCGCCCACGTCACATTGAGGAGGTGAACACGGTCGATCCGCAACGGGGCCCGCCGCGGGGTGATCTCGTTCCGGAGCTGGCTGTTGAGCTGGTCGGAGGAGCCTGTGCCGTAGGCGTACCCGAGGGAGATGTGTGGGCGACCTCCCGGGTACTGGAGAGCGCTCTCGCCACGCGCCTTCCGAATCGCGCTACGGACTCGTTCTGTCAGCGCCAGGACCTCCGTCTCGGGCCACACGTCGAGAACGGCCCCCGCGATGTTGCCGATCGGGGGTCCGGCCTCGGTCGTGAACGGGGCTACGTCGGCGAGCGCCTCCTCCAGAGCCCGGACCAACACGTGCCGTGCGGCCTGGTCGTACTCGGCGGACGGCATGTCGGCCAGCATCTCCACCGTCAGATGCAGCAGGCCGGCGTCGTCGCCCTCGCCCGAGAGCTGGGGGTCGATCGGATGGTTCTCCATCAGCGGCACGCAGGCCCGCGCGAGCGACAGCAGAGCGTCGTCGGCGTCCGGGCAGGGCAGGACGTAGACGTGCAGGACGCCCATTCCGTCTCGCCACTCCCGGCCCTGGAATCGCGGCACGAACTTCTCCACCGGGCGCTCCTCTCGCTGTGGTGTCTGGCGCGGTCGTCCGACCGCCCTGGACGACCCATCCTGGCCTGCGGCGATCCTGCCACGTAGCCGAACTGGTCACGCGGTCCGTACACCTCGATGTACCCGGGTACCTGGTCCGGGCCGTGGCCCTCTCCCTCAGAACCGCCATGGTCGATGACGGTATCGGGGTCCGCGAGCTGGCGCGGCGTGCCGGCATCGCCCACCCCACTGCGATCAGCGCGAACTGTGGCTTTGTGGCCTCTCCCGCCAGTGGGACGACCAGCCCCTCCCGGGACAGGCGGACAAGGCCCCGCGACCTGGATGCGTCCGCGTCGCCCGGCATCCGGCGACATGGCATTGGCATATCCCGGAGTTGAAGCCGCCCGGCCGCTCGCGGCACGATCCCCTCCCGCAGGAAGTGCCGCAAGAGGGGGAGACGTGTTCGGACGCAGGCGAGTGGCCCGTCAGCAGCGAGGGACGTGGAAGTGGGCGGAGGAAGTGAGCGCCACTCATGTCGAGCCCCCGCTCGACTCTCCCGCCCGGGTACGCCAGGACGTGGAGGGGCTGATGATGGCGCACCCTCATCCACTCGTTCTCGACGCGGACGTCCGGGTGTGCGGGACGTGCGGGGCCTACCGCGGGTGGGTCGTGATCAGCCTGCGCGGTGAGGTGTGGCTGCGCTGCCCCGCCAGCCACGAACAGCACGAACCCCGCCTCGACACCACGTGGTACGACCGGCACAGCGGCCCCGTCACCCACCGGTACGACTCCTACAGCGACGGCCTGCGGGACCTCGGCCACTGACCCAGCCCCACGCACGATTCCACCGAGACCGCCGGAGGAGACCCGTTTCGGACCCGGCGCCGTCAGTCCGCCCGACCACAGAAGGATCCCCGTGCACCGTCGCGCCTCCGCCGCCCTGTCCCTCGCCGTCCTGGCCGTCCTCGCCGCTTCCGGCTGCGCCAAGGACGGCTCCGCCCCCGCTCCCTCTGCCTCCGTCCCCGCCTCCGGGAAGACGGCCCCGGCTGCGAAGCCCGCCCGCACCGCGCTCACCTCGGCGTCCTTGTCCACGCGCCTGCTGGACGAGTCCGACCTCGGCCAGGGATACACCCGTCAGACGAAGACCGACAGCGGGGACCGTGACGACGTAACCGTGATCGGCTGCCCGGCCCTGGAGAAGCTCGGCGGTGACGGCGCCGCCGGCGGAAGCCTGGACTTCCCCAACAGCGCGAAGGCCACCTTCTCCTACACCCGCGGCACCGGCTCCGAGGTGGGCGAGGAGCTCTACAGCGATTCCGTCGACAAGCTCGGCCCGAACACGTCGAGCGTCTTCGAGGCCATGACCGGCTGCCCGCTCTACCAGGTCGTGGTGGGCGACACCCCGATCGCCGTCGCCACGCAGAAGCTCCCGGCGCCCGCCCTGGGCGACGAGGCGTGGAGCCAGATACTCACCTTCACCGCAGGCGGGCGGGACACCGTGATGAAGCAGACCGCGGTCCGTACCGGTTCCGTCCTCGTCGTCCTCTCCGGCTCCCCCTCGCTGGTCGACACCCACCTGTCCCGCGCGGTCGACAAGGCACAGGGCTGACCCCGCCCACATGAAGACGGCCCCTGGTCTCCGCATTCGGAGCCCAGGGGCCGTCTTCGTGTTCGCGGCCAACAGCATCGCGCAGGTGTTGGACGTCCAGCCGCAGTCACAGCGCGCCAGGCCACGGGCAGCCACCTCCGCAGTGGCCGAGCGGAGCAAAACACAGGGCAGGCCGCCACCCACTGGTCCCGTCCGCCGCCGGACCCAGATCTACTGGACTCGCCACCGGTCGAGGCCAGGGTGGCCGATCACGACGCCGGTGTGACGGAGATGCGTCCGGCCGCGTTCTCGGGCGGATTGCGGCGCAGAACCGGGGTGGGTGAGGCGAGGGATGCGGCGAAAACGGCGACGAGGTCGTGGGGGATGCTGGCGCTGAAGGCGGCGGTCCACTGGTAGGGATCGCCGATCATCGGCTCGGCCCACGCGTGCCATCCAGACAGGCCGGGGCGGGGGTCGCCGTCGCGGATCATCTCCGGCAGTTCCCCCCAGGAGAAGCCGGAGGACATTCCAGGGTCCCACGCACGGCTGTCGGGAGCGTCGATGTCGCGGGCCCAGCCCTGCCCGCACAGGGCGTCGAGGACACACTCGCGGCCGTCGTAGTTGACCGCCGGATCGGTGCGCGTTTCCACCGCGAGGAGGAAGTCGGCGATGGCCTCGGGGGGTGTGCCGGTGGTAAAGCAGGCGGTCCACTCCATTACGGCGCTGTCCAGGTGCAGGCGAGCCGAGGCGTACCAGGCGACCTGGAGATCACCGAGGAGGAAGTCGTGGGAGCCGCGTACCCACTCGGCTCCGGCGAGCCCTCGGGGGCTCACGTGCAGCAGCGTGGAGCGGGCGGTCGTCCAGGTCGACCAGCCGGTCTCCGTCAGGATGTCGGCCACGCGGTCGGCGAGTTCGTCGTCGTCACCGGCCAGGTGGCGGGGGTGTACCCAGTAGGCGGGGCGGGAGGGATAGAGGGGGTGGTAGGGGTTCAGGGGCGTCTCCAGGCGGTGGGTGCGGTGCTACTGCGCGGCGACGGCCGGGCGGGGGCGTCGCGGCGCTTCGGTCGGCTCGTGCCAGCCGGCGGCGACGCTCACGGCCGGGGGGACAGGGCCGAGCTGCTCGCCGCTCTCCATCACGTAGACGCGGGTGCGGCCGAGCGCGTCCGTCGTCGCGATGACGTCGGCGATGGTGTGCTCCATGGGGAAAAGCGGATTTACGGCAAGGCGCACGGGAGTGTCGGGGTCAACCGCGGAGAGCCGGTCGATGAGGTCACGTGCGGTGAGGACGAAGGACAACGGGACTCCTGGGAGATCGGGCCGGACAGGGGGCGGGCTCCCGTCAGCCGGCGGCTGCGGGGCTGGATGTGGCCAACACGCAGCTGACAGCCGCAGCGACCACGGTGGCCGGGGTCTCTCTGTGGAAGGAGACGCAGTAACCGGGCTTGTCCGTGGTACCGGTGACAGCGAGTTTCCAGCCCTCCCCGTCGGTGCCGGGCCGGCCGTCGGGGAACCAGCCGACGTACAGGCGGCCGTCCCGGGAGTTGATGTGGACATCGGCCCGGTCGTCGACGACGACCTTGAAGTCGGTGTCGGTGAACAGGTCGACGACGTCCATCGGCTGACCCGGACCGAGCAGCCACGTACGCAGCCGCAGTGCGGCGACAGTGGTGGCGAAGCCCAGCCTCGCAGCATCGACGGTCACAGGTATTCACCTCTCTGACCTGGTGCATTTCGGGAAGGGGTCCACGTTGACATCCCTTGCCCCGTTCCACCAGTCCTTCCGTGATCCTTCCTGTCTGCCTCCGGCGAACCGCGGCAGGCCGGTGTGCCTGTCGCAGGCACTGGCCGCTGTGGAGTCTCCGCCCGACATGTCGAAGGCCCCGGGAACCATGTGGTTCCCGGGGCCTTTGGGCTGGGGCGGGCTCAGATCAGGCAACAGCAGTACGTCAGCACCGGTCTGTCCCGAGGGAAGGAAAGGGCCGGCCAGCGTGCTGTCCGAGGGCCGTTCGACGCTGATCAGTCCGAGCCGCCCTTGCCGGTTAGCTGGTGGTCTGGCTCTCCTCCTCGTCTTCCGACTTCTTCCTCCGTGCTACAAGGACGGCACCGCCTCCGGCTGCGGTCAGGACGCCGCCGGCGGCGAGGAGCCAGGTGTTGGAGTCGGCCCCGGTCTGAGCGAGGGAGCCCTCGGAGGGCGGGGTGCTCGGCGTGTCCATCGAGGGTACCGGTGCGGTGGAGGCGGATCGGGTCGGTGTCGGGGGGACCGGCGGGGTCGTCGGAGGCGTCGGGGTGACCGGAGGCATCGTCGGAGGGGTGGTGGGCGGGATCGTCGGCAGGGTGGTCGGCGGCATCGTCGGCGGGGTGGTCGGCGGGGTGGTGGGCTTGTCCTTCTTGGTGTTGGTGAAGGTGGCGGTGGTCTTCGCGGCGGGCTTGGCGGTGATCTTGGCCGGGGTGGTGTCGAGTTCGTAGCCGGTGGGGGCCTTGGTCTCGGTGCCGGTGTAGGCGGTGCCGGTGCGGGAGGAGACGGGGAGCTTGGTGGTGGCGGTGCCGTCCTTGCCGGTGGTCAGGGTGATGGTCTTGCCGGTGCCGGTGGAGGGGGTGATGTTGATGACGGCGCCGGCCAGGGGGATGCCGGTCTTCTTGTCGGTCTTCTTCACCAGCAGTTCGGCGGGCTTGAAGGTGTCGATGATGGTGAGCTTCGCGGTGTGCTCGGGGGTGACGATGACGTCCTGGTCGGGGGCCAGGTCGTGGAGGGGGCTGCCGGTGTCGGTCTCCTTGAGGCGGTAGGTGCCGGGGTGGACGTTGTCGAAGCGCAGGATGCCGTCGGCGTTGGTCTTGCCGGTCAGGGCCTTGGTGCCGTTGAGGGTGTCGAGGAGGGAGAAGGCGGCGCCGGCGAGGAGGGCGCCGTCGGGGTCCTTCTTGGTGATCTCGACGGCGCCAGGGGGGATCTCAGGTGCGCTGGCGAGGGCGGTCGGGGCCCAGATCAGGGAGCTGGTCGCCAGGGTGGTCGCGGCGATGGCTGCGGTACGGCAGGTGGCACGCATGAAGAAGGAGTTCTCCTTGGTGGGAGTGGTGGGACTGCCACAGAGAGGGACAGTCAGTAGGTGTGGCCTGCCGTCTGGCCCGGGGTTGGGGCGGGGTGGGCGGGAGCTGGGCTCGTACGCGGGGAAGGTGTTGTGGCGGCGTGGCGGCGGGAGGCCGCCTGGATCACGGCGCGCTGCCTGTCCATCGGCATCGTGGCGATGCGCTCGAGGGCGATGGCGGTCTCGGGGCCGAGTCGGCGGCCGGTGAGCTGGGTGACGGCCGCGGCTTCGGCGAGCATCCCCTGGTCCAGGCACAGTCCGAGGATGTCCATCACGTAGAAGCGTGCGTTGAAGAGTGAGGCCGTGACAGGTCGGTCGGCGTAGGTGCCGCTTTCGGCGAGGTCGAGCACAGCCTGGGTCGCTTCGTGGAGACGGGTGAGCGTGGCGGTGTCGGTCGCCCAGAGCGTCTGGTGCCGGCGGTCGGCCCACGGGCCGTGAACAGTGTGCGGGGGCATGAGGCTCCTTGGTTCAGCGGCGCCCCGCGCGGGTGGCGGCAGCTGTGGCGGTCGCCGGTGGCCGGGTGGTGGTGCTCCAGCGCGGGACGCTGCGTGTGGTGATCGCCGGGGGCCGGCGCTGGGCGCGCTGGATGTCGAGCGGCGTCGGGGCGGGCGGCGTCGGTGGGGTGAGCGGGGTGAGTTGCGCCATGGAGGCGAGTTCGGGGCGCTGGTCGGGTGAGGTGACCAGCATCTGGCAGGGCCCTTTCTCCAGGTGGACGGTCGGCCAGTGGGACACCGGGACGAAGGCGGCGTCGCCGCACCAGTCGGATCCTGCGAGGTAGCGCGGAAAGACGTAGACGTCACCTTCCGGGGTGTACGTCACGCGGCGTCGTGCGTGCGCGTGGCGGGCTGGACGGTGAGGGTGATGTGCCGTGCGGTCGTGGCGAGGCGCTCTTCGACCTTGTCGGTGTCGTATCCGGTGACGACGTAGAGGCCGGCGCGGGCGACGTCAAGGTCGCCCTCCGGGGGCAGGGTGATCTGCTTGCCAACGGTGGCGGTCCACTGGAGGAGGTCGAGCCATCGGGTGCGGTCGGCGAAGTCCTGGTCGACGGAGCGGTGGGTGAGGGTGCCAGAGGTCTCCGGGTAGAGCAGGGTGACGCCGGCGGCGCGCAGCCGGGTGTACTTCAGGCGAGGGGCGGTGCCGCAGGCGAGGTCGGCGGCGATGCGGGGCAGGTCGAGGCCGGTGGCGAGGCGGACGAGATGGCCGATGAGGTCGCCGCCGATCCTTCCGTTGACCTCGATGATCCTCGGCCCGGACGCGGTGAGGCGCATCTCGACGTGCTGGATGCCGTGGTCGATCCCCAGTGCGCGGATCGCGGCGGCGGCGATTGGGGCGACCTCGTCGAGCAGCGGGTCGCAGGCGTCGACGGTGTGGCCGGTCTCCTCGAAGTACGGCTCGAAGCCGAGCTTCTTGCGGGTGACGGCGACCGCGTGGGTGTGTCCGTTCTGGGTGACGCACTCGACGCTGATCTCCGGGCCGTCGAGGTACTCCTCGACCAGGATGCCGGTGTTCTGGCCTCCGGCCATCGCGGCGCCTGCGGCAGTGAAGTCAAAGCCACGGGCGAGGTCTTCGCTGTTGTCGACGCGGATGACACCGATGCTTCCGGCCTGGCCCGCGGGCTTGAGGACGACCGGGTATCCGATGCTCTCGGCCAGGATCGTGGCCTCCAGCAGGCTGCCGACGCGGCCTGAGCGCGCCGAGGGGACCTGGTGGGCGGCCAGGAGCTGGCGGGTGGCGTGCTTGTCGCGGCAGTTCTCCGTCACGGCCGTGGAGTTCGTACGCAGGCCGAGGTGTTCGGCGAGCTGGGCGGTGTGGACGAGGAGGTTCTCGTCCCAGGTGAAGACGCCCGCGATGGTGCGCCGGGCGGTGATCGCCTCCCCTGCCGCGTGGAGCTGGCCGGCCTGGTAGGGGTCGGCGACTTCGTGGTCGACAACATGGCCAGCTTCCCAGGTGAGTAGCTTCGGGGTGATGACGGCGACGTCGTAGGCGGCGGCGACCTGCTTGAGGCAGTAGCCGCGGTACACCTCGTCGCCGGGGGCGACGATGAGGACCGTGGGGCGGCCGGTGGTCTGCGGCAGGGAGGTCGGGGCGGCGGTCACGGGGAGGTCCTTGTCTTCACGGGTGGTCGGGTGGCGGCGGGTGGCGGCGTCGAGGAGACGGTGCATGTCGGTGGCGAGGCCGCCGGGGGCGAGCAGGTGGCCAGCGATCCGGTTCGCCTCGGCGGTGGTCAGGGCGTTGAGGCGGCCGGTGAGGCCGCAGACGAGGGAGGCGGCACACAGGGCTTGGTCGGCGCTGAACTTCGACGGGGGCGCGGTGGTCATGGTGATGGGGCTGCTCCGGGCGGGGTGGTGGGGCTGGTGGTTCGGGTGTGCATGGCGGGCTCGCGGCGCAGCCGCCAGAACGCGCAGGTGAGACCGGCGGCCTGGAGGGCGGCGCAGACGGTCAGCACGTGGCCGAGGGCGGTGGCGGGGGTGAGGGCGACGACGAGACCCGCGAGAGGGAAGGGCAGGAGCATCACGAGGATCGTGACGGCGAGGGTGGCGCCGAAGACGGACTCGGGGATGAGACGGGAGCGCAGGGTGCGCAGGACGACGGTCATGCCGCCTTCGGCGGCCATGAGAACAGCGGTCAGGACGAGGAAGGTGCTGTAGTGGCCAGCCTGGGAGACGGCGAGCCCGGCCAGGGCGGCGACGGCGGCGCTGGCCGCGCCCGCGGGCCACAGGCCGAAGCGGTCGATCGCGACGCGGCACAGGGCCACTGCGAGCAGGGACGTGGCGGCTGCGGCAGACCAGATCACGCCGACGGCGGCGCTGGACTGACCCAGGGTCTGCACCACGATGACCGGGGCAGCGGCCTGCAGGACGCCGGTCGCCAGGTTGGAGACGGTCAGGCCGGTGACGAGCCAGGCGAGCGCCGGGATGGCGAAGAGGGTCTTCCAGCCGGTGCGGATCCCGGCGAGCGCCGAGGCCGCGGGCGGGACGAGGCGTGACTCGCGGTGCCAGGGTGCGAGGAGAGCGCCGAGCAGGGAGCAGGCGGCCATCGTCAGCAGGGTCGCGGTGACACCGGCCCAGTGCAGGAGGAATCCGGCGAGTGCGGGTCCGGCGAGGGTGGCGGTCTGGTCGATGCCCAAGAGGACGGACTGCACCCGGTGGGCGTGGTCTCCGGCATCCTTGCTCACCGTCGCGCCTGCGGTCTCGGCGGCGATGTAGGAGAACTCGCTGACGACTCCGGTGACCGCGGCGAGCGCCATCACCGTGATGGTCGCCCCCGCGCCGCCGGCCTGTGTCGGCAGGACGAACGCGGCGGCCACCACCAGCAGGGCGCGCAGGACCGAGGCGATACGGAAGACCCGTTTGGTGCCCTGCCGGTCCACGATCTGTCCTGCGAGCGAGAACGCGGCCAGGCGGGGCACCCACTCCAGGGCGAAGGCGATGCCGGTGAGGGTGGCGGACTGGGTGGTGGCCAGCACGATCAGCGGAATGCCGTAGGTGGACATCGCGTACGCGGCGCCGTCGGCCGTGCGGGGAAGGTAGATCCGCCGCAGCAGGGACAGCTGCGGCGGCAGGGCGTGCCGGGGTCCGGCGATCACGAAGTCGGTCATGTGCTCTCGTCGGAGAATCGGGAACGGCCAACCGCCACGGGCGACGGGAAGGGGCGGGCTACCGGCCGCCGCGACGGGGCACGGGCGGGCGGGACGGCCCCGGGGACCGGGGCGGTGTGGGTTCGCCGCTGAGATCGGCGTAGCTGGTGGTGAGCAGCCGCAGGAGCTGAATACCGTCGCCTCGGCGGGCGACAAGTGTGTCGATCTCGGTGCCGAGGGCCTGCAGCAGTGCGTCGTTGGAGCTGTGCAGGTACCGGTCACGGCCCAGCGTCACGGACTGGAGCTGTCTGCCCGCTGCAGGAGCCTTTGCTGCACCTCGTCCATGTTCGCGGAGGTTTCGCGGATCAAGTCGACGAGCGTGGCGAGCGCGGTGCCGGGCGGGTGGGTGCCGAGGGCGAGGCCGCGGGCGGACAGCGCGTCCCGTGCGGTCTGCGTGCCGAGCGCCTCCACCGGTTGCGGTCCGGTGGTCTCGTTCACCGGCGGATGCCTCCCGGCGGGGCTGCCGCCGGGACCGGCCGGGCGACGGGCGTGTGGGAGAACAGGTCACCGGACCTCCACGTGGTCGGGGACGTCACCAGCACGGCGCCCGTGCTCCTGGCACGTGAAACGCCCTGCGTGGTCGCCGGGACCGGTCGTGCCGGAGCGGTCCTGTGCGTGGGGCGGCCTGTGGCCCAGGCGGTGAGTGCCTGGTAGGCCGGGGCCAGGGAGCGACCAGCGGCGGTGAGCGTGAACTTCCCTTCGTCGTCCCGGCTCACCAGGCCCTTGTTCGCCAGGTGGTTGAGCGGGCGGTAGACGGCCGTGGGGTGAATGTCGGACAGAGCGGAAGAGGCGAGCGCGGCGCCGGTGGAGGCGCCGCGGTCCCGCAGCGCCCACAGGACCGCGGTGGCGTTGCGGGCGGAGATCAGGGCGAGGGCGTCCTCGATCTCCTCGGCCTTGGCCGCCGGACGGGTCGTCTGCTCCTTGGTGACGGGGTCCTCCACGGTGGGCCGCTCCAGGTGCTTGCTCCCCCACTGGGCGAAGGCGTCGAGTACGGGCAGCAGCCGCGCGCCCTGGCCGGTGAGCGCGTAGACCACGTGGCGGCGGCCGTGCTCGGTACGCCGGACCAGGCCGGCGGCATGCAGGTCACGGACCTTCGGGTGGAGCTGGCCGTCAGCCATCCACGGCATCCGGGCCTTGAGGTCCGCGTAGCGGGCGGGGGTGGTCAGGCTCATCAGGATCCAGGCGTTCCACCTCGGCGATATCGCCTCCAGGGCCCGGACCACCAGGTCGAGGTCACGGGGTGCGGGGTCGGGCAGGCCGGATGCGGGCATGACGGTGCTCCTGAGGTGTGGGTGGGGGTGTTCAGCGGGTGCGTACGGTGGCCGCGGTCGGCGCCGGAGTCTGGGCGACAGGCGTGACGGCAGGTGCCGGGGCGCGGTGAAGGCTCTGGATGACGGCGGTGGCGAAGCGGGCCTGGGTGTCGCGGGTGGCGGCCGATTCGGCGATCCGGCGGCTGCAGTCGAGGAGATGACCGGCTGCGGCAGGGTCGATGTCCCGGCCTGGGGCGGCGAGCTGAAGAAGCCGCTCGCGCTGGAACTCGATGTTCCGCTCAGCCTGTTCGATGGTGGCGAGGCCGTCGAGGAGGGCGCCCAGCATGGTCGACCGGTCGGTGGTGGCGGCATGGGCGTCGAGGTCGGCCCGGAGCCGACCGTAGAGGGTCTCGATCCGCTCGGCGAGCGGTCCGGATACGGGGTGGGGCAATCAGCGCCCTCTCGCGGGGCGTGCCGGTGTCTCGCCCGCAGGTACGGCCCGTGCGCTGATCACGGGCTGGGTGAACGTGACCGGAGGCTGGGGATCGGAGCGCAGGACCTTGTCGAGGGCGGTGAGGTAGCCGCGTCGGGCCTGCAGCGCGGCCTCCATCCACATTGCGTCGATCTCCAGCTCGTCCTCCGGCAGTTCGTCCATGGGGCGGTCGGGGGCGCTGCGGTCGTGGACGCGGTCGCGGACCCAGGCCACCTGCCGTTCGGTCGTGGCAAGGAACGCGCGCAGCTCCAGGGCACTGCGCAGGCGCGGGTCAGCGTCGGGGGCGGCAAGCAGCTGGTCGAGCGGGGCTCCGAAGACCTCGGCGAAGCGCTCGTCCAGGCTGCTGGGACTGATGGGGGTGCTCATCGGCGGGTCCTTGTGGGTACGGGTACGGGCGCGGCCTGCAGGACGGGGGTGGCCGTCAGGACCGGCCCCGTGCGGCGGGTGGCCGGGGGCTCGGGCAGGGGGTAGTCCACCAGGAGGTGGCGCACCGTGAGCGCCCGGCCGTCGCGGATGGTCAGGGCGGTGTCGACTCGCCGAGCGAGTGTCATGACCTGTTCGTCCAGTTCACCGGCCGGGGCGGACTGCAGAACGTCGACCAGCTCGTCCTCGGCTGCGGTGAGCAGGTGCTGGGCTTCTTCGAGGTCCTCGTACCAGCGGACGACGGCGGTGGGCAGGAACGAGGCGCCACGGGCGCCGGCCACGCTCTCGCGCAGTTCGCCCAGGGGGACACCGAAGCGTTCCTCGATCTGGCGGGCAACGGCGCGCAGGACGTCGTCAGGTTCATCGGACACGGGCGGGCTCCTCTCCGTGAAGCCGGCAGGGAAGAAACCGGAACGGATCGCTCCGGGTGGGTAATCTCTAGGATCCGAGGAATCCCCGGTTCACCTAACCGGCGATTTGCTGGTACCTTTCGCCGCCCCGCCGGTCACCGCCTCCGCCCCGGACGTGCCGTCGGACCGGCGGGCTTCGCAGGAGGCAGATGGGGCATCGCGACCGTGGCTATGGCCGTGGCCGTGGCCGTCGGCAGCGGTGTGCTGCGGTCGTCCATCCACGCGAGGGCAGCTTCCTCGGTGTCGAAGACCCCCTCACGCAGCTGGTGGGTGAAGGTGCGCAGGTCGGTGCTCTCCAGCAGGATCCGGAAGGGCTGCGGGACCGTGCGGTCCGAGGCTTCCAGCAGGACCACGGTCTCCTGCGTCGGATAGCCCTCGCCCGAGTAACTCGACAGGATCGAATACTGGTTGCCGTGGTCGCGGAAGCGCTCCTCCAGCGCGACGGTCATCTCGTCGGCGGGGGCGGTCCCGGTGTCCCTGGGCAGGCTGACAGCGGATGCGGGGCAGTGGTGCTGGAGGAGCCAGGACTGCGCGAGCGCGTACAGCGGAAGCTGTTCGCTGTCGAAGGTGAAGGTCTGGGAGGCGGCGTCGCGGGTGATGTGCAGGGCAACGAGCAGCTCTTCGCCTGGCACTCCGTAGATGACGGACGTGTCGTTCAGGATGAAGAAGCTCTGCCGGCCGTCGGACGTGTGGTGCTGGGCCAGGACGCTCATCTCGGTCTCGTGGGCGGCGATGCGGTCGTGGAACATCTCCATGACCAGCGCGCTGGCGGGCCGGTAGCCGTCGAGCCGGAAGGCAGGCTCATGGAAGAAGTCAGACAAAGGGTTCCTGGGGCTCGGAGGTCAGCGGGTACGGGTGGTAGTGGTGTCCGGCCAGGCGCCGGGACGGGGTGCTGGGCTGCCGGACGGGGCGCTGGAGGGGCGGGCGGTGAGCGCGGCGCGGCCGGCGTCGGTGAGGGTGACCGGCTGCCCGGCGTGCAGCGGGCGGGTGGTGTCGCGCTGGACGAGCCCGGCCGTCTCCAGCCGTACGAAGTCCTGCTGGCCGACCCTGGTGCCGGAGGCGGTCACGACGGAGAGCCGCTGCGTCAGCAGGTGTTCGTGGAGCCTGGCTCCCTGGCTCATCGCCAGGAGCATGGCGATGTCCCGGGCCTTCAGATCGGCATGGGCGTCCGGGATCCGAGACGTGCTCGCCTCGACGAGCTCGAGGATGCCAGCCAGGTCCGTCTCGCGGGCCCCCCGGACCCGAACGGCCTCCTTGAGCTGCTCGACCGTACGGTCGATACGCGGGAAGAGCACGGGCTCCATCGGGTAGTCGCCGCTCGCAAGGCGCTGGAGGAGAACGCGGTAATAGGTCACGGACCGTTCAGCGTCGCGCAGCGAGCGGTGGGCGGCGGCAAGGCACGCGGTCTTCTCGCCGAGGAGGCCGCGGTCGTGGTCACGCCAGAGCCGGTCGACGGTGCGGCCGACGGCGAGTTCGACGCGGTGGTCGAAGGAGGTCAGGGCCTTGCGGACAGGAGGCGTCGTGGACCGGGGCACGCCGGGATTCAGCCGGCCTCGCTCACTTCCGCCGGCAGCCATGCCACCCTGCGGCCTCCTCATCGTCCGTCTCCGGGTCCGCGCAACAGGGCGGGGAGCAGGTCTCCGCGCGGGACGTGTCGTCTCCCGGGCTCTGGCCGCAGTCGGCGGCCAGCAGGGCGGCGAGTTCCTGCCCGACGGCAAGGCGGTCGATGAGGATCTCGGTGCAGGTGTGGTCGGTGTCCGGGCCGTTGTCCGGGTGCGGAGCGATCACGGCGTCCAGCAGACGGCGCTCCAGGTGCTGGACCTCGAAGTAGGTCTCCAGCACAGCACGGTGGTGGGGGTTCTCCGTCTGGGCGGGGAGTTCAAGGAGGTTCTCGGCGAAGTGGTCGAGGAAGTTCGGGAAGGCGGTCAACGTACGGCTTTCGTGGTGAGGACGGCGGGCTGGGCGGGACGAGGAAGACCGGGCGGCGGGCCGGGCTTCGGGACGGTGCGGTAGGTGTCGAGCTGGGTGGACCGGGTGCGCGCAGCGTGGGCGCGGGCGCCGATCGGGCGGCGGGCGATGCCCAGGCGCTGGGCCGCGGTGTCGTACACGTCGTGGTTGGCCCGGGGACGGACGGCCACGACGTGCACCTCCGTCGGATGGGCGGAGGCCGCCGGGGCGGGCCGGAGGGCGTAGACCATCCGCCAGGCGGCCCGGTGGTCGATGTAGAGCTTGCGCAGACCGGACAGTTCGGCGGTGAGCTTGCTGCCCTGGCGGTCGGCGTTGACGACGTCCTGCAGGAGGGCGAGGGACAGGTCCCGGATGTCGCCGGGGGCCTGGAGCAGGTCGGTCAGGGCGCGCGGGTCGAAGGTGAGGCCGAACACGGGCCGACCCTCGGCGGTCATCCTGCCGCCTGCCCCGCCTCGGCGGCGCGGGCCGCGGCGCGTACGGAGCGGCCGGGACCGCGAAGGAGGCGGTGCGAGGGACGCTCCGGGTCGGTCTGGCAGGCCGACAGCGGACCGCCGGGAGCACGGACGGCCGCCATGGCGTGGGTGAGGAAGTCGCGGTGCCACACGAACAGCCCGGCCGGCCCCGCTTCGGGGTCCTTGTGCTGCAGGTACGCCATCCACAGGGCGTGCAGCCAGCCGACCACGTCGAAGTGTTCCTGCCACTCGTCGCACCACGGCGCGGCTGTGGTGACTTCCGCGCCGTAGGTGGGCATGAGGAAGTCCTCCACCCAGTCGGTGAGCAGGTCGAGCTCGCTCTCGTACTCCTCGCCGTCCAGTTCCAGGACCGGCCGGGGGTCCGTCGGCATCATCGCCGCAGCGGGCATGGACATTGGCGGCAGCCCGAATCCGGACAGCGACGCCGGTCCCGGTGCGGCGGCGAGGTGATCGAGTTGACGGGCCTGCTCGGCGGAACGGTCGAGCAGTTTCCGGACGGTGGCCTGGATACTGTCCAGGCCACCGTCCGGAAGGCGCACCGGGTCGAATTCCCCGGGGACACCGAATTCCTCCAGCGGGTCAGGTACCAAGGAAATCTCCTCCTCCGGCACACCACGGCGGCCGGAAATTCAAGAACGAGCGATGGGGCAGGTATCGAGCTTGCCGGGTGTCAGGCGGTCAGGGTGAGATCGTCCTGGCCGAGGGTCTGGTGGATCGTTTCGGTCAGGCGGCCGGAGGCGATCTCGGCGTAGTGGCGGGTCTTCTCGACGCCGATGAAGCTGCGGCCCTCCAGGAGAGCGGCGACGCCCGTGGACCCGGAGCCGCAGGTGAAGTCCAGGACAGTGCCGTTCGGCGGGCAGATCTTCACCAGCTCGCGCATCACCTCGACCGGCTTCTGCGTGATGTGCTGCCGGTTCTTGCCCGAGGGCTGCGAGGCCGAGTAGAGCCCGGGGAGGTAGACCGGGTTGCGGGAGCCGTCGATCGCCCCGTTCGACGCCCACACGATGAACTCGCAGTTCTGCGTGAACCGGCCCTTCTGCGGGCGGGCCTGCGGCTTGTGCCAGGCCAGGACGCCGCGCCACAGCCAGCCGGCCGCCTGGATCGCGTCGGTGGTGATCGGCAGCTGCCGCCAGTCGGTGAACAGCAGCGCCGTGCCGCCCGGCTTCGTCAGCCGGTGCGCCTCGGTCATGACCTGGGTGAGCCAGAAGCCGTAGGAGCGCTGGTCCATGTTCTCGCCGGGGAAGTCCGCCAGCTCATGGCCAGCGTCGGCGGAGGTGTACTTCTGACGGGCGGTACGGGATGTGCGTTCCTTCGCGGTCCGCCCGCCGGAGTTGTACGGCGGGTCGGTGACGACCGCGTCCACACAGTCGTCCGGAAGGCCGGCCAGCACGCCGAGCGCGTCGCCGTGGTGGAGGGAAAAAGGCAAAGAGGTACCCCGATTCGGGTCACGGAAATGAAGAGAGGAAATCCCGGCTCGTGGAAATATCGGCGCCGCGGCGTATGCGGGAGGGAAAATCCGGCATGCCGAATGGGCGCGGCAGGCGAGCGGGGGAAGCCACACTGTAGGCCACGATTCCCGGTTGGCCCCCGCGAGACGGGAAATTAGGTCAACCGGGAATCGGGACCTACAGTCTGACCACCGCCCGGCCCGAGCCGCCTGGCGCTCTTCCCTCCCCCCTTGCCGTCATGGAGGCACAGCCTTGTCCTGACTCAGCCGCCCGATACCGGACGGCGCCCGGACCGGCGAGAGGCAACTCGCCCTCCGGCTCCGCCTCCCAGGCTTTCCGATCACCTCACCCCGGCCCTCGCGCCCTTCTCACCTCGTACCAGCGCGGCCGGACTTCACACCTCAAGGACTTCTCGTGACACAGCTCTGTCCTGCCCTGCCTCGAACACCGCGCAGCGCCGCCGTTTCCTGGGGAGGCACACCGGATTGAACGGCATAGCCGCCGCCGTCGCCCTTGTGTGCCTCTCCCCTCTCCTGCTTGCCGGCGCCGCCGTCACGGCGGCTGCCGCCAGCAGTTCGGCGTACCGTGCCTCGCAGTGCGCCGTCGGCGGCGCGGTCGACGCTGATGCGGTCGCCGGACAGGTCGCCGGCATCCTCGGCGGCAGCGGCAGCGTCCCGGAAATCCGTATCGAGGGCCTGGAGCTGCCCGCCGAGCAGATCCCGCATGCCAGGACGATCGTCGCCACCGGGATCGCGATGAAGGTCCCCGAACGCGGCCAGGTCATCGCCGTCGCGACCGCGATCCAGGAGTCCCGCCTGCGCAACCTGCGCTACGGGGACCGCGATTCGCTGGGCCTGTTCCAGCAGCGCCCCAGTCAGGGCTGGGGCACTGCGGAGGAGATCCTCAACCCCGTCCACGCCTCCACCCGCTTCTACAAGGGTCTCCTCACGGTCGCGGGCTGGCGGCAGATGACGCTCACCCAGGCCGCCCAAGCCGTGCAGCGCTCCGGGTTCCCCGACGCGTACGCGCAGTGGGAGCCGCTCGCCCGCGCCCTGCAGCAGGCGATCGTCCAGACCCTCCCCGACAACGGCGGCGGGACCGGCGGCACCGGAGCCGGTACTTCCGACGGCGGCTGCCGGCCAGCAGAGGACGGAGTCTCCTGGGGCGAGATCCCCGAGGGCACCGTCCCGGCCGGATACAAGATCCCGGCCGACGCCTCACCGAAGGCCCGCACCGCGATCACCTGGGCGATGCACCAGCTCGGCACCCTCTACCAGTGGGGCGGCAGCTGCAAGGACGCCCACGGGCTGGATCCGATGGGCCGCTGCGACTGCAGTTCCCTGATGCAGCAGGCGTACGCCAAGGCCAGCGTCACCCTCACCCGGACCACGTACACCCAGGTCAAGGAGGGTGCTGCGGTCCCGGCGTCCGCGCTGCGCCCCGGTGATCTGCTCTTCGCCCGCGGGACCGCGGCCGTCCCCGAGCACGTCGGCATGTACATGGGGGAAGGTCTCGTGATCAACGCCCCTCGTACGGGGCGTCCGGTGCGGATCGAGAAGGTCACCGACTGGCAGATCCTCGCCGTCCGCCGTATCCCCGCCCTCAACGCCTAGCGCTCCACGCCCGCTTCCCCGGCCGCCGCGCGACTTCCCCCTCGCCCCATCCCTTCTGGGTCATCTGGCCTGCGTACACATGGAGTTCGACCATCACCCCCTTGTCTGCCCTCATCCATCTCGCGGACCGCGTCCAGTACCTGGCCTACGACCCCGGTGTCTCCCCGAAGGTCGGCGGCCTGCCGGGCCTGGACGTGCTCCGCAACGTGGTCAACAGCATCAACCTCTTCGGCATCATCGCCGTCGTCGGCGCGCTCGCCGTGTCCCTCGGCGTGTGGGCCTGGGGCCACCACAGCGGCGGTCACCAGGCCGAGGCCAACGGGAAGAAGGGCGCCGTCGTGAGCGCAGGCGCCGCACTCGGCCTCGGCGCCGCCAACGGAATCGTCGCCTTCTTCTCCACGCTCGGCACGCAGGTCCGCTGATGGGCAAGCGCTCCCGCCCCCGCGCCTCCACCGCGCACTGGTCCACCGGCCGCCGCATCGTCTTCCTGACCGCCGTCCTGGCGGTGCTGCTGACGGGCGCCGGTATTGCCGCCTACGTCACCACACGCAGCTCCGGCCCCGCCGCCGCTCCATCGGGGAGGCCGCCCGCCACCGCAGCCGCCCCGGCGGCCCAGCCCGGCATGCAGGCACCCGCTGCGGGAAAGGCGACGGGGTCGGTGTCGCCGCCGCCTCGGCTGTCCGATCCTCTCGCCTACGGGCGTGCCGCGGCGGTGATGCTCTGGTCCTACGACACCCGCAGCACCACCCGCGACCAGCAGCTCGCGGGCATGCACGCCTGGATGACGACGGAGACGAAGTACACCGACTGGACCTCGATCCGATCGCAGGTGCCCGATCCGCTGCTGTGGTCACGGATGCGTGACCAGGCCCAGTACGCCACCGCGACGGTCACCCAGGCGCGTTTCCCCTCGGTGTTCAAGCAGGTCCTGGCCGAGGATCCCGCCGCCCTGACCGAGGCATATATCTACGCCGTCACCGTCACCGGCAAGCAGTCCATCGCGTGGAAGGACGGCGGGGGCGGCGCGGAGGACCGCTCGGTCACCCTCGCCGTCCAGTGCCGCCCCAGCGCCGACTGCGCTCTCGTCGCCATCGCGCCGACCACCGCCCCCTGAACCCGCTGAACAGATAGGAGGAGTCCACCGTGGACTTCTGCGCTCTTCCCGTCGCGGGCAAACTGTGCAACGCGGCCGACGCGATTGACTTCGTCGCCGACCCGGGCAAGGCGATCACCGAGGGCATCGGCAGCTGGATCGCCAAGTCCTGCGGCGAGCTCGCCGCCACCGCGGCCGACCTGGCAGCGACGGCCGTCAACACCACCACCGACATCGACCTGCGGGCCGGGTGGTTCCGCGACAACTACGAGCTGCTGCTGCCGATCGGGCTGACGGTCCTGGTCGCCACCTTCTGCGCCCAGCTCATCCGGGCCGCGACGAAACGCGACGGGCAGGCCCTGGCGCAGGCGTTCACCGGCACGGCCGGCGGTGTGATCTTCAGCTTCGCGGCCATCGCCCTGACCACCGTGGCGGTCGAGGTCGTCGACGCCGTGTCGGACGGTTTGTTCGCAGTGGCCGGGACCTCGATCGAGGACGCCGTCCGGCGCATGGTGAAGGTCTCGCAGATCGCCGCGATATCCCCGCTCGGCTGGCTGGTGGCCTCCCTCGCGGCCCTCGGCGCCTCCGTCGGAGCGACCCTCTACTGGTGCGTGATGATGGTCCGTAAGGTCGGCATCCTCGTCCTGGTGACGCTGGCCGTCTTCGCTGGCGCGGGCGGCGGATGGGAAGCCGCCCGACGCTGGCGGCGCGGCTGGATCGAGGCGACGGCCACACTGATCGTCTCCAAGCTGCTGATGACGGTGATCTTCCTCCTCGGTATCTCCGCCATGGGCAAGACCGATGCCGAAGGCGGGATCGCCGCGCTCGCCGACGTCATGGCCGGCATCGTCATCATGCTGCTGGTGATGTTGTGCCCGTACGCGACGTTCAAGTTCGTGCACTGGGCGGCGGAGTCGGCGGACGGTGAGACGCTGCACCGTTCCGGCGGGGCGGGAGCTCAGCTCGCCAAGCAGCACGCCGAGAACGCCACCCGCAAGGCGGCAGCTGCTGTAGCGACCGCGGGAACCGGCGGAGCCGCCGCCGGAGCCGGGGCGGCATCGCCCCAGGGCCCGGCCTCGGTCCCCGGACAGTTCCCCGGCGACATCGCCGCCAGCCCTTCCAGCGGCAGCGGTGGAATGTCGCCGCTCATGGACAAGATGCAGAGCGGCCTGGACCAGTCGGTGCAGTCCATGCCGACCAGCCCGGGTCAGAACTCGGGCAGTTCCTCCGGCGCCGCCGACGGCCCGAGCTCGGGTGCGGCACCGCGCAGCACGCAGGACTCCACGCCCCAGGGTGCTGGTGCTGGCGCCGCGATCGGTTCAGGGTCCGGTCCGGGTGGAGCTGCGTTCACGACGCCGCCTCCCGTCGGTTCCTGACACCTCGCACTCACCCCTGGAACCCAGGCGGGACGCCCCTACCGGTGTCTCGCCCGGGTCCCCCGCCGCCCTCGCTGCCGAAAGCCTTCTGCCTTGTCTGAGCTCACGATCACCCCTCCGATGACGGTCACGTTCCCGTCCCGGTCCCGGCGCGGGATCCTGCTGGGCCTGTCCCCCGCCCAGCTCCTCCTGGCCTCCGCCGCGCTCGCCCTGCTCCTGGTCACGGTGGTCACCACCGGCCTGAGCGGCGCCCTCGTCCTCACCCCGCTGTGGGCGGCGTTCGCCGCGCTCGTCGTCATCCGCCGCGGGGGCCGTTCCCTGATCGACTGGGCACCGATCGTCGCCCGCTACGCCCAGCGCCGCCGCACCGGCCAGGCCCTGTGGCTCGCCCGTCCGGCGACCCGGCCGCGCGCCGAGGGCACCCTGCACCTGCCCGGGAGCGCCGCTTCCATCAGGGTGGTCACCCCGGCCGACGGGCGGGCCTCGGCTCTGCACGACCCGCACCAGCAGACTCTAACCGCCGTCGCCCGCGTCACCAGCCGGGCGTTCGCCCTGCTGGATCCCGCCACCCAGAACACCCACGTCAGCTCGTGGGGCCGGGCGCTGGCCGGGATCGCCCGCACCGGGCACGTCGCCACCGTGCAGGTCCTGGAGCGGACCGTCCCCGACTCCGGTGACACCCTGACCCGGCACTGGAACACCCACGGCCGTCCCGGCGCGCAGCTCGCCGGACAGATCTACAGCGATCTCGTCGCCACCGCCGGACCGGCCGCCGCCCCACACGAGACGTATCTGGTGATCTCGCTCGATCTGAAAGCCTCCAGGCGTCTGATCAGTCAGGCCGGCGGCGGACTGCCCGGGGCGTTCACCGTGCTAGGCCAGGCCACCGCCTCCCTCACCCAGGCCGCCCGCAACGCCGGGCTCACCGTGAACGACTGGCTGACCGCACGGGAGATCGCCGCCGTGATCCGCACCGCCTACGACCCCAACGCCCTGGCCGGACTGCAGCAGTGGTCGGACACCGGCCGCGCGGAGGCCGACCCGGCCGCCGCCGGGCCCGTCGTCCAGGTCGAGGAACACGACCGGCTCATCACCGACACCGCCCGCCACGCGACCTACTGGGTCGAGAACTGGCCGCGCACCGAAACCTTCTCGGGCTTCCTCCACCAGCTGCTGTTCACCGCCGGGGTCCGTCGCACCTTCTCCCTCCTCTACGTCCCCCAGGGCTTCGAGTCCGCACTGCGCGACATCCAGCGCACCAAGGCGACGATCATCGCCGACGCCAGCGAGCGCGCCCGCCGCGGACAGGTCGACTCCGAGGCCGACGCCGTCGAGTACGGCGACGTGAAGGAACGCGAGCGGCAGCTGATCGCCGGACACGCCGATGTCGCCATGACCGGCCTGCTCACCGTCTCCGCCGACACCGACCAGGCCCTCGACTCCGCCTGCGCCCAGATCGAGACCGCCGCCGTCGCCGCCCAGGTCGACCTTCGCCGCCTCCTCTACCAGCAGCCCCAGGCATTCGCCCTGGCCGCTCTCCCCCTCGCCCGCACCGCCCAGGAGAAGTAGGGCCCCACCGCCTGACCCGATCCAGGCTCCCGCAGAAAGACCCTTCCGCTCTTGGCCACCACCACCGCGACCGACCCGACCGACGCACACCCCTACCTGCGGGCTGCGACCGCCGGCATCCGCCACCACGCCCGCGCCCTCGCACCCGGAGCACACACCGACCGGCGGCATCTGGACACCCTTCACCACCACGTCACCCGCCTGCAGCTGCTCCTCGACCAGCTCACCGAGGCCGTGCGCCCCCAGCACCCGGCAGCCGGACGGCACCTGGCCACCGCGCACCTGCGGCTGTGGCAGACCGCCAACAGCCTCCACGGCGCCTTCCACGCCCTGCCGACCGCACCCGCCTGCACTCCCGACCGGCTCCCCGGCGGCCCGCTCGTCCTCACCATCTGCCAGCGCCACCTCACCTCCGCCCATGCCGTCCGCCGCAAGACCACCCCGGCCGACCACGGCACCGGCTGAGCCGCCCCCGCAGAAACGGTCCCCCACCCATGTCCCGACACCGCCCCGGCCGCCGGGCCCACCGCGCCTCCGCCAGCCCCCTGTTCACCCCGCACGGCACCGACCGCACCAGCCGCCGCGCCGCCCGCAAGCAGCTCTCCGAAGCCCGCGCAAAAGCCCAGGCCGCAGCCGTGGGAACCACCGGCACCGCCCCGGCCGAGGCCGAGATGCCCGCGCCGCTCTACCCGCCCGCCGGACGCCCCGGCCCCGCGTCCGCCCGCAGCAGCCGCCTGCGGCTGCCCGCCCACCGCATGACCACCGCCACCGCGTCCGGCGCCTACCCCTTCCTCGCCGAAGGCGGCCTCGGCGCCGAAGGCATCTACATCGGACGCGATGTCCACGCCGAAGGCTCCTTCGTCTTCGACCCTTTCTCCCTGTACGGGAAGGTCGAAGGGTTCACCAACCCCAACATCCTGCTCGCCGGGGTCATCGGGCAGGGCAAGAGCGCGCTCGCGAAGTCCTTCGCGCTGCGCTCGGTCGCCTTCGGCTACCGCGTCTACGTCCCCTGTGACCCGAAGGGCGAATGGACCGCGGTCGCAACCGCGCTCGGCGGCACGTCGATCGCGCTGGGCCCGGGTCTGCCCGGCCGCCTCAACCCGCTCGACGCCGCCCCCCGGCCCCCGTCCGTCCCTGAAGCGGACTGGGCGGGCGAGATACGCAAACGCCGCCTGCTCCTACTCGGCTCCCTCGCCCGCACCGTCCTCGGCCGGGACCTGCTCCCCATGGAGCACACCGCCCTCGACATCGCCCTCGACGGCGTCGTCCGGGCCGCGACCGCCGCCGGAAGAGCACCCCTGCTGGGCGACATCGCGCACACCCTCGCCCAGCCCCACCTCCTCGACGCCGCCGCCGGCACCGTCTCCGGCCACCTCGGCGACGCCGCCCGCGACCTCTCCCACGCCCTGCGCCGCCTCGTCCACGGCGACCTCGCCGGCATGTTCGACGCCCCCTCCACCGTCGCCTTCGACCCGGCCAGCCCGATGCTCTCCATCGACCTGTCCCGGCTCGGCGGCTCCGGCGACGACACCGCCCTCGTCCTCGCCATGACCTGCGCCTCCGCCTGGATGGAAGCCGCCCTCACCGACCCCGACGGCGGACGGCGCTGGATCGTCTACGACGAAGCCTGGCGCCTCATGCGCCACCCCGGCCTCCTCCAGCGCATGCAGGCCCAGTGGAAACTCTCCCGCGGCCTGGGCATCGCCAACCTCATGGTCATCCACCGGCTGTCCGACCTGCTCACCGCAGGCGACGCCGGATCCCAGGGCCGGGCGCTGGCCGAAGGACTCCTCGCCGACTGCTCCACCCGCATCATCTACCGCCAGGAAACCGACCAGATCCACGCCGCCGCGACCCTCCTCGGCCTCACCAACGTCGAGACCGAGGCCATCTCCCACCTCACCCGAGGACGCGGCCTGTGGCGCGTCGCAGGCAGAAGCTTCGTCGTCCAGCACCTCCTCCACCCCACCGAGCAGAACCTGTTCGACACCGACGCCCGCATGCACTGAAAGGCCCACGAGTTGCCGAATACCGCCCCCATCATTCCGATGAACCCAAGGATGGGGTCCCGATGACGGGCCGATCCGTCACTGCGGTTCCGCGAACCCTGGACGGGATCAGTGCCGACTCATGAGCCTTCACCTGGTCCCGGTTCGATCCCGTGAGGCTGCGGCCTTCGTCCGCGCATGGCACCGACACCACGCACCGCCCGCAGGACAGATATTCGCCGTAGGTGCCGCCGATGAGGGCGGCATCCTGCGGGCCGTTGCGATCGTCGGGCGGCCCGTCGCCCGTCACCTGGACGACCAAGCCACTCTCGAAGTCACCCGTACCTGCAGCGACGGCGCCCGCAACGCGAACTCTCTGCTGTACGGGGCCGCATGGCGAGCGGCGAAGGCCCTGGGCTACACACGCTTGATCACCTACACGCAGGACGGGGAAAGCGGCGCGAGCCTTCGTGGCGCCCACTGGCGGATCGTTGCTCAGCGGCGACCCCGCCCCGGGTGGCACACTCCCTCCCGTCCCCGGGTATCCCACGGCTCCGACTACGTCGCCCGCACGCTGTGGGAAGCAGTGTGAAGCCCGGCTCCGACCGCAACCTGATACCGCGCAACAAGGCGCTCAGACTCATCGGCGCACTGGACACGATCCAGGACAAGGCACGCAACGCCGCCCAGCGGTGGGAGCTGCTGGACGAGAACGGACACGTGCCAGCCTCGCTCTCCTACACCGCGCTGCTCCAGCACGGCATCGGCGCACAGGGCTTCTCCCGCGACATCCTCCGCCTGACCGCCGGTTTCTCCCGGAGCCCGCACCACACCACTCCTGCCGGGCGTACCGTCCTGCGGCACCTCACTGTGGCCGCCACCATGTCGAGCCGGGCGGTATCGCACTTCGCCCAGGCCGCGGAGTCCGCCCTGGCCACCGGACGTGCCACCAGCACGGACGACCGGTACCTCACGAACAGCATGTCGTGAACCACGCCGCGGCCCGTGCCTGCCTCCGGCGCCCTTCGGAATCCCTGCGCGGCGCCGCCAGGGAAGTCGACAACCACCTCGGCTCCCGGCACTCCCTCACGGCGCTCACCCGTAAGGAAAGCCCGCCGGTGCCTCCCCGGCCCGGCGGTCGCCGCCGCTGACCGAGCGTGCCCCGTCCACACCCCCGATCCGCCTCACGGAGTACACCATCGAGATCGAGCTACACCCGACCACCGCGCTCTTCCCCCTGCTCGACGAGGAAGAGCTCCAGGCCCTCGCGGACGACATCCGTGAACACGGCCTCGACGACCCCGTCGTCCTCGACACCGCGGGCCGAGTCCTGGACGGCAAGAACCGCTTGCGGGCCTGCGAGATCGCCGGCATCGAGCCGGTCTTCACCACCTACGAAGGCGACGACACCGGCCGGTACGTGCTGTCGGCGAACAGACAGCGCCGGAACCTGACCAAGGGCCAGCTCGCCATGATCACGGCCAAGGCGCGTTCATTCAGTGAACACGAGCAGCGTTCACCGAGTGAACAGTCCGTCCGTTCACTCAGTGAACAGGCCGGCGTCTCAGTCGGGCGCATCGGACAGGCCAGCATGGTCCTACGTCACGCGCCGGATCTGGCCCAGGCCGTCATCAGCGGCACGATGGGGCTGAACGAGGCGTACTCGGTCGCCCAGAAGACCAAGGCCCAGGCCGAGTCCTCGGAGGCTCAGCTCGCCCGCCTGCGCGCCGAGGACCCTCAGCTCGCCGACCGGGTCGTCGAGGGCGACCTCACCCTCCAGGGTGCGTGGGCGGAGCGGAAGGCCCGGCTGGAAGAGGAGCTGCGGCAGCGCCGCGTCGCCACCAGCCTGCTCTGCGAGGTCCTGCCCGCCCTCGCCCAGATACGCGGCAGCCGCACCTTCGCCCAGTACGACCCCGAACTCGCCCCGCCCGGCCGGGCCGTCACCCGCGAGGTAATCGAGCACGCCACCATCGCCCTCGCCGAAATAGCCACCGTCTGGAAGGACCGCGACCTCCCGTGAAGCACCCCACCAACTCCGAGCTGCGCCAGCTCACCCTCGAAGCCGCCCAGTACGTCACCACCGACACCGGCCGTATGCACAAGGACGACGTCCTCGACGACCTGTGCGCCCGGATCCGCGAACGAGACGACCTGGACGACGCGGTCCTCAGGAAGGCCGCCCAGGGCCTCATGAGGGACCTCGGCGAGCGCCGCAGTCCCCGCCGCAACCGTCGGACCGGCGGGCTGTACCACCCCGACAGCATCATCAAGCTCGGCAACGGGATCTGGGTGTGGATGAAGCACACCACCCCCACCGACATGACGCAGTGGGGTCTGGTCTCGTCCCGGAACACCGTACGCACCATCACCGCCGCCGGGGACACCCAGCAGTACATCCACGAGCGCACCGACGCGTTCCGCTCCCACTCCTCCATCTCCAGCCTCCACTCGCTGGAAGAGGCCGTCTTCGAATACCGGCAGGACACCCTCGACGACAGCGACTGGGACCTCGCCCACGAGGACCTGTAGGCGCAACCGCCGTCCTGCACTAGCAGACCGCGCTCGTCTCCCGGACGGATACGCCCTGCCACCCCGTCCTCCCCCGCCCTTCTGGAGCTTTCTTGGGATCTCCCGCCTTCATCGCCCGCCCCACCCTCACCGGATATACCGGTGTTCACCTCCAGTTCGACAGCAGCCCCCGGAACATGCTTCCGCTGCTGCTGGCCGCCTACCAATTCCGTTTCGGCCGGGACATCGAAGCCCTCAGCCGGTACTTGGTCGACGACGTCGTCTTCGCCTGGGACGAGATAGGAACGGACCTTCTCGACGGATCCCCGCCCGGACTGCTCCAGCAGCTGACCGGCGGCGCGCAGTGGCCCAGCCGCGAGATGACCGGCGTCATCAACCTCGACGGCACACCTGCGGAGCGGGAAGTCATCACCCAGAACAACTCCGACAACAGCCACTGGGGTTACATCCTCCATCCGGGCGGCGTCGAGGTCATCAGCCGTCAGGCCGACCACCGTGGACCGGTCATCTCCTGGGACACCGACCCCCGCTGCCACTTCAGCGATGCGTTCGCGCTCTGGATGCCCGGCAGCCCGCCGCCGATGTCCCTGCCCCACGACCTGCCGAAGCTCTCCCCCACACCCGCTCCCGCACGTCCCGCGGCGTCCGCCCCTGCCACCCAGGCCCCCACCCGTCCGCCGCGCCGTTGACCGTCTCTCTGAAGGAACACTCCTGAAGCAGCACTTCAACTTCGGGCGGCACCCCGAGCACGGGTTCGTCGCCGCCCCCACCACGAACACCCCTTCGCACCTGGCCCACTGGTACCTCACCGCCGAGCAGTTCGAGCCCGTCCCCGGCGTCCAGGGGCTGTACCGGCTGGCCCACCCCGAGTACGACGGCGTCCGCCGCACCCGGCAGGCCGTCCAAGACCTCCGTCGGCACGGCTTCGACGTCCACGCCGACTACACCCTCGACCCCGCCCAGAGCGCCGGCCCGCCCCACATCCCGCACAGGACCGGGCTCGCGGAGCGTCGCTCCCGGATCGCGCGAGCCTCCGGTATCGGCTCCTCGCAGTACCGTCCGGCGGTCACCACCCAGGCCGGACCCACGCCCGTACGGGCGACGGGCCCGCTCGTCTCCCCCGGGATCGGGCGTGGCCGGTGACCGAGGGGCTGATCACGATCGTCCGCGGCCGGGGAGGCGAGGTGGAAGCAGAGGGGCCGATCGACGCCCTGGCCTCCGAGCTTCTCACTCGTGCCGGGTTCATCCGGCAGTACACGCTGCGCGGCACCTGGCACCGTCTACCCTTCGACCTCGGCACGGAGTGGGAGAACGAGCACGCCTGCCATGCCGCCGAGATGCTCCGCGCCGCCCGCTACCCCGTCCGTCTCGACCCCGACCTGGCCCCGGCGACGGCCCAGGCAGCCGGCCTGGGGGATGTTCCCCCGTCCGTGGCGGCAGCCGCCCGGACCCTGAGGGCCTGGGCCGAGAACGGCGCGGACCTGCGGCAGCCGCAGGAGGCGGGGCGCGTACTCGCCGCCATGGCCCAGGGCGAGGACAGTGTCCTGCGTCCCTCGGCCGACCTGCTGGTCGCCGCGGCATCCGCCGTCTCCAGCCTCCCCGGACCGGCGCACGACTCCGACGCACGGCGCCTGGCCGAGCTCGGCGGCGTCCTGAAGGTCGTGGAGATCGAGGTCGACCGCATCGCCCTTCGCCTGCTCACCACACCCGACCCCGGCCCCTCCGCGGGCCGCGGGCAGCAGGTCACCGTCGAGGTGCCCGAGAGACTGCAGGGCCTCGTCCACCGCCTCAACCACGCACGGACACGGGAGTACGAAGCCCACCTCCCCACGCGAACCGCAACACCGAACAGCCTAGGACGAAGCCGGTGACCGGCGACTCCAGCCGGTCCCGTCCGGCGCCGTCCGGGCCGAGAAGCCAGCGCCGGACTCACCGCGCTACGTGAACCGAACGCCTTCCCTGAGAGGAATCGGCGCCTGAACTCCCGCAAGATGGAACGCTCCGCCACTGGCCGACCTCATCGACAATGTCGCCGGAGCCTTCCAGAGCCAGGTGGTGGCCGAGGCCCTCGGCCAGGTGCCCGGCACCGGACCGTCTCACCTGTCTCAGCTCTCCGGCCGTCTCGGTGAGTGCGCCGACTTCGCCCTCGCCACCGAGACGGCTGTCGGGCGGGACCTGTCCGTGCGGCTGCGGAACCTCATCGAGAGACCGGTGTCCTCGGCCACCAGTTCCGGCAGGCGCTCGACGCCGTCGAGGACGCCATCCCCGTTCTGCCCCCGCGCCGGACCCTGCAGCCCCGGCACATCAAGCCTCCGCCCACCCTGCGGAACACCCCACCGCTCGGGCCCGCCTCGCCTTCGCCCAACACCCCACCGCTTCCCGCCACCACCGATAGGAGATCCGCCTTGCCCGAAGCACCAGCAGAGCCGTTCATGACGATCCGGCACACCATCACCGGCGAGATCACCACCACCGGCTACAACGCCGCCGCCCGGCGGATCCTGCTCCAGGACGGCTTCGAAGAGACGCCAGGCTGCGCCTGCCGGGCGACGGAACCCGGTACGGAGCGGACGCACGGGCCTGCTCGGCAGCCAGCGAGCTGCTCGTCGCCGGGCGTCCCGTGCCCCTGTGCCGAGCCCTCGGCCGACCGGTGAGCGCCCGAGGTACGCCCCGGTTGGCCCGGTCGCCGATGTCGGCACAGTCCGTGATCCGCTCCGAGAGCGGCCAGCCTCTCCAACGCATCGTCAACCCCGCCCGCACCCGTACCTGTTGAAGGGGCCTCGTTTTGACCACACCCGGAACGCATGCCAGTTCAGCGCGCACCAGGGGCGGGGAACTACGGGCCAAGGTGGCCCGACTGCTGGCGGACCGGCCGGCGGACACGCTCACCATCGGAGAGATGGCCAGGCAGCTGGGCCACTCGCACGGCGCCGTCCGCAACGCCGCTCTCACCCTGGTGCGACGCGGCGAGGCCGACCAAGGCGGCACCGGGCAACCGGAGTTCCGCGCCAACACGAAGACCGCCGCAGCCGCGCAGACCGCTGTGATCAGCCCACCGGGCACCCACTCGCCCCGCGCCCAAACGGCCCCGGCCCGCACGGCCAACCCCGCAGCCGCCACGCCCAGGCAGACCGGCCCGATCCGCCGCGCGGGGGGCCAGCTCTACCACCCCCGGGAGCTGGCCGACCTGCCCGACGTCGAGGCCCTGAACCGGCTGCGTGACGCCGACGTGCCGGTGCTGCTCTACGGCCCTCCGGGCACCGGCAAGACGTCGTTGGTGGAGGCGGCGTTCCCGGACCTTCTCACCGTCGCTGGTGACGGCGACACCACGGTCGGCGACTTGATCGGCGAGTACACACAGGCCGACGCGGGAGGCTACGTCTTCCAGTACGGTCCGCTGGTCACCGCGATGACCGAGGGCCGCGCCCTGCTGATCGACGATGCGACCCTGATTTCACCGAAGGTCCTGGCGGCGCTGTATCCGGCGATGGACGGGCGCAGGCAGATCCAGGTCAAGGCCCACAAGGGCGAGACCATCAAGGCCGAGCCGGGTTTCTACGTGGTGGCGGGCCACAATCCCGGCGTCCACGGAGCGGTTCTGACGGAGGCGCTCGCGAGCCGGTTCAGCGTGCAGATCCAGATCGGCACGGACTATGACCTCGCCCTGGCGCTGAAGATCGACGCCCGGGTGGTCCGGGTCGCCCGACACCTCTCCCGCCAAGTCGAACTCGGCGAGCTGGGCTGGGCCCCCCAACTGCGGGAACTGCTCAGCTACCAGAAGACCGAGGCCGTCCTCGGCACCAAAGCCGCGCTCGCGAACCTGGTCGGCATCGCTCCCCTGGAGGATCGCGACGCCGTCGCCGACGCCGTCATCAAGGCTGTCGGCGTCAAGAAGATCGCCCCCCTCACCCTCGGCAAGCAGCTCTCCGCCTCGGCCGTCCGACAGCCCCCGGGCAGCACCGGCTCCGCGCACCGGGGCCGCTCGCGATGAGCGCCCACCACCACGTCCAGTCCCCCACCACCACGCCGGACAACGACGCAGACCTCGCTCGATGGGACGACGACGGCGCCCCGCCCGCGCGACCCCGTTCCTCCCCAGCCGCGTGGCTGCGGGTGGGAGCCGAACTCGGCGACCGGCTGGTCGCCCTCTCCGGCCGCCAGGACCTCCTCGTCACCTGCCGCCCCGGCACGCGCAGTGGCGCACCGGCCGCGTTCTTCCCCGCTCTGGGCGAGGTCGAGTTCGACGCCAGCCTGTTCGCCCCGCTGAAGCCCCACGAGATCCATCCCCGGATCGTGGGCGACGAGGAGCGGTATCCCGCCGCCTGGGGAGTGTTCGTCCACGAGGCCGCGCACGCGGCCCACTCCGTCTGGACGGCGCCTGCCGGAGCGAACCTCCGTGTCGTCGAGGCCGCGCTCCTGCTGGAGGAGAGCCGTGCCGAAGGCGCACACCTGACCAGGCGGCCCACGGACCGCACGTACCTGCGCACCAGTGCCCGAACCCTGGTCATGCCCGACATCGCTCACCCCGCCCTCCAGGGCATCGAGCACGCCGCCGCCGTGGCGGCTCTGATCCTCGGCCGCCGTGACGTCGGCATCCTGGACGCCGACGAGACCCGGGCCGTCGCCGATCTGTGCGAGAAGGTGCTGGGCGAGAAGGTGCTGGGCACGCTCACCCGGATCTGGACCGCAGCCCACCAGTGCGCCGACCACGACGCCACGACCATGCTCGCGCACGCTCAGGACTGGTGCGACGCTCTGGACATCGCGACTCCTGCACGGCCCGTGCCGGAGAACCTCACCGATCTGCTGTCCGGCGCCGTGGGGGTCGTCATGGACAGCACGGCAGCCACCGACGCCGCCGACCTCGCGGCACAGGCCGCAGCGGCCAACGCCATGGCGGCGCAGTCCAAGGCGCAGGCCCAGGACCGCGCCCAACGGGCCGGCCAGCGACGCAAAGCCGCCGCCACCGCCAAGAGCGTCTTCAACGCCCGCGGCACCGTCACCCCCGACGGCACACCGGCGCCCCGCAGCAACCCGGTCACCGGCACCCGCAGGCCCACCGCCGCCGAGCAGAGCGCCGCCGCCCGTCTGAGCCGCGCCCTACGAGCCGCCGCCTACCGCGAGCGGACCGAGGAACGGACCACCAGCCCCACCCCGCCCGGCCGCCTCAACATGCGCGCGGCCCTCGCCCGCGACGCCCAGCGCGCAGCCGGGTCCGTCCCCACCGCGGAACCGTTCACCCACACCCGCCGCCGGAACTCCCCCACCCCACCGCTGCGCGTGGGTATCGCCGTCGACGTCTCCGGCTCCATGCGTGCCGCCTGCGCACCCGTCGCGTCCGCCGCCTGGATCGTGGCACGCGCAGCAGCCCTCACCGACCCCGACTCCCGTACCGCCACCATCGCCTATGACCAGCACCTGACTGCCTTGACCCGACCCACCCACCGAGCACCAGAGCGCGTGACGACGTTCGATGCCACCGGCGGCCAACACAACCTCGGCGACG
The DNA here is from genome assembly GCF_044744885.1 of Streptomyces sp. NPDC087215. Lineage (NCBI taxonomy): Bacteria > Bacillati > Actinomycetota > Actinomycetes > Kitasatosporales > Streptomycetaceae > Streptomyces > Streptomyces sp. NPDC087215. The sequence goes on from NZ_JBIUZD010000001.1 coordinate 441,937, forward strand.
CCATCGACGCACTCGACCACGCCCTCGAACTCAGCCGCCCCGGCGCCGGCCGCCTCCTCGTGATCGTCACCGACGCCCAGTACCGCAGCGACGAAACCGCTCAAGCCGTCACCCGCGTCAAGCAGCTCACGACCGCCGGCTGCGCCGTACTCCAACTCACCCTCACCCCGAAGTCCCGCCACTTGCCGGGAACCACCTTGCTGCACCTGCCCCAACCCTCCAGCGCTCCCGCCGCCATCGCCACGGCGGCCACAGACGCCATCCGCAGGACACGCTGAGACAACGCAGAAGACAGAAAGCAGGAACAACCACGTGGCAATCAAGACCGTCTGGACCCTCACCCACGCCTGTGGACACGAGGTCACCCACAATCTCGCCGACCGGGCAGCCGACCTCAGAGCGGGTTTCGCCCGCTGGCTCACCGGCCGCGAATGCACCGACTGCTGGAAGGCGAGCCGCGACGGCAACAGCGCCGCCAAGGCGCAGTGGCTCGCCGCCCGGCGGGCAGAGGAACAGGCTGCGGCCACCGGGTGGGCCGAGCAGTTCGACATGCCGCCGCTGGAGGGACCGGAGCGGGCCCTGGCCTGGGGAGAGCGCTCCCGGTTCCAGCTGGTCACCGCCGCCTACACGGCTCTGGTCAGCGAGGGCACCTGGGACGAGGGCGACTGGACGGTGCTGGAGGAGAAGATCCGCACGATCAGCCGCGCCGGGTGGTGGATCGACCAGCGCGACACGGAAGGCACCGACCTGCCGGAGCTGCTCGACGCCGCCACGAGCAGCGACATCGGAACGGAGAACCCTCACCGCTGACATACGCCCGAACAGCCCGGCACGAATGCGAACGCCGGACACATATAGCGCAGGTTCGCCGGTTAGCCTAACCGGCCGATTTCCAGACCATGGAGACCTGACCTCAAGCACCACCAGCGGCTTTCTGCGGAAGGACTTGCCGTGCCCGAACCCACTCGCCCCGCCTTCGCACCCGCCGACACGATCACCGCCGACCGGGACATCACCCACACCCACTTCGCCCCCGGCGACCAGGTCGTGGTGATCAAGGGCGTCGCCGACGGTGAACTGTGGGGCGACGCGATGCGCGTCGTGGCCCCTTCCTGGCACACCCCGACCGACGAGGACGGATGGCGGCTGCGCAACCCTCTCGGCGGAGCCCAGTCGTTCGTCACCGGCCACCCCCGCTACCTCGTCCACCTCTCCAAGCGGTGCCCCGACTGCCTGATCTACCTGCGCGCCCTGGAGGACCACCTGCTCCCGAAGATGCTCGGCGAACAGCAGGTCGACCTCGGCTGGTACCGGGTGACCGGCCTCGGCCAGCTCCTCCACGCCGCCGACGCCGAGGCGGCCGACCGGTGATCATCCACATCCACAGGCGGGCCGCCGACGCCGGACCGGTCCTGGCCGACGCCCTCGGCGAACCGCTCACCTTCGACAATGCGCTCGCCACGGGCACCATCGTCGCCCACGTGCCGGGGCTGGGCGCGTTCCCGGACGACCACGACCCGGCATCGTGGACGGCAGCGGACTGGGCGGAGCACGTCAACGGTCCGCTCATCGAGCATCCCTTCGCCGTGAGCCCTGACCAGGAGCGGCGGGCGGTGGTTCACCTGACCGTCCGCCTGGCGCCCGAGGACCGGGAGCTGAATGGGCCGGATTGGTCTGAGGTCGCCTTCCGTATCGCCCGCGCCGCCGGCATCGAGATCCCCGGCGACGTCCAGGGCTGCCGGTTGATCGCCCTCCGGGCCCAGCCCGGCCGCCTCGACCTGATCGCCAACCTCATCCGGCACGACGGCACCTGGCAGCGTCAGCCCTCCGACCTTCCTCGCCGCCTCGCGTTCGAAGCGCGTCGGCTGGAAATCGACCTCGGCCTCATGACGCCCGGCGCCCACGCCGCCACACCGCCTCTCCCGGACACGGCGAGGGGGACGGTCGCGCAGCTCGCACCGCTCACGGACGTGACAGGTCCGCTCGCCAGCGCCCGCCGCGTCATCGAGCTCCAGGCCCAGCTCCTCGTCGGGCATCCGCACGCGCACCTCCGCTCGGCCGGACACCGCCTCGAGTGGACGGCCAGGCGCCTGCTTGACCTCGACCGGGATCTCGCCGCCACCGTCACCGAACTCAGTCACCCGCCCACCGCATCCGCACCAGATCCCTCATCCCGGCTTCCCGCCCACCGCACGGCAGCCAGAGCCGGATCACGGCCATGACATAGAGGAAGACCCGGTCGGCGCTCAGCGACTGCCACATGAATCGACGCGATCCGCACTCCGGTGAAGCCCTGGCGCACGGAGGCGACGCGGAAGCCAACGGCGCCCTGCAGCGCCCCGGCTTCATCCACATGCTCGCGCCAGCACGAGCAGTACCACCATGCTCTCCCAACGCCCCTGGCCAAGCCGCCGAGGAAGCCCTCACCGACACGCTGCGCAAGCCCACGGCCACCCAGGGCGCAGCTGCGGTCGCGGCCGAACTGACCGCCGCCGACGTCGGATTCCTCGCCGACCTCGGCCACATTCTCGACGCGGCAGCCGGGTTCTTCGAGTCCCTCAGCCAGACGGCCGGCATGCCGCCGTCGTCCGTGCTCTGACCGGTCACCATCCCGCAGTCGCCGCTCCCGAGTTCCACGGGCTGCGTGACGTACTCGCTGACCGGTATGAGGACGACCCGCTCGCCGTCTCTGCCCGGCGGAGTCACGGAACACGGACGCGAAGCGTCCGTCCACTGCCCTGCCCGATCTCCGCCCCTGCCGCCCCGGCCGCTCTGTTGTCGGGTCCGGCGCCTGTGACCCACGCACCAAGGACTCTCTTGTACGACACCGATCCCAGTGACCTCGAATCCTTCGCCACCATCCTCGCGGGCGAGCTGCCCGGCCGGTGGACCAGCCAGTACCACCCCGACCACGGCGGCACCGACTACGACCACCTCGCCACAGCCGTGTGGGACATGGACCAGACCGTCCACGCCATCGCCACGTACGGCATCTCCCACTGCGCGGTACTCACCCGTACCGAGGACGACACCCGCCTGCTCGTCATCGAACACCTCGCTCAGGGTGAAGGCTTCTTCGTCGCGGCCCTGGCCCCCGCCGGTCTTCCGGACGCCGCGTACGCGGGAGTGCGCGAGCCCGACGGTCTGGCCGTCCCCGCCGACCCGTTCCACGCAGCCGAGGCCACCACCCTGCATCTGCTGCCCCGGTACGCGGACTCCGTGGCACACGCCCGCCGCAACGCCGCCGCCCTCACCTCCCCGCTGCCCGAACAGGTCGACCTCACCTGGTCGGACGGCGTCCTGACCACCCCGGTTCCCGGCTCCGTGCCGCTGGCCCGGCTGCTGGCCGAGCACGGCTTCGTCCACGACCTCCGCCAGAACCTGCTCGTCCTTCCCGGCGACGACACCGCCGTGCAGGCCCAGGCCGTCAGGGCCGTCGGCGCCCGCCTGGCCGAACTCGGGGTCGGTGTGGGGATGCGCCACCCCGACCCGTCGGCGCCCGCCGCGAGCCGTCCGCTGCCCGCCCGGTTCGCGCCGTCCACCGCACGTACCCGGTGAACTCCTTGAACCTCGCGGACGAGAACGCAACCGACGTCGAGATCTACCGCAAGGCCGGCCACCCCGACCGGCTCCACATCGTCACCAGGACCGGCGCCCCCGAGGAACTCCTCGCCCGGCTCGACGAGTCCGGGCTGGAGCGGCGGCAGGAGGTGACCGCCGGGCCCGTCTACATCTGGCACGAGACCCCCGACGGCCTGAGCCAGAACGCCCAGCGACAGCTCACTACGCGTGCCCTCCTCCCGCTCCTGGTCGCCGGGTACGACGTCAACATCGACCCCGACGAACTCGACGTCACGGCCTGGGCGCAGAGCATGCTCGCCCACCGCGCCGCGCAGAAGCCGACGGCCCCCTCCTTGTCTCCGCCGCCACCGTCCTCCGGCCTACCGGGCCCCCGGCGCTGACCGCGCTCCGGCGCACCGAGCACCCTCGTCCTCTTGGAGCCTCCCCCTGAACAAATACCCCGCCCCCCGTACGTACGGCACCTACCAGGCCCGAAGCATCGCGACCCGGCTCGGCCACCTCAACGAGTACCTGACGCAGCCCGGTATCACGCCGCCGGACACCGTGGCGGTCCTGGCGGACGCCTTCGACCCCGAGCACGGCGCACTCGCCGGGTTCGCCACCCTGGCCGCCACCGCCAGCCACTTCGCCCAGCAGCAGGCCACACAGGGACTGCTGCCGCCGGAGGTGTGGCTCGCCCTGGGCCGCGCCGCCAACGAACTGCACGACATCGGCCTCAACCTCGAAGAACACCTCGACACCCTCGCCGCGGCCCGTATCCCTTCGGCGAGCACGGCGGCCAAGCCCCCGGCGCCTGTGCCGCTCGTCGTGCGGAGGCACCGGTGAGCCGCGGGCAGCAGCCGGCCTGGGCCGCGGCCGACCAGGCTGAGCAGCACTACCTCATCGAGCCCCGGCACCTGGCCGGAGGCGGCGACATCCGCCACGTGACCGAGTTCCTGCGCGCCTCCGGCTGGACGGACCGCTCCGTCACGGGCGGACCGCTCGTCTTCGACCGGTCCGACCTCCAGGTGCGCGTCGTCTACGACCCAGGCGGACCTGAAGGGGGCTGGCAGATCCAGGGCCAGGCCACCTCGACCGAGCCCGGATGGCGGGCCACCTTCACCCGGCAGACGCCGGTGGAGATCGTCTCCGGCTTCACCGACGCCCTCACCCGCGAGCGGTCCGCCCACGCTCCCAACCCGTGGGCGCCGCTCCAGGAACAACACTGGCAAACCGAGCGCGTCCAGCACTTCACCGCTGTCAGCCCCGACAGGAACGCCTGGCTGCAGTTCCACCAGACCGGCCCCGGACAGGCGCACTGGTGGGCCGGCGCCCGTACGGAGCACGGCCGGACCTGGGACGCCGTGTTCTCGTCTACGACCCCGATGCAGCTGATCGAGCGTTTCTCCGCCGCTCTGGCCGATCCTCAGCCGGTCATGCGGCCCCGCGGAAACGTCCCGCCCTCGAAGTGGATCCAGATCACCTCCGTGTCGGTGCGGCCCTCCGAGGTCGGCGCCTGGCAGCAGGCCCGGATCACCGCCGCCCGCGCCGCCACCTGGGGCCGCAACTCCTGGTCCGCCGCCCGACCCCGAACCCGCAGGCCGGCCGCCGCCCGCCCGTACGCGACGGCCGGTGAACCCCGGACCCGCCGATGACCCCGGCCAAAGGAATGTCTCCGTGATCAACTCGCGTCACTACAATGCGTTCGCCGACCACTACCGGGGCAGGCTCGGCTCGCCGGTCTCCCCGGCCTACCTCGCCGGACCGGGCGACCCCCGGCACATCACCCACGCCCTGCGCGCCGCGGGCTGGAACACGGACTCCGACCCGCTGCACCCCGACATCCGCATGACGAGCCCCGGCCTGGAGCACAGTCTCGTCATCTCGCCTTCCCCGGACAGCTTCTACGGCTGGTGGAAGGTAAACAGCGTGATCCCCGGGACCGGCTCGTGGTACGCCTCGTTCAGCGGCGGCACCCCGGTGGAGATCATCTCCTCGGTCACCGACGCCCTAGTGTCCCCCGCACCCGACAGCCCTCCCGGTGACGTGACGGGCATCCTCACCGGGCGCGGCTGGACCCATACGACCGACGAGCTCGGCAGCCACAGGATCGTATCGCCCGACAGCACCACCCTGGCCCGGCAGCGCTTCTCACCCTCCATGGGCCTGTGCGGATGGGACGTCGAAGCCTCACCTCTCCCTGAGCCCTACCGGACCGGATCAACCCTGTGGCGGGCCGTGCTGCACGCCGACACTCCCGGACATGTGCTGGCCTCGGTCGCCGCCGCCCTGTCCGACCCGACGCCCGTGCCACGTCCCCGCTTCGACACCCAGCAGAGCTCCCTCCTGCAGGTGGGCCCGGAAGTCGATATCGGCACCCGCATCGTCACCGCGCACCGAGAACGCCTCGCCCAAGCACGCCGGCACCGCCCCGTGCCCCGTCCGCTCACCGCCTCCGCGGCCCCGGCCCCCGCTTCCGCTTCCGCCGGTCGCCCTTCCCTCCGCCGCTGACCCGCACCGAAGGAATCTCCCTGAGTACACCGTCCGGCACCTATACCCGCATGCTCATGCGGCTGAAGACGTTCCTGGTGGAGAGTGAGTTGATCCTCGCCGCCTGGGACGCCTACTCCGGCGAGCACTCCGACGCTGACGGCTGGCCGTTCGACGAAGCGGCCTACGGGTGGCGCATGGTCCAGCGGGACGCGGAGACCCGGCGCGCGTTCCTGCCCCTCCAGCCGTGTGCCCGCCAGCTCCTCGCCCTGGCCGCCGTCCAGATCCAGCGCCTCGGCAAACACGGTGTCGCCCCGCACTGGGCCTGCCACCTGCGCGAACTGGGCCAGGCTCTGGAACACCTCGAAGGACTGCGCCGCGAGCACACCGCAGTCCGAGAAACCCGGCGCGTCTCCGGCCCCGTCCCGCGGGAGACGTTCGTCGACTCCGTGGCCGAGTTCAACGAGGAGGCGTGGAGTCACCTGCGCACCTGGGCCGACAAGGGGCACGTGCTCTTCGACATCCGCGCCGTGTCCGTCACGGCACACGTTCGGTGGGTTCCCGTGCCGGACGCGGCGGCCGTCCGGCACACGGCGAGGCGCTGGTGAGCACGAAGGTCAGGCAGGCGCTCGTCTCGCCGGGCTATCTCGCCGGTCCGGGCGATCCGGGCTGGGTGACCGCCGCTCTGCACACCAGTGCCGGATGGAGCCACGGTCAGGACCCGCTCGTGCCCCGGGTGATCCTCACCAGCCCGGACCAGAAGTCGCTGCTCCGTCTGGAGCCGGTGATCGGTGAACCGTGGTGGCGCCTCTCTCACCGAAACGGCCGCACTGGTTCGGCGTGGGAGGCGTCGTTCGACGGGGCCACGCCGGTCGAGCTGATCGCGGCGGTCACCGATGCACTCAGCCACCCGGACTACGACGAGCGGGAGACAGCCGACTCCCACACGGTGCTGGTGCGGGCCGGGTGGTATGTCAGCGGCGATGACTTCCGCTCGCCGGACCGCTGTGTGCGGGGCGCGCGTCACCTCTTCCCCGGCAGTACCGACTGGCGTGTCACAGCCAGCTTGTACGAGGACCTCCCGGTGTGGAATGCGCGCTTCTCCAGCTCCACACCCCGGGTGCTCGTCGCCGCGTTCCTGCAGGCGCTCGCCGATCCGGCGCCGGTCCTCCGCCGCTACGAACAGCCCGTGAACCTCGTCCGCAGCCAGGTCACCCTGCGGTGGCTGGAGCAGCCGCCCGAGGACGTGGCCCGCAGGCTGCCCGAGCGGATCGAGCGCCTCGCCGCCCCCCGTCCCAACCCTCCGGCGCCTCCCGCGCCTTCGGCTGTGCCTCCTCCAGCACCCTCGACGCGCCGTCGTCCCCACTGACGCTCTCCGCCCGTACCGTCCAAGGACCCTCCGCTTGCGATCCGCCCCCTCCTCCAGCTCCGACGGCTATGACATAGCCCTGAAGGTGCTCCTCGCCGCCTTCGCCGTCGGTCTTCCTCTCGCCTCCATCGCCTGGCTCGGCGGCAACATCGCCGCCTGGGCGGCAGACACCGGCCCATGGGCGCCCTACCGGCCCACGGACGCTCTCCTGCGCCCCGAGCAGCTTTGGCCAAAGGCCGGAGAAACGTCACTGCTGCTGACCACCCGCGTCATCCCCGTTCTGGTGACCCTGCTTCTCGGCGTCGCCGCCGGAGCCCTGTGGCTGCGGTACAAGAACCGGGCGGGCGGTGGCAGGAAGAAGGTCGACGGGATGGCCACGGCCCGCGACATCGAGCCGCTGCTCGCCAGGGCCGTCGAGGCCAAGGCCCGCTCGCTGCGGCCGAGCCTGAAGAACGCCCAGCACATCGAACCCCGCGACGCCGGCATCCTGCTCGGCAACCTCGCCGGTACCCGCCGGGAGGTGCGGATGGGGTTCGAGGACGTCGCCGTCGCGATCATGGCACCGCGGTCCGGGAAGACGACCTCCCTCGCCATCCCCTCGATCCTCTCCGCGCCTGGCCCGGTGCTGCTCACCTCCAACAAGGCGGCTGGCGACGCTTTCACCGCGTGCCTCGACGCGCGCGGGCGGGTCGGGCGGGTCTGGACGATGGACCCGCAGCAGATCGCGCACGCCCCGCGGACCCTGTGGTGGAACCCGCTGGCCAGCGCCAAGACGTTGGACGGCGCGGGGCGGCTGGCCGGGCACTTCCTAGCCGCCTCCGTCGACGCCTCCCAGCAGGGCGACTTCTGGTCCAAGGCCGGCAGCAACATCCTCGCTCAGCTGTTCCTCGCCGCGGCGCTCGACGAACGGCCCATCACCGACGTGATGCAGTGGTTGGCTTTCCCCGCCGACCGGCGTCCGCTCGACATCCTGCGCGACCACAAGTTCACCGCCGTCGCCTCCCAGCTCAAGGGCACGGTGGAAGGGCCCCCGGAGACACGGGACGGAATCTACGAGACCGCCCGCCAGTACGCCTCCGCCCTCCTCAACACGGAGATCGCGGCCTGGGTGACGCCCCAGGAAGGCGTCACCGAGTTCCGCCCGGCCGACTTCGTCACCTCCACCGACAGCCTGTTCCTGCTGTCGAAGGACGGAGGCGGCGGCGCCTCCGCGCTCATCGCCGCCTGCGCGGACTCCGTGATGCGGGCCGCGACCGCCCAGGCAGAACGCGCCGGCGGACGGCTCGACCCGCCGATGCTCGCGATCCTCGACGAGGCCGCCAACGTCTGCAAGATCAGTGACCTGCCCGACCTTTACAGCCACTTGGGCTCCCGAGGGATCATCCCCATCACCATCCTGCAGAGCTACCGGCAGGGCCAGAAGGTCTGGGGGGATGCGGGCATGGATGCCATGTGGTCGGCCGCCACCGTGAAGGTCATCGGGTCCGGCATCGACGACCCGGACTTCGCCGACAAGCTGAGCCGGATGGTCGGCGACCACGACGTCGCAACCACCTCCACCTCCACCTCCGAGTCCGGCAAGTCGACCTCGGTGTCGATGCGGCAGGAGCGGATCCTTCCCCCCGACGCGATCCGCGCCCTGCCCAAGGGATCCGCCCTGTGCCTGGCCACCGGCATGCGGGTCGCGATGCTCACCCTGCGCCCCTGGTACGCCGAGCCCGGCGCCGGAGAGCTCAGCACCGCGTCGGCAAACGCCTCGAAGGCCATCACCGCCCGCGCCGTCGCCAAACAGAGCCCGCACAGGGACGACTTCGGCCAGGCCGCATAACCCCCGCCCTCACCACACCCCTGCCTCCGGAGACACCACTGAAGATCATCGATCTCGTCGAGCAGACCCGGCTCCTCGGGCTCCTTCCCGGCGAACTGCGCGACCTGCGGAGCGAGATCGAAGGCGTACGGGCCGGGGAGATCTCCCGGCCCGTACGGGAGATCGCGCCGGTAGCGGTCCGTACTCATCACCTGGCGGCCAGATGTCTGCAGCAGCTCGACACCCTCTCGACCAGCCAGTACGCCGCCATGAAGAACGGCCATGAGAACCTCGCGCACCTCGCGGAGGCCAGCCTGAGGGTCTCCCTCGCCGCCGTCCACTGCGTCACCGGCATCACCGGCCGCACCGACGCCCTGCTCTACGAGGACAGCGACGAGACGGCCCAGACCAGCCGCGACTATCTCGCCAACGCGGTCGTGGAGCTTGACCAGGCCGCCCGCAAGTACGGCGGCCTCGCCCAGCACCTCTCCCGCCGCTTGGCCTCCGCCGTCGCCCAGGCCGAGGACCGGCCCCGGATCGAGCGGGCTCTCGCGGAGGGCCGGGTGACCGCCACACCGGTGCCCGGCGCGCCGACCGCTCCCGCCGGGCAGACCCGGCACCGGTAGCCCCTGGCCGATCGCCGCGGCACGCCTTCCCGACAGCCTCCTCCCGCACACCGAAGGACCGCTTTTGACATCCCCTCCCGCTTCTGCCCCGAACAACGACGACCTCGGCTCCCTCACCCGCCGCCTGTTGACCGGCATGACGGAACTCGGCTCACTGCAGCGCCTTCGCGGCTCCGCAGCCGATCGGCTCCCCGGCGCGGTGCGGGCCGCAGGCATCGTGCACCAGACCTCGCTCCTCGCCGGCGGACTGCTGGCCCAAGCCGCCCTGAGCAACGCCTCCACCACCGCGGACGGACGCCAGGCCGTCGCCCTTCTCCGCCACCTCACGGAGATGACGACCAAGGCCGCCGCCCTCACGGCCGGGACCATCGCCGCCCTCTCCGTCGGAGACACCGAAGCGTCGCTGCGCCTGCTGGAACAGACCCGCACCACCCTGGCCAGGACTCCGGTAACCATTCAGGACGCCGCCGGTGCCCTCCTGCGCCACGACGGCTACCTCCACGCCCAGGACCGCGCCGTACAGGACCGGGCCGTGAGCGCCAGCACGGCGGTCAAGGTCACCGAGACCCAGCGCAAGGGGCTCGCCTCCCTCGCCCAGAGCGACGCCGTCGTCCGGCAGTCGGGCCTCGGACGCCGGGAGGTCCTCACTCCCCTGGGCGCCCGTATGCGGACCTCCACCATCGACGCGCTCGTCGACAAGGACCTGGTCGACCTCACCCCGCTGCCGGGCCAAACGGACCGGTACGGCGTACGTCTCACCTCCGCCGGGGTCCGGACTCTGCTGGCGGCCAGGCCCGCGACCACCCTGGCGACCGCCGTCCCCGTACCGGCCAGCCCTCCGAGCCAGCCCTCGCGGGCAGGCGCCTTGCGGTAGCCGACCAGCCTCCGCTCGTACCCCCTCAGGAAGGAACATCCCCATTTCCAAAGATATCGGACCCACCAAGCGCTTCCTCTTATCACCCCGGCACCTGGCCGGAGCCGGCGACCGATTCGCAGACGTCCTGGGTCCTCTGATTCACCTGTTCGACTGGAAGCACACCCCCGATCCCACGTCCGAGCGCATCAGCGTGGACAGCCCAGGCGGTGACCTGATGCTCGACTTCGTGCCGGGCAGTCCTGACGGGACCTGGTGGACGATCGCGCATCACGATCCGTTCTGGACCATCACGGCGACCCGCAACACCCCGCTGGAGGCCCTGGCCGCTGTCACACAAGTCCTTCCCCAGCTCCTGGGCGACACACGGCACGCCGACCGCATCCCGCTCACCGCCCACTCCGTCCCCGAGATCGCCGAACTCAACGGCTGGTCCAGGAAGGGGACATCGTTCACATCCCCTGACGGGCACTGCACCATGCACCACGAACCGGACCTCCCCTGGCGGGTGGAACACTCCGTGTACGGCGGGGTCGGCACCGAATGGTCCGTCCGGACCGCAGGCGAACTCCCCAAGGCTCTCGCCGCGCAGTTCCTCTCCTTCCTCTCCATGCCCGACCCTGTCGAGCGCTCCCTCGACGACATCCCGCAGCTGGCCCGCAGCCGGGCGCGGATGACGTCACTCACCGGTGGCGGGGGGCTCGGCCCCCAGCTTCTGCACGCCCTCGGCGGCCTGCTCGACCCCCCGGGAGGAGGACGCCGCCGATGACCGAACCCACGGACTCGGATACGCCGCTCGCCGCCCATCTCCTCAGCCTCGCCGCGCATTTCACCCGCCAGCAGGACGCTCTCAGTCAGGCACCCCTCTACAGCACACTGTTCGCGAATCTGGGCCCGCACCTGCACCGGCATCTCGCGGGAACGACCGAGCTGGCGGAACACGCCCACCATGTCCGCACGGTCGTCGACACCCACCGCAAGGCAGATCTGGCCCACGATGTCTACGCGGCCAGCCGCGTCACCCAGCTCGCCTTCCTCGCGTCGAACGCGGACAGCCTGCTCACCACGGCGATCGGCCGGTACGAATCGGCAGGCCCCGGCAGCCGTGACGAGGAGGAGGAACTGCTGCGGCAGGTGGCCGAACCAGTCCGCCAGGCCCGGGAGCTGATCCGCCACGCGGCCGGTGACGCTGTCGACGCCGCGGCCGACTTCGCCCGCAGCGCCTCACGGCGCCGCCGCTCAGCAACGGCCTCGCCGCACGGCCCGCCGGTCCGAGGCGCCCGGCTGAGCAACGCCCAGCACACCGCCCTCCGGGCTGTCGCCCGCGGACTGGTCACCGTCCGAGAAGACGTCGCCGTGGTCTTCAGCGGCACACACGGCCTGTCCGTCACCACCCTGCGCTCCCTCCGCACGCGCGACTTGACCGAGCACCACCCCTTCGCCCCGGCTACCGCCGCCCACCGCGTGGCACTCTCACCACGGGGGCGCCTGGTCCTCGCCGCCACGCTCGCCTCCCCCTCCGGCACCGCCCTGGACCCACGTCCGGCCACGGCTTCCCCGAAGGCCGTCGCCCATGCCCGGTGACACCCTCCCCACCGCCCGGCACCCGGGCCCAGCATCCGATCCGCCCTCCCCTGCCTCTCCTGCGGGCGACACCGCCGCACCGCAGGGCACCGCCTGGCCGAAGGACCGCCGAGCCGACCGCTACGACTGGGAACTGGCCCGCGGACCGATCGCCGCGTTCGGCGAGAGCAGGAACCTGACCGGCTGGGCCGACGACCCGCGGTGTGCGGTCACCCGCGAAGCCCTGCGGACGCGGCTCGCTCTGGGATGGCTGCCCGAGGACGCCATCACCCGCCAGCGCCACGACAAACCGGTACTGGAACACACCTACCAGGGAAGGACCTTGACCCTGCGCGGCTGGGCGGACCAGTCCGGGATCAAGTACCACACGCTCTACAGCCGGATCACGAAGTTCGGGATGTCCTTCGAAGAGGCACTGCTCAAGGGATCCGACGGCCCCGACTTCACCCTGCACATCACGGCCTTCGGCGAGACCAAGCCGCTCTGCCACTGGGCCGTCGACCCCCGGGCCAACTGCGCCACCGCCACCATCCGGCGGCGCCTCATCCAGGGGTGGGACCCCGAACAGGCCATCACCGAGGAGCCGGAGAGCCGTTCGACGCTGGGCACCGGCACTCCCCACCGGGCCTACGGTCTCAGCATGGGCCTGGAGGACTGGGCCCGGCACACTCAGATCCCCGTCGGAACCCTGCGGCACGCCATCACCCGGCACGACCAGCCGCTGGAATCCGCACTCCGAGCACTGGGGTGGACCCCGCACGCCGAGCCCGCCGCGGTGCACGACCTGATCACGATCACTGCCGGCCAGCTCCGCCCAGGCGACCGCGTCCTCGGCATCACGACCAACAACTCCCCCGCACCCCTCCTCACGGTGCGAAGGCCCCTCGCACCACAGGACCCGCAGCCAGACCCGCCCGGCACCCCAACCCCGGCACACGGACTCCCCCGCCCGGCACACCCCTCCTCCGCGGCCCTTCGCCGCCACTGACCCCACCGGCCCCGCCCAGTCCCGTGACGGCCAGCCCCCGCACCCGAAAGGGTTCCGGGGGCCGCCGGCCTCAGCCCCGCCCCCCGCTTCCTCCACCCACGCAGCTTCCGCCATCGCCGTCTGTCCGTCGAGGCGCACACCTCAGGAGTTCCCCCCTCTGACCAGCACCGATCACGCAATCGCTCTCTACGACATGGCCAGCCGGATCGACCGCGTCCGGTTCCAGCTCCGGGCGCTGCCCGCCGCACCCGCGATCCCGGGCATGGCCGGCGTCTCCGCGCGCATCGACGATCTGGCCGGCATCACCATCACCGCGACAGCCCAGATCAGTGACTGCGCGGCCACCCTGTCCCAGGACCGGACGAAGACGGCGCTCAAGGCGTACAGCCTCGTCCTGGCCCCGCTGGGTGAGGCTCTGACGGAACTCGGCCGCATGCATGCCGAGATCGCGCACTTCAACTTCACCACCCACCCCGCGCACCGCGACAGCCCCTCGGCCCTGGATCTCCCGCGCCAGCACGTCCACGAGGCCGTCACCGGCTGCTGCCAGGCAGCCGACGAGATCCTCGAAGCGGCGTCCGTCGAACTCATCGACACGGCATACCGGCTGGCGTCCCCGCACCTTCGCCCTGCCGCTCCCGCCGTGGCCTCCGCGCTGGCCTCGCTTCCTCCTGCGGCTCCCTCCGCCGCAGCCCGCGCGGCGAAGAACCGCTGACGCATCCGCCCCCACGAGCAGGACGTTCCTGAACGGAGGTCTTCCGACGTCTACCAACATCCCGGCCGCACACGAAGCAGAGCGCGAGATGACAGCAACCGTCTCTTCCGCCTACCTCCTCACGCTCGCCGAACACACGACACGGTTCCGCGACCACCTCGCCACCCTGCAGTTCAGTGAGCCGAACGCCCCGGCCAGAGCCCAGGGCCTCGCAGAACATGCCAGCAGCCTCCGTGCAGCCACGGAAGCGATGTCGGCCTAGCTCGCCAAGGCCTCGGGCTACATGAGCCCGACTCTCCGGGACGCCTTCAGCCGCCTGAGTCTCCTGGCCGCCCAAGCCCAGATGGCCGACGAACATCTCACGTGGGCCAGCGTCTACCTCGCCGAGGTGACACCCGAAGAACGCGCACAGCGGCCCCACCCGCCCGGCCGTATTCTCGACGCCCTCCTCAACGCCGGCCGTCACCTGCGGCAGGCGCGCATGCTGACCGAGTTGGCAGCACCCGACGTCCTGCGCGCCGCCACGGACCTCGCAGTCGCCCTGCGCCCCCGTCATACCAGCATCCAGGGGCAGCCGATGTCGCCCTCGCAGTACGCCGCGCTGCACGCGACGGCGTCCGGATACGTCACGGTCGACACCCCCGGAACCGAGGAAACCGCCTGGACCGATTCTCGATGGCCACCGTCCGGTCCCTGGAATCGCGGAACTGGGTCCTGCGCGAAGCACGCCACCCCGTACCCGGAGCACAGACAGTCCGCCTCCACCTCACCGAGGCCGGACGCCTCGCGCTCGCCTCACGCCTCGGCCGCGCCCCCGCCGGCACCCGCCCGCGCGCCACAGCCGCCCAGCCCACCCGGACACACACCCGCTGACCGTCGAAGCGCCTCCCCGGCGTCTTCCTTCCAGCCCCTTCCCGCGCTGCACGCTCTTCACCAGCTCACCCCTGGACAACGCTGCGGCACCACGCCGTGCCCACGCCTCCAGAACCAGGTGCCCCACCGCCCGTTGGAAAAGGCCACCCAGCCGAGAGCCGCCCCCGCGCGCCAGACGCCGCACCACCTCTCCCTCACCTCGCCCAAGGACATTCCATTTCCACCTCCATCTCAACAGAATCGATACCCCTCAGGGCCGACCGCGCGATCGTCGCCGACTCAGGAGGAGGTTCTGTCTCCAGGCATCCCGACTGCCCTGAACACGAGACAGCCGCCCCTGCCGGGATACCGGTCCTCCGCCACGCCTCCGCGGCGAAGCGCGCCGTCCTCGGTGAGGACGTCGTCTCCGGGCTGCGGGCCCGCGTCGCCAACGGCTGCTCACCCTGGCCGTGCCGCGGCAAAGCCGTCACGGTCCAGGACGGCTTCGGGCCGGCGGCGTGATCACGGGCCGCGACCTCGTGATCGACCTGTTCGCGGGTCCGGGCGGGTGGAGCGTCCCCCTGCACCGCTTCGGTATCCGGGACGTCGGACTGGAGTGGGACCAGTGGGCATGCAGGACGCGCGCCGCCGCCGGGCTGCTGACCATCCGCACGGATGTGGCGATGTACCCGGCCTGGATCTTCGCCGGACGGACCCGTGGGTTCATCGCGTCCCCGCCCTGTCAGGCGTGGTCCATGGCGGGCAAGCGCCTCGGCCTGGTCGACCGGCCGCTCGTCCACCAAGCCGTCGCCGACCTCGCCGCCGGCCGCGACACCCGCGAGAAGCTCCTGCCCGCCTGCCGTGACGAACGCTCCCTCCTCGCGGCGGAGCCGATGCGCTACCTCCACGCCCTGAACACGGCCGGCGAGCCGGAGTGGGTGGCGATGGAAGAAGTCCCTGACGTCCTCCCGCTGTGGAAGCAATACGGAGAGGTCCTGCGGTCCTGGGGCTTCTCCGTCTGGACCGGGATCCTCAACGCGGCCGACTACGGCGTCCCGCAGACCCGGCGCCGGGCGATCCTCCTCGCCTCCCGCGTCCGCACAGCCGAGCCCCCGCCGCCGACGCACGCCCGCACCGCCGAGCCCGAATCTCTGTTCGGGCCGGGCCGCGACCGGTGGGTGTCCATGGCCAAGGCACTCGGCTGGGGCGCCACCGACCGCCCCGTACCCACCGTCTGCGCCGGCGGCGGACCCGGAGGTGGACCCGAACCCTTTCCCTCCGGCGCCCGCAAGGCTCTCACCGACGCCCGCACCCGAGGCACCTGGACCCCCTCGACCACCGCAGACAGCGCTGTCAAACCGCAGCTCCTCGGGGCAGGTTGGACCGCACCGCACGGCACACGCGACGCCACCCCGGTGGACAGGCCGGCACCGACATTCACCAGCCACGCCCGGCAGTGGACCTGGGCGCTGCGCAGCAACAACCAGGCCAACGCGACGGTGCGGGCTGTGACGGAGCCGGCCGGAACGCTGTTCTTCGGGCATCGGGCCAACGAGTGCACGTGGGTCGCCGAACCGCCCTCCACCGGGCGAGAGGTTGCGTCCGAGGACTCGCCGGTGGTGCCGGAGCCAATCCGGATCACGGCCGTCGAGGCTGGGGTCTTGCAGACCTTCCCCGCCGACTATCCGTGGGTGGGAAACAAGGGCCAGCAGTTCAGTCAGATCGGCAACGCGGTCCCTCCGCGGCTCGCCGCGCACCTGCTCGCCCCACACCTCGGTGTCACCCTCACCCGCGACGACTTCGACCTGGCCGCCTGATGCCGCACGGTCCTGATCCCGACGGCACGGCGCCGTACGAACCGGCAGCCGAACGCGGTCTCGCACACTACGCCGAGCAGGCTCTCCTCGGTGCCCTCCTCCTCGACCCCGGTCTCCTCAGCCAGACCACCAGCCTCTCCCCGGACCTCCTGGAGCACCCGGCGCACCAGGCCGTCCTCGCCGCAGTCCTGCGGGTGCCCGCCCCGGCCAACGGGACCCCCTTGGCCGGGGCGGAGTGGCTGCGAGCCGTTGAGGCGGAGGCGCGTACGCGGGTGCGGGGGCTGACGACTGTGTATCTTCATCAGCTGATCTCCGCCTGTCCCCGGACCGGGCACGTGGGCGCCTACGCGTCGATGGTCCGGTCCGAGCACGCCCGGCGCACTCTTCGTCTCGGTGCCGGGCTGCTCGCCCGGGCCGCCGGTGACGCCACGGTGCCCGACCGGGCCCGGCACGTCCTGGCCACGGCCGACGCCCTCACCCGCGAGCTCGACGGCCTCGCGTCCCGGTTCCCCCCGCACGCGGGCTCCCTTCCCCGCACCCAGGTCCCGCCGCCCCCGGTTCCGGACAACGCCGACGAAGCCCTCGACGAGGAACAGCTCCTTCTCGCGAGCGCCATCGCGACACCGGCCGCGGGCGAGATCCGCTGGCTCACACCCGACGACTTCACCCATCCCCCGTTCGGGGGCCTGTGGCAGTGCGTGACCGCGCTCATCCGCCGGGGCGAGCCCGTCGACCCGCTGACCGTGCTGTGGGAGGCGACGTCACGCGGGGTGCCCGGCATCGTCCCGTCGGATGTCCTGGCACTTCTGTCGGACCCCTTCGGCGACCCCCACTACTGGGGCACCCGGGTCGTCGAGCGCGCCCTGCTGCTCCGGGCCCGGCACACAGCCGCCCAGATCACGGCCTGCACCGACAACCCGGCGACCACCGGCCACCAGCTGATCACCGTCAGCCGCCGGGCCCTTGCCGACCTGACCTCCCTGCGCCACCGATGGGAAGCGGCCGTCCGACCGGCCGCCGCCCGCGCCGGCCCCCGCCACCCCTCGCCCTTCACCTCCCCCACCACGTCTCCCCCCAGCACCCGCTCCCCCGCCGGGCGCACCCTGTAGAACGAAGGAACCGCCGCGTTGCCCCACGCTCCCGCCGACGCCCACATCCGTCTCGCGCTCCACCCCGACCGCCCGCCCGCCGTGATCGCCACCTGCTCAGGGACGACCGCCGACGCCGCCGAACAGCGGCTGCACGGAGCCGGATTCCGTAAGGTAGGCGCCACGATGGTCCTGGCTCGCATCGACCAGGACGAGCCGTACTACGCCGTCCGTACCGCCGAGGTCCTGCGTTCCTACGGCTTCACCGTGACCGTCGACCCGGCCCTCCAGGAGGAGGCCGACACCGAGTGGGAGTGGGCCAACCACCCCTTCCCCTGGTGCACCCAGGAAGAGATCCGCGAGGTGAGCGCCGCCGCACAGGCCATCCACGACGACATCGCCGCAGGACGTCTGATCATCCGCTTCCACGCCCACGACGGCCACACCACCGTCGCCGTCGGCACCTACACGGCCGGCGTCCAGCGGCACATCCACCTCCACGGCGAGAACCACGTCCGCCAGGTGACGGAACGCTTCACCGACGAGACGCAGGCCATCGGCCTGTTCCACCGCCTCAACGGCGCCGCGGTACGCCCCGGCCCCGCCCCCCTCACCGACCAGGAGAAGGCTCTCCGAGACCTTCTCGCGCCCGCCCCTGAGCCAGCCTCCACGGAGCCGACCCCGCACCTCACACCCACGGTGGCTGTCGCCGGACCGGGCGATCACGAAGCGCTTCTCGCGACTCTCTTCGAGACGGGCTCCCCGTGGGAGCGGTACCGGCCCTTCGACGAGACAACCATCGCCTCTCACGAATCACTCACCGTGCGCGTCGAGTTCGACCACGAAGCCCTGCACCGCGCCGACATCGCCTGGACCATCGCCGAGTACGACGGGCCCGTCGGCGAACGGCTCTGGCACGCCACCATCACCGCCGGCACACCCGTAGCCTTGATCGAAACGATCCTCAGACACCTCGACAGGCCGCCGCACACCATCGCCGACCCGGCCACGGTCCTCCGGACCGCCTCGTGGACCCAAGCCGGGCACCACAACCACGAAGCCTGGACAGCACCGACCGGGCAGGCCACCGTGGCATGTCACGTGCTTCCCGCGCCGGAAGGCCGGTGGATCCTGCACGCGGGAGCAGACCTCGACCGGGCCGCCTGGACGATCCGCCTCTCCAGGAACGCCCCGCAAGACCTGGTCGGCGAGCTCATCAGCACGGTCGTCGACCTCGCACCTCTGGCGCCCGCCCCAGCACTACAGACACCCCCCGCTCTCCGGCTCCCGCCCGCCGGAGCCCAGAGGCACACCCATCACCGCTGACTACGTACTGTCGCTGCGGAGGGCATTCGTCGACGGCACCTCAGCACGGCTCACATCGACGCCCTTCGGCCATTCTTCATGGCCCACCCCCCTCTCGGTATTATTTTCATATTTATTATTTCCACCTCCCAGGGAGCGCCCATTCGAGGGACAGCGAAATCCCTCTCGCCGAGGCTAGAATCCTGATCACTTTCACCAGGCCGGGAAATTTTCGCCACCCGGTGAAAGTAGACGGACGGCCACGCATGCGGCCGTCGCGGGCAGAACATCGCTGCAGATCAGCAGCAGGAAGACGGGTGCGATGTGAGCAAGATCCCCAACGGTATTGCCGCCACCGAACTGACGGGCGTGCACTGGGTGAAGGCCAAGGCGAGCGATGCGATCGGCGAGTGCGTTCTACTTGCCGAGGTCGGCGAAAGTGTCGCCATGAGCAACTCTCGGGACCCGCAGGGCCCGGCCTTGATCTTCACAAAGGGCGAGCTTTCTGCTTTCCTGGACGGAGCGTCCAAGGGAGAATTTGACTGGATGACTGACTGAAATTCTCTGGCCAGGGGTTGCACTGGGCCGAACGGACGAATAATGCTGCTCGCAGGACGGCGAGAACGTCGGCCACGAGGAGTGAACACATGTCCGGACAACTGGCCCACTTTCCTGGCGGACAGGGAAAGAAGGCACCGAAGGCCGCGCCACACCCAGTGGCGCGGTCTGTCGGCGCCATGATGCGGTTCCATCGCAGGAACATGGGCTGGAGTCAGAGCGACGCCCTCCAGAGGGTGCCCAAGATGGGTTCCGTACCGACGCTGAGCAAGTACGAGACGGGCGCCATAAAGCAGGATCCCGCGAGGGTCACGGAGTTTCTCCGCGCGTGCGGCGCGCCGCCCTGGGCCATCGAAGAGGCCGAGCGCAGCCTCCGGCGTATCGACGGTGCGCCGGCCTGGGCGCAGTCGTCGGACATCGTGGACGAGCCGCTGGCTGGCCTGTTGGCCATGGAGGCCGTCTCCAAGGTGATCCGCACCTATCAGGAGAGCGGTATCCCCGGGATGCTCCAGACCCGCCTCTATGCCAAAGCCGTCATGACGGATTTCACCCGTGCCCAGCACAACCCCGAGCGCAAGCGCATACTTGAGAGCCTGATCGCCCGGCGGCTGGATGTCCGACTGCAGCGCCAGACCCTCCTGGAGGAGGAGGACGGCCCGATCTTCGAGGCGATGATCGCGGAGACCGTGCTGGCGATGGAGGTCGGCGGCAGGACGGTGTTCCGGGAACAGCTCCGGCACCTGTTCAACCTCGCCGAGAACCGGGCGGACGTCCATGTGCGGATCGTGCCCGGCTCGGGCGGAGCCCTCCATCCCTCGATCGTTCTACTCAAGCCGCACGAGGACTCGGACAGCCGCGCGGTCTACCTGGAGGCCAGGAACCGCGGCGGCGAGCTGCTCCTCGAAGAGGATGATGTCGAGATGTACCAGGCAGCTCTCGACGACCTGTGGGGGCGGGCTCTGGGCAAGCAGGACTCGATGGACACCATCGAGCGGTACATCAAGCGCCTCGTCGACTAGCCGCCGGGCCCCGTCGGCCGATTCTCGCGACTCCGCCGTACTCCACCCACTCCTTGCCTCGCTGCCTGGGCGTCAGGTCGCTGTCGGGCTTCCAGAGGGAGACTTCACGCGGCTGCTCATCGTCCAGCAGCTCGAAGCCTTCGAAGAGACGGTTGACCTCGCTTATCGAGCGGACCTGGCCCCATTTGCCTCCGGTGGTCTGCGCCATGAAGTCGGTGATCTGGGAACGGAGCTGAGCATCGTCGCTGGCGAGCTGCGAGACGACGAGGAAGCTGCCTGCGGGGAGGCGTTCGGCCACGCGCCGGACCAGGGCCCAGGGGTCGTCGCTGTCGGGAATGCAGTGCAGCACCGAGACGAAGAGCGCGGCCACCGGTTCGTCGTCCCGCAGCAGGCGCCTGGCCTCGGGGCTGTCGAAGATCTCGTCGGTATCGCGGAAGTCCGCCTTCAGTACGGCCGTCGTGGCCGGGTCCTCGGCGAGCATCCCGCGGCCGTGGGCATGGACGGTGGGATCGTTGTCGATGTAGACGACCTCACTCGACGGGTCGACCTCCTGGGCCACCTGGTGGACGTTGGGCCGGGTGGGTAACCCGGAGCCGTGATCGAGGAAACGGCGGATGCCGTGCGCGCGGGCGAGATACCGCACCACCCGCACGAGGAAGGCCCGGTTCACGAGCGCCAGTTCGCGTGTACTGGGCGCCATCGCGAGCAAGTCCCGAACGGCATCGCGGTCTACCCGGTAGTTGTCAGTGCCACCGAGAAGATGATCATACATCCGCGCGACGCTGGGCTTACTGATGTCAAGAATGATCTGCTCCCCACACTTACCCGGCCGCGCGCACCCCGCTAGTGCCGCCGTTTCCCGAGGGTGGAAGCGCCCATGCTAGGAGGCCGGTCCGGTCGACAGCTACCCGCTTTCGCCGACCAGTGAAACTTTAGGGAGCGGATCACTCTCCGGTCTGGCCGGAAGTGCTCCGGCGCACAACTCACCTGCTCAGAGCGCATCCGACGGAGGCATATGCGCAGTGGCGGGTATGGTCGCGGCTCGGCGCAGGGCACTGCGCCTGAGCAGTTCGAATGCGGCGGGGGTGAGTCCCATCGCGTGGGCCGCCTGTTGGGAAGTCAAGCCCAGCCGGTGACGCAGGACGAGGGCGTCCACCTGGCGTGAATCAAGGGCTCGCTCAAGCGCTCGCATGGTGACCGTTCGACTAGTCGCCGAGGTGGCGCACAGCAGGGTCCAGGCGAGAGCTGATGGCGCCGGGCTCCGCAGCGCGGTGAACCACTGGGCGCGGAGTTCAAGGAACGCCGCACGGACCACGCGCTCACCCGTCGCAGGATCGCCGGTGACGGCATCGGCATAGCGGCGGTAGACCTCTTCGTGCTCGCGGCAGAAGGTTGCGAAGGCAGCCTCGGCACCAGGCACCCGGCCGACACCGGGCAGGAGCGGACCGAGCCTCGGATACGGCGCAGTACCGGGCTGGAGGGAAGCGGGTCGCAGCATCGTGGTCATCTCGCAGCTGAGTAGGGCACGGAATGCAGGCCGGCGACGCAGGAGCGAGCGCCCGCGCGAACAGGCCCGACGCCTCGCGCGGGCAGAAGAGGGCGAGCGGAACCCGGCGGCGGGCCGCCGCCCCTGCGTTCGGGGCGACGGCCCGCCGCCGTGGACGAGCGAGGAGGCGTCAGCTGGAGCGCCGCACCTTGAGGCGCACCACCCCGCTGCGGTCCAGCGCGGCAGCGCAGCTCAGCCCGAGCAGGACCTGCGTGGGGACGGCCTGCTGCCAGTACACGGGGGCCACGATGACGCCGAGCGTCAGCAGAGAGCCGAACCGGAGCGTCGTCATGGTCACGCTCGCGCTCGCCACGCCTGTTTGCAGGACGACAGAAAGCGGAATGCTAATGTCTGGCGCCGCCGGGAGAATCCACGCGAGCTTTCGGCGGACGTGTTGCATCATGCCCTTTTCCTAACGTCAGGGTGCGTTGCGGCACGACGGCAAGGGCTCCGGTGCTGACACCACACCAACCCGGGGCCCTTTCCGGTGCCGCAACGAACGCTAGTCCCGCCCTGCGGAGCCCATCACGGGACAGAAACCATGAAAGTGGAGTCTGGAAATCCGCAGGGAGGCGTCCGCAACTCGCCCCCCGCCTTTTCATTCGAACCCACCGCGAACAAAAGGCATCACAATGCGAACCATTCTGGCCGCACTCCGTCACGAAATTATTCACTCACCACTGAAACAGGAATCAACACGCCGCACAGCCTTCACCCTTTCGAGTCTCCTGCTCGGATTGTTGCCGGAGGCATAGAAACTTTCCGCGCCTGCCCGTCGGATGCGAGCCCGCACCAGAGGTCGGTCTCGATCGTCCGAGCCCCCTCTCGGACAAGGCCGACGTCGGGCTCGCCATCCCGGATCCTCAGGAATTACGCCAGCACCCGTTGCACACGGGAGCGGTTCGCCACTCCCAGATTTCGTGAGCGGCGAAGGGTAGCGGGTAATCCCCGGTTAGCCTAACCGGGGATTACCCGGATGCTGGATACTCCACCGCCGTGTCCTGCCCGCACTCCGAAAGGACCCCATACAGCACAGAATCCGAAAACGGACAGCACCGAGGACGCTGTGCGCCCACACGGCTTTCGGTCTTCAGGCCGCCGTGTAGCTGGCGCGGAACAGTTCCCGGGCGCGCTCCAGGTCCGCTTCGGTTCGCAGTCGTACCTCCAGGTCGCCCGTTCCGTGATGGCCCAGGCCCCGCACGTTCCTGGTGAAGTCGGGGACGAGGTCGATCTCGGCCGGGTCGAGCGTGAGATAGACGTGGACCTTGGTCCGCTGGGGCGGGCAGACGCTCGCGAAGTTGCGCAGCCGCCGGTAGGCGTTGTAATGCTTGCGCTGCACCTTGGTGATGCCGTCACCAAGGCCGAGGAGGACTTCGTCCGCCGCTGCCGCCAGATCGGCCATCCTGCCACGCAGCGCACGCTCCAGGCCGGTACGCCGGACCGGTCTGCTCTGCGTCGGGCGCCCGGTGGCTGCGGCCAGGGTCTCCAGGCCGATGAAGTCGGCGCCGAAGAAACGGTAGCGGACGAGGTCGATGCTGCGCCTGTGCTCGCGTACGGCGTGGAGGTCGTAGCGGGTGTAGTCGCCGGCCACGCAGATCAGCCGGGGCCCGCTCCACAGCACCTGTGCCGCGGCGGTCGCCCCGAGCCGATCGCGGACCAGGTGCTCGAACTCGCTCCGGTGGTCCATCAGCCAGCTCAGGTAGAACAGCCCCTGGTTGATCACCCCCGGGTCCGTGCCGCGCTTGTACTCGACCACGACGGGCGCCCCGTTCGCGTCCAGACCCAGCGAATCGATCCTGCCCGCATGCACAGGGCCCGTGCTGTACTCCGACGCAAGAAACGTCACGCCGAGCAGCGTCTTCATGCTGGCCTCGACGAGCCGCTGCACGCAGGCCTCCGTGGCAGCGAGACGGGGCGCGATCTCGCGCGCTCCGCCATCCATCGCGTGGAACAACCGCAGCTCCAACACCTCCCCCTCGGTACGGACCAGGCTCAACGCCGAAGGGAGCTCGCCTATTTCCGCAGAGGTCACCCCGCAAGGCCATCACACCCCCGATGCCCTGCTACCAGTCACGCCTCCCGCCCGGATCCCCTCGTCACACACGAAGCGATCTCACAGCAGCCATGGGCCTCGCCACTGATGCCCCAGCCCAATCCCGACCAGTCCGCGTGCAAGTCCGCACTGACTGCGCCAGAAGCGGCTGCGAGCCAGATCCAGCACGAACCCAGCACGGTAGAGGTGAGCAGGGGTGATGACAGGTGACGAGGGGTCAGCCATCCCAGCACCATCCCAGCACGGGGAAAACAAAGGGGCCCGACCCCGAAGAGCCGGACCCCATTTGACCTGCATGTTTGCCAGATCAACAACGTGGTGGTATGTCAGCCACTACACATTGAAGCGGAACTCGCCGACGTCCCGCACAGGACAGTGCTTCACGTCACTCTGTGAGGTTCCACCAACGCCAGCAGGCGGCCCGCAGGCCGACACCAAGGCCCACGCCTTCGTCCACCGCCCAGCCTGCGAACCTGTCGCCGGTTCGTGTGAGCCCGCGCTCGACCCCGAACAGCACCACCGGGCCGTTCTCGGACTCACCGAGGAACTCGACGCCCGCACCCGCGTCCTGATCAACCCACCGCCCTCACCCCCGAACTCCGGAGACAATTTTGAGACGAGCCTCGCCGAGGCGAGGGCTCCAAGTTGATGTTCTCGCAGGTCAGACAGCTCGCACCAGCCTGAAGCGAATCACGCGATTCTCGAACGTCTCCGAACCAGATCATCGCCGTGGAGAAGGGCGTCAAGTCCCGGGCGCACCAGGATCTGACCTCGGCTCATCACGGCCTGCAGAAGCCCGCGTTGCTCGCGGGCATCTCCCGTACGTACCAGCCGAAGGACGAGGACGGCGAGCAGCTGCCGCCCGAGTCGACGCTGGTGCAGGTCAAGGCCGAGGACGCGCTGCGGGACACCGCGCGGGCGCTGACCCGGCTGTTCGACGTGACGGCCACCAAGGACTGGGCGAACTGCGACGCGCGGGCGGACGTCTCCGTGGACGGGCGCGTGCTCGTCGAAGGCGTACCCGTCTCGTATCTGCTGTTCCTGGAGAAGCAGTTGACGGACATCAACACCTTCGTCCGCAAGCTTCCGGTGCTCGACGCCGCCGAGTCGTGGACGCAGGACCCCTCGACGGACGCGTGGAAGACCGAGGTCGTCCGTACGGTCCGTACGAAGAAGGTGCCGCGCAACCATGTGAAGGCGGAGGCGACGGAGAAGCACCCGGCGCAGGTCGACGTGTACTACGAGGACGTGCCCGTCGGTTACTGGACCACGGTGAAGTTCTCGGGGGCGCTGCCCGCTCGCCGGGTCAACGAGCTGTTGGAACGGGTGGAGAAGCTCCAGCAGGCGGTGAAGTTCGCCCGCGAGGAGGCGAACGGCGCCGAGGTCACCGACCAGCGGGTCGGCGACGCCGTCTTCGGCTACCTCTTCGGGTAGCCGGGACACCACAGACTCCCCGGCCACGGATGACGGCCGGGGTGCGCGAGGAGCGCAAAGCTGAAGCTGAGCCTTGTCGTGACATCCGCGGTTCCAGTGGAGGTTCGAGTCCTCCTCCCGGCACTTCCCGCCGGGATGGCCCAACCAGGCAGAGGCAGACCGCGGTCAATCTCAGACTATTGCTCCAGACTCAGATGCGCCGCTCATCGCCGGATCGACCGGGCCCGGGCCCTGGTGCGTCGAAATGCCAGTTCGAATCTGGTCCGCCGAGCTCGATCGGCGGTGGTCCAAGGGCAGGACGCGACGCAATGACGAATGACCCGGGTCCTCAAGTGTGCCGGCGTGTGATGTGAGCGGCACCGACAGGGTCCGGGGGCAGGCTACGCCCCCGGACCCGCTCCTTTTCTCTCAGCCGACGCCACACTCCAGGTGAGCGCCCTCACCCTCACCCTCGTTCGCTCCGCGACCTCGAACAGATCGAGCAGATCGAGCAGATCGGAATGCCTCGGCGGGCCGCCATCCGCCGTATCGGCCGAGGACCGTCCTCAGCCGGTCCCAAGGTCGTCCCGTAGGGGTTCAGGACCCCATCAGAGCAGCCCTTGGAGCGGGTGCGTGCAGGTAGCGTCCAGCGCATCAGGCGCGCGTGAAGGATCCCTGCCGTATACGGGAGCAGGCACCCACCCCGTAATGCGGGATTCGGCGCCGGTCACCGGCCGGTGTCCGGGCGACGGGCCCCGGAAGGCCCGCACCCGGGTGGCACATCCGCCAGAGCCGGAGACGGACGAAGCAACCCGTCAACGCAGCTTGTTGACGGCCGTCCGCACGGTCTCCTTGAAGTCGGCGACCGGCGGGGCACCCCAGCCGCTCTCCCAGGTCACGAACGTCACGGTGTCACCGTCGCGCCCGACGCCGATCAACTGGTTCTGGTACCCCCAACCGCCTTGGAAACCGAGGCCGTAGACATGGGCGCCCTCTTCCACGACGACCGCACCGTGATCGGTGAACGTGTACGCGACACCAGGGTTCTCCTGCTCGCGGCGCGCCGCGCAGCCCGCCACCACCTGGTCGGCCTGCGCGGCGAACGCGACGGCCTCCGCCTCGGACGGCAGGACCACCGAGACCTGCCTGCCGCTCCCGGTCTCCGGGGTGGAGTAGGCGGCGCTCCACACACCTTGCTCGGGCAGCGGCAGGGTGTCCGTACAGAGGGCCTGGGCGAATCCCTCCGAGGGGTACCCCGACCAGTACCAGGCCGAGAACTGATCCGGCGGCATGTCGGCCGGGTCGAGGAACCCGGGCGCCACGACCGCCGAGGCGGGCCAGGCTCCGCCGAGCACGGCCGCGAGGGCGGCCACCCCCACGGCGGCCTTCCGCCATCCACCACGTCGACGCGTCATCCCGTACGTCCCCTCAATGATCGAAACGACCCCCGCCGCCCGGACGCCGCACGTCCACCGACCCTGCGGGGACTCCAAGCTCGGAGCAACCCGCCCACCGTCAGAATGTCTGATTCCGCACCCCACTTCTGCCGGAAACCATGCGGCTCAGCGCGGCTGCGACCGGACGACAGCATGAACGAACGAACGCGGAGGCGACATGTGCGCTCCCGCGAACACTCCAGGCCGCTACCCCCGGAGGCGGCCGAACCAACCGCCGCCAACCCGCGAGAGGCCTTCCCGAGCGGCCCACGACGAGACATCGAGTCTGCGAGGATAGCCACATGACCACCAGAGACCTCAAAAGCAAAGAACAAGCAAAGGCCCCCTGAAAGCCCAGCTCAGAAAGGGTGGTCCCCGCGCGAGCGGGGGTGTTCCGGAGCCCATGAGTTCCAGGCGGGTGGACTGGACGTGGTCCCCGCGCGAGCGGGGGTGTTCCGTTGCCCCCCTTGCAGGTCCAACACCGTATCTCGTGGTCCCCGCGCGAGCGGGGGTGTTCCGGGCATCGTGTGGTCCGGCGCCACTTCCGTTGCGTGGTCCCCGCGCGAGCGGGGGTGTTCCGCGGCCCGGCGGGCACGGGGGCGGGGGCCGGGCGTGGTCCCCGCGCGAGCGGGGGTGTTCCGCGCGGCAGAGGCGGGTCCGGTGGTGGTGGTCAGTGGTCCCCGCGCGAGCGGGGGTGTTCCGACGGTGTCACCGAGCTGCCCCAGCTCGTTGCGGTGGTCCCCGCGCGAGCGGGGGTGTTCCTTCACCGTCCTGGATCTGCTGGCGGAAGTGCGCGTGGTCCCCGCGCGAGCGGGGGTGTTCCGTTCTGCCGGAGCCCGTGCCGCTCGCGCCCCCTGTGGTCCCCGCGCGAGCGGGGGTGTTCCGGACGGCGTCGCGTTCATGCTGCCGCCTGCGTTGTGGTCCCCGCGCGAGCGGGGGTGTTCCGATGAGCATTTTCCTGGTCGACCTGGCGAAGGGGTGGTCCCCGCGCGAGCGGGGGTGTTCCGAACGAGGGCAGGAGTTGGGAGTCGTCCGGGTCGTGGTCCCCGCGCGAGCGGGGGTGTTCCGAACGTACTGGCCGAGCTTCGGCCCGAGGCCGTGTGGTCCCCGCGCGAGCGGGGGTGTTCCGGTCTTCGGCGCTGCGGGGCTCCGGCGAGCCGCGTGGTCCCCGCGCGAGCGGGGGTGTTCCGGTCTTCGGCGCTGCGGGGCTCCGGCGAGCCGCGTGGTCCCCGCGCGAGCGGGGGTGTTCCGGTGGCGTGGCTGGTCGTCTTGCCCGCGCTCGGGTGGTCCCCGCGCGAGCGGGGGTGTTCCGCTGCGGTCGGTGGCGTAGTGGGGGACGTTCTTGTGGTCCCCGCGCGAGCGGGGGTGTTCCGTGACGGCCGAACAGGCCGGAACCGTCCTCCAGGTGGTCCCCGCGCGAGCGGGGGTGTTCCGGGCGGGCTGCGGTACCGGGTGTTCAACCCGGCGTGGTCCCCGCGCGAGCGGGGGTGTTCCGGTGGTGCGGGTCATCGGGAGGGGCTCTCTTTCGTGGTCCCCGCGCGAGCGGGGGTGTTCCGCGGCTCCAGGAGCAGCGCGCCAGCCTGTGGGAGTGGTCCCCGCGCGAGCGGGGGTGTTCCCGGATCGCCGACACTGTCCGCCGCGCCCAGGCCGTGGTCCCCGCGCGAGCGGGGGTGTTCCGCCGCAGGCCCTGCTGCACGAACGCGCAAGCACGTGGTCCCCGCGCGAGCGGGGGTGTTCCGAAGCCGGGCTTGGGGGTCTTCTCCCGGCGGCCGTGGTCCCCGCGCGAGCGGGGGTGTTCCGGACCCTCCGGCCGCGTCGGTGACCGTGTAGGTGTGGTCCCCGCGCGAGCGGGGGTGTTCCGCCCCGCCGTCTCGGCGGAGGCGATGAGCGCGGGTGGTCCCCGCGCGAGCGGGGGTGTTCCGATGAGCGCAGAAACGCCTCAGGCCCCGCCGTGGTGGTCCCCGCGCGAGCGGGGGTGTTCCGAGATCGAGGCGGGCCGCGCTTCCCCCACGGTCGTGGTCCCCGCGCGAGCGGGGGTGTTCCGTTGAGAGACGAGGTCGAGGACGTCATGGCCGCGTGGTCCCCGCGCGAGCGGGGGTGTTCCGGCTGCGGTCGGCTCGCTGATCGGGGACCAGGGCACCGTCGGGTGGGTGCCCCGGGACCGGTCATGACGCCGACCGAGTCGGGACAGGGCGCCCTGGAACTGGAACGGATGCGCGGCACGATGGAGGCCGAGTTCGCCCGGGGCGACGGGTCGCTCGCTCTGCTGGCGCAGCGCTCGGACCAGACGGACAAGCAGCTCGCCGACCACGAGGCCCGTCTCGATGCCCTGGGGAAGAGCAGGTGACCGCTCGCGAGCATCGCCGCGGTCACGGCGGGCGGGGGGCTGCTGATCGCCGTGTGGCAGCTCGCCGCCCACTGAACGCCGGTACGCCCCCTCTCGCGCTGCGTGCGCGGGAGGGGGCCGCTTCGTCGTATCCAGGGTCAGCCTTCCGATGCGTCACTTTCGTACGCGATCCTCAGCCCGGGAACTTCCTGTGCGACGCGGGCGACGACGGCGCGGTTCCAGGAGGCCGGGAAGGGACGTCCGGGTGCGCGGTGTGGTACTCGGCGTCGTCCCGGTAGGTGAGGACGCCCGGGTCGGGCATGTCCATCAGCTTCTCCACGACGCCGCTGACGAACTCGCCGGTGCGACGCTCAAGGTCTTCGATCTCCAGACGCGCCCCGTCAGGGATGGGGTACTTGCCCTGCTCCCAGTGCCGGACGGTCCACGAGGAGACGCCGAGGTGGCCGCCAAGCCAGTCGTCGGCGCGGCCGGACCCTCCCGATCTCGCGGGAGGCCGACCGCTCGGGCCGGCGGCCACGTCACCAGAACGCGTCTGAGTTCGGCTACGTCCTTCGCCGCTGACATCGATGCGAGTGCGGCAGCTCCTTGCGTGGCCACTGACACAGCGTTCAGGCCATTCGGTGGCCGGAACCAGTAGAAGAACACCCTTTCCCCTCGGAATCCGGCGCTGCCCACCTCGATGCACTGGCATGATCCCCCCGTAAGGTATGTGACATTTCACATTGCTCTGAGATGAGAGCAAGGAAGAGGGAGGGACCCCATGAAGAGTCTTGCCACTGTTGCGGTCGCCGCTGCGACCCTGGCTACCCTGGCCACCGGCCAGGAAGCCGTCGCCGCGCCGACCGGGCCGGTCGGCGCCGTCGTCACCTGCGGCACCCCCGGTGCGCCCGGGATCCTGCTGACCAGGGCCTGTGTCGAGGTGACCGGCAACCAGGTCCGCTTCTACGGGGTCGCAGCCACGACCAACTCCGGGTGGCAGCCCCAGCAGGTCGGCTTCACGGTCTCCGGCACGGTCGTCGGCAGCGCCCCGATCGCGCCCATCAACCCGACCGTGCTCGTGCAGGCGGGCACGACCTCGGTCGGCAGCATCGTCACCACCGCGCCGTGCGGTTCGACGGTCACCGGCAACTTCTCCGTGGACCAGTGGGGCTGGCCCCCGTCGACCGCGACCGTCTCGGCAGTGGTGTCCTGCTGACCAGAGGCTCCACCCGGCTCCCGAGCCCGCACCAAGAGCGACTCGCCGCCACCCCGGTGACCCACGCACTCTGAGCCCCTGCGACAGCACCCCGCCCCGGGAACGGCACCGGAACCTCCGGACACAGACCGCCCGGGGGCCGCAAACTCAGAGTGCGTGTACGGGCCGGGCCGGAGAAGTCCCACCGAGGTCGGCCCGGCAGAGCCGGGCGACTGGTCCCGAGCATGACGGGCAGTCCTGGGCGGGGCCGCGACCAGTCCCGGCTTAGCCGGTCCGCCCTTACGGACGCTGAAAGCGGCCTGGCCGGGCGGACAGTCCCGTCGAGAACGACGACGGGGAGCAGGCTTGTCGCCAGACGGACCGCGACACCATCACGTTTGTTCAGAACGGCGGTGTGTGGTGCCAGGGGCCGGGTGACGGTGGGGGCGGCGTGGGTCGGTGCTGCTGGAGGACGGCTACGGCTTGCTCCACACGGCCGAGGTCGATGAGGTACCCGGCCAGGTCATGGCTGTTGGCCGGCGAGTGAGGTTCGAGTGCGGCAACGGCCTCCTCGAGACGTCCGGCGCCGGCCAGCAGCCTGGCAACGTGCGCCACCGCGTACGACGTCCCGCCCTCGGGATGATTCCTGGTCTGCTCAACCGCTTCGTCAACCCGGTCACAGGCGGCCATCAGCGGAAGCCGGATCCAGAAGAGTTCCCACTCCTCCTCGCCACGACGTGCCTTGAGGGCGTCGAGGCAGGCCAGGCCGTCCTGAGGGCGCCCCTGGTCGGCATAGAGGGTGCAGAGGACGTGGACGATCCAGTCCTCGGCACCGCCAGGAGCGTCGACCAGCGCGCGCATCACCTCAACCGCCTCTTCGACCCGGCCGTGGCGCGACAGGAGTTGCGCGAGATCCACCGCCACGTTTCCCGGGCAGACGGACACGTCACCGAACTGCCGATACACGGCGATCGCGCCCTCCACGTCGCCGCGTTCCTCCAGCAGTTCCGCCAGACGCCGAGCGGCGTGCCCGAGCGGCTCGCTTGCCGCGTATGCGTGCAGTTCCTCGGTCCGGCCTTGCCGGGCCAGCAGATCGGCCAGCTGGTCCCGGTTGTTGAGCGAGTTGTTGTCCCGGGTGCGCAGCAGGGCGATGGCGTCGTCGATGCGGCGTTGGCGGTCGCGGATCGTGGCGGGCAGTCCGATCGCCATGTCGGGGTCGAGGTCACGGCAGCACCATGGGTCGTCGCAACGATGCTCGTCGGGAGCGGCGGGATGCAGCCGGACTGCGTCCGGACCCGATAGTCAAGATCACCAATGTCCACGACGCCGTACCGTAGCCCCACCCCCTGACAGCGTCGGCAACTCTCGTGCAGTCCCCGTGGAAAGCGAGACTGCCGGTACGTCGGCGAATGGGTGGCCACGAAGCTCCGCTGGGGTCTGAGCGCGGACCAGCCGGAGGCGGACGCTCTGGGGGTGTACGCCGAGACGTGCGAGTCGACCGTCGTCCGGTACACCCTCGCTCTGTAAGAGCCTGGGAGCAGACGCCCCCTCCGTCGAGGCGGAGGGGGCTGCTTCGTTGCGCCCGGCTACTTCTTCGCGGCTTCGGCCTCCCGACGCTTCCGCTCGCGAGCCTCGTACGCCTCCGGATCCCGAACGCGGAACTCCAGCTCCAACTCCACGTCGCCGGGACCGCCCGCTCGCCTTCGCGTGCGCGGTGACAGCGGCCCGCACAGCAGCCGCCGTGTCCACGGTCAACGCCCTGGCCTGCATCTACTCCCAGGCCCGGGTCTTCAGCATGATCAGTTCGTCGGTCAGTTCAATCGCCACCGGCGGATCGTATGCCCCTGCTCCGACACTCCACGCTCACCGCACCGGCAGCGCCCGCCGGGCCCTCCCGATCACCGCCTGCGCCTCCGCTCCCACCACCGCCGAGCGGCGCAACGTCCGCCACACACGCGCGTACGAGGCCACCGTCTCCTCGTCGTCCAGCCACGACTCCGAGTGCCAGTCCTCCGTGATCACCAGCCGCTCATCCAGCACCCAGAACCCGTTCGCGGGCGGAATCCGCAGCGGGACACCGAGCGGGATCACGCCCAGCTCCACCGTGTCCATCCCGACGGTCCCGGACAGCCGGTCCAGTTGGCCGGCCAGCACGGGCGGCGGACAGATCAGGACCTGGAGAGCGGCCTCCCACACGAGGGCGTGGAGGCGGCGCCCGCTCTCGTACAACCAGTCCTGGCGCCGCATCCGGGAGCGGACCGCGGCCTCGGTGTCCGGCGTCGTGCCCTGGAGTTCGGCGTACCGAGGAACACGTGCCGGGCGTAGTCCGCGGTCTGGAGCATCCCCGGAATCACCGCCTCCTCCCAGACGTGGATCGTTCGGGCCTCGTTGACGGCGACGGCCCACTCGTCCTGGACGGGGCGGTGTCCGGATGCGAGCCGACGGCGCCAGGAACGGATCTGCGACTCGTACCCACGGAGCCGGGTGAGGAGTTCCGCCACCGCCCCGGGGTGGCCGACGGCGTCGGCCCAAGCCGTGAGGTCTGCAGGGCTGGGGGTCTGGCGGCCGTTCTCCAGTTTGTAGATCTTCGAGTGGGGCCAAGCCGCACCGCTGGCCGAGCTGGGGGCCGGTGAGGCGGCCGTCAGCGGCGTTGAGGCGTAGCTCCCGGAGGCGGATGCCGAGCGCCACGCGTGCCTGCTGGTAGTCCGTGCTCACCGGGGCGCCGCCTCCTACCGGTCGCCGTGCTGGGCCGCGAACACGTCGAACGGCTGAGAGGCCGCCGTGACCGCGTCCCGGACCTGGACGTACCGGAGCACCTGCGCGGGCTCGGTGATGACCTCGACGTCGTTCCAGGCGTCCGCCTCGTCGAAGCGGAGCACCGCGACGAGACGGCTGTCGAAGATCCAGAACTCCTCAGCGGGGAGCAGCAGGGCGTCGGCGTCGGTACGCGAGATGCTTCGGACGTCTTCGCCGGTGGCCGCGTTGCAGCGGGCGTAGGACTGGAGGAACAGCTGGCCGACGGTCGGCGGCGAGTCGACGACCCGGACGCGCCCGACGTACTTCCCGGCGGCGGTCTGTGCGGTGATGCTCCGGCACCAGTCGGTGTCGAGGTCCATCGGGGCCTCGCCGGTCTCCAGGAAGGCGCTGTAGTCCTCTTCGTCGCTGGCGTACCGGCGGCGGGTCTCCAGGTGCCACGCCGAGTACTCGAAGGTGTGGAACAGCTGGCCGAACTCGGCCGCGCTGATGATCGTGGGCACCCTCGGCATCTCCTTCGGGGCGTGGTGGACGAGCGGTTCGCGCGGCACGACGACGGCCGCGTCCTCCGGGCCGAAGTGCTGGAGCCGGTCGAGGTCTGCAGGGTCGGTGAGCGGACGGCCCTGGACGATGACCTCGCCGGTGGCGGTGTCCTCGTGCAGGGCGGGGCAGCCGCCGTTCTTGCTGTCGGTGCCGATGAAGCGCAGGCGTCGGGACATGGCGATCCTCCCCTTGGTCACGCTGTTGGCGCCCCAGCTTGGCCATGCAGGGAGCCCCCGCAGGGAGCCCCCGCCACGACCTTCGGGCACCCGAATGCGACCAGCCGCGACCAGCTGGAAGGTCCAGGAGAACATTCGAGAACATCCGCTCGCACACGCTGCCAACGGGCGCCTACGGTCCGGCACATGCTGACGAGGACCAGTGGAGCGCGGGCCCGTACCTCCTGCTCCACGACCGACCCCGAGGCCGACGCGTGCGTCCGAATCCAGCGCACCGCGTACGGCAGCGGCGCGCATATCTACGCCCACAAGGGCTGCGCGGCCAAGGCGGGGGTGTTCCCTCTCTACGAGTTCACCGACGGCCGGGAGGAAGACCAGTGACGCGCCTGCGCTTCGCCACGTGGACGATCGGCGCCGATCCCGACCGGCAGGCCCCGGCCCGCTACGCCTCGTGCCGGGAGTGCGAGCAGTGCTCGCCCGTCAGCACGATTCTCAGCGAGCCGGACCTGTGGGCCCTGGAGCACGCCGGGCGCACCGGCCACCGGGCCTACCGCGAGGTCGTCTCGGCCGACCTGATCGCCCGCCCGGCCGAGGAGGCATCGTGAGCAGCGCCTACGGCCCGCCGGTCTGTGCGACGTGCGACCGGCCGATCCGTGGCGTCCCTCGGCGGGTCGAGGTGTTGTCCTTCTCGGGGGCCCGGCCCGACGTCCTGGTCCACGCCACCCGCCTCGTGTGCCTGGACCCGTCCCTCGACAAGCCCCCGGCCCGGCCGGACACCCGGTGAGGGAGTGGCACCGCCAGGCCGTCTACCTGGTGACCGTGCTCGCCCTGCTCGCCGTCCTGGCCCTCAACATCCTCAGATAGCACCCCTGATCTCCTGCTCGCCCGGCCTACGGCGGACAACGGGCGAGCAGGGACGGGCCCCGGCCGGTACGCCAGTGACGGCCGGGGCTACCGCACCAGCTCCGCGAGAGGCACGCCGATGGCTCGGGCGATGAGCAGCAGGGTGTCGAGCGTCGCGGACGAGTGCCCCTGCTCGATCCGGTTGCAGGCGGCCCGGTCCATGGGAATCGCGTGAGCTACTGCCTCCTGCCGGAGGTTCGCCCGCTCTCGGGCGGCCCGGATCTGGGCGCCGATCGCCGACAGCGTTCTGGCGGGGCATCGCGGGAGATTGCGCTCCGGGCTCGTGACCCGCACCTCATCGGCTACGCCATGGTGAACTCGGCACAGGTCCGAACCGACCTCGGCGACGGGGCCAGCGGCGTCGACCTGTGCGAGGCCGCCCTCGACGAGCCGTCCGCCGTCGTGCCGACGGTCCGCATCCTGGCGATGCGGCAGCAGGCCCACGGCGTCGGCCTCCCGCGCGGCCGTGCCGCTGTCGACCGGCTCATCGACGCAGCCGACCGGCCTCGGGTCGACGATGAGCCGCTCTGGGGCAACGCCTGTCGGCGGACGCCCGGCTACCTGGAGGTGCGGCGCGCCACCTGCTACGGGTGCCTCGGCACCGAAGCGGGCCGCGCTGTGGACTCAGGTGCTCGCCGCCGTGCCGTCGACCGCCCGCCGGGACCGCGGTGTCCACATGGCCCGGTACGCCACGGCTGCGGAGGCCGTGGCGTAGAGCCGGAGCAGGCGGTGGAGATCGCGCGTGAGGTCGTGGAGATCGCGGTGGAGACGGGATCGGCCCGGGTGCGGCGGGAACTGGTCACCCTGGAGCGGGCGATGTGGCCGTGGCACGATGCGCCGGTGGGCCGGTGCCTGGCCGAGGCTCCGGCACCGGTGAGGGAGGGGAGCTGACGTGTCGGACGAGAAGACGCCGCTGGCGGAGGACGAGATCGAGGCCGCGCTCGCGGGCCTGCCTGGGTGGCGCCGGGACGGAGAGGAGATCACCCGCTCGTACGGGATCCGGTACCACGGCGGCGTCGCGATGATCGTGCACGTCGCGGACGTGGAGCGGCTGGTCGGGCACCACGCCGACATCGACCTGCGCTGGGGAAGGGTCCGCTTCGGGATCACGACTCACGATGTCGGCCACCGGCTCACCGAAGCTGATTTCGATCTCGCTCGTCGCATCGACTCGATCGCCGCCGCGCACCTTGCCGAGCCTCTCGGGCGAGTAGGCCATGGGGGCGTGTGATCCGGCTGTGGCAGCGCGCCCACCGCTCCGGCGAATCGGCTCCAACCTTGCCTGTCAAAAGCCTAGTTGGCGATCTGCGGCTGTCCGGGAGCGTCCGCGCGGCCGTAGGGTGGCGCTATGTCGGCTCTTTTGGTGACGCTGCTTCTGTTCGTCTTGATATTCATGATCCTTCTTGGCGTGAGCGTGCTGCGCGGCCCATTCCGGGTGGCTCTGCCGTGGCGGATCCTCTATGTGCTCCTGATGGCCGGACTCGTGGTCGCGCTTGTCACGTCCGTGCGGGCGGACCGAACGTCGTGTCGCACACAGCCAGAGGCCTGCACGTCGGTCCCGCCTGGTGAACGCGGGTTCTAGGTGTGCTCCCGCGCGAGCGGAGACCTGTTCCTCCTCGGCCCGGAGGTCGAGGTGCGGGCGGGGTCTCGGTGCTCCGCCAGCCTTGTGCCGCGAGGGTCGGGCCCGCACCTGTGGGGCGAAGCCGCCGTTCCCGGCCCCCGGCCGGGAGGAGTCAGACCGTCGGCGGGCCCGAGCGTGCGGGAGGCGTTCGCGGTGGGCGTCGGTGGCCTTCCGAAGTGGGGCGGGTTGCTCGTAGGAGGTGACGCGGGCTCGATGACATGGGCCCGGGGCCGCCATCCCCTGGACGGCGGGCCCGCCCGATCCGGCCACGGGTGTGGTGGGACACGGTCCGTTCCGTGCGGGCCCGGTTCTGGGCCTCGTACCCCGTGCCCACTTCCCGTACGCGCTGTGCGTCTCAGGGAGCAGGAGGAGATCGTTCCGTGGGGCGATGTGGTCTCCGCGCTGGTCGGGGAGGCTGTCGGGCAGGACCGGCGAGAAGAGGAATGGGCCGCATGGCAGCGACGACGTCACCCGACTGGAACACCGTGGGAATCCTCGGGGCCGCGCGCGGAGCGCGGTCGGGTGCCGGAGATCCCGTCGGCAGCGAGCACCTGCTGGCCGGGATCACCTCGGCCAAGGGAGCGGCACGCGAGGCGCTCGGGGCCGAAGGCGCGACCAAGGTCGTGCTCCTCGCGGTGCTCCGGGACCGGTTGGACCGGGACGGCGCGTGGAGTTCCGACGACGACGCGGAGCACGTCGTCACCGAGCAGGACGTCCTCGGAGCGGAGGGCGAACGGCGCACCCGCTACACGGGGGCGGCAGCCAGGGCGCTGACCGCCGCGATGGAACAGGCCCGACGGGAGGACGCCAAGAAGTTCGGCGCCGCGCATCTGCTGCGGGGTCTCCTCGAAGGGGACAACCGCGCAGTGGAGGCGCTGGGCGCGTGCGGGATCGCGCCGGGGGCCGTTCTCGCCCGTCTCGACGACGGAACCGGCCGGACCAGCACAACCGGCGGACCCGGCGGACCCGGCACAGCCAACACACCCGGCACACCCGGCGCACCCGGCGCACCCGGCGCACCCGGCCACATCCAAAGCATCAGCGGCACCGACCCCGCCGACAGCCGGACGGACGACCTCGACCCCCTGCTGCACGCCACCCGCGATGTCCTCCTCGGCCACGACCACTACCGCCGGGCGCCCTTCTGGATGCGGTGGCTGCTCAAGCTGGGAGGCGTCAACTGGGCTTCTCGGCCCGCCTTTTGGGTCAGGATGGAGACGTACGAGCAGGCCCGTCGGCTGGGCGGCGGAACGGCGGGCACGGAACACGTACTCCTGGCGGTCCTGGCCACCCACGAGGTCGCACTCCGCTACCCGCACCTGGCCGGGCGGAACTCCCCCGGCCCCGGCTCCCCTCACGCGGGCGGCGAGCGGCTGGCCCGTCTGGGCGTCGACTACATCTCTGCGCACCGTGCCCTCACCACCGGCCGGCTTCGTCTGACACCCGACGCCCGGCCCGTCGAGCAGTACCTCGGCAGGGCCGGGGGCCCGGACCCGACACGGACACCCGGTTCCGGAGCCGCCGCCCGTTCCGGCGGGGAACCGGCGGCCGATCCGGGTACGGGTCCCCTGGTCGAGGCCCTCCTGGCGGAAGGGACGCGCGCCCGGCAACTGGTCGACGCCCTGTCCTCGCCGGCGGGTGACTGACCGGGCGGGCGGCTCCGCGTCGCCGGGGTCCCCTCCCGGGGCGGACCGTCAGAGCCAGCCGTTGCGGCGGAAGCCCCGGTGGATGAAGACGCAGGCGGTGGCGATGACGCAGAGGACCAGGGGATAGCCGTAGGTCCAGCGCAGTTCGGGCATGTGCTCGAAGTTCATGCCGTAGACCCCGCAGACCATGGTGGGGACGGCAACGATCGCGGCCCAGGCGGTGATCTTGCGCATGTCCTCGTTCTGGGCGACGGTGACCTGTGCGAGGTGGGCCTGGAGGATCGAGTCGAGCAGGGTGTCGTACGAGGCGATCTGCTCGGTGACCCGGGCCAGATGGTCGCTCACGTCACGGAAGTACGCGCGGAACTCCGGCGCGATGATCGCGACCGGCTCGGTCGAGAGCCGCTGGAGCGGTCTGCCGAGCGGTGTCACCGCCCTTCGCAGTTCCAGGAGTTCACGCTTGAGCTGATAGATGCGGCCCGCGTCGGCACGGTCGCCCTGCGGGGAGAAGACAGCGGTCTCGATCGCGTCCAGGTCGTCCTGGACCTCCTCGGCGACGGCGAGGTAGTCGTCGACGACATGGTCCGCTATGGCGTGCAGGACGGCGGAGGGTCCCTTCGCCAGCTGCTCGGGCTCCGCCTCCAGGGCCTCGCGGAGCGGGCCGAGCGATCCGTGGCCCCCGTGGCGGATGGTGATGACGAAGCCGGGGCCGGTGAAGGCCATCAGCTCTCCGGTGTCGACGACCTCGCTCGTGGCGGTCAGCTCCTCGTGCTCCACGTAGCAGACGGTCTTGAAGACCGCGAAGAGCACGTCGCCGTACTGCTCCAGCTTCGGCCGCTGGTGGGCGTGGACGGCGTCCTCGACCGCCAGCGGATGCAGTCCGAACAGCTCGGCCAGTCCCGCGAACTCCTTCTCCGTCGGCTCGTGCAGACCGATCCACACGAAGGAGCCGTCCTTCTTGTGGACGTGCCGCACGGCCTCCTCGGCGGACCTGACGCCGTCCTGCCGCACCCCGTCGTCGTAGACCACGCAGTTGACGACGGCGCTGCCGAGCGGTGAACGCGCCGGGTGGCTCAGATCGACCGTCCGCCGGTACGTCCGGCTGACGGCACTGCGCAGACGGCGAATCATGGACAACTGGGGCTCCTTCGGCAGACCGGCGGTCAGTCTGCCAGTCCCTTCTGACACGCGACAGACATTCACGGCGCGCCGACGGCGCCGG
Organism: Streptomyces sp. NPDC087215; assembly: GCF_044744885.1. Classification (NCBI taxonomy): domain Bacteria; kingdom Bacillati; phylum Actinomycetota; class Actinomycetes; order Kitasatosporales; family Streptomycetaceae; genus Streptomyces; species Streptomyces sp. NPDC087215. The sequence continues at coordinate 481,424 of NZ_JBIUZD010000001.1, forward strand.
TCCGGACCGGACGACCGACCGGACCGGACCGGACCGGAGCAGGGTGCGACGCGAGGGGCGGCCCCCGCGTGCGCGCGGGCTCGCCGTAAGGGGAAGGTCCCCATTACCGGCGGAAGGCGAAGGGCACCTCACGGGCCGCCGGACACAAGGGAGTCCAGCCCCGGACGCGCCAGGTGCGCACGGGCAGGAAGCCCCTCACGAGTCACGTGTGCTGGAAGGAGAAAGCTCCGGTGCGAGCCGGGGGCCTGTCGTACCCCTCACCCCTCGTGGCTCGCTCCCGCGCCCTCCGTCCGCGCCCCGCCCCTCAGTGCCTCCGCCGCCACGAAGCGCAGGTTCCTCTCCAGCAGTCCCTCGATCACGGCGGGCAGGGCCGCCACGCTCTGGCGGCGGTCGCCGCCGCCGTCGTGCATCAGGATCAGGGAGCCCGGCCGGGTGTGGTCCAGGACCGTCCGGGCGATCTCCTCCGGGCCTGGGCGGGCCCAGTCCCAGGAGTCGACGTCCCACAGGGCCAGCGCGGGCCCACCGGGCAGGAGCTCTCCCAGGACCTCCGGGGTGCGCGCGCCGTACGGTGGACGGAAGACCGCCGGGACCCGGCCCACCGCACGCATGAACGCCTCGTCGGTGCGCTCCAGTTGCAGCCGGAACTGGCGAGGAGTCAGATCGGGCAGGAACGGGTGCGACCAGGTGTGGTTGCCGAGGTCGTGTCCCGCGTCCACGATCCGCCGCACCTCGTCGGGGAGCGCGTGCACGTGGAGGCCCACGCAGAAGAAGGTGGCGCGCACCTCGTAGCGGGCCAGGATGTCGAGCACCTGGCGGGTGAAGACCGGGTCGGGACCGTCGTCGAAGGTCAGGGCGATCTCGTCACGGTCGCGCGGACCGTGGCGGAACCAGCGTCCCTCCCGCGCGAGTTCGGCCTCGCGCCCGGCGCTGCGCTCGATGCCTCCGTGGTAGTCGTCGTCACGGCCGGTCTGACCACCGCCCTCCGCCGTCAGCGGGGCGAGGGACGCGAGATCGGTCCTGGCCCGCTCGGCGAGGGCCCGCGCCGGTACGGAGCCGAAGTCGGGGCGCTCGGGGAGCACCCAGGGGTCGGCGCGGTAGACCGTGAGGCCGGCCGCCGTGAGGAGGCCGTCCACGAGGCCGTTGGTGCTCTCCACGACGACGGCGCGGGGCGGTTCGGAGGCGGGTCCTGGCGCTTCGAGCCAGGTGGTCATCTCCGGTACGCGCTCCGCGTCCCAGCGGGTCGGAGCCGTTGCCCGGTTCCCTTCGGCGTCGATGACCTCCACCTCGTAACCGTCGGCCGACCAGGCGATTCCCGCGTACAACATGCGTTCTCCTCGGGATGGGTGATGAGGGGTGGGGGTGGGGGTGGGGGTGGGGGTGGGAGTGGTGATGGGGATCGGGGTGGGGACAGGGGCCGGCATGTCTGCGGGTCAGAAGGCCAGGACGCCCGCACGGACGGTGAGCCCGAGACGGTGCGGGCGGACGGTGGATGCGCCTCGGGGGACGGAGGGGGACGGAGGGGGACGGAGGGCACCACGACAAGCGGCACGGGCGGCGCAGGCGCTACGCCCGGACGGCGGCCGCGCGGCTACGCCACCGGCGCGCGTGGCCGGTTCCCACCCCCGTCCGACAGGCGCGTCTCGCAGTGCGGATGGTGCGAGAACAGAGCTGATCCACGGCCAACTGGCTTCGGTTTTCCGAAGGGTTGACCGTTCCATGCCCCCTGACGAGCGGTTTTGCCGCCGCGCCGCGGTTCCGGTGAGGTGCGGCCAACGCTCCCGATCCCCACCGATGTCCACGAACTCTCCATCATTGCGACACAAGTACGACAGTGGCGCGCTATGGTTCCCATGCCCTGCCGAAGGTCCAGACCATACCTAAGGGCAACAACCGTGCGCCATGCCCGTGAACCCTCTCCTGTGCCACCGCATCCCCCGGCTCGACGACCAGCGGGGGACACGCTCTTGGAGGACATCATCAACGCCAGGACCGCACCGCTGACCGTCCCCGACCTTCTCGACTCCCGGGCCGCGAAACAGCCCGACCGGGTCGCGATCGAGGTGCGCGGCGGTGGCTCGCTCACCTACGGCGAGTGGCGCGAGCGGGCCGTCCGTGCGTCACGGGGGCTGGCCGGGGCGGGCGTCCGCCCCGGCGAACTCGTGGCCCTGCGCTTCACCGACCGGGAGTGGGACGGCTACGCGGTCGCCGTCCTCGCCGTCCACTACGCCGGAGCCGCGGTGCTGCCGCTGCGCGCCGACCTGACCGCACCGGAGGCCGTACGGCTCGCCGGGGTCTGCGGTGCCACCAAGGTCCTTCGCGGCGCCGAACTGCCGCCGCTGGAAGGCCTCCCGGGCGGCACGGACCTGTCGCTGACCGACGCCGAGGCGGCCGGTGGCGTTCCCGGCGGGGCACTCGACCGGGAACTCACGGGTCCCGCCCCCGACGACCTCGCCCAAGTCGTCGGCACCTCCGGCACCACCGGTGACTCCAAGGGCGTCCGCGCCTCCCACGCCAACCTCACGGCGGGCCTGCGCCTCGACCCCCGCCCCCGGCCCTACGCCCACTCGCGCCACGCCCTGCACTCCTTCCCCCTCGGCACCAACGCCGGGCAGGTGATGCTCATCAGCGCCCTCACCGGCGCGCCCACCACCGTGGTCCTCCCCCGCTTCGACGCCGACGAGTTCGGCCGGGCCATCGAGGAACGGGACATCGGGACCGTCTTCCTCGTCCCGTCGATGGCGATCGAACTGCTCAACTCCGGGGTGCCCGACCGGTACGACCTCTCCGGCGTCCTGCTGCTCAGCTCCTCGGCCGCCGCCCTGCCCGCGCCCGTCGCCCGCGCCCTCACCGAGGCGCTGCCGAAGGCCACCGTCGTCAACGTCTACACCTCGTCCGAGTCCGCCCCCGCGCAGCTCTCCGCCGTCGTCGGCCAGGCTCCGCCGGGCGCGGTGGGCCGCCCCACCGATCCCCGGGACCTGCGGATCCTCACCCAGGACGGCGCCCCCGTACCGGCCGGAGAGACGGGGGAGATCTGGCTGCGCCAGCCCGGCCCCCCGCGCTCGTACGCCGGGGACCCGACCGCCGGTACCACGGTCTTCCGCGACGGCTGGGTGCGGATGGGCGACCTCGGGCGGCTCGACGAGGACGGCTATCTGCACCTGGTGGACCGCGAGAGCGATGTCATCAAGTCCGGGGCGCTCAAGGTCTCCACCCTCCGGATCGAGGACGCGCTGCACGAGCACCCGGACGTCGCGGACGCGGCGGCGCTCGGCGTGCCGCACCCGGTCATGGGGTCCGTACCGGTCGCCGTCGTGGTCCCCGCCGCCCACGGTCTGGACCTCGACGCGCTACGGCTCTTCCTCAGCACCCGTCTCGCCCGCGCCGAACTGCCCGTGCGCGTCCTGCTCGCCGACGACCTGCCGCGCAACGCCTCCGGCAAGGTCCTCAAGCGCCGACTGCGCCCGCTCTTCACGACGGACGAAAAAGCCAGCGCGGACGAAACGGCCACCGCGGGCGAGGCAGCCGCCACGGGTGAGGAGCCCGGCGCGGGCACGGCGGGCACGGCCCCCGCCAGGCCGCCCGGCACCCCCACCGAACTGCGCCTCGCCGCCCTCTGGCAGGAGGTCCTCGGCCGCCCGGTACGGGACACGGCGGACGAGTTCTTCGCCCTCGGCGGCGACTCCTTCCGCGCGGTGCACCTCGCCACCGCCGTCGCCGACCGGTTCGGGGTCGACACCGGCGTCGACCTCGTCTTCGGCCGTCCGTCGCTGCGCGCCCAGGCGGCCTGGCTCGACGGGGAGAAGGCCCGGGAGGGGAAGGCGGACGCCGATACCTCCGGGGACCGGGCGCCCGGTCCGGCGCTCCCGCCCTATCTGCGCGCCCTGCGGGCCCAGCACCACGAGGTCCCGCTCACCAGCCAGCAGGAGAACTTCCTCTGCTGGATGGCCGAGGCGGACGGCCGGGACGTCGGCGCCGTCACCGCCCTGTTCCGGGTCACCGGCCCGCTGGACCGGGACGCCCTCGGCCGCGCCCTGGTCGCGCTGGTGCTCCGCCACCCGGCCCTGCGGACCCGGTTCGTCGCGGTTCCCGGCGAGGTGAGGGGCCTGGCCCGTACCGTCCTCGACGAGGAGCCCCGCGCCCGGGTCACCCTGCGGGACGCTCACGGCGCCACCGACGAGGACGTGAACGCCCTGCTCGTCGCGGAGCGCGACCGGCTCACCGACCTCGCGGTGGATCCGACGGCCCGGCTGCTCGTCGTCTCCCGGGGACCCGAGGACCACGTCGTCCTGCTCGCCGTGCACCACATGGTCGCGGACGGCTGGTCGATCGGTGTCCTGCTCCGCGAACTCGGCCTGGCCTACGACGCGTTGCGCCGGGGCCGGGTCCCCCGGCTGCCCGACCCCGGCCTGCCCTACCCGGAGCTGGTGCGCCGGTCCAACGACCGCTGGGAGAGCGGCCGACGGCACTTCGCCACGATGCTCGCGGGCGCCCCGTCCGCGCTGGACCCCTTCCCCGGACGGCGCGCCGTCGACCGCGTGCACACCGTCGCGCACCCCTTCACCGTGGCGTCCGGTCCCGCCGGACGGCTGCGGGAGCGGGCGGGCTCGCTCGGCGTCACCCCCTTCATGGCGGTCGCCGCCCTGTGGAGCGGACTGCTCACGGCCCGCGCGGACCGCTCCGACCTGGTCCTCATGACTCCCGTCCCCGGCCGGACCAGCGCGGAGGCCGAGCAGGCCGTCGGCTGTCTGGTGCAGTCCCTGCTGGTGCGCGTGGACTGCTCCGGAGGACCCGGCTTCGCCGAACTGGCCGAGCGGGTCAGGCGGGCCGCCACCGGGGCGCTCGACCACCAGATGTACCCGTACGCCGAGTTCAGCCCGCACGTCGTGGCCTTCCCGGCCTGGCTGCGGTACGAGAGCTGGGCCGCCGGGGCCCATCTGCCGGGCCTGCGCTGCGAGCCGTGGGAGCTGCCGCGCGGCACCACCGTGCCCTGGCCGCTGCCCGGCGGGGACCTCGGAGTGCCCGAACTGACCGTGGTGGAACAGCCGGACGGTTCGCTGAACTGCTGGATCCAGTACAACGCGCTCGCCTTCGAGGAGCCCCTGATCGCCACGCTGGCCGAGGAGTTCCGCGCGGCCCTCATCACGGCCGCCGCCGCTCCCTGACCGCCCCGGGTCCCGCACGTCACCGTCCCGACACCGGCCACCGACCACCGGCGTCCACCGACGACCGCGGTCCACCTCCGCCGCACCCGCCCGCCGTCAGCGCCGACGCCGGCCCCGTAACCGTGCCGTCGTGCCGCCCTGCCCGCTCCGCGTCGATCCGCGCCGGGCAGGGGCGCGGGCCCATCAGGCTCCCGTCCGACCGCACCGCACCGCCACACCACATCGCACCGCACCGCACCGCACCGCACCGCACCGACCGTTCTCTCTCCCGTTCCACTCGCGCCACGCCCCCCGGCGCCGCACAGACCGAGGAAGACCCGTGACCAGCACCCCCGCCAGCGCCGCCCAACAGGGCATCTGGATCAACGAGCGGATCGCGCCGCTCGGCTCCGTCCACCACATGCCCTTCACCGTCCGCTTCGAAGGCCCCCTGGACGCCGACGCGCTCGCCGCCGCCTGCGCCGACGTGGCCGACCGGCACCCGGCCCTGACCCTGACGGTCCGGGAGGAGGACGGCGTCCCCCTGCTCGCCCCCGGCCCGGCACCCTCGCTGACCGTGCGCGACACCGCACCGGACGAGCTGCCCGCCGCGCTGGCCGCCGCGAGCGCGGAACCGTTCGACCTCACGGCGGGACCCCCCGTACGGTTCACCCTGCTGCGCACGGACCCGGACCACGCCACCCTGCTGGTCGTCGCGCACCACATCGCCTTCGACGGCACCTCCACCGACGTGTTCCTGACCGACCTCGCCGCCTGCTACGCCCACCGCACCGGAGCGGCACCGGCCCCGGCCGCCCCCGAGAGCCCCACGCTCCTCCACGCCTCCGACCTCCCCGGGCCCGACGCCGACGCGGTCGCGGAGGCGTCCGCCCACTGGGCCGACCGCCCGCTGCCCGGCCCCACGGTGCTGCTGCCCGGTCTCGGCACCGCACCCGAAGGCGCCGAAGGCGCGGGTCCGGGCGCGGCCGTCGACTTCGACCTCGACCCCGCGCTCCGCGCCGACCTCACCGACACCGCCCGGAAGCTCGGCGTCACCTTCTTCGAACTCCTCCTCACCGCCGTGCACACCCTCCTCCTGCGGTACGGGAACGAGCGCCCCGCCGTCACCGTCGGACTCGGCACCCGCGCACCCGGCACCACCGACCGGATCGGGATGCACGCCAACGAGCTGCCCGTGGTCACCGCGCCCGAACCGGGCACGTCCTTCGGCGAGTTCGCCCACGCGGTCCGCGACGAACTGCGCGGCCTCTACCCGCACCGCCGGGTCCCGCTGTCCCGCGCCGTCCGGGGCCTGCGGCCCGGCCCCTCGCTCGCGCCCGTCATCCTGACGTACCGCGGCCGGATCGCGCCCGTCGTCTTCCCGGGAGTCCGCGCCACCGTCGACTGGACGCTCTTCCCCGGGACCGCGCGCGGCGCCCTCCGGTTCCACGTCCTCGACGGTCCCGACCGGCTCCGCGTCCTGCTCACCCACCGTACGGACCTGCCGTCCCCGGTCCGCGCCGACCGGGTCGGCGCCCATCTGCGCCGACTGCTCGCCTCGATCGCCGCCGCCCCCGGCACCGCGCTCGCGGACCTGCCGCTCCTGGACGAGGCGGAACGCGCCCCGCTGCGCGGCCCCGCGCCCGCCGCCGAGGCCCCCGCCGCCACCCTGCCCGCGCTGCTCGCCCGGTCCTTCGCCGCGCACCCCACGCGGCCCGCCGTCACGGACGGCGAACGGACCCTGGACTACGCGGCCCTGGCCACCGCCGCCACCGGCCTCGCCCAGCGGCTCACCGCCGCCGGGGCCGGTCCCGGGACCGTGGTCGCCGTCTGCGCGGAGCGGTCCGCCGAGATGCTGACCGCCGTCCTCGCCGTCACCCTCGCCGGGGGCACGTACCTGCCCGTCGACCCGTCCTACCCCGCGGAGCGCGTCTCCCTGGTGCTCGCGGACGCCGGAGCCCCGTTCGCGCTGGCCCGACGGAGCACCGCCCACCTGGTCGAGGGCCACGGCCACACCCTCCTGCTCGACGACCTGTTCACCGGTCGGGCGACCGACGCGGGCGAAGGGTCGCCGCTGCCGCTGCCCGCGCCCGACGACCTCGCCTACCTCATCTACACCTCCGGCTCCACCGGCCGCCCCAAGGGGGTCGAGGTCCCCCACGGCGCACTCGCCCACCTCCTCCTCGCCTTCCGCGACACCCTGTCCTCGGGTCCCGAGGACAGCTGGCTCGCCGTCACCTCGCTCTCCTTCGACATCTCGGCCCTGGAACTCCTGCTGCCGCTGATCACGGGCGGCCGGGTGGTGATCGCGAGCGAGACGGAGACCCGCGACGGCCGCGCCCTCGCCGCCCTGGTCGAGCGGCACGGCGTCACCCACGCGCAGGCCACCCCCTCGGGCTGGCGGCTCATGCTGGACGGCGGACTCGACGCCCCCGCCCTCACCGCCCTCACCGGCGGCGAGGCGCTCCCCCTCCCGCTCGCCCGCCGGCTGCGCGCCCGCGTCGCACGGCTCTGGAACGTCTACGGGCCGACCGAGACCACCATCTGGTCCACCGCCGCCGAAGTGCCGCCCGCACCCGACGAGGTCTCCATCGGCCGCCCCATCGCGGGCACCACCGCCCTGGTGGTCGACCCGGCGGGACAGCCCGTACCGCACGGTGTCACCGGAGAACTGGCCCTGGGCGGCGCGGGACTCGCCCGGGGTTACCGCGGCCTGCCCGAGCGCACCGCCGAACGCTTCGTCACCGACCCGGCCACCGGCGCCCGCCACTACCGCACCGGCGACCTCGCCCGGGTCAGGCCCGACGGCGCGCTCGACTGCCTCGGCCGCCTCGACGACCAGATCAAGCTGCGGGGCCACCGGATCGAACTCGGAGAGATCGAGGCCCGGCTCCAGGAGCACCCGGCCGTGGCGTCCGCCGCCGTCTCCGTCCGGGGCGAGGACGGCGACCCGGTCGGCCGGATGCTCGTCGCGTACCCGGTCTGGCGCCCGGAGGCGCCCGCGCCGACCAGCGCCGAGCTGCGCGCCTTCCTCGCCCTGACCCTGCCGGACGCGATGATCCCCGGAGTCGTCCAGCCGCTCCCGGCCCTCCCCCTCACCCCCAACGGCAAGACGGACCGCGCGGCCCTGCCGGAACCCGTCCGGGGCACCCCGGAGACCGCTCCCCCGGGTGACGCGCAGGACTCGGACGACGGCTGGGAGGAGCTGGCCGCCGAGATCGCCGCCATCTGGTGCGAGGTGCTGGGCCTGCCCGCCATCGGCCACCACGACGACGTCGTCGACCTCGGCGCGCACTCCCTGACGATCACCCAGGTCGCCGCCCGCATCCGGGACCGTCTGGGCGTCGACGTCCCCCTGCACGTGTTCTACGAGGAGCCCACCACGGTGGCCACGGTCACCGACGAGGTCGTGCGCGAGCTGCTGACGGAGGAGGAGGCGTGATGAACCCCCCGCACTCCCCCGCTCCGGGAACGCAGACAGCCCCAGGAGCCCCCATGACCACGCCCGCCACACCCATACCGGGCGCCTCCATACCGGCCGCCCCTGTACCGGGCGCCTCTCTGCCGGGCGCCTCCGCGCTGTCCGCCTCCGTACCGGCCGTCACCGCGTCCGCGGTCTCCTCGGTCTCCGCGGTCTCCCCGGTCTCCGCCGCCGCGTCCGCGTCCACCGTCGCCGCACCGGCGGGACCCGCGCCCGCCGTCTCCGTACGAGCCTCGGCGACGGCGGCCCCGGAGCGGCCCCGGGCGACGGGCGACCGGCCCGTACCGTCCGCGTCGCAGCCCACCGCACCGGCCCCGACACCCCCCGACACCCTGCCCGGGTCCGCCGCGCCGCCGTTCCGGCGGACGCTCAGCGGTGATCAGCGCGCCCTGCTCGCCCGGCGGCTGCGGGAGCGCACCGCCGCCGCGGCCGCCCGGCCCACCGGCATCCCGGCGCGCCCGGACGACGCCGTCCCGCCACTCTCCCTCGCGCAGGAACGCCTGTGGTTCGTCGAGCAGTTGACCCCCGGCACCGCCTCGTACGTGCTGCCCACCGCCGGGCGGCTGCGCGGCCCGCTCCGGGCCGAAGCCCTCGCCGAGGCGCTGCGCCTGACCGCCGTACGCCACGACACCCTCCGCAGTTCCTTCCCCGTCGACGAGGACGGAGCGCCCCGGGTGCGGATCGCGCCCGCCGAGGGCTTCACCGTGCCCTGGCACACCCGGGACCTGGCGGACGTCCCGGCCGGGGAACGGGAGGCCGCCGCCCGCACCGCCGTCGAGGACGAGGTGGCGCGCCCCTTCGACCTCGCGGACGGCCCCCTGCTGCGGGCCCTGCTGCTGCGCCTCGCCGACGACGACCACGTCCTGGTGATCTGCCAGCACCACCTCGTCGGTGACGGCTGGTCCGCCGGAGTGCTCCTGGACGAACTCCTGGGCGGATACGGGGAACTGGCCCGGGGCGCCACCCCGACCCCGCCCCCGCTGCCCGTCCGCTACGGCGATTTCGCCCACTGGCAGCGCGAGCGACAGGAGTTGCCCCGCGCCGACGACGAACTGCGGTACTGGCGAGAGGCCATGACCGGGGTCCCGCCGCTCGATCTGCCCACCGACCGGCCGCGTCCCGCCCTGCCCGGCCCCGGCGGGGCGACCCACGCCTTCCGGCTCGACGAGGACACCCACCGGGCCGTCCGCGCGCTCTCCCGGGCCCGGGGCGCCACCCTCTACATGACCCTGCTCGCCGCCTTCCAGGTGGTGCTCGGACGCTGGTCGGGACAGCGGGACTTCGCCGTCGGCACCCCGTTCGCGGGCCGTCCCACCGAGGAGACCGAGGGCCTGATCGGTCTGTTCAGCACGATGCTGCCGATCCGGGCCGATCTCGGCGCACCGGAGCCCCGGTCCGAAGCAGAGTCCGGGTCCGAAGCCGAGTCCCAGCCCGGGTCCGCACCGGATCTCACGTCCACATCCGCGCCGGGGACTTCGCCGGGGAGCGGGTCAGCGGCCGACGACGACGGCGCGGGACCCGACTTCGCCACCGTCCTCGACCGTGTCCGTACGGCTTCGCTCGGTGCCCAGCAGCACCGCGAGACGCCGTTCGAGCGGCTGGTCGAGGCCCTGGACCTGCCGCGCGACCTCGGCCGTCCGCCGCTCTTCCAGGTCTCCTTCGCGCTCCAGAACCACCGTGCCCAGGCCGTCCGTCCGCACGACCTGGAATGGCGGACCTTCCCCTTCGAGGGCAGCGGCGTCCATCTCGACCTGGGGTTGTACTGCACCGAGACCGAGGACGGTCTCGACGCCTTCGTCACCTACCGCACGGACCTCTGGGACGCCGACACGATCGCCCGTCTCGCCGGGCACTGGCAGCGCGTCCTGGCCGGGGCCGCCGCCGCGCCGCACACCCCCGTCGGCGCCCTCGGCCTCCTCACCCCGGGCGAACGCGACCGGGTGCTGTACGAGTGGAACGACTCCGGCACGGCCCGCCCGGCCGCCGCGACCCTCGCCGAAGCCGTCACCGCGCAGGCCGACCGCACCCCCGACGCGGTCGCCCTGGTCCACGAGGACCGCACCCTCACGTACGCCGAACTCGACCGCCGGGCCAACCGGCTCGCCCGGCTCCTCCGTGCCTCCGGCGCCGGACCCGACCGGCTCGTCGGTGTCTGTCTCGACCAGGGTCTCGACCAGGCCGTCTGCCTGCTCGCGGTCATGAAGTCCGGTGCCGCGTACGTGCCGCTCGACCCCGAGCAGCCCCGCGAACGCCTCGCCCACATGCTGACCGACTCCGCGCCGGTCGCCCTCGTCACCACCTCCGTACGACGGTCGCTGCTGACCGCGTCCGACGCCCCCGTCCTGCTGCTCGACGGACTGGCGGACCGGCTCGCGGCCGTCCCCGACACCCCGCCCGGCGACGGCGCGGGCCCCGACCACCTCGCGTACGTGATCTACACCTCGGGCTCCACCGGCACCCCCAAGGGCGTGGCCGTGCAGCACCGCCAGGTGCTCACCTACCTCGCCGGGGTCCGGCAGCGCTTCGCGGAGGCGGGGCTGCCGGACGGCGCCCGTTACGTCCTGCTCCAGTCGCTCGCCTTCGATTTCGGGCTCACCACCCTCTATCTCTCGCTCACCACCGGCGGCACCCTGCATCTGCTGCCCCCGCGCACCCCGGGCCCCGAGCTGGCCGCCTATCTGGCGGGGCGGCGCATCGACTGCGTCAAGCTCACCCCCTCCCATCTGGCCGCGCTGAGCGCGGAGGTGGACGACCCGGCGGAGCTGCTGCCCCGGCGGCTGCTCGTCCTCGGCGGGGAGGCGTCCGGCTGGGAGTGGGCACGGCTGCTCGCGGTGGCGGGAGCCCGTACGGGCTGCCGGGTGATCAACCACTACGGGCCGACCGAGGCCACCGTGGGCGCCACCACCCACCTCGTGGACCCGGACCGGCCCGCTGGGGGACCCACCACGCCCATCGGGCGTCCGCTGCCGGGCGCCCGGGTCTATCTGCTCGACGCCCGGCGGCAGCCGGTGCCCGCCGGGGTGCCGGGGGAACTGTGGATCGGCGGCGACCGGCTGGCGCGCGGCTATCTGGGGCTGCCGGAACTGACCGCCGACCGCTTCCGCGTCGACCCGTTCGCCCCGGGCGGAGATGTCGAAGGTGCCGGAGAAGCGGCGGCGGGGGGCGTTCCACCCCGTATGTACCGCACCGGGGACCTCGCCCGGCACCGCTCCGACGGTACGGTCGAGTTCCTCGGCCGCGACGACCATCAGGTCAAGATCCGTGGCTACCGGGTCGAACTGGGCGAGGTCGAGGCCCATCTCGCCCGGCTCCCCGGAGTGGCCCAGGCCGTCGCCGCCGCCCGGGGACCCGCCGGGGAACTCGTCCTCGTCGGCTATCTCGTCCCGGCCACGGACGAGACCCCGCCCCCGGTGGCCGAACTGCGCCGACTGCTGGCCGAGAAGCTGCCCGACTACCTCGTCCCCTCCCGCTTCGTCGTCCTGCCCGATCTGCCCCGGCAGGCCCACGGCAAGGTCGACCGGCGGGCCCTGCCCGAGCCCGGCGCGCCGGAACCCGGCGAGGGAGCCGTCTGGACGGCCCCCTCCACCCCCACCGAGGAGGCCGTCGCGGCCTGCTGGTCGGAGCTCCTGGGGCTGGAACGCGTCGGCGCGCACGACGACTTCTTCGACCTGGGCGGCCACTCGCTCCTCGCGATGCGGATGGTGGCCGCGCTGCGGAAGCTGCTCGGCGGCGAGGCCGGGATCACCCTCGTGGACGTCTTCCGGGAGCGGACCGTCGCGGCGCTCGCCGCGCTCGCCGACCGCTCCGAGTCCGAGCGCGGACCGAGCAGGCTCCTCCATGAGCTGACCCCCCGGCAACCCGCCGACCGGGTCACGCTCTCCCTGGTCTGTCTGCCGTACGGCGGTGGCAGCGCCGTCGCCTACCAGCCCCTCGCGGACGCCCTGCCGCCCGGCGTCGCCCTGCACGCCGTCGCCGTTCCCGGGCACGACCTCGGCATGTCCGAGGAGTCGCTGCCGCTGGAGGAGGTGGCCCGCCGCTGCGTCGAGGAGGTGCTGAGCGGGGTCAGCGGACCGGTCGCGGTGTACGGCCACTGCGGGGTGGGCGCGGCGCTCGGCGTCGAGGTCGCCCAGTTGCTGGCGGCGGCCGGACGGGAGCCCACCGCCCTCTATCTGGGCGGGATCTTCCCCTTCGCCCGGCCCACCGAGGGCCTGCTCGGGCTCCTCGCCCGGTTCTCCGTGCTCGACCGGCGGCGCAGCGGACGGCTCCATCTGAACTGGCTCCGCTCGATGGGCGCCGATCTGGAGGGACTGGATCCGGAGCAGCTGGCCACGATCGTGCGGAACGTGCGGGAGGACTCCCGTGCGGCCGAGGCGTACTTCACGGAGCGTCTGGCACGGCCCGCGCCGCCGCTGGCGTCCCCGGTGGTCTCGGTGATCGGTTCGGCCGACCCGGGGACGGAGTTCCACCGCGAGCGGTACCGGGAGTGGGGCTTCGTCGGCTCCACCACCGCCGTGGCCGTGCTCGACGAGGGCGGCCACTACTTCCTCAAGCACCGTGCCGGGGAACTGGCCGAGATCGTCACCACCGTCCACCCGGCGGTGGCCGCGTCGCTCCCGGCGTACGACCCGGAGGACACGGCCGGCGGGGTGCTGGAGGCCGACGGGACCGCAGGGGTCACGGCGACGGAAGCCCCCGCAGGGGTCGCTGGGGCCACGCGGGCCGGGAAGGCCGCCGGGGCCCCGGACGCCACCCACGTCATGGGCGCCACTCCCGTCCCGGAGCCCGAGGGGGCCGAGGGGGCCGAGGGGGCCGAGGGGGCCGAGGGGGCCGAGGGGGCCGAGGGGGCCGAGGGGGCCGAGGGGGCCGAGGGGGCCGAGCACCCCGACGTCACCGCCCTCACCCGGGCCCGGCGCCCCGCGCGCGCCACCTGGTGGCTGGACGGTGTGCACCACGCTCCCGCCGCCGGTGAGCGCGCCGCCGTTCCGGCGACCCGCCGCGACACGCGCCGGTTCGTGGCCGTCGCCGCCTCCCAGATGATCTCGCAGACCGGCTCGGCGCTGACCGAGTTCGCCCTGCCGCTGTGGATCTACCTGTCGACGGACTCCATCGCCTGGTTCGGCCTCTTCGCCGTCCTCGGCATCGTGCCGGGGCTGCTCGCCGCCCCCGTCCTCGGGAGTCTGGTCGACCGGGTCGACCGCCGCCGGGTGATGCTGGTCTCGACCCTGGTCTGCGGCACGTCCGAGTCGGTGCTGGCCGTGCTCCATCTGTTCGGGAACCTGCGGCCCTGGCACGTCGGGGTGCTGATGGCGATCCTCTCCGTCTCCCTCACCGGGCAACGGCTCGCCTTCCAGTCGGCGATCCCGCAGCTCGTGCCGAAGCGCTATCTCGGCCATGCCAACGGTGTCGTCCAGATATCCGGCGGCATCGCCCAGGTGGTCGCCCCGCTCGCGGCGGTCGGTATGCTCGCCGCCATCGGTCTGGGCGGAGTGCTGCTGATCGACGTGATCAGCTGTGTGGTGGCGGCGCTGGTCCTGCTGACCGTCCGCTTCCCCCGGACGCTGGCAGCGCGGCGGCGCGAGACCCTGAAGCAGGAGATCACGGCCGGGTTCCAACTGGTCTGGCGGCGGCCCGGCTTCCGGGCGATGCTGATCTTCTTCGCGGTGCTCAACCTCTTCCTGCCGGTCCTCTTCCAGATGGTCTCGCCGCTGGTGCTCGGCTTCTCCGGGCTCGGCACGGTGGCCACGGTCTCCCTCGCGGGCGGACTCGGCGCGATCGGCGGCGGGCTCGCGATGGGCATCTGGGGCGGACCGCGCCACCGCCGGATGCGCGGGATGCTGCTCGTGGTGCCGGTGCTCGCGTTCTTCTCCGTCCTGACCGGGCTGCGTCCCGACCTCCTGGTGGTCTGCGCCGGGGTGTTCGGGATGTCGGCGTCGCTCTCGCTGCTCAACGGCATCTATCTGACGATCATTCAGGTGAAGGTGCCGCAGCGGTTCCACGGCCGGGTGATGGCGCTGAACCAGTTGGTGGCGTGGTCCACGCTGCCGGTCGGCTTCCTGTTGATCGCACCGTTCGGCAGCCGGTTCCTTGAGCCGCTGATGGCGTCCGGCGGCGGTCTCGCCGACACCGTCGGCGCCGTCCTGGGCGTGGGCGAGGGCCGGGGCACCGGGCTGCTCTACGTCCTGCTCGGGGCCGCGATCCTGCTCCTGGCGGCGGTGTCGCTACGGGTTCGGGTGCTGGCCCGGTTCGACCGGGAGGTGCCGGACGCGCAGGCGGACGACCTGGTGGGCCTGGCCGCCCTCACCTCAGGCCGCGCCACCGACACCCCCGCAACCGCCATGGCCCTGACCGGCCGAACCGACTGAACGACCGCTCAGGACAAGGAAGTACGGGTACGGGGCCGCTCGCCGCACGGTGAGCGGCCCCGTACCGCGTCCCGTACCAGGGAGTGCCGGGCGGCAGTCGCGGGGCGAAGCGGCGGAAGGCGGTTCGAGGGAGACGCATCCGCCGAGGGAGTGCCCGGCGACCAGCGCGGGCCCGTGCCCGAGCGCGTCCACCGCGCGGGCGATGGTCTCCGTCGCCGCGTCCGGACTCCGGGCCTGACCGGAACGCGCCCCATGACCCGGCGGCTCGACGACGCCCACCGGGAAGTCCTCCCGGAGCGGGGCGAGTCGTGAGCCCCGTCGACCGGCACCGGAACCGCGTGCCGCGCACGAGGACGACGGGTGGCACGTCGACAGCCGTCACCAACCCCCGCACCCACGGCCGTCCACAGCCATCCACGGCTGTACGAGGTCCCTTCGGCCCGGCTCCACCGACGGCGACCCCGGCGCGGCCTCTCGGCCGCCGACACCGGACGGACCGTCAGGTGCGGGTGGCCGGGGCCGGTCGTGCCACTGGACGCGCCGCCGGACGACCGTCGGCAGCCCGACACCGGCACGTCTTCCCTGCCATGGGCGCCGGTCGAACCACACGGCCCGTCGGAGTCCGGCCCTCCTGCTCCCCGCACCGCCGTGGGCGCCGTCCGCCGCCGTACCCGGGCGGAAGGCCCGGTGCTCGGTACATCCCGTCCGCCCGGACCGGACCGAGCCGTTACGCCGGATAGCGGGGCGCGTCGACGGGGTATGTGTTGCCGGGCGGCCACGGAGATCTCGACGGCCCTCCCCCCGTGGTCCGTCGTCGTCCGCGACCCGATCGCCGACGGGTACCCGGCCCGGCCCCTCGGGGCCGTACCCGCACCACGGTCCGCCCCGTCCCCGCACCCGCACGCACACCCCGAGGAGCACCCGAGTGAGCACCCAGCCCCCGCCGATCGTCCTCGACCCCACCGGTGCCACCCGTCAGGCCGAGAGCGCCCTGCTGCGCTCCCACGGCTCCGCGGTCCGCGTCGACATCCTCGGGGTGACCGCCTGGTCCGTCACCGACCCCGATCTCCTCAAGAAGCTCCTGACCAGTGACGACGTCTCCAAGGACGCGCGCGCCCACTGGCCCGCGTTCGGCGAGGTCGTACAGTCCTGGCCGCTGGCCCTGTGGGTCGCGGTGAACAACATGTTCACCGCCTACGGCCACGCCCACGCCCGGTTGCGGCGCATGATCGCCCCCGCGTTCTCGGCCCGCCGTGTCCAGGCCCTCGCTCCGTTCGTCGACGCCACCGTCGACTCCCTGCTCGACGAACTCGAAGCGCTCCCGGGCGGCGGGACCGTGGACCTCCGCGACCGCCTCGCCCACCCGCTGCCCATCGCCGTCATCTGCCGTCTCATGGGCGTCCCCACCGAGCGGCGCGAGGCCTTCCGCACCGTCGTCGACGGTGTCTTCGCCACGACGCTCACCATCGAGCAGGCCACCGTCAACGCCGGGGCGCTGCGCGGGATGCTCGACGAGCTCATCGCGGCCCGCCGCGCCGAACCCGGGGACGACCTGACGTCCCTGCTCGTCTCCGCCCGTGACGAAGAGGCCGCGGACGGACGGGGACTGAGCGACGACGAACTCCGGGACACCCTGCTGCTGATGATCAGCGCCGGGTACGAGACCACCGTCAACGTCATCGACCAGGCCGTCAGCCTCCTGCTCGCCCACCCGGAACAGCTCGACCACGTCCGCGAGGGCCGCGCCGACTGGAGCGACGTGGTCGAGGAGACCCTCCGTCTGGAACCCGCCATCACACACCTGCCGATGCGGTACGCCGTCCGGGACGTCCACCTGCCCGACGGCGGGGTCATCCCCGAGGGCGAGGCGATCCTCGCCTCCTACGCCGCCGCCAACCGTCACCCCGCCTGGCACGCCGACGCCGACACCTTCGACATCACACGGGTGACGAAGGAGCACCTGGCCTTCGGTCACGGCGTCCACTTCTGTCTCGGCGCGCCCCTGGCCCGCATGGAGCTGGCCGCCGCGCTCAAGGGTCTCTTCGGCCGCTTCCCCCAGATCGAACTCGCCGTCCCCGCAGAGGAGCTGGAGCCGCTCGGTTCCCTGCTCAGCAACGGGCACAAGTCCCTGCCGGTCCGCCTCCGCCCCTAGGCCGACTCCCTCCGGCGCAGACGGCCAGCGCTCTGACCGCACAGGTTCGCCGGGTTGACCGGCTGCGACCGGTCGCGAGTCCGCGCGTACCCTCACCAGGTGAACGATCAGGAGCAGTACGTCAGGTATCAGGAAGACTCGAAGGTGCTGGCGGCGATCGGTGCCCGTGTCGAAGCTCAGGTCGGCCGGGTCACCGTGCGCCTGCCGAGGGCCTTGGCCGAGGCCGCGGTCGCCGCCTGGGATCGTGACGAGCTGGGTGAACTCGGTGAGGAGACCCACGAGCAGTACGCCCTGCGCGACCGTGCAGGGGAACTGGCGCTGATCGGCCTCGCGATCTCACAGCACGGCCGCTGGGAGAACGAGGAGCTCGTCGTCGACCTGGATGTCGCCTCCGCGGGAACAGCTCTGCGCGCCTCGCAGTAGCCGGGCAGCCGCGGCCACTGGTCGGCCACTCCGGCGGACGCCCCTCCTCCGCTCCCCGGTCCGGTCCGCCACCACGGCAGGGGCGTCCCGGCGGCGCGGGGGGCGAACCGGCGCCGGGCGCCCCTCCCCCGTGCCGGGCACAGCCTCCGCGATCACGTGAGACCGGCGGCGATGGCCCGCCGTACGGCATCGGCCCGGTCCCTGATCCGGGCCTTGGCGAACAGGTTGTTGATGTGCGTCTTGACCGTGGCCTCGCTGATGAAGAGCTGTTCGGCGATCGCACGGTTCGGGAGACCCCGTCCGATCAGAGCCAGGACCTCGCGCTCGCGCGGAGTCAGGTCCTCGGGCAGGGGTTCCTCCGGTGCGGAGCGCTGCGCCCCGGTCACGGCGGCGAGCAGCCGGGCGCGCACCTCGTGGTCCAGGACCGACTGACCGGCCGCGGCGGCACGGATCGCGCGGGCGATGTCCTCACGGCCCGCGTTCTTCGTCAGATAGCCGCGGGCGCCCGCGGCCAGCGCGGCCATGATCGAGTCGTCGTCGGCGAACGTCGTCAGCACCACCACGGCCACGTCAGGATGTGTCTCGCCCAGTCGGCGGATCGCTTCCGTCCCGTCCATCACGGGCATTCGCAGATCCATCAGCACCACGTCGACCGGCCGTCCGGCGACGATGTCCAGCACTTCGCGCCCGTTGGACGCGGTTCCGACGACGTCGATGTCCCCGGCCAGGGCGAGGACCATCGCCAGCGGCTCGCGGACCGCCGTCTGGTCATCGGCGACGACCACGTTGATCAGGGGAGAGTCCGTCACTGACCCGGTCATGCCGGAATCACCACCTCGACCTTCCAGTACCCCCGCCGGGGGCCGGACGGTACGAGACCGGTCGTCACCGTTCCGTCCATGAGGGCGACGCGCTCACGGATACCGATCAGTCCCATCCCGCTGCCCGTACCCGCGGGCAGCGGCAGTGTGCCCGGCCCGTTGAGGATGCTCAAGGTGGTCCTCCTCTCGTCGTACGACAGTGTCACGCGGACCGGTCCTCCGGGGGCGTGGCGCGTGGCGTTGGTCAGGGCCTCCTGCGCGATCCGCAGGAGGTCGTGCGCGGTCCGTGTCGGCAGCTCGCGTACCGTCCCGGTCACCGTGAGCGCCTGATGGTGCCCGGACGACTCCAGCATGGCCGTCAGGCTCTCCAGGAAGGGAAGGGTCTCCTCGCGCAGCGCGCGGACCGTCCACTGCGCCTGTTCCAGGCTCTCCCGCACCAGGCTCCGCGCCTTGGCGGTCGCCTGCCGGGCCTGCTCCGGCTCTCCGACCTCGATGAGCGCGTCCGCCAATTCCAGTTGCATTCCGATACCGGCCAGGGAGTGCGCGAGAACGTCGTGGACGTCCCGCGCCACCCGGCTCCGTTCGGTCAGCACCAGCGCCCGTGCTTCGGCCCGCGCGGCCCGCTCGGCCGATGCGGCGGCCTCGATCGCCGCTTCGACGGCCTGGGCCCGGCTCCGCCCCGACATCCCCGCGAGGACCGGCGCCCCGGTGGACAGCCCGGCCATGAGGAGCAGCGCGTGCTGGCCCGGCTCGGCGCGGAACGACAGGGCCGCGCCGCACAGCAGGCTCAGCGACACCGCGAGGACCGTGGCAGGTCCGGTGCTCAGCCGGTAGCCGATGAAGGCGGCGAGGAAGAAGGCGAAGAGCCACGCGGTCCCCGTGTCGGCGACGGCCATCAGGGCCGCCGCGGCGGCGACGCCGAACACCATCAGGGGCAGGAAGAGCCGCTGGGGGACGAGCCTCGCGGGCACGAGCCGCAGGGCGAAGACGCCGAAGTTGACCAGGAAGAGCAGGGCCACGGCGAGACCACGGCCGCTGGGGCCCAGCGGCCGTAGCGTGAACACCTCGACGAGGAAGAGGACCGCCGCCCACGCGACCTGCCCGAACCGGCCGCGCCCCGTGGACCAAGGATCGGCTCCCCCTGTCTCGCGGGGGAGCCTCCAGTTCCTCACTGGCATGGTGTGACGATACGCCATGATCACCCCAGTCGGCCGGTGAGCGGCGCGCTCACCGTCTCGGGCCGCGTCGTGCGGGCGACCGTCCGGCTGCGGACGAAGATCGTGGCCAGCCGGGTGACGACCTCGGTCACCGCCATCAGCAGGAGCGCGGTGACCCACACCTGCTCGCTGGTGATCTGGTGCTGGACGCTGAACCTGCCGACCACGGCGGCGCCGCCGTGGTCGACCCATAGCTGGAAGGCCATCCGGGAGCCCATGCCGAGCACCCACAGGGCCGCCGAGACGGCCCCTGCCTTGATCATCAGGTCGCCGTTCAGCGAGCGGACGCGGGTGAAGATTCCCCCGGCGATGCCGAGCGCGGCGCCCACCGCGACCGTCGCACCGATCAGGACGAGGTCGTTGCCTTCCGTGGGCAGACCGTGCAGATAGCGGGAGGCGAAGAACGCCACGATGCCCAGGGGCAGCAGATAGGACCTGAGTCCCAGCCGTCCTTCCCGCAGCTGCCTGAACACGACGAGGAGGAGAGCGATGTCTACGAGCCAGTCGGTGAAAGTCATGCCTCCAGCATGTGGACGCTCGCCTTCTGGCACCTGCACCCACGGGTGGAGGTACGGGTGGAGATGGCGGTCACGGGGTCCTGCGGGCTGTTCCCGAGGCGGTGAGTGCGGCGGCAGGGCCGCGGCGCCCACGGTGGCCGGTGCGGGTGCGCCGCCGGTCCCGGTCCCGGTCCTGGTCCTGGTCCCGGTCCTGGTCCCGGCCCGCGTCCGGTGATCCGGCCGGTCGTGGCGGCGGCACCGTCGTGCGGTCGAAGAGCCCGCCCGTAGCAGGGGTGCCGATGACCTGGCCACCGTACGGGGACGAGCGCCACGGACCGTCGAGGAGGACGTCGTACGGGCCGGGGTGGCGGACGCGCGGCCTGAGCGGTGGGCCCGGCGCCCGCTCCCCCGGCCACAGCCGCCCGGTCGACCCCGCGCCGGGCTCCGGCTCGGCGCCGACCGGGCGACCCGATCAGCCACTGCTCACGTCCGCCACAACAGACCGGGGGCGGTGACGCAGTCCGTCTGAAGGGCCTGTTCCATGTCTCCGGCGCCCGCGCGGACCGAGACGCACCTCCCGCTGTTGCTGTTGACGAGCTGCCAGGCGCGATGGCCCGCGTGGTAGCGGAACGTCCAGAGCTGATCGGCGAACAGTCCGTCCTCGTCCCCGCACGGATACTGGGTGATGATGGCGTCGTTGTCGGTCTCCGCCGCGTCGACGGACAGGCACTGTTCCGTGCTCCGGTTGCGGAGCGCGTACCGCTGGGCCCCCTCGTGCGTGAGTCGCCAGAACTGCTCGGTGGCGGGCTCGCAGCCCGTCTGCACCAGCCCTGTCGCCGCTGGCGCCGCGCCACCGCCCGGTACGGCGAGGCACATGCGGCTCGACGCGTTGGTGAGGCGGAACCAGCGGTCCGGAAGCGGTGGCGGTTCCGTGGTGCGCGGCTCGGGCGGGGGCGGGACCGGAGCAGGGGCGGAGGTGCGTGGCGGGACCGACGGGCTGTCCGCCGGAGCGGAGCGCTTCTCCGGGACAGGGGTACGGGTGCCCGGGGTGTTCGTCGTGGCGGCGGGCGGCGGGCCGACATCGGCCGGAGGGGAGTTCCGGGGAGCGGAAGGGCTCCGGCTGTCGGGGGCGGGCAGCACCCGCACCGTGATCGGCGCCGAACCGGCGGCCGGAGCGACGTCCTGCCGCGCGCCCAGCACGACCACCGCGGTCGTGGCGACCATGGCGACGCTGATCAGGGCCACGGTGGCGAGAGCGATGAGCGGTACGGAGGCTCCGGCGGGACGACCGTGGACACCGATCCGAGCCGCCCCTGTCACGGGCACGGGGACGGGCATGGGCACGGGTGCAGACACGGGCACGGGTGCAGACACGGGTACGGGCACGGGCGCGGCGGGCCTGACGGCGACCGTCGGCGGCCTGTCCAACCGCTCCAGTACGACGCCCGCGAGCGGTTCGCCGCCCGTCACCGCTCCGGAGCGGCCCGTCCGTACGTCCGCCCACAACCGGACGGCCTCCGCGCGCCGTTCCTCAAGTGCGCTGCCGACCCGCGCGACCGCCAGGACCAGTTCGGCTCCCGCCGCCGTGCCGTGCTCCTCCCGCGTCCCGGACGCCACGTCTCGGGTCGCCGCGACCGCGTCGCCGTACGCCCGGCGGGCCGCGGCCCGCACGTCCCATGCCGATCCGAGCTCGTCGTAGGCGGCGTGCAGGTGCGCGTCGGCGCGGTCGGGTTCCGTCTCCCGCGCCGGGAGGGGCGTGTCCGTGTCCGGCCCGGTCGGCAGGAGCGCGGTGATCAGCGCGAGCAGGCTCCGGACCAGTCGTCCCGCCTCCGCGAGGTCCGTCTCCGCCCGCCGCAGGGCCTCTTCCAGCCGTGGCGGGGGTTCCCTCTCCACCTCGGCGACGAGCGCCGCGTCGTGCAGCCTTCGGGCCCGTGCCAGCAGATCCCGCTGTCCCCTGCTGTCGCGCACCCGGTCGCGGACCACCCCGCCGAGCCGCCCGAGCGGAATGATCCTCGCGCCCGAGCGGTACTCGCTCCACAGCGTCCGACCTCCTCCGTAGCGCTCCGCGAGTTCCCGCACGGTCAGTGTGCCGGTCAGTTCCCGGAGGAACCGGGCGAGCTCGTTCGCCGCACCCGTCGCTCCCTTCATCGCCCCCTGCCGTCTGCCCGCTCTGGCCATCGGCTCCCCTCCTCGTGTCCACGGACAACGTGTGTTGTCCGCCCCCTTCACCGCGTGGACCTGCGGATGTCCCCCGGTCCTCCTCCGGTCAACGCGGGCCGCCGCACAGTCTGGTTCTCGCTTCAGGAGGACCCAACCTCCGCCGCCCGACCGGCACAAGCCGGTTTCGGGCCGGTTGCATCCGACTCACCGGGAGACACCTTGATCGGCGTGAACATCATGAAGAGCACCAGCGGTCGCCGCGCGGGCCGCACACTGGCGGCGCTCGCCCTGGGCGTGTCGGCGGTCACGATCGCGGCGGCACCGGCACCGGCCTCCTCGGCCGGCGCCGCCCTGGCGTGCACCCCCTGGAACGAGACCCGCGGCGAAGGCGGCGGCAGCGGCGACATCTGCGACGGCGCGCGGGCCACCGGGACCATCTTCGACGCCAAGGCGGACGGCCGGTGCCCCTTCATCAAGTTCTACTACGCGGGCGGCGGCTCCAAGTCCAGCCCGAGCGTCGGCCCCTCGGGCACGTCCAAGTGGATCGACGTCCCGGCGGACCCGGGCAAGTACTTCAACGGCTCGGCCTCCGCCGAGTGGCGCTCCTGCTGATCCACCCCGAGGGGTGAGCGACGGGCCGGACGGGGGCGGCCCGTCGCCGGAAGACGTCGGCGGGGAAGGGGGAGAGCCTCCTTCCCCGCCGACCGCCCGCCCGCGTCCCCTTCCACGACGCTCGATGTACGGGTGCCCGCGCGTCGCTCGGTCGACTGCCGTGGTCTCGGTGTCCAGGTGTCGGCCCGGACCGAATCCGGCGAGTGTCCGATCGCCGTCGGCGCCGTCGGCTCCCTGGCCTGGCGTTGCGGCGAAGGGGCCGATGGCAGCGGCCCCCACCACCGGAGAACGGCGACTTCCCTGAGCCGCCCGGAAATGGTGACGGCCGACCGGACGTCAAGGCCCGGCCGAGAGCCGGAAGCGCAGCCCGTCGGCCCACCCCCCTCACGTGCGACGGGCCGCCGCACCCGACTCCACGGATTCCCGCTCGGCGGGTCTGGCTCACGCGCTCCGGGTCCTCGCCGGTCGTACGCCGGGCATCCCGCCTACCGCCGGGAACGGCGGCTATGAGCCTTCGAGGAGACGGTTCCTCGTTCGGCCGCCAGGAGGCCCCTGTCGTCCGCTCCGCTCAGGGCGGACCGGGCCGGGCCCGCGGGAACTCCTAGGATCTGCGGCATGGCGACACGACTTGTACAGATCAACATGAAGGCCCGGAACGACTCGGCGCTCGGCCGGTTCTGGGCGGAGGCGCTCGGTTGGGGTGTCGACAGCGAGGGCCCCGGCGTGACCAACCTCGAACCCGTGGGCTTCGCCTATCCCGACCCCGCCGCCGTCTGCGTCGACATCATCGCCCGCCCGGAACCCAAGACGGTGAAGAACCGGGTGCACCTCGACCTCGCCACCACCTCGCCCGCCCATCAGGCGGAGCTGATCACACGGCTGAGGGAGCTCGGCGCGACGCTCGCCGACGTGGGTCAGGGCGACGTCCCCTGGACGGTCCTGGCCGACCCGGAGGGCAACGAGTTCTGTGTCCTGGAGCCCCGTCCGGTCTACCAGGACACCGGCCCGATCGCCGCGGTGGTGGTCGACTGCGTCGACCCGCGGGAGATGGCCCGGTTCTGGGGCCGGGCGACGGACTGGACGGTGCACGAGGTCACCGACGAGCACGCGACCCTGCGCTCCGCCCAAGGCGTCGGCCCCTACCTGGAGTTCCTCCGCGGCCCCGACACCAAGAGCGGATGGAACCGCGTCCACCTCGATGTCCGCCCCTACCCCGGCGACGACCTGAAGACGGAGGAAGCCCGGCTGCGCGCCCTGGGCGCCACCGACACCGGCATCGACCGGTCCGCGATCTCCTGGACGGTCCTGGCCGACCCGGAAGGCAACGAGTTCTGCCTCCTCGCCCCTCGCTGACCCCGCCCATGGGCTCCGGCCGGTTCACACCGCGCGGGGTCACACGGCGGACCGGCCGGACCGGCGGCGGCGTTGTCCGTCGGGTAGGACGGATGCGGAACGGGCGGCGGTGCGTGCGGTCGCCGCTGCCGGTGGCGGCCCGGTCGGAGGGCCGGGTCGGGAAGCCCGAGGGACACTGCCACCGGCAGATGATCGACGCCGTCCGCCACGTCGTCGTCGGCAACGGCGTCGAGTGGCGGTCCGCGCCCGCCGACTTCCCGGTCCGGGACCGCGTCGACTCCTTCTTCCACCACCGGCGTACGGCGGGTCCGGTCGCCTGGTTCCGTTCCCGGCTGGGGGTCCGGGCCCGCGAGGCTCTGGAGCCCAGCAAGGCGGCCGGTTCCCTGGCCCGCGCTCCGCCCCCGGCCGCCTTCGACTCCAGTACCGCCGCGATCTGCCGGTGGTCCGGCGCGAGCACACCCGACGGCAGTCCCTCACGACGGTGCGGAACCCAACGACCGAGAGTGGTAGGACAACGGCTCCTCAGGCCGAGCGGATGGCCGGAAACCGCCGCGGTCTCCTGCCGCGCTCGGGCGGGCGGAGGGGCTCGCCGACCGTCGGACGCGATCGTCGCCGTGGGGCCAGAAGTGCTGCTGGGACTCCTTCGCTCGGGGGCCGAACTCGTCCGTGGAGCGGGCAGACGTGTGGGACAGCGGGTGGAACGGAGCGTGAACGGAGTACGAATCCAGTCGTTTCGAAGATCGGGCTGCCAAGAGGTCAGCAGAATCGGAAAATTGAACTGCAGTGCGGGCCCTCCGTCGGCCTGGAAGAGACCGAAATGCCCATGCACGTGTACGTCGATGTCATTGACGAGAGCAGGAGTGTCCGGATGGCCCGCTTGCGCGTTCCCCGACCTGTAACCCTCGCCGCCGCGGCGGCAACCGCCCTGCTCCTTCTGAGCCCGACGACCGTGGCGGTGGCCGAACCCGCCGGACAACTGCCGACCGCACGGCTGCTCCCGGTGCCGTCGGGAGGGGTTCACAGTTTCGTCAGGGGGCTGAACAGCAGCGGCACGGTCATCGGCGAGTACTACGGGCAGGACTGGGTCGGTCCATTCGCGCTCCGGTGGAACGCCGGCCGCTCCGGCTACACCCGCCTGGCACCGCTGCCCGGTGAGCGGTTCAGCCGCGCGACCGGGCTCAGCGACGGCGGATGGGGGGTCGGCCTCTCCTACGACGACCCGGCCTCCTCCCACCCCGTCCGCTGGACACCGGGCGGAACCCCGACACGGTTGACGCTTCCCGACGGGTCTCGCGGCGGTAACACGTCGGCCGTCAACGACTCCGGGGTCGCGGTCGGCGACGCGTCCGAGGAGAACAACCGCTCCCACCCCCTGCGCTGGAAGTCCGACGGCAGCAGGACCGACCTGCCCGTGCTGCCCGGCGACGACAGCGGCACCGCGACGTCGATCAACAACGCGGGCACGGCGGTCGGGTGGACCGAGAAGCGTGACGGCACCGATGGCCCCGCGCACCCCGTGCGCTGGAACGCGGCGGGTGCCGTGAGGGCGCTGCCCCTCCCGGCGGGGTTCGTCGGAGCCAAGACGCGCCAGATCACCGACAACGGCGTGGTCCTCGGTCACGGACGGCTCGCCGGGAGCACGGAGTACGACCGGGTCCTGGTGTGGGCGGCCGACGGCACCGTCCGCGACGCCGGGCGCGGGCGGGGATACGACGTCAACCGGGCGGGCACCGCCGTGGGGGCTTCGCTGGAGGACAACCCGAACGGCGACACGGCCCGCTGGAACGCGAACGGCACCAGGACAGTGCTCGCCAATCCCGCGGAAGCCGCCGGGGAGGTGCTGGCGATCAACAACCGGGGGACGGCCGTCGGGTACGCGTGGCCGGCCGCTAACCCCGCCCTGGACAAGGCCCTGTTGTGGAAGCCCGACGGTACGGTCGTCCCGCTGCCGCCGTCGCCTCTCGGTCCCTACGCCGCGGCGTTCGCGATCAACGACGCCGGAGTGATCGCCGGATTCGCCGTCGGCACCGACGGCGTCGGCAACGCGACGGCCTGGCGTGCGACCGTCTGGAAGCGCTGACGCCCGCCGCCGCCTCGACGGGGGCTCCGGCAAGAGGATCGGGTGAAGGAATGCCTCCCGGGGTCCCCGGCGCATCGTCCGCGAGGCGCCGGGGACCCCGGGCTGGAGCCGCCACCCGACCGCGGTCGGGACAGGCCGGCCTTCGACCGCCTTCGAAAGGACCGGTCGCCTGCGGTCAGGGGCCCGCCACCGGCCCCTGGCGCTGCTGGCTGACGTGGGTCAGCTCATGCGCCAGTGTGTGCCGGTCGCCACCGCCTTCCCGATGACGACATGGCTGCCGGAGGTGGAGGCGCGCGCACCGACCTCGGCGGCGGCCGGGAGCGCGCAGCACGTCATGGGCGGTGGAGCGCCGAGCCGAGCCGGGGCGTCCCGGTGCGGTCGCGGTGGTGGGCGTCGACCGTCCCGGATTCCCCCGGGCGGTTCACCGCTGTGGAAGCCGGAGTCGGTGCCGGGCGAGGACGTGGTGGGCGGGGACGAGCGTGAGCCAGAACCACATGGCCGCCGTGGTGCTGACGAACGCCAGGGGAATGGAGAGGCAGAAGATCAGGACCCTGGAACCGAGCTGGGCGGTGAGACGGCGTCGGGCCATGTCAGTGGCGGACAGGGGGCGTACGAGGCTCCGCGTGAGCAGCAGCAAGGTCGCGTGCACCGCGTGGATCGCGGCCATGGCACCCGCGTAGAGGGCGACGGCTTCGGGCTGTGAGGCGTACGCCGCCAGGAGCCCGGTGGGGAAGGGCAGCAGCGCGACCAGACCGAGGCCGAGCAGGACCAGTCGGGTGACCACGATCGTCTCGGCGGGCGGTCCGATGAGAATACGGCGGTGGTCGCGCCAGAACCCGGCGATGAGGGTGAAGCTGAGCGCGAAGGCACCGAGGCTGGGCAGCACGTTCCTCAGGGCCTGGTGGAACGCGGCGTCGTCCAGATGCGCGGGAACCGCCACGTTGATGACGAGCAGGGTCATCGAGATGGCGTACACCCCGTCGGAGAGAGCGATCAGACGCGCCGTGCCCTGAGCGTTCTCATGTGGATGCGCCTCTGCCCGTGGCTCCGTCATGTCGACGACAGTAAGGCGTCGTGCCCCGACCGCGGCGCATCGACCACGGCATGGGCGACCTCACTTGCCGAGTTCACTTGCCGAGCAGCCGAGGTTCCGGCGTCCGGCACCCGGCACCCGGCGTCCACAGGATCACCGTCGCCCGCCGACGATCCGGGGAAGTCGGCCCTCCTCCGGATCGGGGTGCCTTCGGGATCGGTCCGTCTGTGGCGGCGGCCCCGCCGCTCACGGTCCCCATGACCACATCCGGGTCACGGGGACCGACGTCACGCGAGCCGGTCCCGCCTTCTCAGCACGGGCGGAAGGAACTGATCCTGTCGTTGATCCACCCCGGAAGGGTGGGCCACCACTCCCAGGGGCCGATCCTGAACTCAAGCCCTCCGTAGCCGGGGTGCTCGTAGAAACAGATGGAGTACTGCGAGTCGTTGACGATGGAGGAGACCTGGTCCTGGTACTGGCCGAGGTTCGAGTCGACGTTGGGCATGTTGAAGGGGAGGGAGTAGCCCCCGTAGTTGTCGTGCTGCCGGAGGCACAGGCTGCGCCCGTTCCCCATGCAGCCGGCGGCCTCGGCGGGGGCCGCGTTCGTGAGAACACCGGCCGAGGCCGCGAGGGTGACGACAGCGCCGAGAAGTGCCAGCCGACGCTTGGTGTGCGAGAGGACGGAGATCCTGACTTCGGCTCCGGGACGCATGGCTGCCTTTCTGGTCGGTGCGCTGTCCGCTCCCTCCGTTCCGGCACCGGAACGAGCGGCTCGGCCAGCGCGCGGAGTGCGGTGGACGCCGTGCGGATCGCCTTCGTCAGCAGGGGCGGTAGGACGAGATCTTGTCGTTGATCCACCCGGGCAGCGTGGCCCACCACTCGCCGGGGCCGATCCTGAACTCCAGACCGCCGTAGTTCCCGTGCTCGTAGAAGCACATGCGGAGGTCCGTGCTGTTGCCTATGGAGGAGACGCTGTCCTGCGCCGGGCCGCTGAGGTTCGCGACCTGTACGGGGGCGCCGCCGGGGTACACCGGGATCGAGTAGTTGGGGTTGGCGTAGATGAAGACGCCGGCCAGTGCGCGGGCAGGCGCGGCGGTCGCCGGGGGCGCGGTCGCCACCAGGCCCGCCGACACGGCCAGGACTCCCACGGCACCCGCTGCGGCCAGCCGCCGCCTGATCTTCCTCGACAACGACATGAACGTGTCCTTTCCTTGGGGGAAGGAGCCCGACGTCGGAGTGCGTCGGGCCCGTGTGCGGACGTGCCTCATGACGCGATGCCGCATGTTCTTGCTGAAAGCATCAGAAAGAATTTTCTCCAAGTGGGCCTCCGAAGACAAGAGTTCGGACGGCGTGGACACGCCCGCACAGCGGAGGGGTGGCGGGGCGGGCCGTCCGGTCAGGGGGTCCGGCCGGGGCCCAGGATGCGCCGGACACCGTCCTCGAACCGGGCGGAGAAGGTGCCGTCGGCAAGGACGGCCCGGGACGCGCGCGGCGCGGGGCAGGGGGCCGCTCTCCACAGCCTCCCGGAAGCGGGCCCCGCCCCTGTCGCCCACGGCCCGCACGTCCCGCACGTCCCGTCCCGGACGACCGGAAGGCCGTGCGCGCCGCCCCGATCCGGACGGACGGGCATGTCGTCCGAGCCGGAACGGAAGAGGAGGGCACGAAGCCGTCGGCGCCGACGGACGCCGCCGTCGCCTTGGGCCGTCACCAGGGCCCGCCGAGCAGGCATCCGATTAACTGGATAAATCTATCCGCTTATGGTGGACTGGAGACCTCACACCCCCTGCAGAAGGAGTTCCCATGTCACGCGGGACCTGGCTCTCCGTGGGCGCGGTCGTCCTGATCGTCGACGCCGTGCAGTGGGTGGTCTCCGAGGCCGTCACGGCGGGCGCCTGGAAGAACCCGGTGTACAGCTACGCGACGAACTACATCAGCGACCTGGGCGTGCCCGACTGCGGCACGCAGTTCCAGGGGCGTGAGTTGTGTTCGCCGAGACATGCCCTGATGAACACCTCGTTCATGGTGGAGGGCGTGCTGTTCGCGATCGGCGTCGTGCTGCTCGCCCGGCTGCTCGACGGGCGTGCCCGGCGCGTGGTGATGGCGCTGGCCGTCGCGCACGGCGTCGGCATGGTCGCGGTCGGCCTGTTCCACGGTTCCCCCGGCGGCCCGAGCCACGGACTCGCCCTGCACATCGGGGGCGCGGGCGTCGGCATCCTGAGCGCCAACACCGTCGTCATCCTGGCCGGTGCGCTCAGGAGCCTTCGACCACCCACCGCGTACCGCGTGTTCAGCGTGGTGGTCGGCGCGCTCGGCATCGCCGGTGTCGCCCTGGTGGGGATGTCCGAGAGCACCGCGGGGATCTTCGAGCGGGCCGGTGTCTACTCGTGGCTGCTGTGGAGCGTCGTCACCGGCGTGCTCCTGCTCACCCGCCGTGCCCGGCGGCCCTCGATGCCGGAGAATGTCCCGGCATGACCCCAGAGACTCACCGCCCGCTGCGCGCGGACGCGGAACGCAACCGTCAGCTGGTCCTGGCGACCGCCGGTCTCCTGCTGGCGGAGCGGGGCGCCACCGTGACCCTCAACGAGATCGCACGGGAGGCGGGACTGGGCGTCGGCACCGTCTACCGCCGGTTCCCCGACCTCCAGACGGTGATCGACGCCCTGTACACCGAGCGGTTCACCGCCTTCCTGCGGCTGGCGGCGGACGCGGAGCGACAGGACGGTGCGGGCCCCGCGCTGCGGCACTACCTGCTGGCGGCGGCCACACGGCGGGCCGAGGACCCCGCCCTCGAAGTGATCATCGGGCAGGCGAGCCGGGACCGGCACGAGATCGCGGAGATGCGGGACGAACTCGGCCGCCGGATGGACGGGCTCGTGGAGCGGGCGGTGGCGGCCGGGGCCGTACGGGCGGACTTCACCAGCTCGGACGCGTACAACGTGCTCTACATGCTCGGGACCGTCGCCGACCGGACCGAGAAGCTCGCCCCCGGCAACTGGCGCCGGTACGCCGAGGTACTGCTCGCCGGATTCGGGCTCGAAGGTGACCCCGTGGAGCGGACCGGGGCGATGACCGACGAGCAGATGCGACGGGCCGTCTGGCCCGAGCACCCCTGACCCGCCCCCGCCCGTGCCGCCCGACTCCCTGACCCCTGCCCCCTGACCCCTGCCCCCTCATCCCTCACCCCTCGGACGACCGATGAGAACGGTCCCGGCCTTGTCACAACCGACCTTGTGCACCGAACGGCTTCACCTGGTCCCGCTGCCCGAGGAGCACCTTGAGCATCGGATCGCGCTCGACGCCGACCCCGGCCGCTTCCCGCCGAACACCGGCCTTCGTGGGGTCGAGTACGCCATCGCCGAGGAGCAGTGGCGCCGTCGGCACTGACGCGAGGGCGGCGGCGATGGAGCCCGTCGGTTCGACCCCCGCCGGGGCCGGTCGCTTCCCCGGGCCGCGGGAGTCGACACGGCCGGAGCCGACAGCCCGTTCGCCGCTGTGGCCATGTCGCGCACCGACGCCCACCGCCTCCGGACCGACGACGCCCCGGCTCCGGCTCAGCCCGGCTCTTCGGCCGTCGCGCCCCGGGTCCGCGCCACCTGACCGAGCGCGTCCTTGAAGGTGGCGTACGCCTCCTCGCCAAGGGACTCCGCGTGCCGTCCCTCGATCGCGCGCATGATGGCGGTGGCCGTCTCCATCTGGAGCAGACCGCGTTCGGTGGGGCGGACCAGCTTGGCTCGCCGGTCGGCGGGGTCGGGGACGCGTTCGACGTAGCCGAGGCGTTCCAGGTCGTCGACGAGCGTGCCGACGACCTGCTTGTGCTGCCCGGACAGCCGGGCCAGCTCACTGGCGCGGATCCCGTCGGGACGCAGATGGGCGAGGACGGCTCCCGAGCGCGGCAGGATGTCGTCGAAGCCCCGCTCGGCCAGCGTGGCGAACAGCTCGCGCTGTACGGAGAACAGGATCCGGGCGGTGAGCACCCCCAGGTCCGGCCCCGATTCCGGTTCCGGCTGCCGGTGGCCGGTCAACGCCCCCACCTTCCCTTCGTCTTCCGTCCCGCCTCCGCCGTTCCACCCCGGCGGCCCGACCGGCGAGTTTACCCGCCCGGCCGCCCGTGGCCCGCACCGCGCCAACTCCCCCTTGCAATACGGGTGATGCTCCCCTAGATTCAAAGTCGTCACTAAAACTGACTATCAAGGTCAGTGACTAAATCCTTCCGAGGAGAAGACATGAGCGCGCGCAGCAAGTACCTGGAGCCGGTCACCCGCGAGAACGCCGCCGTGATCCTGGTCGACCATCAGGTCGGCCTGCTCTCGGGCGTACGGGACATCCCGGTGGCCGAGCTGAAGCACAACGTGGCGGCGCTCGCACGGGCGGCGACCGCGCTCGGCATCCCGCTGGTGGTGACCACCACGGCGGCCGACAGCATGTGGGGACCCACCGCACCCGAACTGGTCGAGGCGCTTCCCGCCGGGCAGAAGATCATCGACCGCAGCTCGGTCAACGCCTGGCACGACGACCGGGTCCGCGAGGCCATCGAGGCCACCGGCCGCCGGAAGCTCATCTTCGCCGGGGTGTCCCTGGAGGTGTGCGCGGCGCTGCCCGCGTACGCCGCGACCGCGGCGGGCTACGACGCGTACGTGGCGGTGGACGCCTCCGGCACCTTCAGCCGTACCAAGCGGGAGGCCGGGCTTGCGCGTATGCAGCAGGCAGGCGTCATCCTCAGCGACTACGCGACCCTCGTCGTCGAGGCCCTCGGGGACAACACCGCCCCCGAGTCGGTCGCCGTCTACGCCGCCCTCGACATGCCGTTCGCCGTCCTGGTCGGCCAGATCTCGGCCGCCCACCGGTCCTGACGGCCACGGCGGACGGCCGGGGGCGACGCCCAAGGCTTCCCTCCTCGACGCCCCGTGGCCGGTGGCCCAGCGCCTGGCCGCACGGCCCGGCATCGGGCACTCGCCGCCGACGGAGCGGTACGACGAGCGGCCGAGGAGGGCGTACGGGCGGGCGCGGGGAGGCGGGACGCCACGTGTGCCACGCGTACGGCACCGTCGGCCCCGCGGGAGACCGTCTCGACGAGAGCGGACGGCATCCGGCCACCCGGCGGTCACGGCAGAAGGCGTGGCCCTCGGCGGGGAGTCCTGCCACGGCGCGGGAGGGAGGCGGCGGAAATCGCGTCGGCGGTCACCGCGCCGCCCGGAGCGTGGACAGGGTCCGCGGGAGCCACTCGGAGACGATCCGCAGGACCTCGGGGAGTTCGGTGACCGCGCAGTGCCCGGTCCCGGGCAGCAGATGGACCTCGGTGTCGCGGCGGCCTTCGAACACGAGGGTGTCCTCCTGCGGGACGTGGACGTCGTCGGCGCCGTTGACGACGAGCATCGGCGTCTGACCGTCCAGGTCCAGCAGGGGCCTCAGCGAGAACGCGGCCAGCGCGGCGAACAGATCGTCGCGGCTCGGCGGGCGGTCGTAGCCCAGGGCGTTGCCGACGATGCCGTCCATCCCGAACCGGGCGAGGCGCCCGTGAGAGAACGCCGCCTCGACGGGGCCACCGAGCACGACGGCCGCGTCGGCCTCTCCCGCCAGACCGGAGCGGGCGGAGTAGTGGCCTCCCATCGAGACACCCACGTGCACGACGATGCCGTCGCCCAGGGTCCGGGCGTGGCCGATCAGGCCACGGACGATCTCCGCGCCGTCCGGGGCCATCGGCACCCGCGAGTCACCGGTCCCGGGGATGTCGAAGGCGACGACCGGCAGACCGGTGTGCGAGCAGAGCGTCACCAGAAGACCGTGCAGATCCATCTTCCAGCTGTCGACACCGCCGCTGACCAGCAGCACCGGCTCCTTCCCCGTGGCGGCGGGCGGGGTGAAGACGTGCACCGGCACCCGCGTGGCACCGCCCCGGTAGGGCAGGTCGAGGACGTCCCGGCGAAAGGCCACCTCGAATCCGGGCGCCGCGAGCAGGTACTGCTCGGTCTGGCGGGCCAGCGCGGCCCGCTTGGCCTCGTCGGCCGGCGCCGGGAACCGCGCCCATCCGTAGGCGAGCGCCGAGAGGCCGTGCGCTCCGGCCGTGGCGTACCGCGCCGCGAGCGCCGACCACTCGTGCGCCCATCCGCCGGGCTCGTCCGCCCACATGTCCGTGATCGCGGCGCGCACCGCGTCCACGTCCGGGATCGGCAGACCGGCACCGGCCATCTGCGGGTACCGCTCCGCGAACAGCTCCTTCGCCTCCAGCGGCCACTGGTACGACATCACGCCTCCTCCGAGGATCATTAACGCAGTAATGCTGCGTTAACTCGGAAAGTAGCGCCCCTCATCGACTAACGCAAGTGTCCTGCGATAACCTGCGGGGGTGAGCGACGAGCAAGTCCGCCGGAGGACCGGCGGCCGGTCCGCGCGGGTCCGCCGGGCCGTCCTGGACGCGACCCTGCGGGCCGTGGCCGAGCACGGCCCCGACGCGGTCGGAATCCCCGAGATCGCCCGTCGGGCGGGCGTGCACGAGACCTCGGTCTACCGGCGATGGGGCACCCGTGAACACCTCGTCGTCGACGCGCTCCTGGCCTACAGCGAGGAACAGCTCCGCATCCCGGACACCGGGATCCTGCGCGAGGACCTCATCGCCTTCTCGGATTCGCTGGCCGCCTACCTGGACAGCCCCTTCGGCAAGGCCCTCGTCCGCTCCCTGGCCGCCGCAGCCGACGGCCAGGCCCTGGCCGAAAGCCGCGAGGAGTTCTGGAGGTCGCGGTTCGACCTGGCGCGGATCATGATCGACCGGGCCGTCACGCGCGGAGAGCTCCCCGGGGACACCGATCCCGCGTTCCTCCTCGAAACCCTCATCGCCCCCCTGCACTTCCGGGCCCTGCTCACCCGCCGGCCCGTCGACGACCGCCTCACCGCCCGGCTCGTCGACCTGCTTCTGGCCGACCCCACGCCCTGACGACCGCACCGGGCCGCACACCCGGCGGAGGAGTCGCGCCCGGAACGCCGGACCGTGATGGACCGGGACCCACGACACGCACCGGCCCGTCGTCGCGGAGACCGACGGTGAGGGCGAAGGCGAAGACCACCGGAGAGAGCCGGGCGAAGGCGATCGATCGCCGTCGCGGCCAGGCGCATTTTCCCCGGGATGCGGTCCGTTTACCGCCGGGATACCGTCTGGCTGTCCTGTCCCGCGGGGTGGCCACGACCCGTTCCTCGCCGCCCCAGGAGCGAAAGGCGACACCATGAAGGTGATTCCCTACCGCACGCTGACGACCGACCGACCGACCCGAGAAGCCCTGTAACCGGACTCCGTCCGGAAGGGGTCAGGGGCGTGGCCGACCGTCGGCCACGCCCCTGCGGCCGAGGAAGGAAGAACATGCCGCGCGTTGATGTGACGACGACCTTCGTCGGCTGGCTCTACCGCCCCTATTTCGATTTCGGCGACTGGGAGGCGGACGGGAATTCCGCCGTCGAGGGACTGGCGCTGGCGGTCCGGTCACTGGTCGAGGAAAGCGACGCGTACCCCCGGGTCCACGGAATCTCCCCGCCGTCGGTGCGCCGCGAGATCGTGCGGCACGCGATGACCCCGGAATACCTGCTCGACGAGCCCTCCGGACTCGCACCGGCCCTGCGCACGCCCGCTTGGCGGACGCTCTGCGAACAGCTCGACCGGTACGCCGGTCTCGACGGCCCGGCCCGGCTCCGGGTGCTGTGGGCACTGCACCGGGCGGGGCTGCACGCGTCGGTGCTCCGCCACGAGCCAGGGCCCGGAACCACGTCCGGCACCCGGCTGGACGACGACACCGCCGCCCTCGCCTTCATGCGGGGTCAGGCACTGTACGCCCAAGCCATCGACGGGGGCCCGACGAGCGCCGCCACGACGGAGCTGCGCACGGTGCGGGACCGGGCCAGACCGGGCTCCTGGGCCCATGTGGAAGCGACCTACCTGCTGTGCAGCGTCAGCGTGAAGATGCAGGACGACGTCCCGGGTTTCCCTCGCCACCTGGAGCGGCACGCCCGGTCCGTCGACGCCTCCGACGCGGTCGGCCACGAACGGAACAAGCTCCTCAGCCGCTACCACCGGATCGCGGCACTGGCACCCCAGCTGGTCGGCGATCACGCGGCCATGTCCCGGGAGATGGACCGGGCGGAGCACTTCTGCGCCCTCATGCGGCGGGACGACCCCGCGACCCGGGCGGAATGGGGCCTGCTGCGCTACGCCCTGCTGGAGAGCAGGACCAAGGAGATGCTCGTCCTGGGAGACTTCGAACGGGCTGAGCGGTACGCGCTGGGCCTCACGCGGCACATGCCCGCGGAACCGCGTGCGCTTCTCACGCTCGGTCAGGTGTACGTCGAGCGGGAGAAGATCCCCGAGGCGGTGAAGGCCTACCGGAAGGCCGCTCTCCTGGGTCCCCAGGTCACGCACCTGGCCCACTTCATGCTGGGCCAGTGCCTGGAGCATCTCGGCGACATGGACGCGGCCCGCCTCGCCTACATGCAGGCCGCCGTGTCCGACCCGCTGGGAACGTCCACCTTCCAGTTGCTGGACCGCGACGAGGTCGCCCGGAAGGAGAGCCCGCTGCGCCGCTGGATCGACCGGCGCACCGTGGCCCTGAGCCAGGAACGGGACACCGCCGGGGCGGTCCGCGAGTACCAGAAGTACGAAGGGAAGATGGGCGCCGCACGCTGAGGGCTGTCGTCGAAGTGGCACCGTCCGCCCGGCGGGCGGGGCAGACGATGTCCGGTGCGCGCGCTCGCGGGGCGCCGGAGCGGCGGCCTCCCGGCTTCACCCGGGGGGCGGGGCCGAGGGGCCGCCTCCGCCGGGCGGCGCAGCCGTCACCGGCAGGACGTGGGTGGTCCACGTCCCGCACCTCCGGAAGCCCATGCGGCCGTAGAAGCCGCCGGACGCCATCGGGTTCGTCGCGTCGACGTCCAGGACGGCCCGGTGGTAGCCGTCGGCCCTGGCCCGGACCAACGCGTGCGTGAAGACGGCGCGGTAGAGGCCCCGGCCGTGGAGTGCCGTCCGGGTCCCCGCGTTGGCGAGATAGAGCTCCCGGGAACTCCGCCCGTCCGTCGGCTCGGTGCACAGCAGGTAGCAGAGAATCTCCCGGTGGCGGTCCGAGAGGAGGAGGAACGAGGACGCGGGCCGGAAGTAGGCGCTCCCGGTGACGGAACGGCGCCACGTGCGTGGCGTCATGGGGACGCTGCCCCAGTTGCCGGTGAAGACCTCGTTGCGGAGCTCCAGCAGGGGCCCGTCGAAGGTGTCGTCGAAGGGCACGATCGTCGTGCCCTGCGGCGTCGTCGGCACGGGGACGGACCGGGGCCCGGAAGCCCCGAGCTCCAGCCTCATGCTCCAGTACGCGCGCTCGCGCCGGTAGCCCGTGGCGTCCAGTGCCTCGACGAGCCACGCCTGTCCGTGGCGGGTTCGCACGTGGAGTTCCAGCGGGGCGCCCGGGTACAGCTCGCCGTGACGGCGGAGCGCGAGGGTCCGGCACCGGTCGAGGAGCAGGCGGACCAGCGAGGGTGTCCGGTACGCGGGGCGCACGGCGAGGTCGAGGGTCATCCGGTGTGCGGGGCTGCCGTGTTCACGGGCCCGTACGGTCGCGTGGGCGGCGGGCGCGCCACCGCACCAGAGCGAGGTGCTTCCCGTTCCCAGGTCGATGCCCGGGGCGCTCAGGGCCTCGCGGACGTCGTCCGTGCCCAGGCCGGTCCCCCCGTCGGCCACCGCGCACTCGGACAGCATCTCCGCGAGCCGGGGCGCGTCGGTGAGGGCGAGCGGGCGCCACCGCGTCTCAGTCACGGCCGAGCACCGCCGTCCCGCGCTCCCCGGGGACGACGACCTGTCCGTCCGTGACCAGCATGAACCGTTCGAGTCCCGGCACGAGCACGTTGACGACGGCGAGGTCCGGCGTGACGTGGTGGTCGCGCCGGTACACCGACAGGCCCCGCCCCCTCAGGAGCGCGAGAAGCCGGTCGAGGTGACCCCGGGGCGTGTCCGGAGCCACCGTGTCGCGGTAGGGCGTGAGTTCGGCCAGCGACAGGGCGGCGGTGAAGTCCGACAGGTAGCAGGCGCGTAGTCGCGGGTACGGGCCGGTGTCGTCGCGCTGCTCGGGCAGCAGGTGCGCGTACCGCTCGCGCAGGCCCACCGTGCTGTGGAGCTGGACGAGTTCGGTCACGGCGCGCGTGATGGCGTACCGGCGCGACAGCGACGCCCCCCAGCCACAGATCCGGGCGGGCCGCCCCGGCGGGGCGGGCAGGTACGCCGTGTACGCGGGTACGCCGAGGTCGGTGGTCATCTCGATCAGGTCGGGGCGGCGGCCCGTGTGGGCACGTGCCGAGTCGAGGAGCGCGGCCACGTCCTCGGGCAGGGTCTCCGGGTCCACGACCCTCAGCCGGTCGGGCCGGTCGCGCAGGAACTGACCGACCAGCAGGAGGGAGAGCGCGTCCCGTTCGATCAGTTCGTTGATGGCGTGGACGGTGGCCTCCACCGGGTCGGCGCCCGCGGCCCAGCCGTTGTTGACCGAGTAGCGGCCGACCACCCGGTAGTCGTACGTGTCCCCGGCGTCCCGGCGGGCCCGCGCGCCCGCCGTCCGCAGGTACTCCGGCATGGAGAGGAAGAGAGGGACGTCCGTGTCCGGCTCGCCGGTCAGTGACCGGTACCGCAGACATCCGAGGGAGTCGTCCGGGCCTTCGCCCAGGAGTCGGACGGCCAGGTCCCGGGCCAGTGGACCACCGGCCAGGTCGTGGGCCCGGACCAGGTGGATGTCCGCCGGTTCCAGCCCGTCGGCACCGCAGAGATAGTGCTCCAGGGCCTCGAACAGAGCGCCCGTGCGGGCCTCGTCCCGGCTTCCCTTGCCCAGCCCGAGACCGGTGGGGATGTCCCGGCCGTCGCGGCGCAGGACGCACCGCCACGTACCGGGGCTGCCGTCGAGGACGGGCGCCAGGTCGACCTCGACCGAGAGGGCGGCGGCAGCGGACCGGGCGCGGGCGAGCGCCTCGGCCAGGGGGAGGGCCCGCTCTCCGGACTGGGGGAGACCGGTGTGGACGGTGGGGCTGGTCACGGAGGGATCCCGTCTGTCGGGCGGACGGGGCCCCGGCGGGTCGACTCCCGCCGGGGCCCCTCCACGAAGTCCGGCGGCCGTGGTGCCCGTCAGCTCTCGTCGGGCGACGCGGCCGCGTTGCCCTGGCCCTTGTCCGCGAGATCGGCGAGGGCCTGCTGCTCGGCGGGCGACAGCACTACCTCGTCCGGGTGGAACTTGTCGCGATCCTGGAATCCGCCCATGAGTACAACCTCCTGAGACCGGGAATCGGCCGCGTGGTCCGCGGGCCGTGGCACGGAGGGCCGGGCCCGTCACCGGGTGGCCTCCCGCCTCCATCGTCACGGACGGCCGAGGCCCTGGTGAATGCTTGTCCGTCCGGACGACTTGCGTCAGAGTCCGCACATGGCCGCACCGCTGTCCGCCCGCTTCCCCGGCTCCGCAGGCTGGGCGGACCCCCTCGCCAGGACGCTCGGACTCATCGACGCGCGGTGCGCCCTGTCCTGCGGAATCACCGCCGCCGGGCAGTGGGCCCTCGCCTTTCCGGCCCCCGGCAGGCTCAAGGTGCAGGCCGTGCTGAAGGGCCTGGTGTGGCTCGTGATAGACGGCATCGAGCACCCCGTCCGGCTGGCCGCCGGTGACGTGGCCGTCTTCTCCGGGGTGCGCGGGTACACCTTGGCGAGCGATCCGACCGTGCCGCCGGTCGACGTGTTGCCCTTGGTGCGGACGGCCGCGGGGGGCTTCCTGCACGCCGGGGCCGAGGGGCAGGACGTCGTCGCCGTCGGCGGCCACATCGACCTCAACGACGTCGGCAGGGAACTGCTGCTGAGCGCGTTCCCGCCGCTGATGCGCGTGGACGCGGCCACCGCCGAAGCGCCTGCGGCCTGCTGGCTCATGGAGCAGACGCTGCGCGAGATGCGGTCGGACGCCCCCGGAGCGGCCGTCGCCGCGGAACACCTCGCGCGGCTCCTCTTCGTCCAGGTGCTGCGCGCCTTCCTGAACGACAGCAGCACCCACGCAGGCGCCCGGCCGCCGGACCGGCTACGGGCCCTGGCCGACGAACGCGTGGCCCCCGCCCTCTTCCTGATGCACGGGAATCCGGCCCACCCGTGGACCCTCGCCGAGCTCGCCCGCGCGGCGGCCATGTCCCGTACCAGCTTCGCCCAGCGGTTCAAGAAGGTCGTCGGTCTGCCGCCCCTGGCCTACCTGTACGCCTGGCGTATGCGGTTGGCGCAGCACATCCTGCGGTCGAAGGACACACCCGTCGCGGCCGTCGCCTCGTCCTTGGGCTACGGCTCCGAGAGCGCCTTCAGCAACGCCTTCAAACGTACGACCGGCCTCGCCCCCCACCGGTACCGGGAGGCGGCCCGGGATCCCCGGACGGCTGAACCACCGTGGGTGGGCAGGGCGGAGCCGGGTGCGGCCCGGCAGGACGCCAGGGGGCGTCAGGAGTGGCGATGACCGTGGCGGCGGCGGGCTGCGGAGCCGTGGGACGCGGGCGAGGCCCCCACGGGCACGATGACTCCGAGGAACGCGACGGCCCGCCCGTGGAACCCCGTCGGGTCGGCCGCGGGTCCACGTGCGACTCGGCCGGGAGACGCGCCCTTGCCCGGACACGCTGCCGGGATCAGCCGCCGTCGGCCATGCTGTCCACGTCCAGGGGCAGAGGAGCGACACGGACACCGCTACGCGATGCCGAGTACGGCGACCTCAACGCCTGCGTCCGGCTCAGCGCGGAGCGCGCACCCAGGACCCCGCCGAGCCCGATCGTCCGCGCCCACTGACGCGGGTCAGGGCGGGCCGGTCCCCGACTGGCCCCCAAGAACGATCAAGGGGCCGTATCAGATCTCTCTGATACGGCCCCTTGAACTCCGACTTCGAAAAGTCGGGACGACAGGATTTGAACCTGCGACCCCTTGACCCCCAGTCAAGTGCGCTACCAAGCTGCGCCACGTCCCGATGCCTGCCTCCGGGGTGTTGCTCCCTCGTCGGCGTGCAGGGAAAACATTACCTCACTCCGGCGGGTGCGATGACGCACGGGCTGTCACGGGGTCCCGGTGGGCGGGGGTGGCGGGGTCCTGGCGGCGGGCCGTTCGGGTCCGCGCGGGACAATGGGCGGGTGAACCCGACAGCGAGTGGCCGTGGCAGGGACCGTGACGAGGCGGGGCGGGCGCGGAACGCGCGGCCCCGTGACGGTCTCGGGCGGCCCCTTCCCCATGGCGCCGAGGGCGTGGCCCGGCAGCCCGAGGGCGTGGTGCGCGAGCCCGCCGAGACCCTGCGGGAGGCGCAGCGGCTGCTCGACGCCGGGATGCCGTTCCACGCGCACGAGGTCTTCGAGGACGCCTGGAAGTCGGGGCCCGGGGCGGAGCGGGACCTGTGGCAGGGGCTCGCCCAGCTCGCCGTCGGCCTGACCCACGCCGCCCGGGGCAACGGTCCCGGCGGCGCCCGTCTGCTGCGCCGTGGCGCCGACCGCCTCGCGGGCGGTCCGGGGCGCGCGGCGGCGGAGCCGTACGGGATCGACGTCGACGGTCTCGTCGACTGGGCCCGCGCCCTGGCCGCCCGTACGGACGGTGGTGGACTCGCGGCTCCCGCTCCCGTGGACGGCGGTCGGCTCGCGCCTCCCCTCCGCACCGGCGGTGGAGCGTCGGCCCCCGACGACCGTGACGGCCGTCAGGGCGCTCCCGTCGATCCCGCCGCCGTCTCCCCCCGGCTCCTCCGGCCGCTCGCCTGAGCTATGCGTCCGGTCTCTCCAGGGCTTCGCGCAGGACCGTGGTGTGGCTGGTCGACGGGTCCTTGGTCGCGGTCAGGAGGGTGATCGGGCCCTGGGCCGCCAGCGTTCTCAGGCGGCCCAGGGCCGTGGCCGCGCCGGGGGCGGTGAGCTCGGCCCCGTAGCGGTGGCGGAACTCCTCGTACGTGCCGTCCGGGCCGTGGTACCAGCGGCGGAGTTCGGTGGAGGGGGTGAGCGCCTTGGGCCATTCGTCGATGCGGGCGTCGGTCTTGGCGAGGCCGCGCGGCCAGAGGCGGTCGACGAGGACCCGTACGCCGTCGTCGGGCGAGGGGGTCTCGTAGACGCGGCGGACGCGGACGTCGGGGCTGTGTGGGGGCATGGCCCCAGGGTGCGGGACCGTGCCGGGTCTCAGCGCTCGGCGCGCAGCGCCGGAAGGAGGACGGCGTCGACGAAGGTCCGCATGGTGGAGGCGTCCGTGAAGCGCTCCTCGAAGATCCGCTCGATGCGGAGCATTCCCATGAAGCAGGGGGCGACGAACTCGACGGCAGGGTTGTCGGCGGCGACCTCGCCGCGCGCGACGGCGCGGGCCACGATCGCGTCGATGGCGGCGACCTCGGGGGCGATGACGGTCTCGCGGAGCGCGGCGCGCAGGTCGGGGTGCTGGATGAAGGCCTGGGCGACGGCTTCCATCAGTTCGGCGTCGCGTTCGCGGTGGGAGGCGGCGATGCGGCCGGCCTCGCGGAGGTCTCCGGCGAGGGTGCCGGTGTCGATCCCGGCGAAGACGGTGCAGCGGCGCTGGGCGAGCGCGGCGGTGACGAGCTTGGGCTTGGTGCCCCACTGCCGGTAGAGGGTGGCCTTGCCGCACTTGGTGCGGGCGGCGACGCCCTCCATGGTCACGGAGTCGTATCCGCCCTCGCGCAGGAGGCGCAGGACGGCGTCGTAGAGCTCGGTCTCGCGCTCCGGCGTGATCTTGCTGCGGCGGGCTGCGGCGGTAGCGGCCTCTGTGGACATCGATCCCTCTCCCGGACACCTCTGTCTGCACATACGAGAGTAGGGGGTGCACAATCGAGACGCAAACGTATCGAGACGCTTGCGTCTCGATGAATTCGGATCTAGGCTCACTCCGTTTGTTGGCGATTTGACGGATTAGAGGGCCGCACGATGGCTGGCGGGATACGCGGGATACGAGGCACACGTCCTGCGGGACCGGGGAGGAAGTCCTCCCCCGGCCCCGGCGACGGGACCGCCCGGCCGCCGCTCGTGCGCGAGCTGCTGCTCGTCACCGCGCTCTTCCTCGTCTACAAGTTCGGCCGGTTCTTCGCCAACGGCCACGAGGCCCGCGCCTTCCGGAACGCCGACCGCGTCTGGGACGCCGAACGCGCCCTCCACCTCCCGGGCGAGGGAGCCGTACAGCAGCTCCTCCTGCACGGCGAGACCCTGATACGGGCGGCGAACACGTACTACGCGGCCGTGCACTTCCCGGCCACCATCGCCTTCCTCTGCTGGCTCTACCTGCGCCGCCCCGCCCACTACGTGTGGTCCCGCCGGGTGCTCGCGCTGCTCACCGGCGCCGCCCTCGCCCTGCATCTGCTGATTCCGCTCGCGCCGCCCCGGATGCTGGCGGCGGGCGGCCTCGTCGACACCGCCCGCGTCTACGGGCCCTCCGTCTACGCGGCGACCCCGGAGACCGACTCCATGGCGAACCAGTTCGCCGCCATGCCCTCGCTGCACTTCGGCTGGGCCCTGATGGTCGCGATCGGTCTCGTCGCCGCCACCCGGTCACG
Organism: Streptomyces sp. NPDC087215; assembly: GCF_044744885.1. Classification (NCBI taxonomy): domain Bacteria; kingdom Bacillati; phylum Actinomycetota; class Actinomycetes; order Kitasatosporales; family Streptomycetaceae; genus Streptomyces; species Streptomyces sp. NPDC087215. The sequence continues at coordinate 524,277 of NZ_JBIUZD010000001.1, forward strand.
GTGGCGCTTCCTCTGGCTGCTGCACCCGCTGCTCACCCTGATCGTCATCGTCGGCACCGCCAACCACTACTGGTTCGACGCGCTCGCCGCCGCCGCGCTCCTCGGCCTCGCCCTGCTCGCCGTCCGCGCGCCCGGCCGCCGTACGGCTCCGCCGCCGGTGCCCCGCACCCTCGGCACGACCCCCCTCCCCGCCGGAGTCCTCCGATGAGCCCCGGCTCGGGCACCGTCCTCGCGGTGCTGCTCTCGCTCGTCTCCGCCGCCGGTTACGCGCTCGCCGCCGTCGCCCAGTCCCGGCTGGCCGCCGCCTCCCCCGCCCGGGACGGAAGCGGCGCCCTGCGCGCGCTGCTCGCCCGGCGCCAGTGGTGGGCGGCCGTCGGACTCAACGCCGCCGGGGCCCTCGCCCACGTCGTGGCCCTGCACTACGGGCCGCTGACCCTGGTCCAGCCGCTCGGCGCGCTGACCCTGGTGGCGGCGCTGCCGCTCGGGGCGTACGCGGCGCGGCGCCGGGTCACCCGCACCGAGTGGCGCGGCGCCCTGTGCACCCTGGCCGGTCTCGTCGGGCTCGTCGCGGTGACGGGTCCGGCCGCACCCGGCGAGGCCCTCACCCTCTCCGAGTCCCTCGCCGTCGCGGCGGCGACGGCGCTGCTCATCGCCGTACTGTCCACCGGCCGGGCGCCGGGAAGGACCCGTCGCGGGCTCGGCCACGCGACGGCCTCCGGGCTCGCCTCCGGCGTCGCCTCGGCGCTGACCCAGACCCTGACGGCCGCACTCGCCCTCGAACTGCCCGGCCGTGAACCGACCTGGTGGCAGACCGCGCTGCTCGCGCTCCTCATCTCCGGCTTCGCGACGGGCGGGCTGCTGCTCTCCCAGGCCGCCTACCGGGGCGGTCTCGCGGCGCCACTGGCCGTGGTCAACCTCTCCAACCCGGCCTCCGCGGCGGTGATCGGCGTCGCCCTCCTCGGCGAGACGTTCCGGGCGGGCGCCTGGGGCTGGGCGGCCGCGGCCGCCGCGGCCCTGGTCGCCGCGCGCGGGGTGGTCCTCCTGACGAAGGGCGCGCCGGACCCGGCCGCGTCGGCCGGGGGCTCCCGGCCGGTCCCGGCACCGCGCGCGACGGCCGCCGGCGCCCCGGCCCCCGGCGGAACCGACCGGGGCTTCCCCGGGCCGGTCGCCCCCTCGCTCGCACTGCCGGACGTGGAGGCCTCGCCCGCGCCGGTCGCGGGCTGAGACGGCGAGGACGGTCGCGGACCCGGGAAGAGCGGACCCGGGAAGAGCGGGCCCAGGAACAGCCGACCCGGGAAGAAGGCCGGTCGCCAGCCGGGGGAGAAGAGGGCATCGGGGGAGGACCCGGGCAGGGGCGGCGCCCGGCGGGAACGATCCGGAATCCCGAATTCGTCACCTTGACGACAATCAACGGAACCTTCTATCGTCATCATGACGACAAGGGGGTTTCCTCATGGCAGACATCACCCGGCGGGCGGGCTGGCGCCATCTGCGTTCCGCACCCACCTCGCACATCCGCCACCAGCGCCGCGGGCGGCTCGTGCACGAGGGCGAGGGGCTGAGCTTCTGGTTCCGCCCGCTGACCGCCGCCCTCTCCGAGGTCCCGGTGGACGACCGCGAACTGGCCATGGCCTTCCACGCCAGGACCGCCGACTTCCAGGACGTCAGCGTCCAGGCCACCGTCACCTACCGGATCGGCGACCCGGCGGCCGCGGCCGCCCGGCTCGACTTCTCCGTGGACCCCGGCACCGGCGCCTGGCGCGGCACCCCGCTGGAGCAGATCGCCACCCTCCTCACCGGGACCGCCCAGCAGCACGCGCTCGACGTGCTCGCCCGCACCGCGCTCGCCGAGGCGCTCGTGGACGGCGTCGCCGCGGTCCGCGACCGTGTCGCCGCCGGGCTCGCGGCCGAGCCCCGGCTGCCCGCCACCGGCATCGAGATCGTCTCCGTACGGGTGGTGGCGCTCCGTCCCGAGCCCGAGGTGGAGCGCGCCCTGCGCACCCCGGCCCGCGAGCAGATCCAGCAGGAGGCCGACCGGGCCACCTACGAGCGGCGCGCGGTGGCCGTCGAACGCGAACGCGCCATCGCCGAGAACGAGCTGGCCAACAAGATCGAGCTGGCCCGGCAGGAGGAACGGCTGGTCGAGCAGCGCGGCACCAACGCCCGCCGCGAGGCCGAGGAGAACGCCGCCGCCGACGCCGTACGAGCCGAGGCCGAGGCCGTACGGAAGGTCCGCCTCGCCCGTGCCAAGGCGGAGGCCGCCCGGGAGGTCGGCGCGGCACGGGCCGCCGCGCGGTCCGCGTGGCTCGCGGCGCACACGGAGGTGCCGCCCGCGACCCTGCACGCGCTCGCGGTGGGCCGCGCGGCCGAGAACCTGCCCCGGATCGAGCACCTGACGCTCTCCCCCGACGTGCTGACCGGACTGCTCGCCCGACTGGGCGAGGGCGGAGCCGGGGCCGGGTCGTGAGCCTGGCGCCGCGCGCGGTGCTCGTGCACCGGACCACGGAGTACGAGGAGCTGCTCGCCCGGCACGGGACGCACGGGCAGGCTGCGTTCTTCCTCTCCGCGCGCGGCCGCTCGGTGGACGCCGTGCGCGAGCGGCACGAGCGGGCCCGCCGGGCGCTGGTCGAGGTGGCGGGCGCGGTTCCGTTGTCCTGGCGGCGGACCCGGGTGGAGCGGGCCGACCTGGACCGGTTCCCGTTCGGGCCCGAGGACGTGGTCGTCGTGGTCGGGCAGGACGGGCTGGTCGCCAACACGGCGAAGTACCTGACGGGTCAGCCCGTCGTCGGGATCGACGCCGACCCGGGACGGAATCCGGGCGTCCTGGTCCGGCACCGCGCCGACCGGGCCCGGCGGCTCCTTCCGCACGCGGTGACGGCGGGGGCGGCGGTGGACGAGCTGACCATGGTCGAGGCCGTCACCGACGACGCCCAGCGGCTCCTGGCCCTCAACGAGATCTACGTCGGACCGCGCGGCCATCAGACGGCCCGCTACACACTGGACGAGGACGCGCCCGGGGTCCCGCCCGAGCCGCAGGCCTCGTCGGGGGTGCTCGTGGGCACCGGGACGGGCGCGACCGGGTGGCTGCGGTCGCTGTGGGAACAGCGTTCCAGCGCGCTCGCGCTGCCCGCTCCCGCCGACGCCCGGCTCGCCTGGTTCGTACGGGAGGCCTGGCCGTCCCCGGCCACCGGGACCAGCAGGGTGGAGGGGCTGCTCGACCGGGGCCGGGGGCTGCGGCTCACCGTCGAGTCGGACCGGCTGGTGGTCTTCGGCGACGGTGTCGAGTCGGACGCCCTGGAACTGACGTGGGGCCAGACGATCCGGCTCGGGGTCGCGGGAACACGGCTGCGGCTCGTGGCCTGAGCGGCCCCTCGTACGGGTGCCGGGCGACGGGCGACGGGCGACGGCCGGGCCTCGCGGGCCGGGCGACGCCCTCCCGGGGCACCCTCGCGGGGCACCCTCCCGGGGGTCCGTACGGCGCGGCCGGAATCATTCGGCCGGGGGCGGGACCGGGGCCGTACGGCGTTATGCTCGGCGCGCTTTGTCCGGGTTTCCAGCGACCGGACGTCCGCCGCCCGCTCCCCGGCTGTCGAAGGAATCCCCCATGGTCTCCGTCTCCTCCGGCTCGTTGTCCGTCTCGCCCGCCACGGTCACGGACTGGGAACTCGTCCGTTCCTGGGCCGCCGAGGAGGGGTGGAACCCCGGGCTGGCCGACGCCGGGGCGTTCTTCACGCAGGACCCCGGGGGCTTCTTCCTCGGCCGGGTCGACGGGGAGCCGGTCTCGGCGATCTCGGTCGTCACCTACGACGACGCGTACGCGTTCCTCGGCTTCTACCTCGTCCGGCCCGAACTGCGCGGCCACGGGCACGGTCTCGCCACCTGGCGGGCCGCGCTGGCGCACGCGGGCGGGCGGGCGATCGGGCTCGACGGGGTGCCCGCGCAGCAGGACAACTACCGGCGCTCGGGCTTCGCCACCGCGTACCGGACGGCGCGTTACGTGGGTGAGGTCCCGGCGCCCGACGCTCCCGTGACCGGGGTCGTGCCCGCCGACCGGATCGATCCGGCCGTCCTCGCCGCGTACGACGCCGCCTGTCACCACGCCGACCGGCCGCGGTTCCTCGCCGCCTGGGTGACGACGCCCGGACACCGCGCGCTGGTGCGGGTGGCCGACGGGCGGCCGGTCGGGTACGGGGTGGTCCGCCCCGCGCGGGACGAGGCGCGGATCGGGCCGCTCTTCGCGGACACCCCGGCCGACGCGGGAGCGCTGCTCGACGCGCTCGCCGCCGAGGCGCGGGACTTCGGCTCGGACCGGATCGCGGTGGACATGCCGGAGTCGAACCCGGCGGCGGCCCGGCTGGCCGAGGAGCGGGGGCTGCGGCCGACGTTCGAGACGGCCCGGATGTACACGGGCCCGGTGCGTCCGGTGGCGCGCGAGCGGATCTTCGGGGTCACGACCCTCGAACTGGGCTGACCTGGAGGGCGGTCCGAGCGGCCCGGTCCGGACAAGGCGCTCCGACCCGGGCGCTCCGACCCGCGTGATCCGAGCGGCCCGGGGCCGGGCCGGAGTGGACGGGCCGGGCCGGAGCGAGCGGGGACGGGGCCGGACCGAAGCGGGAGCGGACCGGGCGGGACCGAGCCGGGCCCGACGGAATCGCGGGAGGGCCGGGCCGGGCGGGACCGAAGCGAGCCGGGCCGAGCGGGACCGGACCGGGCGGGTACGGGCTCGGCCTGACCGAACGCGGCTGGGACCGGGCAGGCACGTGCCGAGCCTGCCGGGACCGGGTGGAGCTGCGCTGGGAGGGTGCGGGCCGAGGCCGACTGGACCGGGCCGGACCGAAGCGAGCCGATGCGAGCGGATACGAGCCGAGCCCGACGGGACCGGGCAGGGCCGGACCTCACGCGGCCGAGCCGGGCCGACCCGGCCCGATGCGCACCCACCCCGCCCCCGGCCGGGGTCCCTTCGGGCCGGGTCGGCCCGGCAGGCCCGCCAACTGGGCCGATCGCGGGCGGTCTTCCACCGGGAAGGGGGGGGGGGGGGGGGGCCGGCCCCCCCCCCCCCCCCCCCCCCCCCCCCCCCCCCCCCCCCCACCCCCCCCCCCCCCCCCCG